>NZ_CP063458.1:653626-1307253 GCF_015169395.1 Humisphaera borealis
GCCGGTGGTGTCGGACAGGACGATCTTGTCGCCATCGACGCTGGCGCGAACGCCGATATCGAGCGAGGTGTTGATCTTCTTGATGACGTCGTCGAGCGTGATCGCCGACGAGATGTCGACCACGGACGACGACCCGCTGCGGTCGGTGATGCGGAAGAGTCCGCGGTTGACGCCGGCACCGCCGTTGAGCAGCGCCAGGGGCGTCGAGACGTTCAGGTTCCCGCCGCCCATTTCAATGCTGATGGTGCCGGCTTTGACCGTGGACGTCGGGTCGGCGTAGCCGCCGGTCACCGACTGCTGGCTGGTCACCAGGCGTGCGACCTGAAACTGGTAGCTGCCGACGGCGGCACCGGGCGAGGTGGTCGCGGTCAGGACGTCTTCGTCGTTACTGGTTGCTGTGGCGGCGGTGAAGGTGCTGGGCCGCTGGAAAGTGCGGGCGGAGGTGGTGAGGGTGGTCAGCTTGCCCGAGATGGCAACGTAGGCCTCTCGCTGCAGCGACAGTTTGTCCTTGCGCGATTGCAGGAGCGTCTTGGGACGCTCCTCGAGCTTCATCAGCTGATCGATGATGTCTTTGGAGTTGATCCCGCTGATCAACCCCACGGAACTGCTGATGCTCATGGGTGTCGGGCGGCGTTCTGGCCGATCACTTCGCCGGCGACTCCATCGCCGATACGCCGCGACCTTCGTGGCCCGCCGTCAACGCCTCCGTGCGTACTACATCGACCAGATCCTCGACCGTGGATAACCCCAGCCGTCCCGGTGCGAGGTTTGCGTGGCGGTCTCCGCCGGCGCGTTCTCGGCCGAGTGATCAGAGCTCTCGAGTTCCAGGTGGGCCGCGGCCATGTCGTCGGCGAGATGATCGAGCAGCTCGGGCCCGATAATCACCTGTTCGAGCCGCCAGCGCCCCATGAAGCGCCGCTGGGCCTGACGAACCGCACGAATCTGCTCGGCCAAGGAAGACAAGTCCCGCATGCCCAAAAGCCTCCGGAAGTTCTCCATCGGGCGGTCCCCGCCCGAAACATCGGTCGACAGGTGGAGTTATCGGAACTTACGGCGTCCGGGCGTGAGGATTTGCAGAGAGTCGGTGGGGCATCACTGCCCGGCTTGCGTCGATTTCACGTATATCCACGTGCCGAAGAGGGCATCACGATACGCCTCTTCCGCCAGATTCAGCCCCCGCATCGCCAATTGTTCATGCATCCACCTCGGCTGTTCGGGGAAATCGCAGGTCAGCACGTGTTCAATCGCCGCCCGTCGATCCGCCAGCGGAATGGAGACCCATTGGGAATCGAGGGCAGTGGTCAACCGCTGGAGGTAGTCATCAAGCGCTTCACCGGCATGTCGAGCCGAGTCGGTCCAGATGAAGCAGCCACCAGCGCGCAGCAGGCGCGCGATCCGGTCCAGAAGCGGCCCCTTCTGGTCGGTCGGAAAGTGGTGCAGCGAGTAGCTTGCCAGGACAAGGTCGAAGCTGGCTTCGTCCAGATCGCGGACAACAGCCGCCATGTCACGGCAGATGATTTGCCGATTGCACGCCTGCTGCGTCCCGAAGTGGGGCCTTCGCTCCAGTCGCTCCAATGCCGACTCGGACAGATCGACGGCGACGTAGCGACTGATCTCGCTGCCCGACAGGCTTCGCGCCGCCATCTCGCCGTCGCCGGAGCCGAGATCAAGCACTTTGAGCGGGCCCTCCATACGACCGATCGACGAGCGGATCGCCGCCGAAATCTCCCGGTGCGCCATCCAGTTGTCGTGGACGATTCGGTCGTAGAGATCCCATTCGCGGAAGAGGGCTTCGCTTGGACGGGCATTCATGATGCCTGCCGTGATACCGCAGGAGAACCACCTGCCACAAGGCGTGAAGATTCCCGGCGTCCGGCTATAACCTCACCCATGCGACCCGACGGCCGTCCCATTGACCAACTGCGTCCGATCCAAGTCACCCGGAATTTCACCAAGACCGCACCCGGCTCCGTGCTCTGGCAGCAGGGCAGCACCATGCTGCTCTGCACCGCGTCGGTCAGCCGCGATCTGCCGCCGTGGATGAAGGATGATCGTCCCGGCGGGTGGGTGACGTGCGACTACGTCATGCTTCCCGGATCGACGCCCCAGCGCAAGCCCTGGCCCAAGACGGGGCACACCGACGGACGCGGGACCGAGATCCAGCGGATCATCGGCCGATCCCTTCGGGCGGCGGTGGACCTGTCGAAGATCGGCCCCCATACGATCGCGCTGGACTGCCAGGTGCTGCAGGCCGACGGCGGAACCCGCACGGCGGCAATCTGCGGCGCCTGGGTGGCATTGGCCGATGCATTGGCGGCGCTGCCCAAGGATCTTCCCGGCGCGATGACCGAGCCGCCGGCCGGCGGCGCGATCCCGGCCCGGCGCGATCCGAAGTATTACGACCCCGCCGGCGCACTGGTCGAGCAGATCGCCGCGGTCAGCGTCGGCATCATCGAAGGGGAAGTGAGGCTTGACCTCGATTACTACGACGACAGCCGGGCAGAAGTCGATCTGAACCTCGCGATGACCGGCAACGGGCGGTTCGTGGAGATTCAGGGGTCGAGCGAGCAGGGGGCGGGCTTCGATCAGAGCCGACTGATGGAGATGATCACGCTGGGAACAGCCGGCTGCCGGCAGTTGTTGGAGGTCCAGCGAAACGCACGCTAGTAGGACCGGCACCAATCGTTGCCAATGAGCGATGTTGTTCGGCAATCTCGGGGTGCCATGGGCTGGCGTACTCGCCTGCCCGTGGCGATGTTGCGGCATCCACGCGTCGCCACGGGCATCGGAGTGCCGCAGCCCATGACACCCGAAGAAGAGGTAAGAACCAAAGACCATTGCTTCACACGTACCTGTGTTGTGACGTCATTCCGCGCCGGTACGGCGAACATTCGCTGTATACTCTCGACCATCCTTTCCGCCCTTTGCGGTGTCCTGTCTGCGGGAGTGCGGCCCCTGGCCGCAGCGATTCGCCATGAGCATGACCATCCTGATCCGACATCTGGCCAACAGTTCCCTCGCCGGCCAATCACGCGAGTTCCAGCAAGCAACCATTCGGCTGGGCCGAAAGCCCGACAATGACGTCGTCTTCAACCCCGAGCTCGACCTGACCGTCTCCGGTCATCACTGCCAGATTGTCGCCGAGGGGGACAGGCTGTTCGTGGAAGACCCGGGTTCGACCAACGGCACCTTCGTGAACGGCCAGCGCGTCCAGGGCCGAACGCCGATCACGGAACGCGACCAGATTGTGCTCGGCGAGCGCGGGCCGGTGATCGCGGCGTCCTTGAAGACCGCCGACGCGGCCGGTCCCAGCACCATCATGGGGAGCGTTAGCGGCGGGGCGATGGGCAACGCAATGGGCATGCTCGATGCCGGTGCCGACCTGCCGCCGGGCGCGCCCATGGCGGCGACGATCCCGCCGGTTGCCATTCCATACGGGCCGGCATCGCACGCCCAGGCGGCGCAAGGGCTTTCGATCGGTCCGGTCACGCCTGTGCACAACGTCTCTCGTCCGCCGTCGAGGCTGTCGCAGGGTGCCAAGACCTCGATCGGCATGAACACGCTGATGTCGGAACTCGACAAGGCGACGAACCGCGAGCGCCGGCGAATCTTCGTGCTCGGCATTCCGATCCTCATCCTCCTGGCCGGTGGGCTGGGGGCGGCGTGGTACTTCACCAAGCCCCCCCCGGCGCAGGTCATTGTACAGCCGGCCCCGCCAGCGCCTCCGCCACAGACCATGCCCACGCTGCCGCCGGAATGGTCGGCGGTGCTGTCGCCGCGGAAGAGCGCGATCTACCTCATGGTGCTGCAACGCCCGGGGATGGAAGAGCGCGGCCTGGGCACGGCTTGGTCGTGTGCCAAGGGCTACCTGGGGACCAATTCCCATGTCGCCGCCGAGTTCTTCAACAAGCCGGACAACGCCACGCTCATCGCCCGCAGCAATACCAACCCGCCGGTCGATCTGAAGATCGCCGGGGCGACGCTGCACCCGGGTTACGTGGCGTTCGAAAACCTGGTGCGCACGCAGCCACCTGTCGATCTGGAGTCGGGCAAGCCGATTGTGTTTGCCATGCCGTTCGACACCGCGCTGTTCAAGGTCGAGGAGGCCGACCTGCCGAAGCAGGCACCGCCGTTGGAACTGGCGGACGATGCCACGCTCGCCAAGGTCGTCGAGACAACCGAACTGGCGTACATCGGCTTCCCGATGGAGGCATCGGTGGAATCGGGCGTGAACCTGAAGGCACCGGTCGCTCACCAGTTCCTGGGCAATCTCACGCGCAAGACCGACATCTTCCTGGCCGCGACCACCGAAGAACGGGCGACCTTTCTTCAGTACACGCTGGTCGTGCAAGGCGGGGCGAGCGGCAGCCCCGTGTTCAACCGCGAAGGCAAGGTGGTCGGGCTTATCAGCGGGAACGACCACTTCTTCAGCGAATCAGGGCGCATCGCGATCACCGGAAAATCGTTCGGCCCGCGCGTGGATGCCATCCGCGACCTGCTCGACAAAACCGCCGAGACCAAAGCCGCGCCTTACGTGCTCGAGTACCGCAAGCACTTCCGGGCGATCTTCGACAAGGCGCTTGCGGGTGGAAAGTACGACGCGCGGAAGTTTCAGCCGGCGTTCGGCGCGTTTGAGGTACTCGGCATCATTCGGTCCAACCTGCCCGGCAACCAGGGACCTCCGTTCAAGCCGGGCAAGGCCGACAAGAAGAAGACCTGGACGATCGACCTCGAAGACGTAGGCGACGCCGCGGGCAAGAGCATCACCAGCTTCCCGATGACCGACGCGGGGATCTATTGCGTAGTCGTCTGGACCGACAACCCCGATGTACTGCCCAAGGTTACGTTGCCTGCCATCGAATCCAACATGCAGCAGTTGCCGCCAGCGGCTCTCAAGGTTTTCCAGCAGAAACTGGGGCAGGGGAGTTCATTCGTCGCATCGTGGGCGATGATGCGAAACGTCGGCGACACGCTGCAGTTCCGCGTCTCGGGAATCGCCAACGGCGACACGAAGAAAGCAAAGATGACGGCGGTGCTGATGAAGGCGGCGGAGTAGCCCGCTTGCTGCCCATCGGAGAGAGATCACCACGGAGGCACGGAGGGCAACTCGACTAGGACGTCGTCTGCGCAAGTTTTAGGGGAACCACAGATGCACACAGATCTTCACAGATGAGATGCGTCGGAGATACATGAACCAGAACGAACTGACACTGACATGCCGCAGCAAAGGACGGAGCTGCCTGTCTTGATTATCTGTGCAGATCTGTGTGCATCTGTGGTTCCCCAAAACTTTGCGCAGACGATGTCCTAGGCTCTGTCTAACGGATGCCAAGTTCGGCGCTCGTTAGGAATTGCGCTTTCTATTATTGCATGCCATGCTGCCTCCATACGGAGGTTCTGATGGCTCGCTACGAAATCACGGACGATCAATGGGCCCTTCTCAAGGACCTGTTTCCCAGGCAGGCTCGCGGCGGCAAGTGGCTCAATCATCGCACCGTCCTCAACGGCATGCTCTGGATTCTCCGCTCGGGCGCTCCTTGGCGTGACCTGCCCGAACGCTACGGCAAGTTCGGAACGGTCAACCAACGCTTCAACCGCTGGCGTCGCGACGGCACCTTCGACAAGATCCTCAAGGCCCTTCAGATCCGACTGGACAAGGCCGGTAAGATCGACTGGGACCTGTGGCTGGTCGACGGCACGAACATCCGCGCCGGCCGGGCCGCGGCCGGTGCTCGCAAAAAAAGCACCCGCTCGACACCCTCGAACCCGACGACCACCATTTGGGCCGCAGCCGCGGCGGATGGGGATCGAAACTCCACCTGGTTACTGACGGCAAGGGCCTTATCCTCGGAGCCACCCTCACGGCCGGTCAGACGCACGAATCGACGCAACTCCACAACCTGATCCACAGTGTCCGCAGACCTCGTCGGATCGGCTGGCCCGATCAACTGGCAGGCGACAAGGGATACAGCTACGAATCAACTCGCCAGTTCCTCAAAGACTGCGGCATCGAGCCGGTCATCCCGCGAAAGAGCAACCAGAAACGCCCCATAGGCGAACGTTTCGACAAGAAAACCTACCGGAAACGATCCCGCATCGAGCAGGCCGTGGGCTGGTTGAAAGAGTGCCGGAGACTGGCCACCCGGTACGAAAAGCTCGGACTAAGCTTCCTTGGCTTCGTAAAACTCGGAATCATGCTGAAATACTTGAGGATTCTGGGTCCATTAGACAGAGCCTAGTCGAGTTGTCCTCCGTGCCTCCGTGGCGATCCCCTTCCGGCGGCCCACCGGCCGCTCACTTCGGGATCTCGTTCACCGTGTAATACCCCACCGGATGCAGCACCTGCTCTCCCTCGGCCGACGACACCGACACGTTCAGCTCGTGTACGTAGTACCGCCGAAGCGCGTCCAGTTTCAGGCGGACGCTGAGCCCGTCGTCTGAAACGGTCGCGCCCATGATCTTCAGCGGCAGGGTGTCGATCTCCGGGCTGCCGTACTTGCCCCAATAGTTGTACGTGTAACTGCTGCCGGAATATCGCGTCACATCAACGGCGGTCTTGCGATCGACGGGCTTGGTGAACACCAGTTCGAACCCGTCGGGTTTGGCTTTCATTTCCTTGATTTCCATCGGCGTTTTGCCGGTCCACACCAGCCGCTGCAGGCCGTACGCCGCCGTGCCGCGCGAACTCCAACCCCGGTTGGACAACCCGGCGAACATGCTGCCATCGGTCCCGAACGCGATCCGCAGCAAAGCCGATGCAAAGCCTTCGCGGAAGCCGAAACACGCCCCCTGGTAGACGCCGTTGACCTTCTCCAGGTACACGCGGGTCATCGAAGCGGTCGTGAAATCGCTGACGAACAACTGACCGGCGAAGGGGCCGAACTTGCCGGCGGTATCGTCGAGCAGGATGTCGGTGCTGCTCTGGCCGGTCTTCAAATAGGGCAGCCAAACGGCCGGGTTCTTCAGCTCCGGAAGCAGTTCGAGTGCCTTGGGGTACGGCATGCCTTCGGGCACCGGGCCGGACAGCTTGATCGGCGAACCGGGCGCGCTGAAGGTCTTGACCGTCTCGGCATTCCCGTAGAACGCGCCTTTGCGCAGGTGGTGGATGGGAGTCGTCGCCACCCATGTGCCTTGCTGGTCGGAGACGAACATGTCGCCCGCGGCGTTGGCCCCCAGCGCGCACGGCGATCGCAGTCCGCCACACATTGGCTCCAGCATTCCTTCCGGCGTGATCCGCATCGCCCAGCCGCGCCAGGGCTTGTCGTTGTTCGAGCCCGCACCCATACCCACGTTCAGCGCCAGCCATAGGTTGCCCTGGCCGTCGCGCTTCGGGCCAAACGCGTACTCGTGGTAGTTCCCCGAGACGTTCCAGCCTTTCATCGCCGCCAGGTATTCGTCGGCGGCGCCGTCGCCGTCAGTGTCGCGCAACTGTGTGAGCTCGGACCGCTGCATCGTCAGCAGCGCATCGCCCTGGCGCAGCAGTCCGAGCGGCTCGTGAAGCCCGGTCGCGAAGCGGGTGTACTGCAGTTCCGCCGGCTCGTCGTACGCGCCGTCGATCATCCAGACGTCGCCGATACGCGTGGTGACGGCCAGGCGCTTGCCTTCCATCGGCACGATGCCGCTGATCTCCAGCACCGGTGCTTTGCTCATCGCGACGCCGGGCTTCCAGGTGGTGTCGCGGCTGTTGCTGTTGCTGCGGGCGAGCGAGACATCGACCAGCCGATAGAACTTGCTCTCGGCGGCGGCCAGGCTCGGACGCGTGGACGGCTGTGCCTCGGCGGCGCCGGCCTCTGTTGGCAACACTGACAGGCACGCGGCCAGAGCCGCCAGCGCGTAACGCCCGATCTTGAACCACGCCGTCCGTGACACGGGCTTCCAGCCCGTGCGTGATGCGTTGGAGTACGGGGAATCTGCGTCTTTCAAGCCACGGCGCACCTGGCACGGGCTGGAAGCCCGTGTCACTGACTGAGCCGTCGAAATCCCTGGAGCTTGTAGGTCTACCATCGGTACTCCACTTTCAGCGTCGCTACGCCCTTTTCGAACGTCACCGGAATGGGCTTGCCGTCGGCTTCGGTCCTGGTGTCGAGAACGGTCACCTTCAGCGAAGGTGCGTTCGCGCCCTTTGCGGGCGCTCCGCCGATTGCCCCTACGGCGGTCGGCATAAAGTAGACGCCTTCGCCGCCGCCGCCGCGGAGTACCAGCGTTCGCGTCAGCCCTTTGCCGTCGTCGGTGGGGACGATGCGGTCTTCCACGGCGATCTCGCCGAATTTGTACAGGAAGGTCGGGACGCCTTGCTTGTCGAGCCGATATCCGCCGAAGGTGTAGCCCGCTTCCGTCCCCAGCGTCTTCGGCCAGGCATCACTCGCCGACGGCAACTTGGCCAGCGGCATTCCGCCCGGCAACGCAACGACCGCATCGCCCAACGGATCGACCGGCGGCTGGGCGCGGCTGAACCAGGTGGTGTAGGCGTCCAGGAACTTTCCGCGCCACGCGATCGCCGGGCGAATCGTGTTGGCGTCAAACGCGATGTGGACCTTCTGCGGGAAGCCGACGGCGATCGCGTGCGTTCCCGCCGCCTCCATGAAGCATCGGATGATGACCGGCTTCTCGTCGGCGACCAGTTCGAACTCGCCCTTGGCAGGCGGATAGCCGTCGATCGGCGTCTTGCCTTCGCGGAGGTACGCCCAGATCGACGAAATCTGCTTGTCCACGTCGCCGCCCAGGATATTGGCATTCGCGGCTTTCCCCTCGGGCCAGAAGCTTGGCATCAGCGTGCCGGGGCGGACGGCGGCGGGGTTCAGCAGGTTCTGCTTGAACCAGGCCGGCTGGAGCCGCTCGGTCGTGCCCGTGATGTCGAGCGCGTGAATGCCGATCGACGGTTTGCCGTTGAGCCCGTGACAGGTGATGCACGACAGCCCGGCCGCGCCCAGCAGTTGCCTCCCGGCCTCGACATCGCCGCCGGGTAGTGCCTTGGCGGCGTCGTCGCGCATGCCGCCGTCGGCGGCGATGAAGTCGGCGGGCAAATGCTTGACGGCATCGTGGGCGAAGACCGGCATCCGCATCCGCAAATACGGGCGAACACGGCCTTCGCGGCCCAGTACCTTCTCGAACCACGCCGGTGTCAGCTTCCGCCCTACGCCGGTGAGCTTCGGCGGGAAGCGTCCTTCGTCGGCCAGGTCAGGGTCGCCGGTGTAGAACCGCTCGTGGCTCGGCAGGACGCCGCCCTTGTCATCGCGTTGATGACAGCCGTAGCAGTTAAGGCGTTCCATCGTCGCGACCACCCGTTCGCCGGCCGCGGCGGGCTTGCCAGGTTTGACGGCCAGCGAGATGGATTGCCGCTGCACCGGCGACAGTTCGAAGTGGGGCGTCCCCGCGGCCGGCTTGGGGCCGACACACGCCGTGTCGAACGCCGCGAGATCCGCCAGCGGCTTGGCGAGGGTGACTTTGGTCTGGCCTTCCAAGGCGTGACACGAGGCGCACCCCAACGAAGCAAACAGCGCCCGCCCTTCGGCCACGCGCTTCGGATCGGGCTTGATCGTCTGGACCTTGGGCGCGCCGGTCGACCGGACGTCGTTCCAGCCGACCAGATAGCCCGCCAGATCAACGGCCTCCTGCGGGTCGATCATCAGATCGGGCATTCGTCCGGCGGGGCGGTGCTCGAGCGGATTGCGGAGAAATCGGGCCAGGGTCTCCAGGCTGTACTTGGCTTTCAGGTCGGGCAGGGGAACGCTGCGTGCCGGCGTGTCGCCGACGACCTTGGTCGCCGCGTTTGCCGCCGGCGTGGGGGCCGCCAGCGGCTTAAACGCCGGATCAGGGGCATGACAGCTTACGCAGCCGATCTCGTGAAACAGAAGCATCCCCCGGTCGGCGCTGATGTTGCCCGACAGCTTCTCGGGTTTGCCGTCTGTCTTCGTTTGCGTGGCCAGCAGGTGGACGAGCGCTTCGACGGCACCCGCACGCTTGTCGGCCGGCAGGGCGGCGAGCATGTCGGGCATGGTCGAGCCGGGCTTGGCCTTCTGCGGATCGGCCAGAAACGCACGAAGCCAGTCGGCCGACACGCGCATCGCGATGCCGTCGAGAATCGGCCCCTTCTTCGGCTGCAACTCGGCGTCCTGCGGCGCGGCATGGCAGGCCGTGCAACTGAGTTCCGTGACGAGCAGCTTTCCGCCGGCGGCCGACGCCTCCCTCCCGGCATGGAAGCGTTCGAACCCCGGCACGACCAGCGATGCCGATGCGGCTTGTGCGATACAAAGGATGCTGACGGTGACGACGAAGCGGATCATTCTAAGTTCTCCAGGGCGCGACATCGCGCCACGTAGCAAAGGCATCACGCCGTCTGTTTGATGCAGTCTTCAAGATACGCCCGCGACTTGTTCACCGCCGCCGTGATCTCGCTGGCGGTCGGCAGGATCGGTACGCCGCGCGGGAACGGGTGCATGAAGATTTCCAGCCAACCTTGAAAGTTGATCTTCCGCAGCGAAGCAACGATCGGCCGGTAGTCCAAGCCGCCGCCGAAGCCGGGCAACTGCAGCAGTTCGTCCTGCTTGGGCTGCGCCTGCTTGGCACCCTTGCCATGTTCCTGGGCGTAGAAGAAGACCAGGTTCGAGCCGAGGGCCTCGATGAGTTTGGGGATCTCGCTTGGCCAGTCATGCAGGTGGTGGGGGGCGAACGCGACACCCAGGTGTTTGCTGGTGTTGAACTCGGTGAAATAGCGGATGGAGTCCGGCGTCGCCAGCAGCGACGCCATGTGATTCTCGAGCGCAATCACAACGCCGGCCTCCTCGGCGGCCGCCGCATGGGGCTTCATCTTTTCGAGGAATGCCTTGATCTCCCGCTTGGCGTCTTCGCCGGCGACGTCTTTCGGGCCGCCGGTGCCGGTGAGGACCATCCTGCAACCGAGCTTCTTTGCGACCTTCATCTCGTCGCCGAGCTTGAGCGCCCCAAGCGGATACCGCGTCAGCACGCCGAGCTTCACGTTGTATTTGGCGAGCTGCTCGCCGAAGGCGTCGATCCCCATCGCATCGACCTGCTCGCGCTGGTCGCCGTGGGGCAGACACCAGATATCAATCGCACCGGCACCTGTTTTGGCGACCTCGGGCAGGATCTGGTCGAGCTTCATCTTGCCGTAGAGGGCGGATGCGAGGATGTACTGGAAGCCGAACGATGACTTTTTGGCGGGCTCGGCGTTGGCTCGCGCCAGGCCCTGCCCCAACGCCGCAGCGCCCAGTGCCATCGCCATGGCTTTACACGCCTCACGCCGTGAGATACCCGAAGTTGGCACGTTGGTTCTCCGAACGAGTGTTTCGAACGTCTGTCGCATGGTCGCATCGACGCGGTGTCAAAGCCAGCCAATCCCGGCCAATGGTGATCGGCGCCGGGCGCCTCGGGAAAGCCGCACTTTTGCCGGCTATCATCTCCCGATGAACGGAACCGTTGCCCAACTCAACATCTCCAGGGGCGGTATCCCCAAATTGCCGATTCCCGCGGCACGTATCACCGCCGAGGGTGTCGAAGGGGACTGGCAGAAGAACCGCAAGTACCACGGCGGTCCGGACCGCGCCCTCTGCATCTACTCCGAAGAGCTGTACGCGTGGCTTCGCGAGGAAGGCATTGACGTAACGAACGGTGCCGTCGGTGAAAACCTCACCACGCGCGGGATCGACCTCCAGAAGCTCCAGCCCGGCAGCCAGCTACAGATCGGCGGCGACGACGGCTGCACGATCGAGATCACCAAGGTCCGCATTCCTTGCTCGCAACTGAAGAAATGGAGAGGCGACCTGCCCGAGCTCATCGTCGGCCGAAGCGGCTGGATGGCGAAGGTCGTTCGCGAGGGAACCGTGCAGGCCGGCGATCCCATCCGCGTGATTCGTGAATGAGAGCACGCCGTCAGCTTCGGCTGACTCGAATTGTTTGGTTCAGAAGATTGTCCCTCGCCGGTCATCGCCAGCCGTCCACTTGCTCTATAATCCCATCCGATGAGCGTCAACAGCGGATACACGCAGAGCATTCAGCAACTGATGGCCGAACTGGCCCGGCTTCCGGGCATCGGCATGCGATCCGCCGAGCGGATCGCCTTCCACCTGCTTAAGCAAAGCCCCGAAGAAGCGATGAAGCTTGCCGACGCGATCAAGGATGTGAAAACGCGCATCCGGCATTGTTCCATTTGCTACAACCTGACCGAGGCCGATCCGTGCGCGATCTGCGTCGATCCCGGCCGCGATCACGGCTTGGTCTGCGTGGTGGAACAACCGAAGGACCTGCTCGCACTGGAATCGGCCGGATTGTACAAGGGGGCGTACCATGTGCTGCTCGGGCGGATTGCCCCGCTGGAAGGTATCGAGCCCGGCGATCTGACGATCGACCCGCTGCTGGACCGCATCGCCTCGGGCGCGGTCCGCGAGCTGATCATGGGCACCAACCCGACGATGGAAGGGGACGGAACCGCGCTGTTCGTGCAGAGTGTGGTGAATAGCCGATTCCCCAAGGTCCAGGTGACCAGGCTGGCGCGGGGATTGCCGGCCGGCAGCAGCATTGAGTATGCGAACCGGAATATCCTGGCCGACGCGATCGCCGGCCGTCAGCGGATGTGATCGGGCTTCACGCGTTTCGGCGGCCGGTCTGACCGACCCTTTTCCGTCGACACAAAGTGAATTACCACGGTCACTTAGTGAACTACCACGGTTACTTACCGCCGATTTACTTGTTCAGGTCCGGCACGACCGGGAACGCCGGCCGGGTGGTCGAAGCGCCGGTCGACTTGATCGGCGGCAGCGACGGGAACGTCGTGGGGAGCGTTCCGGGCGTGATCCTGGGCATGGGCGGAAGGATGCTGTTGGGATTGACCACCGGCAGCGTGGACGGCGAGGGGACATCGACGCTCGGCTGCGTGGATGGCTTGGTGGCGGGCGTCTGTGTGCCGGCGGCAGTAGCAGCGGCCGCGGGGGCCGTGGCCGGCGTTTTCTTCTCTTCGCCCTTGCAGCCGGTCAGTCCCAGCAGGCCGATCGCAACGACGGCAGTCACCTTAATGGTTCGAATCAACATGCAGTCTCCTTGATCCAATGTCCCCGGCGTCTTCCCGCAATGTCACCCAGACCTGCGGACTGTATCCGATATCACGGCATATCGTGTTATCAGGGTCGCGATTTCAACAGGTAGTACCCGGCTTTGGATTTCCGACCCTTTTGCGTACGATCAACCCCCCGATGTCCCGTAAGAACGCTGCCAACCTCTCTCCGCGGATCGCCAACCGCAAGGCGCTGCACGACTATTTCATCGAGAGCAAGCTCGAATGCGGGATCGTCCTGGTCGGCTCCGAGGTGAAAGCGCTGCGGGCGGGCAACGCCCAACTCGCCGAGGCATTCGCCAAGGTGGAACGGGGCGAACTGGTTCTCCATCAGTGCCATATCGATCCGTACGAGCAGGCGAACCTGATGAACCATATCCCGGTTCGCCCGCGCAAGCTCCTGGCGCATCGAAAGGAAATCAAACGGCTTGCCGAGCTGACCAAAGACCACGGCGTTACCCTGGTGCCGCTGGCGCTTTACTTTAAAGACGGCCGGGTCAAGGTGGAGATCGCCGTCGGTCGGGGCAAGCGCCGTGAGGACAAGCGGGCCTCCATCAAGGAAAAGGAAATGAAACGCGACATGCGGCGGATCATGACCAAGCGGCAATAGCAGGCCCAAATCGCAGCCGTCTTCCGACCGCGCGGAACCAGAGAACGCGAAGGCGCGAAATCGCAAAGGAAGCGCGAAGCTACGGAACGTCAGCGAATGTGCATCGCTGA
Source organism: Humisphaera borealis (assembly GCF_015169395.1). Classification (GTDB taxonomy): domain Bacteria; phylum Planctomycetota; class Phycisphaerae; order Tepidisphaerales; family Tepidisphaeraceae; genus Humisphaera; species Humisphaera borealis. The sequence goes on from NZ_CP063458.1 coordinate 667,410, forward strand.
CTCAGCATTGCCGATTCACGACCATTGCGCGAACTCGGGATGGACCTCCTTCGTGTTCTCTTTGTTACAGCGGACGGGGGCGGACTGGGAAGAATTCTGTCTCGCGCGCGAAACTTGCTGTTCGGCGTCGTATGGGTTGGCACACACTCAACCACGGAGACTGCCAATGACCCGACTTCAGCGATTCCTGGGCACTGCCCTCTGCGTTCCCCTCACCGCCAACCCTCTTTTCGCCCAGCAATCGCCGCCGGCGAACGACACTTTGCCGCCCGCTGCGGTTGCGGCCGATCCCGCGGCCCCTGCCGAAGCCCCGGCTCCCGTCGATGGTCGAAGCACGGTGATCGGCGAGGTCAAGTTCGAAGCGGTTCGCGTCGAAGACGTGATCACCTTCCTTCAGGACGTCAGCAAGGGTTATCGCGCCGTCATCGTTCGCAAGGGCAAGTCCGACGACGAGCCCCTGGTGACCATGCGGCTCAAGAACGTATCGGTCCAGCAGATCCTGGACGTGATCACCACCGCTTACGGCGGCATCGAAGTTACGCCCGTCGACGGTCCGAACGGGCCGGTCGATGTGATCTCTATTCTTCCCCGGGCAGCGGTGGATGCCGATGCGGCACCTGCGGGAGCAGCACCGGCCGAGCCGGAACGCGCCGTTCGCGTGTATCGCCTGTCGGGCATTGTTCAGATGATGGCCCCCAAGGCAGAGAAGGATGCCCTGGCCAACGTCCTGTCCGTGATCAAGGCAACGATCGAGATGACCGCCGGCCGCGAAGCGCCGACGATCCAGCTTCACGAGGAAACCCACACACTGATCTTCAAAGGTTCGCAGCAGCAACGGCTCGCGGTCGAAGACGTGCTGTCGGCCCTCGAGAGCGACCGCGCCGTCCGCGGCGCCGGCGGCGAAGGGCAGGGGCCGGCGGACTTCAGCCGGCTGCGGAAACAGTTAGAAGACGCGCGGGCGGAACTGGAGAAATCCCGACAAGAGGGGGTACTGCTTCGTACTGAGGTGGATGCCATCCAGCGGCAACGTGAATTCCAGGCGCGGGATCAGCAGGACATGAAGGCGGAGTACCTCAAGGAAATCCAACTGCTCCGGGCAGAACTGGGAGAGCTCCAGCGTCAGACGGCCAAACCAAAGTAAGCCGGCGCGTGTGCCGTATTCGTCGTCGGTTCGTTTGAATCACCAGACATGTCGGCTGCGATCGAAGCCATCTTCATTCAGACGCGCGACGCATCGGCCGAGGCGCGATCGGCGATTCAGGAACACGGACGGTTGGAAGAGCCGATCGACAAGCTCAGTGCCGCCATCGCCGACGGCGACGGCCGTGCCATCGAGGCGTTCTATCGCCGGTACTTCGACCGGCTCTACGGTTGGGCGCGCAGGTTCACCCGACGGGACGAAGCGTTCTGCCTCGATGTGGTGCAGGAATCCGTGCTCCGCATCGTGCGAACGATTCGGTGCGTCGAAGCGGAGCCCCAGCTGCTGGCCTGGCTCCGGCTGGTCGTCCAGACGACGGCGTACGACCTGCTGAAGGCGTCACGCCGGCGGGAACGGCGCGAATCAGAAGTTCATCCGACAGCCCGCGAGCCGCACGGCCCTTCGGCAGATGAGTCGGCGATGGAGCAGGAACAGACCGAATGGCTCCGCCGACAAATCGACGCGCTGGACCCCGGGTTGTCACGGATGATCGATCTGCGCTACGCGCGGGGCTGGACGCTGGCACGGATCGGCCAGGCGTTCGGACTGACGCCCGGAACAGTGGACGGTCGATTGCGCCGGGTGCTGGGCCAACTGCGAAGCAGCGCGGAGGAAGCCTTCTAGCTGAAACTCTTTGACATCGTCGGGCCGGCTTCCCCAATGCAGTCCCGACGTGTTTAAACATGCTGTACGAATAAACATGCTGTACGAACCGAGCGAACCCGAATCACCCTCCGAGCTTTCTGCCGCCGGCCGACGGCGTCGCGAGGCGATCCTTGTCTTGGCGACGAGTCACGCAAACCGCCTGCGCAGGCGGCGATCGGCCCTGCGGGTGACGGGCGTCGCCGCCGTGTGCCTTTGCGCGGCGGCTTTGGCGTTTGCCTTGATAGGCACGCGTCCGTCGAATCGACCGATCGAAGTGGCCGGCCCGACCGGTCTCCCTCCAGCGATTCCGTCGCCGGGACCTGTCGGTCCGGCCGTGCTTCCGGTCGCGATGACTCCCCCGACCGCCACAACGGCCTATGTCGTCAGGCCCGCCCGCGTCGAAGTGACGATCACGAACCTTCGCACCGATCCGACCCTGGTCGATCGGCTCGCGGTGCCGCGAACGGTCGGCGGGTGGGAGACCATCAGCACCGACGAACTTCTTCGCGAACTTCATAAGAGCGGTCTTTCCGGCGGCGTAGTCGTTCGACAGGGCAAGCCAACAGTCTGGTTCAGCCCGTCGGCCCGCGAATGAGCCAACGGATTGAGCCAGACCTTTGCCATAGCCCGCCAACCCGGCTGCGCGTAAGCTGTTTCGGTCGCACCCGGGAGCCGCTCTCATGTTCAAGCCGCTGATTGGTGGAGTCGTCACTCTGTTGCTTCTCACTGCGGGTACCTCGGGGCAGGTCGCTCTCCCGCCGACGACGCAGCCCGCCCCCCTCAGTTACGTGGAGATTGTCGAGCGGGCGGTCGCCGCCAATGCGAACCTCTCCGCCTTGGAAAAGCAGACGCAGGCCAAGCTGAAGGAACTGTCCGGCGTTGTCGGCCCCGAAGCCGATGCGATCCGAAAGGATCTGCTCATCCGTCGCCGAACCGCTGACCGCCAAGCCTGGATCGCCGACCGACGGCTGAAACTGTACTGGCTCGCGCAGGCTCTGCCCGAACAGTCCCGCGGCGACCTCGCCAATTTGCTTCCGGACGAGGAAGACGCGCTGCTCGACGCCCGCACCGTGCCCCAGCGACTGTTCGTCCCACTTCCGCCCAAAACCTTCGATAAGACGCCTGTCGAAGAAGTGCTGGCCTGGATCGAGACCAAGAGCGATGTCCGCGTCGTGGCCGACTGGCCGGCGCTGACCAAGATCGGCGTTTCCAAGATCGACGTCGTTTCACTCGACGTCGGCAAGTACGACAAACCCGCGATGGATACCGTGAAGACGGTGGTTGCCGCGCTGGCAAAGGACTTGGCGGTGATCGATCCGCGGCAATCCGATGCGGTGCTGATCTCGACGAAGGAAGGCATCGGGCAACTGCAGGAACGGGACCGGCTGCTGACCGGCCGCGTCAAAAGCCCCGCGGCATGGACCACGACGCCGTTACTTCAGCCGGCCGCATACACACAAGTGCCGCTGATCGAAGTTTTGGAGCGCATGCTGGGTTCGGCGTCGGCCGAGGTGCATTGGGATCGTCTGGCGGCGTTGGGCATCAAACCGGACACATCGGTGTCGATTACCCTGGGCGTTCACCGGATCGGTCACGCCTTTGCGCTGCTGACGGACGTGCTGAATGCGATCGCACAGAAGCCCGGGGCGGTGACCTTTGACCTCTCGCCCGAAGGCGTGGTCATTCTGTCAGATAAGCGTGGCCTGGCCGAGGCGCTTGCCGCGGCCGACTGGCTGGCGGGGGCGGTCGCGAAGGAACCGGAGCTGAAGGGGAGTCTCGCCCAGCACATCGCCGACATGCGCGGGCAGAATGTTCCCCTGGCCGACGCCGTGGCATTCGTGCGTCAGGCGGCGAACCTGGACATCAGGCCCGACTGGGCGAGCCTCGCCGCCAGCGGCCTGACCGAGAAAACACCGATCACCCTCGACCTGCCCAGTCCGCCGGCGTCGCAGGCGCTGCGGCTGATGTTCATCCCCCCCGAAGGCAAACCGCCGGTCACCTGGAAGGTGGAGGGCAAGACGCTGGTAGTCAAGTCGGCGGGAACGCAGTAGGCAGTAGTCAGTGGTCGGTAGTCAGACGCAAGCCCTCGCTCTGGCACTGACGACTGACTACCGACCACTGACTACTCGATTCCCTGCGTTGACAACCATCACCGCGCGACCTAGCTTGCCGGTCGAATGTTTCGATTCACACGACACGGTTTTAAAGAGATGCTCGTCGGCACCGTTGTGCTGGCGTTGATGGCCTTTGCGCTGGGCTGGGCTTGGTGGCCGTTGGCTATCCTCGTCCTGCCGGTGCTTATCTGGCTTTTTGCGTTTTTCCGCGACCCGGAACGGCCGATCCCCGCCGAAGAGCGGATCATGGTCAGCCCGGCCGACGGTACCGTCTCGGACATCACCGAGATCGAAAGCGAACCACTCCTCGGCGGCGTGCCGGCTGTGCGCGTGGGCATCTTCCTGTCGGTGTTCAACGTCCACGTCAACCGCAGCCCCTGCGACGGCAAGGTGCTTTCCATCACCTACAAGAAGGGCAAGTTCATCAATGCCCTCCAGCACGCCAAGGCGTCGGACGAGAATGAAAGCAACACCGTCGTCCTCGGCGAAACGACGACCGGCAAGCCGGTCGCGGTCGTCAAGCAGATCGTCGGTCTGATCGCGCGTCGCATCATCTTCACCGCCAGCCAGGGGGATTCTCTACGGATGGGGGATCGCATCGGCATGATCAAGTTCGGCAGCCGAACCGAATTGGTGATCGCCAAGTGGCTGGAGCCGAAGGTCACGGTGCAGGTCGGACAGGTCGTCCGCGGCGGGGCGGACATCGTCGCCAAGCTGGGACAGCCGATCCACACCACCGTCAAGCAGCCTGCCGACGGGGAAGAGTTTGAGCCCATCGGCACGCGGGTGTCGCCGACCTGATTGCCCGGACGGAGTGCTCGAATCGATCATCCTGCGCGACCACCTGGCGCAATCACTTGGTACGATCGACCTGCTGATGACCGAAACACCGCCAATCTCGCCGCGCCATTCCGCCCGCGAGCGACGCCGGCTGCGCCTTCGCCGCCACGGCAGGCGGGCGTATATTCGATCGGCGTATTCGCTCCCCACGCTTGCGACCCTGGGCAACGCGATCTGCGGCTTTGCCGCGATGTACGTCTGCACACTCAACTACTCGTCCACCGATCCGATCACGACCTGGCTGCTGCAGCACCGCTTCGTCGCGGCGGCCTACCTGATCTTCATCGCGATGCTGTTCGACGCCCTCGACGGCCGACTGGCACGGCTCACCCGGCACACGACCGATTTCGGCGGACAGCTCGACAGCCTGGCCGATGTGATCAGTTTCGGGGCGGCCCCGGCGTTTCTCGTTTTGCAGGTGTTCAAGGAGAGCATCATCCGGGAGAACACGATGTTCCCCACGATGGTCTCCCGGTTCATCTGGGCCGCCGGGGCGCTTTACATGTCGTGCGCCGCGATACGGCTCGCGCGGTTTAACGTCAGCAACGAGCACGGCGAGCAGCACCACTTCAGCTTCCTGGGCCTGCCGTCGCCGGGCGCGGGGGCGGTGGTCGCCGCGCTCGTGCTGATGCAGCAGGACTTGGTCATTCAATCCAGGACCTGGGCTCCCGGTTTTGCCGCCGACCTGTTCCGGACCCTGTCGATCGGCTGCCTCTGGGCGATGCCCCTGGTTACGCTTGCGACCGGGCTGCTGATGGTGAGCAACGTTCGCTATCCTCATTTGGTCAACCGTCATCTCCGCGGCAAGCGTTCTCTCGGACGGCTCATCTTCCTGCTCGCGATTCTGTTGGGCCTTGTCGTGGCGCATCAGTACGTCATTGGCATCGGCACGCTGATGTACGCGCTGGCCGGCCTGCTGGGATCGACGTGGGTGCGGATGAAAGCCCGCCGCAATGATCTGGCGACGCCGAGTTCCAGCTCGGCTCGGCCCGATTAGCGGTCGCACCGCAGGTACACTCTTGGCGATTGTTGAACAAGAAGAGTGCACCTGCGGTGCGACCGCTAATCGGCGTTGCCGGATAAACCTAATGAACCGCCTACCGTGGGCAATGTCCGCGTTACGGCCTGCCGAGTTCTTCGACCAGTTCGATTACCCGCCGTTCGATCAGTGCCAGCGCCTCGGCGGGGCCTGACTTGTCCAGGTCGTGAACGTGCCAGTAGGTGACCCGGTCTTCCCAATCAGGAAACTTCTGCCGCAGGTAGGGCCGGTGCTCGGCTTCCTTCAGCGCGATCACTTTGTCGGCCGACATCAGGTCGGTCGTCTGACAGCCGATCGGCAATCGGGCGGTCGACGTGCACTCCAACCCCCGGGATGACATCGCTTCCAGGACGTACTTCGACACCGGGCCGATATTGCAGGCACCCAGTTCGATCGCCAGCGCCCGCGAGTCTGCGACCCAGTGCAGGTTCGCCTTGCCGGCGTAGTGGTTGAAGAGAATATGCGCGTAACGGCTGCGGTAATAGTTGCCGGTACACAGGAACAACACGCGGCGGACGGACGTCATGCCGGCGATTGTCGCGGAAAGCCACGGGCCTGTCATGCGGCTGGGTGGGGAGCCCGCAATCCATGTAAGTGCGATGAGTCAGCGCTACCCGCGCGCTTTCGCGGGCGGGCAAAATCCACTTGCATTCCGGGATGTTTAACCTAACATATATAGAACAAAATCGACGTCGCCTTGGGACCGGCGACGCCATTCCTCCATGCGCCGGTCGGCGGGTGTGATCCGTTGGCATTGGCGTCTAGTCCATGGAGATCTCCGCCCTGGACGATCGATAGCGATCGGGCCGGGGTGGTCGTGTTGGCATGGGCAGAAGAGACGCAGGGAGTTAGAGACCTCGAGACGGAGAGAGGAAGTGGCCAGGCTGATCGATCACTCGGGTTCGTTCGGCGATGTCGTCTCGGGTTCGTTCGGCAGGAGGGATGTATGTCAGGGACCGCCGACGGCTCTGTCAGTGACACGGGCTTCCAGCCCGTGCGTGCGATGTGGTGGTCGATCGGCGCTCCGGACGACGGCCTCGAAAGTCATCATTGCCGACTGTTTACTGATCGCGAGGAACAGGAGATGCGAAATGAACGGCTGCCTTAAGCATTGCGCACCATGCACGGGCTGGAAGCCCGTGTCACTGATGGTGTCGTTCGACAAGTGGTCCTCGGGTTCGTTCGGCGGGGTTGCGCTGGGTTCGTTCGGTAGTCTGCGCTTCGCGATTCGATGTTGGGCGTTGGGCGTTGGGCGTTCGATGTTCGATGTTCGCATTCAGCCTCGGGTTCGTTCGGCCAAACGGCAATGCACGGAAGCGCGTCTTTGCCACAACCCCCTCCCTAGTAGCCCTCCCCTGGAATACCGAAGGACGGGACGAGGAGGCAATCTCGGGTTCGTTCGGCGACGTCGCGCTGGGTTCGTTCGGCGATCCGCGCTCTGCCGCATTTGTGAAAGAAGTTCATTGCGGCGACAACATCAGGTGAGTCATGACGACGCCTGCTTTATCTCAATCCGATCGATCCGCCGACCGGCTGTCCTGGGGGCTGATCGCGCTGCTCGCCTTCACCGGACTGCTGGCGTGCTTTGCGACGTTGCCGCTCATCTGGGACGGCGCGTATCAGTTCGCCAACACCCTTCAGCACGGCCGGCCGCACGTTTATGTGGGCTCGTGGCAGCATGCATACCAAGGTCGATTCCACACCTGGTTCCTCTGGTGGCCGGTCGTCTGGGCGAGCAAGTTCACCGATCACCCGCTGATCCTGCAGGCGATCTACGGCATGCCGTTCCTGCTCGCGCCGGCGTTTTCGCTTGCCGCGTGCTGGTGGATCGTGCGGAAGCAGTCGCCGGGGCTGATGCTCTGGGCGCTCTTCGGCATCGCGATCGGACCGCTGCCGGGGCAGTGCTTTGCAATCAACGACTCGATCCTGCTGCATCATCTTCTGTGGCCGATCTTTGTGGCGATGTTCGTCGGGCTGTCATGGCCGAAGATCGTGCTCCTGTCGGTGCTGGCGTTTTTCCAGTTGGCTCAGCCGATGGGGATTGCCAACTGCGTCGGGGCGGCGATCGCCGGGGTGCTCGTCGCGTGGGCGCGGCCCGATCTGCGCCGCCGGCAGTTCGTCCGGGCCGGACTGTTGCTGGCGGTGGCCGTCCTGGGCGTGGCGAGATTGATCGCCTACCCCGATTCCCAGGCCGCCGACGAAGCCTCGCCGATGGAAGTGATCAAGCGGTGGCACAACGGCGTCGAAGGATTGCCGCTGGCCGGCATGATCTTCTTCTGGCTTGCGGCACTGGCGGCGGGCCTGACGACATGGATCGGCGACCGCTGCGACGATACCGTCGACCATCGCCGCCGTCGTGAGTTCTGCAACGGACTCGGCTGGCTCGCCGTCGCTTGCGCGACGATCGGTGCGGCGTTCTGGGCGGGGTGGGCGATGGACGAACAGCGGTGGCGGCTCGCCGTCGATTACCGGCGTTTCGTGCTACCGCTGTCGCTGCCGTTTTTCCTCGCCGCGACCATCGAAGGCGTCGTAACGGCGACGCGCCAAGCGAGCATTCCCCGCACCATCGCGCCCGTGCCCGAACGCCGCGCCCTGCCCATCATCCTTGCCGCCACTTTCGCCGTGGTGCTCGTCATCCAGAGCTCGCTCTGGTTTCAACTGGTTCGGCGGCTGAGGTGGGAGGTCAATTCGAGTGCGCAGGCGGTCGTTCACAAGGCGTCGCTCCCCTGGACGCGCGGCACCGCGCTGGATCACTGGTCGCTGCCGACGGTGTACCTCGCGATCGAAGGCAGGCACCAGCACAAAGCATTGCTGTTTGCCGACGAATGGGCCGCGCCGCTCCACGAAAGCCCGCCGCGTATTCCGATCGTGCAGTGGGAAAGCTACCCCGTCGATCCCGGAGCAGAAGGCTACTACCGGTTCGACCTGCAACCCCGGCCGTGAAGGACTATCGCTTCGAGAGCAACATGTCGATCTTCTACTTCATCGGTCTTCTGGGCGTCGCGGTCTCGGCGGTGTCGGGCGCGCTCAGCGCGGGTCGCAAGCAGTTCGACCTTATCGGCGTCGCCGTCCTGGCGCTGGTGACCGCGATCGGCGGGGGCACGCTGCGCGACATCCTCGTAGACCGGCGGCCCATCTTCTGGATCGCCGACCCGACGTATATCTGGGTCATCCTCGCGGCCGCGTTTGCGACAGTCCTCTACGCCCGCTTCCGCGACCCGCCGTGGCAGATGCTGCTGGTTGCCGACGCGCTGATGTTGTCGTTCTTCACGATCAGCGGGGTCTGGGCGGCGGAAGAACGAGACCACCACGCGTTGATCGTCGTCACGATGGGAACGATTACCGGATCGGCTGGCGGCGTGATCCGCGACGTGCTGTCCGGCGAAGTACCGCTGCTGTTCAAACCCGCCGAGCCGCTTTACGCCACGGCGAGCATCGCCGGCGGCACGATGTATGTGGGGTTGGTCAAGTTGGGCGTCGCCGCTTCGCTGGCGGGAGGTATCGGGATGGGTGTGGTTCTGGCGATCCGCATCGCGTCGATCCGATGGGGATGGAAGTTGCCGGTGTTTCGGCTGGGCGCGGGAAGTGATGGAAGGAGGTAGAGACGGAGAGAGAAAACAGAAGACGCGAATCTTCCACTTCGTCTCTCCGTCTCTTTGTCTCTCCTCTACAAGACTTCGAACCGTTCGTCGGCCGCGGGATCGACTTTGCCGGGCACCTTGATGCTACCGAACGCGCCAGCGAAGAACCGGCTGGCGCCATCAACGACACGCTTGACGACGATGGTCTTGATCAGGCTCGCCGCTCCGCCGATCACGACGCCGCCGTTGATGTACACGCCGTCCACCGGATCAAACCCGGCCCCGACGGCCGAGGCGGCGACCGTGCCGGCGACGGTGAACTTGGTGATGGTGGCCGCGGCGAAGGCGTCGTCACCGCCGCCGATCGACTGATCGGCACCGAGGTTGGTGCCGGCAAGGACGACCGCGCCGGCAAGGTCTCCGCGGAAGTTGGCATTGGCGATGTTACCGGCCGCCGCCAGTGTGCCGCTGAGGGTGCCGACGTCGATCTTCGTCAGGCCGCCGTTGATGTAGAGGGTTTCGGTAATGTCGGAGGTCTTGGCGGTGATGGCACCGAAAGCGCCGTCGGAGGTGACGCGGCCGAGCCGGGCACGTCCGTCGCCACCTTTGGTGGTGACGGTTAGACCGGAGGCGGTCGAGGTGCTGGACAGGACCAGGTCGATGTTGGTTCCGTCATACCGAGCGGTGCCCACGCCGGCCTTGAGGGACAGCGTGACGAGGGTGCCGTCGGCGTCGGTGAAGGTGAGCTTGGTTGTCTTGCCGTTAATGACACCGAACTGGCCGACAGCGCCGGAGCCCGGCGCGTTGAGCCGACGGATGCCGGCACCACTGGTCGGCGAGGCGCTGCTGGTGACGGTGACCAGGCTGCCGTCAGGCTGGAGGGTGCCGACCGCCTTGATGGCGAATCCGCCGACGACCAGTGATGTCGCCGGGTCGGAGATTCCCGAAGCGACCGTGAACTTGCCGTCGGAATCGAACCCGGTCTCGGGATCGCCGTCGGCGGTGAAGGCCGTGACGGCGGTCTGCGGGGAGCCGCCGGAATCGGTCGTGCCGATGACGATGATTTCGCCGGATCCCTGTACGACGACCGAGTCGGCGTCGTCGTCGCCGCCGAAGTCGGCCGTCGCGACGCCGTCGCCGGAGAAGGTGGCGTCGAGCGCCCCGGCGGTGTCGAGCCGAACGACGCCGAACAGCCCGGCCGAGGTCCGGTTGGCGACGAGAACTTTTCCGTCGCTCTGAACGGCCAGGCCGACGGTGCGATCGACCGCACCCAGGGCTGAATTGACCGCCAGCGCGGAGATGGTCTGCACCGCGCCGCCGTTGAAAGCGGGATCGAGCGAGCCGTCGGTTCCGAACCGGGCGACGAACACGGTGTCCTGCAGGTCGCCGGCGGCGACGAGCTGGCCATTGGACTGGAGGACCAGCGACGAGACGGTGCTGTCAGAGGTCGTCGGAAGCAGAACGGTTCCGCCGGTTCCGAAACCGGAAGCGGCCTTGCCCTTCTTGTCGAGCTTCGTGAACGCCAGGGCGTTGGTCGTGCCGCCGGCAAAGTAGACGGAGCCGTCGGCGGCGGCCGCGAGGCCGAACGCGATCTCGGCCGTGCCGCCGAGGTCGATGACGGCCGACCCCTTCGTGCCGTATGCCGCGACCTTGCCCTTGGTCGAATAGCGGGCGACCAGGAAATCGCCGCCGCGGGCGCCCGAGACCGTGACGAGTTTGCCCGTCGGTTCAAGGGCGATGTTGTAGTAGGCGTCGTTCGTGCCTGTGGCCGTCACGACCTGGCCGTTGCTGCCGAACGTGGAATCGAGCGAGCCGTCGGCGTTGTAGCGGCGGATGATGCCGACGGAGGTGCCTGACGAGAGGTCGCCGGAGTGGCCGGCGATGTAGACCTTGCCGTTGAGATCGACCACCGCCGATTCGGCGACGAAACCGGCACCGACGGATGTTCCGCCGTTGAAGCCGGGGTCGATCGCCGGCTCGTTGATCGGGATGTCAACGTCGAACTGTGCGGGTGTGCCGCTGGCGGCGTTGCCGAGGGTGTCGAGGACTTGGCCGGCGACCAGGGAAATGGTGTAGGTGTCGTTGTCGGCGGCGTCGAACGATCCGCCGGGCGGCGTGAAGGTGTAGGTGACGGTCATCGGCGAGCCGTCAGCGCCGGGGCTGGCACTGGCGCCGGTGACGGTCAGTCCCGCCGCGCCACCACCGGTGATGGTGATGTCGCCGGTGTCGATCGATGCGAACGAGACGCCGTTGGGGTCGGAGTAGACGACGGTCACAGTGCCGCTGGTCGCGCCGGCGGTAGTGACGGTGGCCGGGTTGGTGATAACGGCGGCCGGGCCGACCCCGGCGCTGAGGTTGACCGTGAAGGGCGTGCTGGTGGTCGGGGCGGGGTTGCCCGAGGTATCGCTCACGCTGCTGGACAGCAGGGTGACGGTGTAGGTGCCGTCGTCGGCGGCATCCCAGGTGCCACCGGGCGCGGCGACGGTATAGCTGGCGACGATCTGCGTTGCGTCGGCGTTGGGATTGAGCGTGACGCCGCTGACGGTCAGGTTCCCACCGCCGCTCCGCGAAACCTGGATGTCAGCGACGCCGATCGAAGCGGCGCTGACGGCGACATTGTCGGTAAAGGTGACGGTGACGGTAACCGTCGCCGCAGCGTTGGCCGGGGCGGGCGTGTCGATGACGGCGGTGGGGGAGGTGCTGTCGCCGCCGCCGCCCACGGGGGTCAGGATGAAGGCGCGTTGCGTGCCATTGAGCACGCCGGTGCCGACGATCACGCCGCTGTCGTTGATGCCGGTGGCTTCCGTGAGGAACCAGCCGCTGCCGGCGTCGATGAGCGTGTTGAGATCGACAAGAGAGGTGCCGTTGTGAAGGACCGCACGCTGGTCCACGAGGTCGGAGTTGTTGGCCGAGTATCCGACGACGACCCCGCCGGCGTTGACATCATTCCCCTGGGCGACGTTGTCGCCGCTGAGGCGGCCGAGATTCGTCATCGTCGTGCCGTTGAACAGGAAGATGCGTTCCAGGGTGACATTGTTCGTGATACGGCCCGACTTGCCGGTGATCAGGCCGGCATCATTGATGCCGCGGGCGCTGGAATAGCTGTCGCCGGAGACCACGCCCATGTCGATCAGGGCGCCGTCGGTTCGGCGGAACGCGTGCAGTTCGCCGGTGGCGGTGTTCGATTCGCCGGCGATCTGGCCCGAGGAATTGATCGCGAGCGCTTTGCTGTAGTCGGAGCCGACGGTGCTGAGCGTGCCCAGGTCGGTCATCGTGCCGCTCTGCCAGAGAAACGCGTGCTCCGGGCCGAACTCGTCTTCGTCCTGCGACGAGCCGACGACCTGATCGCTGTCGTTGATCGCGGTTCCGATGCTGAACGATCCGCCGAGCGTGCCGAGGTTGGTCTTGCTGGTGCCGTTAAAAAAGAATGCGCGGCTGGCGTTGCTGCCGTCGATGGCGGTGCCGGTGACATTGCCCGAGGCGTTCAGGCCGGCGGCGAACGAATCCGGCCCGCCGAAGGTCCCCAGGTCGGTCAGGCCACCGCCAGTGCGCAGTGCCGCACGCCGGCTGGAACTTCCGCTGCCGTCGGCGGTGAGGTCGGCGGTGACGGCGGCCTGTCCGGTGTTGTTGATGCCCACGCCGTCGCTCGTCGCGCCGCCGAGCGTGCCCAGATCGGTCACGGTGTAGGTCGCGAACAGGGTGCGGGCTTCGAGCGATTCAATCGCGGTGCGCGCCGCGGCCGCTACCCGGGCGACGCCCGGCACGGGCGAAGGGGGTGTCATGCGGCGTTTGGCAGACGGGCGGCGGGCGATCGACAACAGCAGGGAACCCATGCGTATCCTCCGAAACTCTTCGGCACATCCCGCCGCGACACAACACGCGGGCGGCATAGCTTGGCAATCCGTCGCCGAGCAGCAATCCCTGCGGCCCGGGGTCACGCTCACTCAGCGTGTCGGCATTCTCCAATATTCGGTCTTCGGGCCCGGGGGAAGCCAGACCAATCGCCGCTTTTGTCCGTCAGGACAGGACTCGGAAGTGCGGGTCGAGCGTCGGAACGATCTTTTGCGGGATCTTTGCCGTCGCCGCGAACGCACCGGCGCTGAACAGGGTCGAGGCGCTGACCCCGACTTTGACCGTTACCGCGCCAATCGAACTGCCGCCTACGCCTGCCAGGGTGTCGTCGCTATCCCCGAACGTCCCGTTGACCGGATTAACGCCCGCCCCGACAAACGTCGACGTTACCTGCCCGTTGACCGTCAGTTTGGCGATGCTGCCGGCGGCGTAGGCGTCGGCGGCATCGCCGTTGCCGCCGATCTTGCTGTCGGTGCCGAGGTTGACGCCCGACAGGACGAACGCACCCGATGCGTTGCCCAGTATCGTCAGCGCGGTGATCCCGGAAGCCACCGCCAGGGTGCCGCTGAGGCTGCCCAGTTGCAGGCTTGCCGCGGCACCGGCCACGAAGCAGGTGCCGACAAAGTCGGCAGGCTTGGCGTTGACCAGTTTTATATCACCATCGGCGCGCAGGTCGCGAATCATCACCCGTTTGTCGCCTTTCTTCGCGACAACGCTGAGCGTGGTGGCGCTGTCGGACCCGCTGACGATAAGGTCCAGCACACTGCCGTCCCAGAGGGCTTCGCCGGTGGCGTTCTTCAGCGACAGGGTGACCTGTGTACCGTTCTCTTTGAGGAACGACAGCTTCACATTCTTCCCGCCGACATCGCCGAAAAATCCGAGAACTCCCGATCCCGGCATCAGTATTCGGCGAATCGGAGAACTGGTCGCCTTGCTCGACGCTTCCCCCGCGCTCAGCAGCAACCGTCCGTCGGTCTGCATCGCACCATTGGCGTGAAGCACGAAGGGGCCGGCCGCGCCGGGACTGATGACCAGCGAGCTGTCGGCGGTGAACTTGCCGCCGGACGAGAAACTGGAATCGAGCGTGCCGTCGGCCTTAAGGGCCGCGATCGCGATCTGGCGCGTCGAACCGCCGGTGTCGGTGGTACCGACGACACAGATCTGCCCGGTCCCCTGAAGTCCGATGAAATCGACGTCGTCGTCGCCGCCCATGTCGATGGTCGCAAGCGAGTCGCCGCTGAAGGTGTTATCGGCCGAGCCATCGGCATTGAGGCGGCGGATGGCAAAGTCGCCGCCGGCGGAGCGGCTGCCGATGATCATCTTCCCCTCGCGCGATACCGCCAATCCCACCGTGTGATCCTGCCGTCCCAGGTCGGTCCGCACGGCAAGACCGGTCAGGCTTTGCACGCCGGCAGTTCCGAAGCCGGCGTCGGAACTGCCGGCGGCGGACAGTTTCACGACCGCGACCGTCGTTCCGACGGTGCCGGCAGCGACGATGGTGCCGTCGTTCTGGACGTCGATCGCGCCGATCGCACCGTTCTGTCCGCCGGGCTTCAGCAGCGTCGCACCACCCTGACCGAACGCAGTGTCGATGTTGCCTCTGGCATCGAGCCTGCCGAAAGCGAGGTTGCCGCTGCTGGTGCCGCCCAGCAGCAGGGCACCGCCGGGCAGTGCCGCAAGGGCATAGACGGTGTCGTCGGTTCCGCCCCAGTCGGCCAGCACGATCCCGCCCTGGCCGAAAGTCTTGTCGAGCTTTCCTTTGGAGGTGTAGCGGACGACTTCGAGTTCACCGGCGCGAAAGCCGGCGGCGACGATTCGCTGCTTGTCGTCAACGGCAACGGCAAAGAACCCGTCGTTGTCGTTGGGAAAGCTGATGATCTGACCGCCCAGGCCGAAGAACGTATCGAGACTTCCGTCGGCATTGAGCCGCTGCAGCACCGACTGGCTCGTGCCGGCCAGCCGGTCACCTTGCCGTCCTGCCACCAGCACACGGCCGAGCAGATCGGTCGTCATCGCTTCGGCGACGAACCCGGAGCTGATCGGAGAGCCGCCATTGAACGACCCGTCGGCAACGGCGTTGGTCGAAGCGACATCGACTTCGAACTGCGCCTGGGCCAGTGGCGTTGTGTTGCCTCCGCTGTCGAGCACAGCGCCCGGAAGGACGGTGATCGTATAGGTGCCGTTGTCGGCGTTGTTCCAGAAGCCGCCGGGGGCGGCGACGGAATAGACCGCCACGATCGACGGGACGTCGCTGTTGGAACTCTTGCTGATGAGGGTGACTGCCAGCGCGCCGCCGCCGTCCTGGACGACCGACACATCCCCCGAGTCGATCGACGAGGAATCGATCGCCTGGTTGTCCGTAAAAGTGACGGTGATCTGCGTGGCAGTAATGCCGGCCGTGGTGATCTGCGAAACCGGCGTGATCCCCACGACGGGGGTTGTAATATCCGGGAGGTTCGCCTGAAAAGTGGTCGTCGTCTGTGCGACGTTGTTGCCGGCGGTATCTTTGACGCCTGCCGACAGCACGGTGATGGTGTAGGTGCCGTTGTCCGAGGCGTCCCACGAACCGCCGGGCGCCGAGACGGTGTAGGTGGCGCTGACACTGCCGCCGGTACCGCTGGTGGTCACTCCGGTGACGGTCAGATTGCCGCCGCCGCCGTTACGGGCAACGGTGACGTCGCCGGTGCCGATGGTTCCCGTGGCAATCGCGACGTTGTCGGTGTAGGTGACGGTGAAGGTGTACGTCGGTCCGCCGGCAGTGGTGATGGGCTGGGCGTTAAACGTGGCGGCGACAGGGGGCGTGGTGTCGGTCGGGATGTTGACGGTAAACGAGCCGGTCCCGGTGGCACTGTTGCTCTCAAAGTCGCGCACCTCGCCGGTTTGCACGGTCACGTTGTAGGTGCCGTTGTCGCCGAGACCATCCCACGACCCGCCGGGGGCATCCAGGGTGTAGGTGGCGACGACCGATTTCGGGTTCGAGCTGTCGACCGTGACGCCGGAGACGGTCACCGCGCCATTGGGACCCGTAACAGCCAGGTCGTTCGGGCCGATCGAAGACGCGTCGATGCCGGCGTTGTCGTTGTAGGTGACCGTCACGGTGTGCGTGGTGCCGCCTGCAGTCGTGATGTTGGTCGATGCGACGTCAGCGGTCGGGGCGGTGGTGTCATTTTCGACGACCAGCAGGGGCCCTGCGCCGCCGCCGACCTCCTTCGACTGGAACGTCGATTTGCCCGTTCCACCGGTACCGCGGAACACCAGGCCGATGACGGTCGCGCCGGCGGCCTTCTGGGCTTGCAGAAAACTGGTCACGTTCCAGGTGTAGACCTGGGAAATGCCGACGACCTGCGTGTCCAGCGAAGCGCCGGTGGAGCCGGGCCGGTTGTTGTAGCGAATCTCGCCGACGGGGTTGTCGTCCAGGTTGTACCCCGGGGAGGCAAGGCTCGGCTGAACGCCGTTGCCTTCCACCCAGTTGGTGTCATTGCCGGCAAAGATCGAGACGTTGCTCGTCCCGGCCAAAATGTCGGCGGTACCGCCGGTCATCTGAACGGCTGCCGACCCGACGCTGGTCACCGAGCTGATATCGAACTTGACGAATATCTCTTTCCGCACCGCCAGGTCGAGTTCGACGCGGAGTTCGGGATCTGCACCGAAGTTGGCATTCGCGACGTTGCTGTCGGTATCCGAGCGTTCGGTGTCGGCGTCGGCGATCGCCACCAGGGCTGAGTTGAACACCACCCGAGGTTCCAACGACTCCACGGCGGCGCGGATCAGCCGGGACATCCTGCGGTCGCTGCTGCGGCGCGGGGTCGGGAGGGAGGAGCGTTGTCGCAGGGGGGGCAAATCGGAACGAAAACTCATGGCTTTAACAGTATGCACCGTATTCTTGGACGTTCGGCGACAAAATACAGGTCCGCAGCAATCGGTATATCCCGGCCTCGGGGCCTACGTAACGGGTGGAAGGCCAACCATTCATTGCTGTAAATTGCGTTTCACGCCTTCGTCCCCTCGACTCGGAGGGTCTGTATCTTATCGGCGATCGCAGGCTTTGGCCGATTGCCTGATCGGCGCCATCCCACTAGATTGCCGCGTCCGGGCGGAGTTCGATGCCGTGGGTCCGATAACGTTCCGTTCTGCGACGTGCCGGACGGGCAACGACTGATCGACTCATCGATTCGATATCCTCCGGCCGATCACGTCAAATCACTGGTCCGGCTTTTTTGGACGTCGCCACATCGGCGCGAAGGAGACACGAGATGCGGATTCGATCGAACATCGTATTGACGGCGGCGGTTATGGCGGCGATGGCCCAGGCGGGCCTGGGCGCCGACTCGGCCCGCGAAACCGCGCCCGTCGCGGTACGCAGCGCCCCGGCCCCGGTCGCGCCGGTCGCCGATGTCCCGTCCCGGCGGCCCTTGATGAGCATCATGGACAAGGTCGGTTTTGCCAAACCCCTGGAAGACGCCGGCATCCAGATCTACGGCCACGTCGAAGGATCGTACACCTACAACTTCGACGACCCGCCGAGCAGCCTTTCGGACTACGCCCTGCCGGTCGGCAAGTTCATCGACAACCCGGGCCGCGTCTTTGACGTCGAGCACGACAAGGTGCTCATGAACCAGCTCGACCTCAACATCGAGCGCGTCGTCGATGTGACCAAGGGACAGTTCGACATCGGTGGACGCGTCGAACTTCTCTACGGTGCTGACGCGCGGTTCCTGCATTCCAACGGCATGTTCGACAACTACGACGACGACGTCACCACGAGCATCACCGGCGGACCGCAGAACCAGTTCGACATCCCGCAGGCCTACTTCGACCTGGCCGTGCCGGTGGGTAATGGGCTGCGCATTCGCGTAGGTAAGTTCACCTTCTTTAAGCAGCATGACCCCAATGCCAGCGTCTTCTATTCGCACAGCTTTACCTTCGGCGCTGCGTTGCCCTTTACCCTGACGGGCGCCTTCGGCACCTACGTGATCAACGAACAGCTGTCGGTGGACGGCGGTTTCAGCCGGGGCTGGGACCAGTCGATCGACGACAACAACGATGCGATCGACGTTTTCGGTCGCGCCCGATACGCGGTCAACGATGATCTGCTCCTGACCTTCGCCGCGATCGCCGGGCCGGAACAGGACGGCGACAACGACAACTGGCGCGTCGCTGCCGACCTGACCGTGACCTACAAGCTCGGCGATACCACCACACTGCTGGCCGACGTGGTTTACGGCTGGCAGGCCAACGCCACCGGCGGGGGCGGCGACGCCTACTGGTACGGTGTGTCGCTGTACGCGATCCAGGAACTGAACAAGTCCGTCTCGGCGGCGGCTCGTCTCGAGTGGTACCGTGACGAGGGCGGCTACACCACCGGACTCGACCAAACCCTCTATGAAGCGACGGTCGGTCTGACGATCAAGCCGTTCCCCACCGACAAGTACCTCCAGCACCTGAAGATTCGCCCGGAAGTGCGCGTCGATTACTCCGACGAAAACTACTTCGACGGCTTCAGCCGGCAGGTGCAGTTTACCGCGGCAGTGGACGCGGTCTTCAACTTCTGACCGGCACCCGGGGATTCGCAACTCCCCGGAGGCACGTACCGGCTGGAACGCTTCAACAGCCACGGATGAACGCCAATGGACACGGAACTGGAGCATCTGCTCCGACGGTTCCGTGTCCATCGGTGTTTTCCGTGGCGATTGGTCTTGGTTAGCTGGGCTCGATCTTCGGCGTCGGCGGGGCGGGAGGGACAACATCGCGACGCAACTGCCCCTGCGCCTGCTGTTGCACGGGTAGGTCGGCCGGAAGAATCACGTTGGGGAACGCCGCCAGGTAAAACGCCGCACGGGTGTTGTCCGGAATCTTCTGGCTCTCGTTCTGAGCCTGACGCTTGAGGTCGGAGAACGTCTGCGGGTCGGCGACGGTCGGCTGTCGCCAGTCGCGCGACTGCGCCGGTAGCGACGACGCGAGCGACCGGGCCGACGATGCCCGCGCGCCCAGGGTTGCACGGGGCTGGCCGTCGCCGCCGGTGGTCGGCGGAAGGTCCAGCCGCTGAACGTTGCGAAGCCTTTCGTACGCCTCCGCGAACGCCGATGGGTTCCATCCGCCGCGGGCGTAGAACTCGAACGCGCGCTTGTCGGCTTCGAGTGACATCGTTCCGGAGAAGGGGAACGTGAGATAGAGGTAGACCACCCGGTCGATGGAAGCCTGGTCGGTCACCGGCCTCAGATCGGGTTTCATGCCGGTGCGCTGGATGTCCAGGTCAAGGGCGTGGGCGTACTGCACCGCCATGAGCGCGGCAAGTTCCTCTTCCGTCTGGCAGGCCTGTACCAGGCCGTTGTAGACGTAGATGTGCCCGCCGCCCGTGCCGAAGGCGTTGACCACGTCGCTGTCCACCAGGTGGAACTTCATGTTCGCAAAGGTCGGGTCGCGGGTGTTGCCGACGTTCGCGGCGGTCGCGCCCAGGATGATCCGCTTGCCGATCTCGGCGAAATACTCGTCGAGATCACGATCGCGGATGATCGTCGATTGCAGGGCACTCTGGTGGAGTTGCTCGGCCTGCTGCACGAACTCGGCAGCAGGGCGGGGGCCGGTCTGACAGCCAACACCGGCGAGCAGACACACCGCCAGGGCGAGGAAGGTCGGTCTGAGTGCGAGGCTTGAGTTCACGCCCGCAAGCTTACGATTACAGCGGAAGGATGTCATCAGCTCAGAGTCTTGGCCCTCGAGTGCTTTCCGGGTGCCATGCAACCCCGGCGACGATGTCCGTCGACCCGAGGGTTGCCAATTGGAAGTCCGACTTCATCACGAAGGCACGAAGAGCACAAAGGTCACGAAGAAGAATCACGACGCGAAACACCCGTCGGACGCAGTTCCCATTCTGCATCTTCTTCGTGTCCTTCGTGCCCTTCGTGGTGAGATCGGACTTCCGCAGATCCGATTCGCGCTGCCTCACGCGATCATTCATTTTGCAGTCAGGAAGGTTTGCTCGTCCAGGATGTACTTCATGCGTTCGGCCATCGTCCGGGCCGGCGCGGTGAACGCCAGTCTCAGGCCGACGTCGGCGTATGGATCGGTCGTGGCGCTGACGGGGTAGGGTCGAGTGACATCCAACTCGGGCGCCGAAAGGCCCGAGCCGCCGATGACCGAGATCGATTCGCCGTGCTCCTTGCAGAAGCGGACGACACCTTCGAGGCTTCGGCGGTCGGGGACTGCGTCCCAGAGGTCTTCACGCTCGCAGACGAACTCGGCGACGTTGCCGACGAGGTTCTGGAAGCCACCGCCTCCGGCCGTTACCGCTCGAAAGAACAGGGTTTTGTCGTCCGCGGTGCCGACGGTCGCGGCGGCCGGCCGCTCCATCGATTTGGGCCAGTAGACGCCGGCGAGGTCTGCACCGGGCCATTGCGTGGGCACATCGGTGGTCGTGAACTGCTGCTGCACCTTCCAGGTGGCATCACGGAGGTTGGCGTCGATCTTTGCGGTGCCGCCCGACTGCCTGCTCTCCATCTCATAGGCGGTCAGCCATTCGCGGGGCGAGGGCAGGCGGCAATTGAGCACGGCCGCGGCGTACAGCGCGGCCTGTGCCGGCAACTGCTGCATCGGGTGGTCGTACTTCGGATTGTCGCCAGCCTCGGGTTTCAGCGCCGATCGGTTGAACCGAGTCTGGCGAAGCGGCGTGGCAAACTGGAACTGCGTTGCGGTGGCGGCCGCGGTATCAAAACGCCAGCTCTCGAACCGGTCGATCGCCGAGTTATTCGCCGACGGTCGGTCCCAGGCCCGGGGGCCGCGCAACGGAATCGGCGGAGCACCGCCGGGTATGGATAAGTTGCCGAGCAGTGTATTGGCCGCGGTCCAGTTTCCGGTCGAATTGATCAGCTCAATGAACTGCCCGAGGGAAAGCTCGGTCGTGCAGAGATAGAACGGCCGCCGGCGGGGCGGCTCGATCCGAAGAAACTTCAGCGTGTAGCGATCGCGGATCGGCAGGGAAAAACTCTCCGGTGGCGTAGCCGCGAGCAGTTGCGCCTCGCCTGCCATCGGTTCCTGATCGCTCAGCCGCGACAGCTTCCCGGCCATGTCGGCGACCTGCGGGCGGTCGCGCAGATCCGTCGACGCCTTGAGGAGCTGCTGCGATGCACTACGAACGACGGTGTCGTTGGCGTCCGTGATGGAAATCCTGGCGATATAAAGCGCGTAGTTGAAACGCGGCGCAGGATCGAGCTTGTCGGCCTCGGCATCGGTCACGAACATCGCATTGCGGTACCGCTGCGCGGCGATGATCCGCTGCTCGACGGCCGCCTGAGCATCAGCCCCGGCCGACAGTACCGCGCCGTTCACAAAACGTCTCCAACGTGCTGGCCCCTGGGCCCGCCAGTCGTCGGCGGCCGCTTTGCGATCGGCCTCCGACTGGATGGAGTTGATCATCGGCGCCAACCGATTGCGGATCGCCAGTTCCGTGTCCAGGTCGGCCGCTGCGTCCGGCCAGTGGTTTCTGCCTTCCGCGGCTTCTCCAAGCTTCCGCCAGGCGGCCAGCACGACTTCGGTGGCCTCGGCCTCTTTAGCTGCTTTCACCAGGTCGGAACTGGTCATCGCCGAAACGGCCGCGAGATTGTTGATCCGCGAAAGGTCCTTCTGGACCAGGCCGCTGATAATGGGGTCGCGCCAGAACTCCGGCTCCTTTGCCGCCCATGCGGTATCCGGCCGGTCCGCCGGGCTCAGCAGCTCTTTGCGGATCGGAAAGTCCCTGGAGAGCGACCGGAGTTTGTCGCACCAGTCGATGAACCGTTTGCCCTGCCCGTCGACGGTCGCGGCAAACCGTTCCAACTCGGGGACCGCCGTGTCGGTGCTCGCAGCCCAGGCCGACAGCATGGACAGATCCCGCTCGCGGCGATCCCATGCGGCGGAAGAGAATGTCTCGGGCAAGCCCGACGTCACCGGCGGGAACTGCTTGTCCAGTTCCGACAGAACCCCCCGAACCAGTTCGGCATCCCCCTTAGCTTTCTTAAATGCCTCGGCGTCTTTTGAAAGCGCCTCGACCCTGCGACGCTGGACCTCGATGTATCCCTTCCAACGGAGTTTGAGTGCATCAGAGGCACTGGCGAGCGGCTGATCGATGAACGAAAGCCACTGCTTTGGGTCGTCGAGGCGGACCCACTGCTTGCGCACCGCGTCCAGTTCCTTTTGTACGTCGCCGGCGCGGAGTGAAATCTCCCCCTGTCCCCGGGCAACATCCTTCCGCACGAAGCGGGTTTCGCGCAGCGACGTCAATTTGCCTTCGAGCTGCGCCCGCGCGGCTGCGTACTGCGACTGCTCGGCGTCTGAGAATGCCTGCCGTTTTACGTCGGCGATCAGCTTCTCGTAAGACGCGGCCAGCGACAACAGCGGCTCGGCGGCCGGATCGAGCCTGACCAGCGCGTACTGATCGATTGCCGCCAGCCACTGGATGATCTCGGCTTCGGTGGGGTTGGCGGTGTTGAGCTGGGCGTCGATGTCGGCGGCGATTCGGTCGCGGCCATGGTCGCGCGGGAAGCCTTCGCGGACGAGCTTTGCGAGTGATGCCGCCAGCGGGAGGCGGGTCTTAAACGCCTCCAGTCCGTCGAAACCGACGTCGGTCATTCGAAGCGATTTGCCGACCGACTCACGCAGTTCGCGTGCGAATGCGATGAGAAGCGGATCGCCGCTGTCGCGGACGGTCTGCAGGTCGGCGTCATACTTCAGCCACTGGTCGTCGAGCCAGATCGCGTCGTCGGTGATGCGACTGGTGACGTCCATCATCCGATCGAGCCCGACGGCCAGGTCGTTGCCCGCCGTCGGCGTGACGCCGCGATTGAGTTCCTGCAGATACGCGGCGGGCTGTGCCCAGCCGCGGGTTTCGTAGCGCTGGCGAATGCCGTTCATCGCCGACAGGCGCTGCCACCGTTCGGGCGCCAGATCGCGTTCGATGCGTTCGACGACGTTCAGTGCCGAGCGGACCTTATGGTATCCGTCATAGCTGAGCACCGACGATGCCGGGTCGAACTGCACGCCGGCCTGCCTGGCCTGTTGCACCTGAAGGATGATCGACTTGAGTGTGTCGTCGACCGAGTAGCGGCGGACCCGTTCCGGATCGGCCAGTGCCCTTTCGAACGCGCCGAACCACTGTTGCTGCACCGATGCGAGCTGCGTGCGGGCTTCGGAGTGGGTCTTCACAAAGAACCCGACGCCTGCACCGGCGAGCAACAGCGGGATGGCGACGATCGCGACCCACTTGCGCGACCTGCGGACCGGTTTGGGCGTGAGTGCGTGAAGCGCTACGGCGACTTCGACCAGGTCGCCGGGACGTTCCGCCGCGTTGGGGTTCAGGAGCCAGTTGCACAGTTGCAGCCATCGCTCGGCGTCGGGACCGAGGCGTCCCCAGGCGGCGGTAAAGGTGACCGGCCAGACCGACCCTTCGAGCGTCTGGAGCGCTTCCTCCCCCTTTTTCTCGCGGAACGGCCTTTTGAGCACGAGCCGGTGAATGAGTTCGCCCAGCGCCAACAGGTCGGCCGAGCGGTCGCGGGCACTGCTGGCCTCGACGGACGGATCGTCCAGGACGACGCGCGTGCTTTCCGGCGAGGCAAGGCGAAGGTCGTCGCGAATCAGGATGTTGCGAAGATGGAGATTGCCATGGGCCCGGCGCCTGGTCTCACGAAGCTCGGTCAGCCCGCGCACGACCGACCATACGATCGTGTAAAGGGCGTGCACCTCGACCGGGGCGGGGCGGTCCACCAGGGCCTGCGCCGTCAGGGGGTAGAAGTCGGTAACGAAATAGGCGTCCTCCGCGTTGCCCATCTCGATGACCCGGGCCCAGTGACGCGTACCCTGGTCGGCGAGCCGCTTCTGCAGTTCGGCTCGTTCAATAAAGGTCTGTGCAGCGGCCGCGCCTTCGAGCAGGCCCAGGGCGTCGATGTCGAATATCTTGACGACAAAGTTCCCCAGGGTGTCGGCGCTGTCACCGGCACGGCGTGCACGGAATGCTACCGACAGTGTGGACCTGCCGATCTCGGAGAGGATTTCGTAATTGCCGGCCTGGGGCATCAGGTCAAGTTAGGGTGGTGGGAGTTAAAGCAGTAAGTCGCACGCGAAAGCCAGTCGAGCCGAGCCAACTTCAAGATCTCGCCGCCCGCCGACCCCGGGAATTGCGAGATTCCTGATGCTAATCATACCACTACGGTGACCCAAGATGGTGGACGGAAGGTTTCAAGGCTGGCGGCGGGTACGTCCGATAAACCAGAAGTGATCCAGGACCTTCTGCTTCTCGCACTCATCCGAAGCCGCAACGAGGCGGCCGACGATGTCCTGGTGGAGTGCCTGCGCTTCGGCAACGAGGCTGAACAACTTCGTGCACTCGACGCGATCATCCAGAAAAAGAGCGTGCGTGCCCTGGTGGGGGTGCTGGCGCTTTTCGACCGGCTTCCCGAAACCCTTCAACTGGTCGTGCTGAAGCAGATCAAGGCGTTTCACATCGCGATTCGCGAAGGCGGACGCAGTGACGATGCCGCGATTCGCGTCGCCGCGATGAAACTGATCGCCAGGGGACGTCAGGGTCGCCTGGCGTACGTGTTATCGGAGAACCTGCACGAGGCGAACGAAACGGTCTCGCGCGCGGCCGCCGAGGCGATGGTGGCCCTGGCGCGATGGGTCGCCAGCGAAGCCAAGGCGCTGCAGCGCGGCATTATCGAGAATCCATCAGACATCAACCACCCGGCCGCCACACAGCAACAGGCGTACGACCTGCTGATGGAGCAGCGGCCGGAGATCGAGGCGGCGATCGCCAGGGCGCTGGACGTCCACCGCGGCCGACACAGCCAGGACCTGCTGCGCGGGGCCATTCTTCTGTGCGACAGCACGGCGAGCCGGGCGTTTCAGATCCTTGCAACACCGAAGCACGGCGGCCAAACGCCGATGGTGCGACGGCTCCAACAGGCGCCCACGTCCGAGCACGTTGACGCCTTTCTACTGGGCGCCAGCCACGGACACCTTCGTTCGCACTTCGGGACGGCGTTCGCGCACATCAGCGAAGCGCCGGTGCTCGATGCCTTGCTGCGAAGGACCTATTGGCTCAAGGACAACAGCCTGCAGCTGTGTATACAGCAGGTGGGTCGCGGGGTCTGGTGGTCGGAGTCGGATTTGGCCCGCGATCTGGCGCGTCGCCGGCCGGAAGAGTCGGCGAAGATCGGCGAGTGGGTCTGTCTGTCCGGAACGCATGAGGCCCTCCAGGACGAGCGGCTGGAGAAGCTGCGACAACACGCTGCCGAAAGTGCCACGGCCCGCCTGCGGCTCCTGCGAATCGCCGCGAGGCGTCCACGCGGGACCTCGGTCGTGTTGCTCAAGAACTTCCTGACCGACGCCGACGAGCGGCTGATGCGAATCGCCGCGCGAGAGATCATTCGCCGCCGTCCACCCGACTACGAAAACCTGCTGCTTCAATTGATGACCTCCGCGCCGCCATCCGTCCGAAAAGTGGTCGGACGGGCGATCGGACAGTCGGGATTCGAGCATTTCTGGAACAAGTTCGATCGGCTTCCCAAGCCGATTCGCAGGCAGGCGGGCAGCGCGATGCTCAAGCTTCTCCCTGATGCAATCGTCCGGCTTCAGAAGCGGCTGAGCGTCGGACCGGCAGACCAGCGGCTCAAGGCACTGCAGATTGTTTACGAACTGGGGATGGCCGAATCAATGCGCGACGCAGTCGTGGCGATGTGTCACGATGCAGACCCGAGACTTCGCAGCAAAGCGGTGATGGTCGCCGGGCAGATCCCATCAGTCACGCCGGAGATGCTGGTGGATCGACTGCTGAACGACACCGATGCCAGGGTTCGTGCGAACACCATTGAAGTGCTCGAGAACAAGGCCGATGCACGATTCGTTCCCGTGCTGACCGAGCGTGCCCGATCAGCGACCAACCGCGAGCGGGCCAACGCAATCAAGGCTCTGTTTAAGATGCGGGTGTCTACTGTCAGCAATCAGTTGTTCACCATGCTCCGCGACGACCGCGCCGAGCACCGCATCAGCGCGATGTGGACTCTCCGCCAGATCGGCTGGTGGCAGCTGCTAGGTGAAGTCGGGCGTCTCGCCAAAGACGACAGCAACATCCGCGTGCGACGGTACGCACTGAACGTCCTTAAGGGCGTGGCCGATTTGTCCGCGGCGGCTTCGAGCGAGGCGGCCGGCAGGAAGGCGACTGGCATCGGCGTGGCGGAGACACCTGGACCCGCCGTCCGACGATCGGCATAGGTCAGGACTGACGCCGCACAGGATTGGCTCCGCACAGGACTGGTTCCTCACTGGATTGACTCAATGCACAGCCGAAACCTTGGTCTGACTCTGCTGCTGGCGTTGGCAGTCCCGTTTGCGGGCGGCGCCGGTGCCGCCGGACCCAGTCAGGAAGATGTCTTTCGCAGCATTCAGGACAGCGTGGGCGGCAACACCGATGCTCCCGATCTGCTTCCCTATGTCGCCGGAGCGGTCGGACTTCTGCTGCTGGTCGTGATCGTCAGCCAGCGACGTAAACGTGTCGTAACCACCAAATCGCTGAACCACCAGGGGAAGCTGCTGCGCGAGATCGTCAAATCCGTTCCGATCCGCGGCCGGGAGATGAAGCAGTTGAAGATCGTCGCGGAGAACACAGAAACCGATGGTCCGCAGCCCAGCCCCCTGACCCTGTTGCTGTGCCCGTCGGTGATGGCTCGAACGATTCAACGCCAACGCATGAAAGTCGATCGACGGGCGCTGATGTCGATCGCACGCAAGGCGGGTCTACAGGTTGCGAAAAAATAGACCTGAGAGCGAAACGATCGGGGCAAACGAAAGCCGGGGCACGCGAATGGCATCGCGTGCCCCGGCATCGTTATTCAATGGACTGGCAATGGCGTGGTCGTTCGCCAATTCTACCGGCTTCGCAGATCAAAATAGCCGGTGTAGTAGAGGAAACGGGTCTGGTTCAGCACCGGGATGCTGTACTCCTTGGCCTTATCCAGGACGGCGTCGTACTGAGCGGCCGCGGTTTTGGCGTCTTCCACCTGCTTCATGCGGACCGCATCGGCCGCGTCCTCCGGAGACAGCACCGGCACGGTGGGACGATGGCCCATCACCAGGAAGTCGGTATTGGGTTCGAGTTCCTGCGGCGTGTTGAGAGGCGTGACCGTCCCACCCCACTGAACGATCAACCGGCGAACCGTAGCCGTATCGGGCGCTGAAGGAACGCCGTTGTAGTCCAGGTCAAAGTCGCCGAACGTGGCGAATCGGAACTTGACGGCCTTGTTGTAAACCAGGTTGGCGATGATGTCGCCTTCGCGAATCACGACACCCTTCTGCACGCTGACGATCCGGCACTGCGACGTGTGGCCGGGGCCAACGCTGATCACTTCGATCGACCCCTTGAACGTATCCGGCAGCCGGTCGTAGCGCTCCGTCGCGGTCGACCCGACCGCACCGGGTACGCCGGCGGGGCCCCTCTGCTGAACCGATGTCAGCTTGTCATTGGCTTCCTTGGTTCGGCGGGCGGTTTCGTCGTCGAGGCCTTCGATGTTGGCATTCAACGGGGGAATGCCCCGGTCCTTGTCGAAGACTTCGAAAGTCATGCCGGCGGCGATGGCGTCGGACGATCCGAGGTTGATGTAGCAGGTGCCGTCGCCGGGCACGCGGGTGAGCACGCCATCGGCGAGGCGGACGGTGTTATCCCTGGGGTCCAGGCGGTAGGGCTTGAGGGCGGTCTTCAGGCGGGCAATCTCCGCCACCAGTGGCGGTACCTGGGCGTTGGCCGCGACGACCAACTGCTCGGCCGCGGTCGCCCGGTCGGTGAGCTGCTTGATCTGGTTGGACGTGTTGGTGTTGACGTCCGTCATCGCGGTCGCCTGCTTGGCGATCACCGCGTCAAGGTCAGCTTGGCGGGCGGCGAGCTGATCCTGAAGCGCCTTGACCTCCGCCACCTTGCTGTCGAGCGCGGTCTTGTGCTGGGCGAGCAGGGCGGCGTTCTTGGCTTCAGATGCCGTTGTGGCGGCGAGCGCGGCACGCTTCTCGGCGTCCAGCTTCACGACCGCGTCGGCGAACTTCTCCAGCGTGCTGGCCAGGCTGTCGTTCTGCGTGGCGCTCAAACCCAGGTCGCCGGGCTGGAGGTTGGCGGCCTTGAGCGTGGCTTGCGACTTGTTGATCGCGCCTTCGCCGAACTTCTTGGCGTCGTCGGCCGGAATACCAGCCTGGCCGGTGATGACCTTGGCGAGGAACTCCTTCTTCTTGCGCTCCAGATCGAAGGCGTTGTCCACGTTCAGTGGAGATTCCTTCATTTCCTCACGGGCGGCGGTCAGGTTCGGATCGGTCTGGTCCGCAGGGCCGATGCCCTTCATTTTGTCCACGACCGCTTTTTCGTTGTTCTCAGCCTGCTGGCGAAGTCCGCGTTCCTGGAAGTAAACCACGGTCGAAACCAACCAGAGAATGACAAAGATGACGATCGCGGTGATCAGACCGGCGCGAGACCCTTGTTGCGTTGGGAGCGGGGGGGGCATCACGACCTCCAGGGTGTGAAAAGACCAGGTGCACTCAGAGCGAACACGTCAATCCATGTCTGCTGACAGTCACAACAGCCACGGCGTCACTTCAACGTGTGGGGAAGGAACCGACATTCGGGCACAACGCGGAGGCCGGCGTCACCTCAAATCCGCGTCAACAAATGCCCATCATCGGGAAAAACCAAGACTCCGCCGCTTGAACCTGTCTTAATGTACCGAAGGGCAGGGCGGGGGGTCAAGGAAAAGGCACAAGCGTCGGTTTAGTCAACCTTAGGAAGTTTCCGGCCAGCCTATATCCATGCCTTCAAACGCCAATAGAATCTCGACCCGATGCCACGCTCTTTCTACATCATTGACGGCCATGCCCACATCTATCGCTCCTATTTTGCCCCCTTTCGCGATCTGACCAGCCCCACCGGCGAGCCGACGAAGGCGACTTACGTCTTCACCCAGATGCTCCTGAACCTGATCGACCAGCGAAAGCCCGATTACCTGGCGATGGTCATCGATTCCGGCGACGAAACCGTCTTTCGACGCGAGATTTTCCCCGAATACAAGGCCAACCGAACGCGCCCTCCCGACGACTTTGCCCCCCAGGAGGAGCGCATTCTGAAGGTCGTCGAAGACGCCGGGGTGCCCATCTTCGCCAAGCCCGGGTTCGAAGCCGATGACCTGCTGGCGACCATGGCCGAGAAACTGAAGAACGATGGTTTCGAGGTCTTTATGGTCTCGAAGGACAAGGATCTGCGGCAACTGCTGGGTCCTAACGTCAAGATGTACGATGTGCAGGGGGACGAGGTAATCGACCCCGCCAGCCTTGAAGCCAAGCTCGGCTATACCCCTGAGGAAGCGGTCGAGATTCAGACGCTCATCGGCGACACCACTGACAACATCCCCGGCATCCCGGGTGTCGGCGAGAAGACGGCTGTGAAGCTGGTGAAGAAATACGGGTCGGCCGACGCGGTTCTGCAACATCTGGACGACCTGACGCCAAAGCTCAAGCAGAACTTCATCGAGCACGCCGACAAACTGAAGATGTCGAGGCAACTGGTGACCCTGCGGCGCGATGTCGATTTTCCGTTCAACCCCGAGGCGTGCAGGTATACAGGTTTGAACGACGCCGGCCTGCGAAAGCACCTTCAGGAACTGAATTTCTGGGCGTTGCTCAAACGCCTCGGCCCGCCGCCGGCCGAAGCAAAGCCCCGCAAAGCTGCCCCGGTGGTGGCGGCGGCCGGCGACGGATTCTCGGATTCGCTCTTTGGTGACGGCACCCTTTTTGGTTCCGGCGGAGGCGGCGGTGACGCCGAACCGGCAGGCATCACCAATAGCGGTCCGGTGCTCGAAACCTCGGCGGGTCTGCCGTACCGGATCGTCACGACGACCGAGCAACTCACCGAACTGACAGACGGCTTACGAAAGGCCGGACGGTTTGCATTCGACACCGAGACCGACGCCCTGGGCGCGATGGCGTCGAACCTCGTCGGCCTGAGCTTCTCGTGGGAAGCCGAAACCGGCTGGTATGTCCCCGTCGCGGGACAATCGACTGCGCCACTGCTGGGCCGTGAAGAAGTGCTCGCGGCGCTCAAGCCGATTCTCGAAGACGAATCGATCAAGAAGGTCGGCCACAACATCAAGTACGACTTGCTGGTGATGCGGATGGCGGGCGTCACGCTCCGCGGGATCGAAGTCGACACCATGATGGCGGCATTCCTGCTCGACGCCGGTCGCAACCAGTACGGCATCGATTCACTCGCCCGCGAGATGCTGGCGTTCCAGAAGATCCCGACCAGCGATCTGATCGGCAAAGGTGTCAAACAGCTGTCGATGGCGGCAATCGATGTAGAAAGGGTCGGCCGTTACGCCGCCGAAGACGCCGACATTGCGCTGAGGCTCGCCAACCTCCTGTCGCCACGCCTGGCGGCGATCCCGGAACTTCAGAAGCTCATCGACGACGTCGAAACGCCGCTGATCGATGTGCTCGCCGAGATGGAACACAACGGCATCGCCGTCGATCCGGCAGTGCTTAAGGAACAGAGCGTCGTCCTCGGCGACCGGGCCGACGCCCTTCATGCCCGAATCATGACCGAGGCCGGTGTCGAGTTTAACCCCGACTCGCCCAAGCAACTCGCCGAGGTGCTGTTCACCAAGCTGAAGCTGAAAGTCGTCAAGCGGACCAAGAGCGGCCCGAGCACCGACGTGCAGGTGCTGGAAAAGCTCGCCGACATGCACCCCGTGCCGAAACTGATTCTTGAATACCGCAGCCTGATCAAGCTTAAGAACACCTACCTCGACAACCTCGGCGATTACATCAACCCGAAGACCGGCCGTATCCACGGCAGCTTCAACCAGACCGGTGCCGCGACCGGCAGGTTGAGCATGTCGGACCCGAACCTGCAGAACATCCCTATCCGCACCGATGAAGGCCGGCGCATCCGCCTGGCGTTCGTCGCCGGCGATCGGGAGAAGAATGTCCTGCTGTCGGCCGACTACAGCCAGATCGAACTGCGCATCCTTGCCCACTTGTCGCAGGAGCCGGCGCTGATCAAGGCGTTTGAGGCCGACGAAGACGTGCACCGCGCCGTTGCCGCTGAGGTGTTCGGCGTTCCACTCGATCAGGTCTCCCGCGACCAGCGCGGGCAGGCGAAGACGATCAACTTCGGCATCATTTATGGCGTCAGTGCATTCGGGCTCGCTCAGCGAATCGAAGGACTGTCGGTCTCGGCCGCGAAGCAACTGATCGCGTCGTACAACGCCCGGTTCCCTCGCATCCAGCATTTTCTGATGCAGTGCGTGAAGCACGCGCAGGATCATGGCTATGTCAGCACGCTGATCGGTCGGCGACGGCCGATCACGGAGATCGACTCCGGCGTCATCCACATGCGCAATGCCGCCGAGCGGATGGCGATCAACAGCGTGGTCCAAGGGTCGGCGGCGGACCTGATCAAGATCGCGATGGTCGATGTCTACCGCCGACTACGGGCAGATAACCGCCCGAGCAAGATGCTACTGCAGGTCCACGACGAACTGGTCTTCGAAACGCCCAGGGACGCGGTCGAAGTCGAGGCAAAGATGGTCCAGGAGGTCATGACGGCGGCGGGGGAGAAGATGGGCCTGAAGGTGCCGCTGAAGGTTGAGGCCGCCTGGGCGGCGAATTGGGGAGAGGCGAAGTGACGACTTGAAGCTGCAGAATCGGAACTTCGCATCTGGCGAGCAGGCCCGGGAGGCCCCCTCGACTTACCTGTGGCTTGTCCTGTTTCGCCAATCGACTGGAGATCGCCCCGGCGAACATATCCAGGTCCGGAAATCCATTCGAATTTGAGCCGCAGGCGCATGTCGCCGGCGTCGGCTCGAAATACGTGCACAGTGATATCTCGTAAGGGCGATCGTCGTCTCTTCAGTGCCGATGCCGCGCGCCCGCGTGGCCGCTGTTTCCCTCTGTCCAGAGCTGTCGTCATGCAAATCCAAACCCTCGAAGCGCGAACTCTTTTTTCGGCACTCTTTCCCCAGACTGACATTCGTGTCGATTCCAATCGCGACGGCGTCATTACCGTCGCCGACAATACGAAAGAAGAGACCTGGACGTCAGGCAAGCTGGGGGCCGGGGCGGTCATCCTGCCCAACTTCGATCGCGACAACACCACGTCGCTCGCCCCCGACAACTGGGCCGGCGGCAACTGGAATGGCCGTCCGGCCGCGCCCAACAACATCATCGACAACACCGCCGACCTGGCCGACGTCGGCCGGTTCCGCCTGTACCGCCTCGGGTCCGACTTCGAGTCCTACCAGTACAAGGTGACGCTACAGATCATTGGCCCGGCGACCGACTCGGCATTCCACAAAGGCATCCTGCCGCAGGATCGGGTGCGTGTCTTTTTCCCGTCGAAACAGACTGCCGACGGAAACCTCACCGTCCAGCCCGGCGATGTCGCCGTCTTCGGGCCGGGTCTCGGTGACACGATCCGGTTCGTCAACAACCCCGCCGCTCTGAACGAGTATGCGATGTCCGATCTCGGCGGCGACGGCTACCTGGAGTTCGGCATCGAGGGGCTGCGAGCCGGGGCACAGGTCCGACTGAAGCTGACGATCGAATACGATCCGATCCTCACCGACATCGTCGTCGCCGGCGAGCCGGCCGAGCCGCCGACCGTGATGACCGACACCGCCGTTCTTCGCGTCGCGCCGTTCGTGCTGTCGGACAACCGGATGAAGGTGAAGAAGGCGATCGTCGAGAACATGAACCGTTACGGCTTCGATAACGCAGAACTGCGCAACACGATGTCGCAGGTGTTCGGCAGCCGAAAGGTCGAGTCGCGCAGTGGGGATATCTGGCAGCAGGACGGGTATGAGATCGGTTACGTCGCCGCTCCCTACGGATCGATGTCGGCGGTGCTCGATCTGCCCAGGGCAACCGACGTCTTTTTCGAACAAGGGGTGACCATGCGGTCGTTCGTACGCGGAACGCTGCTGGGATCGGGCGTAGGCGTGGCGACGGATGTTGCCGGGTTTCCGCACGTCACCAGCAGCGCCTTCGGCGGCGATATCGAGGGCATCGGCAAGGCCGGCGGAAAGCCCGGTCAGCCCGGATACATGCTTGCCAGCGGAATGCCGCAGTTCCTGAAGGACTTCATTGCGGCGCAGGGCACGCATCAGGTGATCGACCTGAAACTCGACGACTGGCTCAGCGTCGCTCATGTGGACGAGGTGATTCACTATGCCGCCGATGGCAAGCATGTCGCGGTGGCCGATCCGGAATCGGCCTGGGCTCTGTTGCTCTGGGCGGCGAAGCTGAACCCAAATGTGAAGATGCACCCTACGCTCAACGGCAACGAGTGGCTGCCGAACGCCGACCCTGCCGGCGTCAAGGCATCGGTGTACCTGAACAACCCGATCCTGCGCCAGCAGAACATGGAATACGCCATGGCGGCGAGCCGACTGCCGGCGGCATGGAACGCGATCAAGTCGGCGTTAAAGCTGACGGAAGAGCTCACCACGCCGGCCGCGGCAGGTGCCAACACGGGCACCGCCAGGCTCGTACGCGGTGGGGCGTTTACGCAGTTTCTTTCCGGCGTGAAACGCACCTTCCAGATTAAGTTCACCGACGCCGACCGCTACCGGCTGCGATACAGCGACAACGGCGGAACCACCTGGTCGGGCTGGGCCGACGGACAGCGGTCCAAGGACTGCGTTTTCCCTGAAGCCAAAGCTTTCCTGCTCAAGCACTACTGGACGGGCGTCTCCAAGGCCGGCGATGTGTTTACTTATGCAACCAACCCGGCGGCGACCCTGATCAAGATGCCGGTGCTCTTCTACGGCCCGGACGCGTTCTTCCAGGGTGCACCGATCGGCCAAAGCGTGGTCATTGAAGGCCCTCCACGCCTTGGCGCATTCACGATGAATCACGTTAACTCGCTGGTAGACGGCGGTACGGTCATCACCGGAAAGGCGCAGGGGCCGAAGGTCGCCTGGCGTGGCGGGACGGCGAGCGACATTCTCGAAGACTACGCCGCCGCTGTGTTCCGCGGGGCCGGATATACAACCGTCCGTTTTGCGGACGCTGCCATTTATCACAACTCCGGCGGAAGCATTCATTGTGGCACGAACGCGATCCGCGAGATTCCGACGGAGAAGTGGTGGGCGTGAGCTTCGCGGGCGGGAACGCCATTCGTCGTGGTGTACTTTCTTCGGCGGAACGTGCCCGCCCCGCGACGCGAATCGGCTAAAATCCGGGTATGGAACTCGCCGACGACAGCGAACCGTTGAAACTGCAGCGCGACCCGCGTCCGATCCTTCCCGAGCCGCCGCCAGTTCGGCTGGTGGCGGTGGACGACGTTGTATTGCTCACGCCGCCCGGGAAGGAGCCGCAGCTCGACGCGTTCTACGTCGGTCTGTTGCGGATGGAGCGGGAGGATCAGGAGTTGCCCGTCCGCCCGCCCACGGCGCCGATCCTCGGCGACGCGGCACCGAACCTGCCAGCGGCGCGCGTGCGACGGCCTCTGCCGGCCTTGCCGGCGGGGGCGATCCAGGGGCCGGTGTACCGGGCGGAGAAGCACCGAGTGTCGTTCCATGTTCTGGAGCCGTTGTTCGAACGCGACAGCCTGCGACCACTCGGAGTTGAAGTGCCATCGCTCACCTCCACGCGGCTACAGATCGAGCGGTTAGAGATCGACTACACCCGCCAGAAGGGGCTGTACGCAGGACAGGATTCTCTGCTGCTGAAAGACCCCGGCGGCAACTGGATTGAGATCATGGAAAGCCGACCGATCTGAGTTCGCGGGAACCCGCGTTCACGGGGGAGGCGTAGCGGCTGACCGTTCCTCGGCTATCATTCCATCCGGTGTTTCAGGGTATCCCTATCATTGGCATCGTGGGCGGTGTCGGCAGCGGCAAGAGCCACGTCGCGCACCTCTTTGGCAACTTGGGATGTCTGGTGATCAGTTCCGATAAACAGGTCACCGAGGCTTATGCTCTCCCGGAAGTTTTGAACCAGATTCGGCAACGATGGGGTGATGAAGCGATTGGCCCGCAGGGCCTGATCAATCGTAAGCTGATTGCGTCGAAGGTGTTCAACGTGCCGGCCGAGCGGCAATGGCTCGAAAGCCTGCTGCACCCGGTGGTGGCGAATCTGCGTGATGCGGTGATGCAGCAGGCTGCGCAGCAATCGGAGCGGCCCGTCGCGTTTATCTGGGATACGCCGCTCCTTTTTGAGGTCGGCCTGGCAGATCGCTGCGACGCGGTGGTTTTTGTGGATACCCCCGACGACGTCCGGCTGGATCGGGTCAGGAGATCCCGCGGGTGGGACGCCGGGGAATTAAGACGTCGGGAAATTTCACAATGGCCTCTGGACAAAAAGCGGAGACTGTCTCATTATGTGATCACGAACGCGGCGGAAACGCCTGATTCGTGTCCCGCTACGAAAGATCCCGCCCGCCCACCGGAAGTTGACTCCCCAGTAGCATCGGTAGACGGCGAGATCAGCGGCTCATGCGAGTTGCGCCGTCAGGTCAGGCAGGTGCTCTCCAGAATTGTATCCGACCTCCGGGCGAACTAGCTTCGGCTATGAGTTGCCTCCTTAACGGCGCCGCTTGATCGCACAGTTTGTCTGTCCTATATAACCGCCCTGTTTTCGATTGAATGGGGCGACCGACCTGCCTACAGTGCAAGCAGGCGGGGAGATCTGGTGACAGATCGAGCGTAACAGATCGAGCCTTGGCGGGTAGTATCGGCAGGATCAGGAGCGCACCGGTGCCGTGTTTGTTGGGTGGCACCGCTTGAGCCAGAGAATGAACTGAATCTACCCGCCGTCAGGCAATTCAAACGAGTATCACAAGAACATCAGTGACGTAGCAGGCCAACGAATCAGGTCAGCGAGCGATAAACGACAGCGCCGCAGAAGGTGTCTGCCACCAATCGACTCGAACCCCAAAATACTGCGTTATCTCGACTGATTGACAGAACACCGGCGTTTGCCGGAAACCGCACCCGCCTGACAGGCTCGGCATCGTGTCGAGGTCTGGCAGGGTTCCCCCGACTCTGCGAATGTCATTGATGGCACCAGGATCGGAGCGGCGGGGAGTGGCGAGCGTATCGCCATACCTCGCAATGACCGTAGCCCGACGGTTTGAGACAGCGGGCGCGGCGTCCTTTCCCGTCAGAACCGATCTGTTCCGCCGGATAAGACGCGCGATAATCGCCACCCGGGCGAGTCGCGATGCAATTCATACTGATAACCCACAGATCATTCCCCCTCACAGGAGGCCTTGAGACCAATGGCCAAAGCAGGCAGCAGTCGTCCCCGTCGCACACGAGCAGTTGTAGAACCCGTTGAGACGGAAGTTGAAGTACAGGAAGCCGCGCCGAGCGTCGCGGTGGAGCCCGAACCCAAGCCGGCCCCCGTCGTGGCGGCCCCGGTTGTGGTTGCTCCGACACCCGTCGAATCGCGTGAAGAAGTCCGTCAAGAGCCTGCGCCGCGCGACGAGCGCCCCGCAGGACGCGAGGATCGACCGGAACAGCGTACCGGCGATCGAGGCAACGGCGACCGCAACGATCGTCCCCCCCAACGCAACGACCGCCGGCCCGAACAGGGACGTGGCGATCAGGGACGTGGCGACCGAGGTGGTGATCGCGGCAACGACCGTGGCGGCGACCGCAACCGCCCCCAGCAGGACCGTGGCAACGATCGCGGCGGCGACCGAAACCGCCCGCCCCAACAGCCCCGCTACGACAACCGTGACAACCGCGATAACCGCGGCGGTGGCGGCGGTGGCGAACGCCGCGAAGAACGTCGCGAAGAGCCCCAGTCGGAAGACGTCTCGAACATCGACGCCGAAACCAACGCCAAGTACGAGCAGGTCAAGGGCGGCAAGCTCTTCATCAAAGACCTGCAGGTGATGGACATCCTGAAGCTGCACGACATCGCCCGCGATGAAGGCATTCAGGATTACATCGGCCTCAAGAAACAGGACCTGATCTTCCAGATCCTTCGCAGCCGCGTCCGCCAGAACGGCCTGATGTACGGCGAAGGCGTGCTGGAGATTCTGCCCGACGGCTTCGGCTTCCTCCGCAGCCCGGAGTTCAACTATCTCCCCGGCCCCGACGACATCTACATCAGCCCGAGCCAGATCCGCCGGTTCGGCCTGCGCAACGGCCACGTCGTGCAGGGCCAGATTCGTCCGCCGAAGGAGAGCGAGCGTTACTTCGCGCTGCTGCGTGTCGAGGCGATCAACGGCGAAGACCCGGACAAGATCACCGAGACCGGCACGTTTGAAGACCTGACGCCGCTGCACCCGCACAAGCGCATCGTCCTCGAGGCCGACCCGAAGGACATGAACATGCGGATCGTCGACCTGGTGACGCCGATCGGCATGGGTCAGCGCATGCTGATCGTCGCGCCGCCGCGTACCGGTAAGACGGTCCTGATGCAGAAGATCGCAAACAGTATCAGCACGAATCATCCTGATGCGGTGCTGATCATCCTGCTGATCGACGAGCGTCCGGAAGAAGTAACGGACATGGAGCGGAACACCAAGGCCGAGGTTATTTCCTCGACCTTCGACGAACCCGCCAGCCGTCACGTGCAGGTCGCCGAGATGGTGATCGAAAAGGCCAAGCGGTATGTCGAGTTCGGGAAGAACGTGATCATCCTGTTGGACTCGATCACGCGTCTGGCCCGCGCCTACAACACCGAAGTCCCGCACTCGGGCAAGATCCTGTCCGGCGGTGTTGACGCCAACGCACTGCAGAAGCCCAAGCGGTTCTTCGGCGCTGCCCGCAATATCGAAGAAGGCGGCAGCCTGACGATCCTGGCGACGGCGCTGGTCGACACCGGCAGCAAGATGGACGAAGTCATCTTCGAAGAGTTCAAGGGCACGGGTAACTCCGAACTGCACCTTGACCGTCGTCTGGTCGACCGCCGAACGTACCCCGCGATCGACATCAACCGCTCCGGCACGCGGCGTGAAGAGCTGCTGCTGGACAAGAAGGAACTCGAACTGGTTTACCGTCTCCGTCGCGTGCTGAGCGACATGAACCCGGTCGAAGCCGTCGAGCTTCTGAAGGGCCGGTTGGAGAAGGTGGCGAGCAACGCGCAGTTCCTGATGTCGATGAATTTGGATTGACCGGGAGCTTTGGACAACTTGTACCTAGAATAGCTAGCCCCGACACCCCAGTGGTGCCGGGGCTTCTTCATTGCCGTGCTATGGAAAGAACGGAGTCATGGGCGAACCGCTCCCCCTCATCCTCTTCTCCGGCATGGGTGCCGATCAGCGGATGTTCGCCGAGCAACTCGCCGCCATCCCCAACCTGACAGTCCCTCACTGGCTTCCGCCGAAGCGGGATGAAACACTGCGGCAATACGCACATCGGCTGGCCGCCGACATCGGGCCCGATCGGCCATGTGTGATCGGCGGGGCGTCGTTCGGCGGGTTTCTCTCGCTGGAGATGCTCCCCTTCGTCAATGCCCGGGCATGCCTGCTCGTGGGCGCCGTGCGATCGCCGGACGAATTGCCGTGGATGATTCGTGTCGTGCGTCCCCTGGCCCCGCTGTGCCGGTTGATTCCGTTCGAACTGTTCCTGTGGGTGGCGGGATTTCTGGGCTTCAGCTACGGGTGGCTCATGCCCCGGCGAATCCGCGAGTTTCTTCAGCTCGGCGGCAGTCTTGACGCCGACTTCTTCCGCTGGGCAACCCAGGCCGTGCTGACCTGGGGCAAGGAAGGTCCGCCACCGGCGACATCGGTGCCGATCTACCACATTCACGGGGAGCGGGATTGGGTTCTGCCGGCACAGCTGACGTCGCCGACAGAGGTGGTATCGAAGGGCGGGCACATCATCGCCGTGACGCATCCTGATCAAGTGACGGCGTTTATCCGACGGCATTCGTAGGGTCCGCCTTGGCGGACGTGTGGCGCTCGAGCACCTTTGGACGCGTCCGCCAAGGCGGACCCTGCCTAATCGTTGGAGCCGTCGGGCACACGCCGTGTGCCCCTACATCTTGCCTTCCAGCAGCCGCGCCACTTCCTGGCAATCCTTGTCGCCACGGCCGGAGAGGTTGATCACGATCACCTTGTCTTTACCCATCTTCGGGGCGAGCTTGGCCACATAGGCGATCGCGTGCGCCGTCTCGAGGGCCGGCAGGATGCCTTCACAGCGGGCGAGGGTCTTGAAGCCTTCCAGCGCCTCGTCGTCGTCGATCGTGACGTACTCGACCCGGCCGCTGTCTTTCCAATAGGCGTGCTCCGGGCCGACGCCGGGGTAATCGAGGCCGGCGGAACAGGAATGGGCGTCGGCGGTCTGGCCGTCGGCGTCCTGAAGGACGTAACTGAGCGAGCCGTGCAGCACGCCCGGCTGACCCTGCGAAAGGGCGGCCGCATGCTGCCCGAGTGCACCGCCACGACCACCGGCTTCAACGCCGATCAGCTTAACACCGGTGTCTGCCGCGAACGGGGCGAAGATGCCGGCCGCGTTGGAACCACCGCCAACGCAGGCGATCACTGCATCGGGCAGACGGCCTTCGATATCCAGGCACTGCTGCTTGCTTTCGACACCAATGACCGCCTGGAAGTCGCGGACGATCATGGGGAACGGGTGGGGGCCGACGACCGATCCGATGATGTAGTGCGTGTCTTCGACGGATCCCATCCAGTCGCGCATCGCTTCGTTGGTCGCGTCCTTGAGCGTTTTCGATCCGCTGGTCACCTCGATGACGTTGGCCCCCATCAATTTCATGCGGAAGACGTTGAGGTTCTGTCGGCGGATATCCTCGGCACCCATGAAGACGTCGCACTTAAGGCCGAACAGCGCGGCCGCGGTTGCCGTCGCCACGCCGTGCTGGCCGGCACCGGTCTCGGCGATGACGCGCTTCTTGCCCATACGGAGGGTGAGCAGCGCCTGGCCGATGGTGTTGTTGATCTTGTGCGCGCCGGTGTGATTGAGGTCTTCGCGCTTCAGGTAGATCTTGGCACCGCCGAACTTGTCGGTCAGACGTTTCGCGAAGTAGAGCCGGGTGGGCCGGCCGACAAAGTCGTGCAGGTAGCCGTCGAGTTCCTCCTTGAATGCCGGATCGGCCTGGGCACTGCGGTACTCGGCTTCGAGTTGCTGGAGGGCGAAGATAAGCGTTTCAGGGACGAAAACGCCGCCGTACTGGCCGAAATGGCCGGCGCTGTCGGGCATGGCAATGGGAGGGGACGCAAGCGCGGTACTCATAGTGCGAGAATGGTAGGGGCGATATGGGAGACGGGCAATGACGGAAAGAATGATGACTTGGGCAGGCAGAAGTCAGGTACGAAGGCACTGGGGCACGTTGCCCCCCATTTGACACTCGCCGGACGCAGGGACTCTCCGTACAATCCTCTCCAACCATGTACCGCACGCTCGTCATCGCCCGCCATACGTTCCGTGAGTCGATCGTTCAGCCGATCTTCTCTCTTCTCATAGGCATCGGCTGCGCGCTGATGTTCATCTTCGCCATGCTGCCGTTCTTCACGCTCGGCGAAGACTCGACCATGTTCAAGTCGGTCGCGCTGGACATCGTCCTTCTCCTGGTGCTGCTCACGACACTCTTTGCCACCAGCAAGAGCGTTTACGACGAGATCGAAGACCGCACCATGCTCACACTCATGAGCAAGCCGGTCCGTAAGTGGGAGGTGCTGCTCGGCAAATACCTGGGCATCATCGTCGGGGCGTTACTTGCGATCGTGATCCTGGGCGTGGTCATCAGCGGGGCGATCTACTGGCGGGTGCCGACGGACTACCAGCTTCAGGTCAACAGCCTGGACGACCTGGTCCTCAAACAGATCGCCGACTACCGCCTGATGCACATCATGGGCATGATCCCCAGCCTGCTGCTGGTCTGGCTTCAAATTGCGGCACTGGCGGCGATCGGCGTGGCGCTGTCGGTGCGGTTTTCGCTCGTGGTCAACCTGCCGGCGGTCATCCTCTTTTACGTGGCCGGCAACCTGACTCGATTCCTCGGCAACATGGACGCCAACAGCTCGGTCGTCACCCGCGGCCTGGCGTGGCTGGCGACGACTGTGGTGCCGTTCCTCCAGGTGTTCGACTTCCGCCAGCACACGGTCTACCGCGAGGTGCGGGTTCCGGGAACGCAGTTCATGGACGCCGTCCGTCATCCCAATGCGGTCGACCTCTGGACGATCTGGGGCTATTTCGGTGTGGCAAGTTTGTATGCGGTCGGGTTCGCCATCTTCGCGCTGGCGGCAGGACTGCTGCTGTTCGAGAACCGGGAACTGGGTGGGGCGGAAGGCTGATTTGATCTGGGCACGAGTCGCGCCAAGGCGGCAAGCAGGCTCGCCTGTCATAACGGGATGGCAGCCCGTTCCGCAAAGTGCTGGTCATGCCTCGTCACAAATCTCGGTGGGCAGGTCGAGATAGATTGCAATGTCGCCGGCTTTGTCCGCCGCCTGCTGCTTCGTCGAATATTCGGTGACGTAAACGCTGATGTCCTTACCCGACAGCGACACACGAAATCGGCTGTACGAACCGCCGTTGTGAGTCGTTAAGAGGTGATGGGTGACCGTGACCCGATCGAAGAACTTCAGGTCGTATGCGTAGCTGCGCTTCATCCCCAGCGTGCCGCGTGTCCGGCGAACCTGCCCGGCGGGTCGGTCAATCTCCAGATCCCAGTGCATGGACAAAGCTCCGACGGCAAATACCATCGCCAGCAGTCCTAGGAGCAGCACGGCCCAGCCGGCACCGGGCTTGGCGGTGATGGTCCCCAGAAACTGGATGCTGACGCCGACGTAGACGGCGGCAAGCCCTGTCAGCAGTAGGGGCACCAGCGCCAGGCCCAACCAGCCGATGCGGTGCCGAAAGATGATGGGTTTGGAAGTCATAGCGTCGCTCTGCCCGATCAGGATTCGCCTTTTCTGTTTTGAACGTCCACCCCAGGAAACGACAGCCTAACCATGCTTCCCTCGATTGACGACCAGATTCGAATTCTCTCCCGCCGCTGCGAA
The DNA here is from genome assembly GCF_015169395.1 of Humisphaera borealis. GTDB lineage: Bacteria > Planctomycetota > Phycisphaerae > Tepidisphaerales > Tepidisphaeraceae > Humisphaera > Humisphaera borealis. The sequence continues at coordinate 709,654 of NZ_CP063458.1, forward strand.
CGCATTCTCTCCGAAGAAGACCTGCGCAAAAAGCTGGCGCGGAGTTACGCCACTGGCAAGCCGCTGCGCATCAAGCTCGGCATGGACCCGACGGCCCCCGACGTCACGCTCGGCCACGCCGTGCCGCTGAGCGTCGTGCGGCAGTTCCAGGAGTGGGGCCACAAGGCGGTCATCATCATCGGCGACTACACCGCCCGCGTCGGCGACCCAACCGGCCGGAACGCCACGCGCAAGGTCCTATCCGGCGAAGAGATTGACGCCAACGCCAAAACCTACGTCGCCCAGGTCGGCAAGATTCTCCTGACGTCGCCGGAAAGCTTGGAGATTCGCTACAACGGCGAATGGCTCGGCAAGATGGGCTTGGTGGATATCATCAAGCTCGCCAGCCGAAAGAGCGTGGCGCAGATCCTGACGCGCGAAGACTTCGCCAAGCGCTACGCAGAGGGGATCGACATTCGCCTGCACGAGATTCTCTACCCGCTGTTGCAGGGTTGGGACAGCGTGATGATCGATGCCGATGTCGAGATGGGCGGCAGCGATCAGCTTTTCAATAACCTCGTCGGCCGCGAGTTTCAGAAGGAAGAGAAGCCCGACGACCCACTTGCCGGGCAGGTGGTCATCGTCACGCCATTGCTCGTCGGCACCGACGGCGTGAAGAAGATGAGCAAGTCGCTGAAGAACTACGTGGGTGTAACTGACGCCCCCAGCGGCAATGACAGCATGTTCGGCAAGATCATGTCGCTGCCGGACTCACTGATGGAGAGCTACTACACGCTCGTCACCGACCTACCGTTAGACGAGATGAAGCGGCAGATCGCGTCCGACCCGCGCAATGCGAAGGTATCGCTGGCGAGGCACATCGTGGCGAAGTTGCATTCAACGGAGGCCGCCGACGCGGCGGTCGCCGAGTGGGACCGCGTGCACTCGCAGAAAGGGGCTGTCCCCGACAACGTCCCGGAAGTGGCGATTGAGGCGGGTGAACACCGCATGGCCGCGCTCCTGGTGAAAGCGGGCCTGGCCGCGAGTAACGGTGAGGCGACGCGAAAGATCAAGGAAGGCGCGGTCTATCTCGATGGCGAGAAGTTCCTGGATTTCCACGCAGCGATTTCAATCACGAAGCCTGCGGTTGTCAAGCTCGGTAAACGATTCGCGAAGCTGGTTCCCGCGTAGGAGTTCCCTCAAAGCGCCATCCCCGAAGGGATGGGTTGTTACGCGGATGACCTTCGAACTCGTTCAAATCCTTTCCCGTTGAACGACTCTGACCGACTCGTTCGTCCTTCGCGCAAGAACCCATGCTGTGCAGAACTGCTTGTGTGGAGGCGACAACGCGTCCCATGACAAATTCCCGTCCCTGCCTTATACCTTTGTCCCAGTCGCGTGCGGGGAACTCGAAGGAGCTTCGATGTCGGCCTTTATCTTGATTTCCATCCTCCTCGTGCGTGTCGGGCTGGGCATGTACCTGGCCGGTCTGACCCGTGCAAAAAACGCTGCCGGTGTGGTCGCCCGCGTCATCTGCGACTTCGGCATCGCCGCGCTGGCGTTCTACGTTCTGGGCGCTGCGATCGTCACCCAGGAGAACAACCGGATCTTCGCCATGGATTTCCGGCATTGGTTCAACGCCGAGGCGGCTGCCGAAGTCAGCGTCTTTCTATTGTTTACGACCGTGGCAACCGGAATCGTCATCGGCGCCCTTGGGGAGCGATCACGCTTCTTCGCGATGCTTCCTGTCACCATTGTCCTGGCAGCGGTCGTCGTGCCGGTGCTGGCGTTCTGGTCCCGGTCGAGCTTGGGATGGCTTGCGAGACTCAGTGTGATTGACGACTTCGGAGCGTCCTGGCTTCACATGGCCGGTGGGGTGTTTGCGTTGTTTGGTGCAAAAGCGGTCGGCGCCCGCTCCAACAAGTACCACCGTGACGGCTCGGCCAGCATCATCCCCGGCCACAGCGTGCCGCTCGCGGGCCTGGGTGCCCTGATCATGTTCGCCGGGTTGGCGTCACTCCTGGCGGCAGGCGGTGGGCGGGCGGCGCTCAACGGCGTGCTCGCCGGCGCAGCAGGCATCGTTGCGAGCCTGGTCCTGGGCAGGCTCCGCTACGGCAAGCCCGACGTGTTGCTGATGATCACGGGCATGCTTGGTGGCGTCGTCGCCATCTCAGCAGGCGCGGCAAACGTCTACCCCATCTTTGCCATTATCATTGGCGGTGGGGCGGGCGTACTGGTCCCATGGGCGGCGGTCGAGATCGACATGCGGCTGCGGATCGACGATCCCGCCGGCGCAGTCGCGATCCATCTCGTTGGCGGTGCGTGGGGAACGGTCTGTGCCGGTATCTTCTGCGGGCGAGGCGTTGGTGGCACGTTCCAGGCGATTGGAGTGCAACTATTGGCGTTGGTTGTCGCAGTAGCCGTCTCGGCGGCGGCGGCGTTCGGAGTCTTCAAGTTCCTCGCGAGCAATCTGCGGTCCAACGAGGCCGACGAGTTCGATGGCCTGGACTTGGCCGAGCACGATATCGGCGCCTACCCCGACTTCCAGCAGAACAGCATCCGGTCGTATCACCTGCGGGAAGCGTAGGTCAATTGGGTGGGGCGTTCTTCGACATGGCCAGGGAACCGTCAAATAACCGCGCTGCGGTGGGCGCGAACCTTCAACTGCGCACCAATCGCATCGTTGATGTTACTTGGGCATCACGTATACGCGTGCACTTTCTGACAGATCATCCGTAATGAGCCTTCGACATCCCCGCTGGCGGTCTTAAAGGCGTCAGCATCGATTGTGAGTGGGGCTCCCAATACCACCAGTGGGGCGCCGTAGCTCGGCGTCGCGACTGCCTGTTCGATCGTCAAGCCGCCGACCGCCTGTACCGGAACTTTGACCGCCTGCACGACCTGCCGAAGCTCATCGAGTGGCGAAGGCATTCGCTCGCCGCGGGCGGCGATGCCTCGGCGTTCGTCGTAGCCGATGTGGTGGATGACGTAGTCACACCCGAGGTCTTCAAGCATCTTCGCCCCGGCGACCATGTCGGGGCAGCCGAGGTTGTCCCCCATAATCTTGACGCCCAGATCCCGCCCGGCCTTGACGACCACCTTGATCGTTTCCTCGTGCGCCCGGGCCATCACGACGATGTGGGTCGCTCCGGCTTTGTGCATCAGTTCGGCTTCCAGGTAGCCGCCGTCCATGGTCTTGAGATCGGCGACGATCGGCGTCTGCGGAAACCGCTGCCGTAGCGCGCGGACGCCGTTCATGCCCTCCGCGATGATGAGCGGCGTGCCGGCTTCAAGCCAGTCCACGCCTGCCCGCAAAGCCATCTCAGCAGTAGACAGTGCCTCGTCGATGGTGGTCACATCCAGCGAAATTTGTACGGTCGGTCGCACGCTTAGCCTCCTTCGCGAACACTTGAAGTCTTTTGAACGCCGAGGGTTATACCCCATCGTCACAAGGACGTGTTGGGGCAAGAAAAGTTGCCTTCGCAACGGGAAATCAATTGCTTGCAAGCTGCCACACCTCTAGCATTCGTGGTCTTGCGGCCGAGCCGCAACGGGGAGGGGGTTCGCGGTGTTTCTGCGGACATGGCGGTTTCAAATGATCCCGATGGTGGACAGTTCGTCGCTCGCCAGCGGCGGTGGCTCCCAAGACTTGTAAAGGTTCCTTGTCGTATGCCGATTTCTCTGATGCGATCGACCCGTCGCGCCGCCCGTTGTGCCGTCGAAGGCCTTGAGTCGCGGCAATTGCTCGCCGCTGCGCCGTCGGCCCTGGTTGCCAAGGTTCCGGAAGCGGCGGCTTTCCAACTCGTCTACGACCTGAATATCCCGAAGCTCGGCGGAAGCTACAACACGACCGCAGTCCCGTACAGCGTCAACGATGCGGCCAAGATCACAACGCCGTTCGATCGGGTGGCCTACCACCTGCAGTTGACCAAGGCCGATGGCACCACGCAGTGGGTGTATGTGTCTGCCGATGCCTTCACCCAGGACGCAAAGAAGCTTGGCGTGCCCACGTTTGCCAGTGGCGGCGCGTTCCAGAATGCCATCAGCAACCTGAACGTCAAATCCAATGTCGCCGGCATTGTGCAGGGGACGGGGTTGAGCGGCGGCATGATGGAGTTCTGGCCGAACAGCTATAACACCCGCAATGCCGCGGGCGTGCCCGGGGCATCGGAATGGGGTTACGACTTCGGCGACGAAATTGGCCTGCCGGCCAACGGTTATGGATCGATGCAGATCCACAATTACAACGCCCAGCAGACTCTTTTCGCTTACAACGCCTGGGGCGGGCTCGAACCGACGAAAGACGCTGAGATCGGAATCGGCAACAGCCCGACCGGCGGCAAGGACTGGACGTTCAACAAGTCGGCGGGGCAGTGGAGCGTCCGCCGCTTGCAGGTGCTGGTCCGGCCGACGACGACTGTGCCGCCGACGTCGCCACCGCCGGTGTCTCCGCCGCCGGTGTCACCTCCCCCAGTGTCACCTCCGGTGTCGCCACCGGTCGCCGGAGGCACTAGGATCAACTTCCAACCGGCGGCCGCTCCGACCGTTTCCGGTTACCTGGTCGACGCAGGTCAGACGTATGGCGCTCGCAATGGTCGAACCTACGGCTGGTCCGTGAGCCATGCCGACGCGGTTTACGACCGCAACGTCAACGCGAATCAGCTCCTGGACACAGCGGTCGGCGTCAAGGCCGGCGGAAAGTGGGAACTGGCCGTCCCCAACGGCAAGTACGTGGTGAAGATTGCCGTCGGCGATGCTGCCGCCACCAGCCAGAACAACGTTTGGGTCGAGGGATCGCAACTCTTCAACCAGGTTCCCCTGGCGATCAATGCGTTTTCGACCAAGTCGGTCACGGTCAATGTCACTGACGGGAACCTTTCGGTCGGCGTCGGGAGTGCCGCGACAGGCAAGACAAAGCTCAACTACATTGAGGTCGCTCCGTCGACGACGCCGGCACCCACGATCCAACTTGGAACGATCCTTCCGCTTGGTGACTCCATCACGTGGGGCTACGAAGACAAGAAACTGCCCACGGGCGGATATCGCAGCCGCCTGTACGACAAGCTCGCCGCTGCCGGTGCCGGCTTTACCTACGCCGGCTCCGAAAACGACCCCTTTGATTCGTCACTGCAGGCACCCAAGCTGACCCGCCATGAAGGTCACGGTGCATTCCGCACCGACCAAGTGGCGGGCAACCTGCTTGGCGTCGCCCCTGGCAGCAATGTCTCCAGCAACAATGGTGGTCACTGGCTCGACGGCACCGCTAGCCATCCGGCGATCAACCCTCAAATTGTGCTGTTGCACATCGGCACCAACGACATCCTTCAGAAGATCGCTCCGGCGACGGCGGCGGCGAATCTTGACAGTATCATCAAGACGCTTACCGACGCCCGCCCGACTGCCAAGATCTTCGTCTCGACGATCATCCCGACGCTCGACGCGACAAAGATGACTGCTCTCAAGCAGTACAACGACCTGCTTAAGCAGGTGGTCGCAAAGTACAAGGCGCTGGGTAAAAAGGTGACTCTGGTCGATATGTACACGCAGTTCGTCGATGCCACGGGTGCCCCCCGCGCAAGTCTGTTCTCTGATTCCGTTCACCCGACTCGTGCCGGCTACGACAAGATCGGCGACGCCTGGTCGGCGGCCATTCTGGCTGCCTGACACGGGATCCAAAACCCAAATGCAGAGAGGCTTCCAGACCGTTTGGTGTGGAAGCCTCTTTCATTTCTCGTACCTGAAGTGAAGCGTCTAACTCAACGGTTCAAGGCTTGGGTTTAAGCGGGAGATCGCGACGACCGGTGTACCAGCGATAGTCCTCAAGCAGTTCGCGACCGAACGCTTCGACGTGCCCATCCGTAAACAGGCAGTTCGCCTTCTTGTTGTGGCGGAGATACTCGATCGACATGTCGACCGGTACAAGTGGCGGGGCATGCTGCTTGAAATCCCACATGGTGTCTTCGTTGCCGTCGATCGTCGTTTCGTAGCTGTCCTGGGCAAAGATGATGTCGCTGGCGTTCTTGATCTTCCCCAGATTTTTGCCCACCCACTTGTTGGCACCAGTCGAGAACTTGAACTGCGGCGTGTTGCGGAGCAACGCCGTCTCGGCGTTGTTGTGACCGAACGCCTCAAGACGCGTGATGTTGACCAATCCCGTCCCGAAGGAATTGAGCCCATAGTGACGCCACATCCCGTCGCCGGTACCGGTGCGGCTGTTGTAGTTCTCGGCGGGGCAATTCAGAATTTCCTTGGGCATCTTCGCCTCGACCATATAGGGAACCGCCCAGTAGAAGTCGTACTGAACGGTGACGACGCCGGTGTCGGTGTCCGTCGTCGAAACCTCAACGTACGGGTCGACGAAGGGGAACGCCGGGTTATTGCCTCCTCGCAAAACTCTAGAGTTATTGCTGTACCAGGCGAGGTTACCACCGTTCTGGCTTGCGTAGATCTGAACCGCCTGTCCCAGCGACCGGAGATTGGCGGCGCACTTGATCCCATTCGCTTGTGCGCGAGCGCGATTGAGTGAAGGGAGAAGGATCGAGATCAGCAGCGCGATGATGCCGATGACAACCAGAAGCTCGACCAGTGTGAAACCGTGGCGCAACCGACGGACGAACCGATGATCGATGGTTTGGTGTAATTCCATAAACTGCTACCCCGAAGCGCTTCGTTATGAGGACAATCGCGAAGAAATGAGTCCGACCGACTTGCGTCGTCACGGAAGTATACCGCGCGACCACTTCAAACTGGGAGAAAAAACTCTGATTTCAATTCAACAAGAGAAGTCTATGCCGGTACCGGAACGCCGAAACTCCCGGCCTGGCGGCGATAGGGGTTCATCTTAAATACGGCCGTCGGTGAGACATTGGTTCCTGTGTAGCTGGTCAGCCGTGTAGATTGAGACGGTTGGAAGTCAGGGCACACGGGGCGTAGCGAGCCACTGTTAAAGTCACGGCTCGCAACACGTGTTTGCCCCGAATGGAGGGTTAAGTCGAGATTGCCTTGATTGATTGGCGCCGGCGGTCGATCTATACTTCATCTTGACGGGAAATGCCTTTTCCCACTTTCCCGCGTGAACGGGAACGCCTCGGTTCCGGGGGCGACTGGTTTCGACCGGATGACGACGTTGACGGTGGCATGCCCAGGACGCTCTCTAGGCCTGGTTAATCACGAGAGCAATTTCATAACTGCCAACAACGATGTTGCAGGCCGAGTCGGCTTCACGGCTGCCCCGGTTCGAATGGCCGCCTAATTAACTAGGCAGCCTCGGCATGGTGTGGAGCCCGTGACACACCAGCCGAAAACAGCGGGCTGGTTTGCCGATTCTGACGTCGGTCGGCAAACGAGAAACAGACGGCTGGACCCCGACGGAGAGTGCTGCTTCCCGCCGCCGGGGTCGAGATTAAAAAAGCAGATACGCATGTAGATGCCGGCAATGAAGTGATCTCGGGACGGGGGTTCAATTCCCCCCGCCTCCACTAAGAACGCCGTCCCTCATCCAGAGGGACGGCGTTCTCGCTTTTGCAGGCCGTGCGAAAGGATGGCGTCGCAGGTGGAAGTGACATCTCGTCAGGTCGTGAGCCGTCACAGGCTTTGCAGTTAGCCATTATGGTTTGCCCGCCGGCGCCACGTGGATGTCGTCCAATTCAATCCCTTTTTCGCCGCCATTCTGCATCCAGAGCAGCTTTCGCTTGGCGGCATTGAAGCAGGAACGTTTCAGCGTTTGTGTCCATCGCTTGCCGTCGACGGCGATCGTTACCGACTCGCCCGCAAAGTCGAGGCGAACCGTGTGCCACTCGTTTGCGCTCAGATCAACTTTCTCAATCGGGAGGAACTCGTTCAGTCGAAACGCATGGCTGACGGGATCGGCCGCCTTGCCTGGCTGAACTTGCGGGTGCTTGGGATCGAGACTGTGGGCATCCACTTCGAGTTGGACTCCGGTTCTCAGCAGCTTCACGCGAAGCAGGTGGTCAACGCTCCCGTATCCGTCGTCTCCGTCAACGAAGAACCAGAGCCAACCGCCCGACTCAAGATGGCGGTAGCGGAAGGAAATGGCGACATCGGTCCCCTGGACCGGCAGGTAGACCATCGGCGGGTACTTCCCTCCGCTTGCCCCGCGGGTCCACAGGACGCCGTCGCGCACCTCGGTGTTCTTGTTCGGGATGGGTGTGCTGAATCGTTTCGGATCAAAGCCCGCATCGAAAGATTCACGAATCGTTGCCGCCGGTTCCTCCGCGTGCAGGCCGGCGAGCGGAGCAAGAACCATGGCGATAAGGAGCGGTCGGAGTCGTCTCATGAGGTTCATTCTCTTCCGTGCGGGAGTTGCGCCGAGGTACTGACGACCTGTCCCAGCGTTTAGGTTACCTGGCCCGCGCGGGTTGGTTGACGACGCGATGAAGCGCGGAATGCGGCGCTGCGGGCCCCATTGCCGAGCCGCGCTGGAGCTCAGTCCGACAGCGCCCAGACCTCTGGCGACCGATAGCCAGGTCGGGCTTCGCCGGTCGGAACGATCCAGCGATGACGCCAGAAGGTTGCAGGCACGGTCGCCCGGGAGAACGGAAGCGGTCGATCGGCCGCACCGAGTACGCTCCACTGTTCCTGGCGCACGTCGAACACCAGTACGTCCCGCGGGAAGCCGGGATGCTGCGCAGGCGGTTCGAAGCCGACATGCGCGCCATCGTCGCCGCTGAGGACCAGCAGGTTCGATCCGCCAGACACCAGTGGAGCCGGCGATGCCGCGGCAACGGCCGGGCGGGGGAGATCAGCCAGTCGGGTCCAGCCGCGGTTGGGCGAATACTTCCAGGCGTCACGGAGATACTCGCGGGCGGCCTTGCCGTCCGTGGGGAACAGCCGGGCTCCACTGAAGAGGTAGAACGAATCACCCGCTGACCCCGCGACAGCGAGCATGCGCGGCGGACCGGGGCAGGGGGGAAGTTCACGCCAGCCGGCTTCAGGGTGATTGGTGTCCAGTGTCCAGAAGGAGTTCAAACACGTCGTCGAGCCGGGCATTTCGATTCCGCCAGCGATGTAGAAATGATCGCCGACCAGAGAACCGCTCATGAATGCGCATGGTTTGGGGAGTGGCGGCAGCGGCGTGATCGTGACCATGTTGTTCGCATAGCGAAGGCAGTAGACGTCACGGAAGTGCGCTTGGGCATCGCCACCGCCGGCGCAGATGATGCCGGCAGGTGTCGAGACGCTGAGGCCATAGGCATTGGATTTCGGCAGGTGTCCCGCGACTTTCCAGGTTCCCTCGGGCGACGGGAGGGCGTAGACAGTGTCGTACCATTTCTTAACGCCCCCTTCCCACGGCCGCTTATCGGGGAACTTGGCCCCGCCGGCCACGATCAGGGTGCCGTTGCTCACGCCGGCAAAGGGAGCGGCGAATCCTTCGTTGTCGGGTAGGGGGGCGAGCGACGTCCACTCAAACGTCATGGTTTGTGGCTTCGGTTGGCAGCCGCCACTACTCAGCAGCAGGATCAGCACTGAGAACCACGGCCATGGCGCAAGAATGCCGTGCATGGAGTGGCAGTGTACGGAACGTTTCAAGGTTACCCTCGCTCAGATGGCCGCGGGAGATCATGCACGCTGTTGGCAGTGGCTTCCAGCATCAAGTGCGATTCCCGCTTTGACACTGCGTCTATCTCGTTCGCAAGCTCACTGCGGCGGTCGCCCCGCCGAAGCCTGCTGCACAAGCGATGCTTCGGCTGATCGTTCTCGACACCGCATCACGCGAAAGGGTGGCTCGCGCTAGCGGCAGCGGCGACTCAAGTCCGGCGTTGCCGGGAACCACGCCCCGGCGGTGCATCATGACATTCAGTACGACTGAGATCAGTCCCGACGCGCCGAGCGAATGGCCGATCGCCCCCTTATGCGAGTACACGCTCGGTCGCTCGCCAGCGGCAGCGATATCAGAAAGTGCGGCGTCGATCGCCGAGGCCTCGGCCGCATCGTTGGTGACCGTTCCGGTGCCGTGGGCGTGAATTAGATCGACCGGGCCGCCGCCGATGGCCTCAGAAAGCACGCGCCGGATCGTCGCACCGTCGGGGTCGAAGCCGGTCAAATGGGCGGCGTCGCCGGCAAAGGCGCGACCGTCCAGGATAATGTCCCCAGGCGCGCTCTTCCCGGGCTCTTCGCTCCGCTCAAGTGTGATCGCGGCGGCGGCCTCGGACACGAGCAGGCCATTGCGGCTGACATCGAATGGTCGACACCGGAATCCCTTCGGCGCCAGCACGCCAAGCCGCCGAAAGCTTTGGAGAAAAACCGGGTGCAGTGATGATTCACTGGCGACGACCAGCGCACGGTCTGCGTCGCCGTGTTCTATCAGCATCGCGGCATGGATGAGTGCATGAAGCCCGCTGGCACAGGCGCCGCAGAACGTCAGTCGGGGTCCGTTGCCGTGACCCACGCCCTCAGCCAGGCGGGCGGCTAACGTGGAGATGCCGAAGCCGTGATGAAGTCGGGACAACTCCGGGAAATCAAGCCATTCGTCGACTGGTCCGCGGCTGGTGCCAACGACCAAGGCCGTACGATCGGTAGAGATGGCCCCTTGATACGAAGAAGTGAGTGATGCGGCGGCAAGCGCTTCGCGAGCGGCAATCAGGCCCGCAGCGCTCACTCGTCCGACATCGTCTTGATCGTTCGCAGACCCGGGTCGCGCCGGAAGACCGACGCGGGAATGATCGGCTATGAAATCGCCACGAAGCAACGCCGACCAGTTGGTCTCAACATTGCCGCCGAGTGGCGTGATCAGACCGACGCCACGAATGACGATCGAGGGTTTACGGGCCGCAGCTGGCAATCTTAACGCCCTTGTCGACAGGCCACTGGGTGTTATGGCAGCAGCATCCGGCTAGTCGATCGAGGGTGAAACCATCGCGGCTGATTGGCATGCCGTGTCCCGGCCACAGCAGGTCGATGCGACTTCCGACGTGTCGGCCGCCCCATCCCCGGCAGGACCGGAAATGGCATTGTGCCTGGTACGCTGTGGCTTGGCGTCCTTGAACGGCGGACGCATCGTCAGTCCGAGCTTTTCGAGCAGTGCCTTGTCTTCGTCGTACGCCGGTGACGGAACCGCCTTGGTCAGCATCACCTTGGTTTCGCTGGAGAAAATGGAGTTCGCACCAGCCATGAAGCACATGGCCTGTTCGGCCTCGCTCATCATCGCACGACCGGCTGAGAGGCGAACGACCGTGCGGGGCAACACGATCCGCGCCGTTGCGATCATGCGAACGGTTTCCCAGATCGAGACGTCGGCGTTGTCTGCGAAGGGCGTCCCCGGGACCTTCGACAGCACGTTCACCGGGAAGCTCTCGGGGTGTTCTTCGAGCGTGGCGAGCGTGTGCAGCATCGAGATGCGGTCGTCGGAGGTTTCGCCGAGGCCGAGAATGCCTCCTGAGCAGACCGTGACGTTGGTCTTGCGTACGTTGGCGAGTGTCTGCAGGCGGTCGGCGAAGGTGCGGGTGGTGATCACCTTGTCGTAGTGCGATTCAGACGTATCGAGGTTGTGGTTGTACGCATACAGACCGGCGTCATCGAGCTTCCTAGCTTGGTCTTCGGTCAACATGCCCAGGGTGCAGCAGACTTCGACGCCCATCTCCGTGACATCTTTGACCATGTCGAGAACGCGGTCGAACTGCTTGTTGTCGCGAACTTCCCGCCAGGCCGCGCCCATGCAGACGCGGGTCACACCCGACGCCTTGGCTCGCGCGGCGATATCGAGCACTTCTTGGCGGTCCATCAACGGACTGGCTTTGACTTCGGTCTGGTAGCGGGAGGACTGCGAGCAGTAGGAACAGTCTTCCGGGCACCCGCCGGTCTTGATCGAGATCAGCTTACAGACCTGGACTTCGCGCGGGTCATGGTGAGCGCGATGGACGGCGGCGGCACGGAAAACGAGGTCCATCAGTGGAAGGTCGTAGATCCGGCGGATTTCGTCGGGAGTCCAGTCAGTACGTACTGCATCGCGATCGGGAGACAAGAAAACCTCTTTCTGATCGGTGTTGACAAAGAAAGACCGAAACCTGGCCGAAGGCCGAGTTTCGGTCGTTGCAGTGTCGCCAGAATGGCTCGTACAGGCAAGTCGCTGGGCAATAGTCGGACGGTCAAAAGCCCGACTGTTGACGCGACTATCGTCCGCCCTTGAAGGCGTCCATGATCGAACGCGGAGCGGTCATGGGGACCACTGCCCGGCGATTCGGGTCGTAGTTCATGACGACCATGTTGCCGGTCCGGTTGTCGAGAATGTAGAGCGCCTCGCCGCCCTGTGCGGTGCGGGCGGTGACGGCGGTGAAGTCGTTATCTTTTACGACCAAGCCGGCCTGAGCGGTGCGGGGTTGCAGGAGGTTCGCCGCAAACAGGACGACCGCGCTGACCGACAGCACGCCGATGGTGAATAGCTTTTTGTCCATGGGAGTTGGTTTCAGAAGTTTGTGTCGTTTTCGCGATGCGCGAGGAATCGTAACTACGGAATCGAAAGTACCGACCCGCCGTTACTTACGCGGGGGCACGCCACCGGCATTGAAGATGCGGCCGAGGTCGATCGGGGCCATCATTTCAAGGGCCTTGCCGTTGCCACCGAGCGTGGCAGCGCTGAGTTGCTGGTTGCGGCCGTCGATGAGCCAGATGACGGCGTTGTTACCGCCGACGATCTCTCCGGGGATCATCAGATAGTCGCCGGGCCGCTGGGCCTGCGCTTCGGCCGGTTGGACCATCGGGGCCACGAGTCCAATCGCTAGCAACAGATTCAGCGCACCCAGCGCCCAGATCACTTTGTTCTGCATAGAGTTCTCCTCGGCGGTCAAAGATGGAACGTCGAACGTGACGGTTGTTGTATTAGACACGCCCACCCGCGCGGTGGCGAGATTATTCACGTTTTGCGGTTTTGAACAGCGCGGAACACCCGATGACGACCAGGATGAAATAGACAAACCAGAGCGGGGTTGTCGAATCTTTTTCAATCCCGACGGTCGCTTCGTATCCAAACAGTCGGCCGTCCATCTCGGTATTCGGATCGATCTTGCTTTGCGCCATGACGCTCGGACTGGCCGCAAGAAGCATGACGACGGTCAATACCGCGGCGCAGAGCAACCGACGCAGCGAGCTGCTGAACAGAAGGGATCGGCCTCGAAGTCGAACGGCAGCAGTCATGTCCGGTTCCTCAGACGCACAGAGATACGACAGTTGAAGTTGCGGAAAGGCTGAAGCATCAATCGCCATCGGAAAAACACCTTGCCGCACAAGGATCATAACCACGCATCAATCGGCCGGGCAAGTGAGCGAAAGTGTTCCGCCGGCAGGGCAACCGTCTCCCATTTTTCCGATCGACGCCGCATATGATTGCGGTACTCGGCAAGATCGACACCCACCATGTAGTACCATCGCCCTTTAAACTCGAACATGCCGGTCTCGGGCGTCAGCGGCGGATCGATCCAATAGACAAATGACAGAACGGCCTTGTAGCCATCACCGAAAACCTGCTCCCATTGCGCCAGATCATTGACGTCCTGTTCAGTGGCCCAGGTTTCAAAGCCGCTGCGTGACGATCGATTGCGGACCTGTCGTCCTTTGACGTCGACCAGCAGATTCGGGCCTGATTTGCTGTAGACGACGAAATCGAAGCTCTTGAGTTTCGCGCTGGCAAACAGAGCCCTCTTGGCTTCGTCTACGACGACGCAGGGAATCCCCCGGTCGCGAAGGAAAGCCTCGAAAGCGGCTTCGTAATGGACAGTTCGGTCGGCCATAATGGCGAGCAGTCGGGTGGCGACGAAGGTGCGTACTCGAACGAAAGAGCCGGACCGAAGCAGTTCGCAGACTCTTGGCGTTTCGACGTCTGGATCCCGTTATTTCCCCTAACATACACGGTGTGCGCAGGTCCGCAAGTATTATGACTTTTCGCGGAACGCGGACCGTCCGCTACAGTCCGGTCAGGTCATCATGCGCATCATTGCCGGCGAATACCGCGGTCGTAAGCTGCTTCCCCCCGAAACCGACGCCACGCGCCCGGTCACCGATCGCGTGAAGCAGTCGTTGTTCGATATCCTCGCACCTGTTCTCCCGGAGGCGCGGGTGTACGACTGCTTCGCGGGTACCGGGAGCATGGGGCTCGAATCATTGAGCAGGGGCTCGACGCATGCGACATTTTTCGAGACCGACCGATCGGCGGCTGCGCGTCTGCGCCGGAACATCGAGACGCTTGCCGTCGCCAAGCTAAGCACTGTCGTCACGCTCGATATCTTTCGCTGGTTCGCGACGACGCCAAGCCTGCCGGACGAAAGGCGGATCGACGTCATCTTCCTAGATCCGCCTTACCGGTTTCTACGCGAACGGCCGGATGACCTTCGAACTCTCGCTGCCGCGATGGCGGCATATCACCTCAAGGCCGACGGCGTGATCGTGTTTCGGCATGACGCCGCCGACCAACTGGAACTTCCAGGATTGCGAATTGCCGACGAACGCCTTTATGGTGGCATGGCGTTGAAGTTTCTACGTGTCGTGCGATCCGACATGGCGCCACAGATCGCTCCGGAACCTCCCGAACCTTCCTTATGACGCTCCCACAATTCACGCTCGTTCTTCCCGCCGCAGGAACCTCGTCACGGTTCGGGTCCAACAAGCTGTTGGCTTCGCTCGGTGGCGAGACTGTTTTCAATCGGACGCTTAATGCATTCCTCGCCCACCCGGCATTGGCGGGCGTGGTCGTGGCGACTCAGGATCCCAACGCGCTGCGACAAGCGAGCATTCGAACGCTCGACAAGTTCGAAGCGAGAGGAATCCCCGTGCAGTTCGTCGCCGGTGGCGATTGCCGAGCGCAAAGCGTCGCCAATGCCGTGACGGCGGCCGCCGCGGATATCGAGTGGATTGCCGTGCACGATGCCGCGCGACCGCTGGTGTCGGCCGAACTGATCAACCGAACACTTCTCGCCGCAGTCGAGCATGGCGCCGCTGCGCCGGCGATGGCGGTGACATCCACCGTCAAGCAGACCGCAGGCCCTTTGCCGGCGCAGGTGCTCCGCACCATCTCGCGCGAAACACTCTGGGCACTGCAGACGCCGCAAATCGCGCGGCGATCCGCACTGCTCGATTCAATCGGACGATGCCCCGTCCCTCTCTCAAGTGTGACAGACGATCTTCAACTGATCGAGCTCAACGGCGGCGACACCTGGCTTGTGGTTGGTGATGAGCGCAATATCAAACTCACCACGTCATCCGACCTCGCCATTGCCGAATCGTTGCTCGCGCGAGTACCTACTGCGTGACGCCGTGGGCACCGCGAACTGACCGCCTCTCCACCTTCCTTGAGATGAAGTGCGCGCGAATCGGCGTTGCACACACAATCTTCATCAACGACTCACGACAAATATAAGACCAACTCACGCGAGCCATACATCCGCGTCATAACGTTCCTGCTGAAAGTCCTGTCCAGCGCTTCGTCAAGTCCAGACGACTGAAGCCTTTAGGGAAATCCCGTCCATGAAAAGGGCGGAATTCTCCGGGCTACCGGTCTAGGCGTGCAGGGCGTTCGGGCGTGGCAATTCGAATGGCCTTTATTCTTCCAGGAGTCGGAAAAGTGTTCATCAATCAGAAGTCGGCGAAGCGGCGGCGTGCGGTTCTTGCGGCAGTGGCAGGAGCGATCGCCACGGCCCCCGTGGCGGCACAGGCCCAGTCCACTTGGACTGCGACGACAAGCGGCACTTGGACAAACGTCGCCAACTGGAACGGCGGCAGCGGCCCGGCCCCCGTCTCCAGCCAGACCGCCGCCCTGATCTTCAACGGAACTACGAACTACACCGCGACGAACAACCTGGTCGGCGGATTCAGCATTAACACGCTGACTTTTGCCAACACCGCCGGCACCGCAACGCTCGCCGGCAATGGCCTGGACTTCAACGGCGGCGGAGCAACGATCACCACCACCGCCGGCGGCATCGGCGTTATCAACATGCCGATCGCCAACATCAGCACGTTGAAAATCGAAGGCAGCGGCATCGTATACCAGAACAGCAACAGCACGGCTGTTACAGGCATTGTTGAGGTCAACGGCGGAACACTGATCAGCTCCTCAATTGGTGCCGGCACCTTCAACTTCAACCCCAACTCGATTGTCGTCAATAACGGCGGGACCTATCAATTCGGCGACAGTTCCGGCGGTGACCCGAACCTGCCGAATTCGACCTACATCACCGCCAACACCGGCGGAAACGTCATCTGGGACATCGGCGAAACCTTCGGTGGCTTCATTCTCAAGGGCGGCACCGTCACGCTTCGCGGTGGTGGCTTGACCCTCGCCGGCACAGCGCTAAGCGAAGTTCAGTCCGGCACGATCGGCATCACAACCGCGGTTCGGAATATCGGCGGCACCGTTGGCATCCGCAAGACGACGGCCGGAACGGTCACCGTCAATGGTGCGGCCCTGACGACCACCGGCAACCTCTCCATTGAAGAAGGAGTTCTTGAAACCGATGGTGGGCTCGGTACGGCCGCCCTCAACGGTGACATTGTCCTGGGAACTGCGGCCGCAACCACTGGCACATTCCGCTATACCGGTGCTGCCGGCGCGACGGTCACCACGACCAGGAATCTCACCCTCAACAACACCGGCGGTACGATCGACGTCGCTAACGCCGGTGCGACCTTGAGCATCTCCGGAACCGCCGGCAACGCCGACGGTAGCACCGGCGTCCTGACCAAGACCGGCGCAGGCACCCTGTTCCTCTCCGGGCCGCTTTCGCAGAGTTCGACGACCTTGGTTAACGGCGGCACCCTCCGGGTCAACCCGGTGATTTCCACGGCTGGATTCAACGTGGCTGCGGGCGCAAAGCTTGCCGTCAACAGCGGTGCCGGCACCGCGACCCTCGCCGTTCCAAACCTCACCCTTGCCTCTGCAACGTCAACGCTTGAACTGGCCCTCAACTCCGCCACCGCCCCGACGGTTCCGCTTCTGAATGTCACTGCACCCAACGGGTTCGTTCTGGGTGCTGGCGTGATTCAGCTCACCAATACTCAGTCAATTCCTGTCGGCACCTACACGCTGGTGGACTACACCGGTACGGCGATCGGCTCCGGCGTTAACATTCAGCTGCCGGCTCGAGTCGCTTCCACGATCAGTTACGACACCGTCGGGACCAAGATCGACCTGACGGTCACCAGCGTCGACACTGTCAAGTGGAACGGCAGCATTTCAGGGGTCTGGGACACGGGCACTGCAGAGAATGTCGGTGGCACGAACAACTTCAAGCTATCGAGCAATGGGAACCCGACGAATTTCATCGCGAGTGACGTCGTCACCTTCGACGACACCGCCGCCGGCCCTAACTTCAATGTGGATATTGCCGCGGCCGTCCAGCCCTTCTCGGTGACGGTGAACAACACCACCCAGGCCTATACGTTCTCGGGTGTCGGGGCGATTTCGGGAGTGACGGCAGTCACCAAGACGGGAACCGGGACTCTGACCGTCGCCAACAACAACACCTACACGGGAACGACGACGATTAGCGCCGGAACGGTGCAGGTCGGTGCTGGTGGAACAACCGGCAGCCTGGGTACTGGTGCCGTCGTCAATAATGGTACGCTCACGTTCGATCGTTCCGACGGTGTCTCCTTTGCCAACGCAGTCTCCGGCACCGGAACCATTAACAAGAACAACGCCAATACGCTCACGTTCCTCGGTAGCAGCACGTTCACGGGGACGCTCAACGTCAACGCCGGCACGTTTGTTCTGAACGACCTGGGTGCCGGTGGCGACTTGAACGCGTCGCTGATCAACGTTGCCAACGGTGCCAAGTTCCTGTTCGGAGGACCCACCGGCGTTAATCCTGACTTCCCAGCCACCACGCTAATTGACGTCGCCAGTGGCGGCGAGCTCGAATTCCAGATCGGTGAAGACCTCGGTGCCATTCGGCTCAAAGGTGGCACGCTTCGATTGACTGGCAATGCCGCAGGTATTTCGGCCGGACTCGCGACGACTGGCACACCGACCTTCGCGGGCCTTGCAGTGGAGTCCGGTACGGTTCTCGCGGCCAATGTCGGTACAGGCACCGGAGCGATCACAGGTAACGCCGCCAATCCGCTCACGAAGACGACCGCAGGCACGCTGACCTTCACCGGCCGCGTCAGCGTCGCCGCCGCGATGCCCATCAATCTCCGCGAAGGTACGTTGGTCGTCGATGTTGTGAACTATCCGACACCCGCGGCCGGAGACACGGCCACACCCGCCGCGATGACACTCGGCGGTGCTACAACCGCCGCTTCAATTCAAATGTCCGGCACCGGCGCGGTGACTTCGGCCAGACCGCTCATCATCGGGGCCGGCGGTGGAACGCTGGAGATCTCTGACGCCGCCGCGACCGTCACCCAGACCGGTGCCGTCAGTGGCAGCGGAACATTCACCAAGACGGGTGCCGGCACGCTGACCTGGACGCCCGCCGCCACCTTTACCGGCCAGACCGTAATCAGCGCCGGCAAACTACGCGTTTCCGCCGGAACCGCTGGCGGGTCGTACACGCTGGGATCAGGCGTTTCGATGACCGGCACCTACGGCACGACCGCCGCATCAGTGATCGTTCCGGCACTCACACTCAACAGCGGCGGCAATACCCTAGCCTTTGAACTGACCGGTGCAGCCAACCCGACCGTGCCGCTGCTGAACGTCACCGGCAACAATGCACTGAACCTCGCCGGCGGTGCCCATACGCTTACACTGACGTCCACCGGCAGCCTGACCAACGGCACCTTCTCGCTGATAGCCTACAACGGTAATGCAATCCCCTCGGGATTCTCGCTGGTGAGTACACTGCCGGGCCGAGCCATCGGTACGCTTGCCTACAACTCCCTAAGCGCAACATCACACTCAATTAACGTAGTAATCAGCGGCTCCGACACCACCAAGTGGGCCGGGACGATCTCGTCAGATTGGGATCTAGGTACGGCCCCGAACGTCGGCGGCACGAACAACTTCGCCCTGACATCGAACAGCACAGGGACGAACTTCGTTGCCGGCGACAATGTCACCTTCGATGACACGGCTTTGGGGACCGCCCGCACCGTCAACCTGACGACAAACCTCG
Organism: Humisphaera borealis; assembly: GCF_015169395.1. GTDB lineage: Bacteria > Planctomycetota > Phycisphaerae > Tepidisphaerales > Tepidisphaeraceae > Humisphaera > Humisphaera borealis. Next base: position 728,697 of record NZ_CP063458.1, read on the forward strand.
CGCCGGCCGCTGTCACGGTGAACTCGGCTACCACCTACACCTTCCAGGGTACAGGGTCAATCGCCGGGTCGTCTTCCCTTGTAAAGCAGGGTGCCGGCACGCTCATTGTGAACACCAACAACACCAACACCGGTACGACGACCGTCAGCGCCGGAACCCTTCAGATTGGTGCCGGTGGGACGACGGGTGCGATCGGAACCGGCGCGGTCATCAACAACGGAGCCATCGTCGTCGATCGTTCTGGCACCACTACCATCGGCCCGATTTCGGGTACTGGCACTCTCACCGTTAACGCTGGCGCAACGCTGACACTGAACTCCGCGAGCAACTCTACGTATGCTGGCACCATCAATGGCGACGGCGTCCTGACCAAAGCCGGAACCGGCACGCTGACGCTGACAGGCAACAGCACTTTCACGGGCGGAATGACTATCAACGCAGGTACGGTTCAGGTCGGCAGTAACGGTACCGTCGGGACGATCGCCGGCAGCGTCGCGATCGCGGCTGGCACGCTCACGTTCAATCGCTCGAACGATGTCGCATTTGCGGGCAACCTCAGTGGTGTCGGTACGCTGAGCAAAGTGGGCGCGGGCAAGCTGACGCTGGCGGGCGACGTCAGCAGCTATCGCGGTGCGACGACCGTGACGGCTGGATCCCTCGAAATCAGCACGCCGTCACCGGCATTTCCTTCGGCAATCACGCTCGGTGCCAATCCGCTCCTGATCAATCAGGCGACTTCGCTGACCATGTCCGGCGCGATCTCCGGCACGGGCATCATTACCAAGTCGGGCGTGGGCGCTGTGCGATTGACCGGACCTTCCACCGGGTTTACCGGGACGATCAACATCAACGCCGGGTCGCTCGTTCTCACGGACGAACTGGGCTCCGGCGGCGACATCAACGCCACGTCCATCGTTGTCAACGCCGGCGGCAACTTCACCTTCGGCAACAACCCCCCGTTCAGCGGCGAGAACCCCGACCTGCCTGATCCCACCTTCATCACAATCAACACAGGTGGCACGGTCACATGGAACGTGGGCGAAAACTTTGGCGGTATGGCAATCAAGGGTGGCGCTGTCACGGCCGGGCAGAACATGGCCTGGACGAACGGCGTCACGGCTTCGCTCTTTGAGTCGGGGACGCTGTCGGCCTCGCCGCTGACCAACCCCGCCGTTACCGGTGCCGCCGCTGTGGAAAAGAAGACGGCCGGCGTCCTCACCATCGACGGCCTCGCGCTGAACAACACCGGCGGCGTCAGCATCCAGGAGGGAACGCTCGCCACCAACTTCGACCTGAGCCCCTCCGGCAGCCTTTCGTTCGGCACCGCGACGACCAGCGGAACGCTCAAGTACTACGGTTCTACTCGCACCCTCAACAAGCCCATCGTGACCACGGGCCTTGGCGGGACGATCGAAGTCACCGACCCCGCCGCGACGTATACCTACTCGAGCTTTACCAGCGGGAACGGCAGTCTGACCAAGACCGGTCCTGGCATCCTGGCGCTGGTCAACAGCAACACGCACACGGGCGGCACCACCGTCTCCGCAGGTACGCTCCAGATCGGCAACGGCAGCAACACGGGGTCGCTGGCAGGTGATATCGTGAACAACGCCACCGTCGCCTTCAACCGCACGGACGAGTACACGTTCGGCGGTGCGATTTCCGGCACGGGCGCGGTGAGCAAGCAGGGTTCCAACACCGTAAACCTGACGGGTGCACTGTCGTACAACGGCCCGACCACCATCGACAGCGGCACGCTTCGAGTCACCCCGTTCACAGGTGGCGCGATGACCGTCGGCGGTGGCGCGACCCTGGCCGTCTCCAACGTGGCCGTCCCGGGAACGCTTACGCTGAGCAGCCTGGCTCTCAACAGCACCGGATCGACTATCCGTCTGGAGCTCGACTCCGCAGGTAATCCGACCGCGCCGCTCATCAACGTGACCGGCACGAACGGCATCAACCTCAACGGTGGAGCCCACACGATCAACGTGTTCAACAAGCAGGCTCTGTCAGTCGGAACCGTTACCCTGATCGACTACACGGGCAATCCGATCAGCAGCGGCTTTACGCTGACCGGACTCCCGGCACGCATCTTCAGCTCGCTCGTCTACAACACAGTCGATACCAAGATCGACCTGAACATCACCGGTGTCGACTCGACCATCTGGAGTGGCGCGCTCTCCAGCGACTGGGACAACGGCACCGGAATCGATGTCGGCGGAACCAAGAACTGGAAGCCCGCGAGCAACACGACCCTCACCACGAACTTCGTCACCAATGACCAGGTGCTCTTCGACGACACCGCCAACGGGACCGGACCGGTCACGGTCAACCTGGTCCAGTCGGTGTTGCCGTTCCTCGTGACCGTCAACAACCCGACACGGAACTACACGTTCCAGGGTGACGGGCTGATCAGCGGAACAACTTCGCTAACCAAGCTCGGCAACGGTTCGCTGACCTTGGCGAACAGCAACAATTACACCGGCGGGACCACCATCAACGCCGGCACGGTTACCGTCGGCACCGGCGGAACGGTCGGCGGAATTGGAAGCGGCGCAATCGTCAACAACGGCACCCTGGTGTTTAACCGTTCTGATGACCTCAACTTCGACAGCAACATCTCGGGCACCGGCAGCTTCACCAAGCTCGGGAACAATCTGCTGACCGTGAACGGGCTCTACACCCTCAGCGGCACCACCACGATTTCCGGTGGCAAACTGGCACTGGGTTCGGCCGGCTCCTACAACTTCGACGGCACCACCGCTGGTACCGGTACCCTCGAGAAGCTCGGCGACGGTGTGCTCACCGTTACCAACACGCTGGCCCACACCGGCGGGACCAACATTTCGGTCGGGACCTTGCGAATCGGCAATGGCGGTACGACCGGTTCTGTCACCGGCAACATTACGATCGCTAGTGCCACCCTCGCGTTCAACCGAACTGACACGACGACCCTGACCGGCAATATCAACGTCACCGGTACCGGTGTGATCGCCGCCGTGCTCGGCAACACCACGATGACGAATCTGAAGTCGTTCCCCTCCGGTGTCATGTCGGTCGCGGCCGGTGCGACGCTCGGCATCCAGAACGATGGCTATGATCTGACGACCGACGCGGCATTCACCGGTGTCGGCACGGCGGTCAAGTCCGGCAGTGGCCTGCTGACCCTGACGGGCACAAGCAACGGTTTCGCCGGCACGTTCGTCGTCAATGGCGGTACCGTCCGACTGACCGACGACGTCGGCGGTGGCGGCGGTGACCTCAATGCAGCATCGATCATCGTCAATAACACGGGCAAGTTCGAGTTCTTCGGCTCCGACAACCCCGACCTTCCCGACACCACCGTCTTTACCGCCAATGCCGGCGGCACGGTCGAAGTCACCGAAGGCGAAAACTACGGCGGCCTGAATCTCAACGGCGGTGCCTTCACCTCCAACGTCAACAACAACTTTGCGGGCGGAGTTACCTCGGTCTGGCAGTCGGGCACGGTCTCGGGCATCGGCACCGCGGTCGGCTCCATCGGCAGTGGCGGTGCAATTCAGAAGACCACCGCGGGCACCGTGACCGTCACCGACGCCACCATCAACCTGACCGGCGGCATCGCGATCGAGAACGGCGTCCTCAGCACCAACACCGCGATCACGAACAGCACGATTACCTTCGGAACCACTGGCGTCGGTGCCACCAAGGGCACACTTCAGTACCGCGGGGCCACTGCGACCCTAGCCACGCCTGTTGTGCTCAATACCGGCGGCGGCGTGATCGACGTCTCGATCGCCGGTACGATCTACACGGTTTCGAACGTTGTTTCGGGTGCCGGTGGAATTGCCAAGGATGGTCCAGGCACTCTTGTCCTCAGCAACGTCGCCAACACCTACACCGGGGCGACCGAGTTCAAGGGTGGCGCGCTCCGCGTCAACACCCTGGCCAACCTCGGCACCGGCGACGGTGGCCTGGTCTTCAGCGGTGGCACCTTGCTGGCCAACGCGGCACTGACCTTCCCGGCCACCGGTGGTACCCCGACCCGTGTTGTGACCCTGACACCGGCCACCACCGGTACCGTCGATACAGCCGCTTTCAACGTGGCCTTCCAGCAGAACGTGACCGGCGGCGGCAGCATCGCCAAGACCGGCACGGGAACGCTGACGCTCAGCGGCACCAACACCTACACCGGCGGGACCAGTGTCGCCGGCGGCACGCTCGTCTCGACGACCTCGCTGGCTAGCAGCGTGGGGCCGATGTCCGTGAGCAACACCGGGTCGCGGTTGGAGGCCCCGAAGATCGCACCTTCTTCCCTCGCGATCGACGCCGGCGCTTCGGTGAAGCTGACCAACGTCGATACCTTCGGCAACCTCACCGGTCGCAGCACGGTGGGCACGCTGAACAACCTGGGCCTGTTCGACATCGGCGCCACCGGCGTCGTGATCGCCAATGCGACTGAATCGGTGATCCGGATTCAGCTCCAGACGGCGCGGGCCGAAGTCGCCGGGTCCGCCACCTGGAGCGGTTCGACGGGCATCACCAGCTCGGCGGCCCAGGCCGACCCGAGCCGTCGGGCGGTGGGTTACTCGGTCGCCGGCCCGCAGATCACGCTGGCCTACGCAATCCTTGGTGACGCCAGCCTGGACGGTACGGTCAACATCACGGACCTGGGTCTGCTGGCCCAGAACTACAGTCAGAGCAACCGCAACTGGGGCACCGGCGACTTCAACTATGACGGCGTGGTGAACATCAGCGACCTTGGGTTGCTGGCGCAGAACTATAGCCAGTCGTTGACGGCGGGCGGCGGAGGTGGCGCGTTCGATCCGTCCGCATACTCGGCCCAGTTCCAACTGGACTTCCGGGCAGCGTTCGACGCGGCGGCGGTCCCCGAACCGACCTCCATCGCCGCACTTGCACTGGCCGGTGTCGGCCTGCTCGCCCGGCGTCGCCGTCGCTGATCAACCCGAACCTCACACGTCGCCAACCAGAATTGAAGACCCCGAACTCTGTGTCGTAGTTCAGAACGTTTTGGAGAGAAAATGAAGCCTTTGAAAATGTCGTATGTTTTGGCTGTAGTTTCGATGGCGGCAGTGACCATTCCCGCTAGCGCGGGCTTCGATATCACGACCACCCGCGCACCCAGTACCTCCGACGCAACGAAGCAGGTTATCCGCTTCTTCGCGTTGAATACCGGCAACGGCTCCGGTACCAGGGTTCAGACCGGCAGGGTCACGATTACGTCCATTAGCGCACCGTTGACGTTCCAGACGGGCGTGGACACCAACGGAGACTTTGAAAATGACGTCAACGTGACCGGCGTGGCAATCAGCGTTACGAACACAGGACCAGCCGGCTCGTTCATTCGGTTCGGGCAGGCCCAGCCCGGGGTCATTGCCGAGACCACGCCCCCGTATCTCGGCGGGCCCGGGTTCGATCCTGCTCCGGCATTTGCAAACCTCAGGAGCTTTACCGTCGACATGGCGTACCTCGGTACTGTCACTGTTCCCGGCGGACCAGATGCGTCGGTGACGCCTCAGCATGTCGCTACCGCACTGGTTCCGATCGGAACAGAAGTACGATTCACTGCCACCCTCCGCGGCGACGTCGGACCGGAGTTCCAAGTGTCGCTGAACAACGTGCCCGAACCGGCGACCGCTGGCGTCATGGCGATCGTCGGTCTCGGCCTGCTCGCCCGCCGTCGCGGCCGTATCGCGATGAATGCTGCCTGAGTGACGCAACACGAGAGGATTCGTACCGAAATCTCGATCATCTGACTTACTGAAACGGCGGCCGATCCTCTCGGCCGCCGCTTCAGCATTTGCATCGCAGCCCATCCTCGGGGAGCCTTGCAAGTTCTATGGTTTGCGACCCCATCGAACTCGAAATCCTCCGTAACCTTTTCGAAGCCGCTGCAGAAGAGATGGGCATCACCCTCGCCCGCGTTGCCTACTCTGCGAACATCAAGGAGCGGCGGGATTTCTCCTGCGCACTGTTCGACGCCAATGGCCAACTGCTCGCCCAGGCCGCCCACATTCCGGTTCATCTCGGGTCGATGCCCGCCTCGGTCGCCGCGGTGCGGCAGCGGCTGGGCGATCTTGCCGAAGGTGACGTGGCAATCGTCAATGACCCTTTCGCCGGTGGGACGCATCTTCCGGATATCACGATTGTTTCACCGATCTACGCGACGGACGAAGCTGCCGCGTCCGGTTCAGCTGAGGACTCGACCGGAACTCAGACGACAAGTAAGTCGCAACTGATCGGGTTTGCAGCGAACCGGGCGCACCACGCCGACGTCGGCGGCGCGTCGCCGGGATCGATGACGCTTTCGACTCATATCGATGACGAAGGTCTGCGTCTGGAGCCGGCGCTGCTGTATCGCGGCGGCGTGCGTGACGAGGTGCTGTGGCTACGGATTATCACTTCCGTCCGTACGCCAGAAGAGCGCGTCGGCGACCTCGAGGCCCAGCTCGCTGCGAATGCGGTCGGTGCCCGCGCATTGCAGCGGATGGCGCAGCGACGTGGCCGCGAGACAGTGATGCGGTACGGCGGCGCACTGCAGGACTACTCTGCCAGCTTTATGGCTGCGACAGTCGCGGCAATACCGGACGGGGTTTACCGGTTCTCCGATGCAATGGATGGCGGTCGCGATCACGCCGCCGTCAGAATTGATGTGGTGCTGACCGTAGCCGGCGATCGCGTGACCGCTGATTTCAGTGGCTCCGGTGATCAGGTCGCCGGCTGCATTAACTGTCCGGAAGCTGTCACTCGTTCGGCGGTCTACTACTGCCTCTCGTGCCTGCTTGAGCCGGGTGTGCCGCTCAACGGCGGGGCGTTTCGGAACATCGACGTCATCACCCGGCCCGGGTCGGTCGTTCACGCCGTCCATCCCGCCGCGGTCGTCGCTGGCAATACTGAGACGAGCCAGCGCGTCGTCGACGTTGTATTCGGTGCACTTGCCCAGGCGATGCCGGGTCGCATTCCCGCCGCCAGTTGCGGCACGATGAGTAGCGTTGCCCTGGGCGGTGTGCGCGCCGACGCGACACCCTGGACCTACTACGAGACGATCGGCGGTGGTAGCGGTGCCAGTCCCGACGGCGACGGCGCATCGGCGGTCCAATGCCACATGACCAACACGCTCAACACGCCTGCCGAGGCGATCGAACTGCAGTACCCGCTACGGGTCCTTCGTTTCGAGCGAGCAGCGGGTACCGGCGGGGCGGGACATCATCGTGGCGGCGACGGCATCGTCAGAGAGATCCTGGCGCTGTCGCCGTGCGAAGGCACGATCCTTGCGGACCGGCGCAATAGTGTGCCTTTCGGTCAGCGCGGCGGGGAACCGGGTGCGGCCGGCAGAGACGTGATCGTTTCGGCGGATGGCACGGTCACACCGATTGCCGGTCGATCCAGGTTCGTCCTGACCGCCGGCGATGCGCTTCGGATTCAAACCCCAGGCGGAGGCGGGTACGGCGTCGCGACCTGACGTGCCAAGCGCACTATTCGACGCGCCGGTGGGTCATGTCTGTACCACCGGTGCATCCATCGGTGCGTCGATCGACGGGTTTCCGGTGGCAGCCTGGCGGCGGCCGAACCAGAGCTTGAGCCGTAGCCGGACTGCGTCGATTTCGGCCCTGATCCACAGTTTTGCTCCGCGACCGGCCATCCGTAGCGGTGCCAGTCCAAGGTCATAGAACGCCTTGATTCGCCGGCCATCGTTCCGCAAACCCGCCTCGCCCGTTCGGCGGCGAAGGTCGGCAATACGTCGTAACCGCCATTTCATAAATGCCAGGAGCATGTACGACGGGTATGCCGGTTTCGGTCCGAGCACGGGCTCATTCACAAACCGCTTGGCGAATCGATACGCGGGGACGACCAGGAAGATGTAATAGAGCGCCGTGTCGATGAGAAATGACGCGCTGATCAGGTCGTGTTCCCCCATCAACTGGTACTTGTCCCGGTACACGCAGCGGAAGAACCAGCGATACGAGCGATCGAAAGTTGCGTTGTGCTCCCGCATCTGTTTTGCGAACACCGCCGTGCTTCCTGCATCAGGCGGACTGGCGGCGGTCTGGGCCAGAATGATCTGGACCGTTGCATCGACCGAGAAGCCGACGTGATCGAGCCCCGGTGAGTAGTAGGGGTCAATAAATGCCGCGGCGTCGCCGACCAAGGCCCACCCCTCGCCCATGTATTGTCGGGTGAGATAGGCCACCCGGCTGAGCGCTCGAAGGTCTCCGACGTCCGGCGTCGCCCCGCCGATCAACTGCGCAAGGGAAGGGATGGACTTCAGGAATGTTGTGTAGGCGTGAAGTCGTTCGCGCGATTCGTGCAGCGCGTGAATCCGCTTGTCGAAGACGATTCCGATGCTTGTTTGGCCGTTGCCCAGAGGGATGACCCAAACCCAGTATCCGTGGCCGACGTAGTGGTTCGTCGCCAGGCGACGTGATCCAATGTTGCCGGCGGCCAGCGGGGGGGCCTCAAGGGCCGCAATGTCATCAATGTGGCGCACGCCGTCCCACCGGCACCAGATCGAAGCAATCGGATGCTCGTCATTCCAGTCGATGAGCTTCAGGTGCTTTCCGAGGAAGCAGGAACGGCCCGAGGCGTCAATCAGCCAGCGGCAGCGGACTTGACGTGTTTTTTCAACCCCTTCGACGGTCTGCGTGACTGTCAGGCCGGTATCAAATGGCTGGACATCGACGTCTTTAACCCGTGCCGGACGCAGCAGTTGAGCGCCTGCGTCGCACGCGAGTTTGAGCACGTGCTCGTCCAGAACATCACGACGTAGCTGGAACGATGGAACAAGACTCCGGTAAAACGGACCGGTTTCGCTGGCGTTTTCATGACCGGTGACCTGGTCGTTACTCGACCAGTAACGAAGGCCTTCTTTCGGCAGGTGATTGCGTTCCAGATGCTGCCAGAGTCCGAGTCGGCGGGTCAGAAACATCGCCGACATCTCGGTGGTCGCCTCGCCGACTTTGGCGTCAAAGGCAGCCCGTTTTTCCACGATGAGGACACTCAGCGAGGGTGCCTCACGTCGAAGCAGCAATGCCGCTGCGCCGCCGGCAATCGCGCCACCGATGATGATGACGTCGTAACGAGCAAGGTCGTCGGTTACATCCATGATGCTCAGGTCGATGTCCGCGAATAACTCGGGCAACGACCGGGCATCATACGCTTCGGCGTCGAGTAAGGTAGAATGGTTTCCGTGAAAGAACGCATCCAGAAAGTCCTTGCCAATTACGGCGTCGATTCTCGCCGCAACATCGAGACCATGATCCTCCAGGGCCGCGTCGCGGTGAATGGCAGGGTTGTGACCAAGCTCCCCATCCTGATCGACCCGGAAAAGGATCACGTCACCGTGGACGACGAGCCCGTTAAGCTGGCCACTACACGAAAAGGGAAGAAGCCGGTCGAGAAGCTCTACTTTCTGTTGAATAAGCCACGTGGCGTCTACAGCACCAATGTCGCCCAGGGAGAACAGAAGCTCGCCAAGGACCTGCTCCCGCCGAACCTACCCAGCCGTGTTTATCCCGTCGGCCGACTTGACGCCGATTCCAAAGGTCTGCTGCTGATGACCAACGACGGCGAGCTGACCAACCTGCTGACTCACCCGCGATACGAGGTACCCAAAACGTATCGTGCCGAGGTGGACGGCTATGTGACGGACGACGAGATCAACAAGCTCCGCAAAGGCGTTTACCTGGTCGACAAGGACGGAGATGGGTCCAAGACCGAGCCGTGCATTATCAAGATTACCCACCGCAGCAAGGACCAGACGATCCTGGAAATCACGATTCGGGAAGGCCGAAACCGGCAGGTTCGGCGAATGCTCGCCAGGGTTGAGCACAAGGTCCGTGATCTTATGCGCGTGAAGATGGGCCCGCTGACGCTGCTGGGCGTCAGTTCCGGAAAGTTCCGGCCGCTGACGCCGCGTGAGGTTAAGGCTCTCTACAGCCTGGCGAAGGATCGAACGCAAAAGGTTCCAACCAAGCCGGCTCCCAAGAAGCCCGGATACCGCGCCGTCGAGCAGGCCGATGCGACACGTGACCTGGCGGTCGAGTTCGAGGACGACGAACTGCTCCGCGAGGCGGGTATCACCCGCGGCGACCTGAAGCCGCCCAAGGCAAAGACAAAGACGACCGACGCGGACATCGAGTTGGAGCCTGGCGACGAGAGCGAAGTCGAGTTTGTCGATCTCACTGACGACGAGCAGGCAGAACTTGAGGCCGAAGCCCGCCTTGCGACACAGGACGACGACGAGATGCCCGAGTGACTCGGCGCCGGGCGGCGACGGCCTGAACAAGGCAAGCATCGAGCCATGAACATCTGTCTTGATGAATAACTTCTAACACATCCATTTCAGTACGCCCTCCGTAACGCATCCTGCAGGGCCGACAATCAGTTGAGTTCGGCCGAGAATCAGAGCACGTCGTTCTGACTGCATTTACGCCTATTGATGTTCACATTTCCTCGCGTCGCGAATCGCCTCCCTGCGAACTGCAACGAGTCTTCATCGACTTCGGGGAGTACTGCGCGATGACATTCCAGGAGCCGCTCATGTTCAATCGTCTTTCCATCGTGCCGGCGTCGACCTCCAGCCGATTCAGCACGCCTCGGCGTCGCTTCCTTCAGCAGGCCCTGGGCGGCATCGGGATCGCCGGACTCGCTCATTTGGGTTTCATGCCAAATGCCGCACTGGCCGTAGATCCGACGACCGAAGGCCTGCGGAAACAGCCGTCAGCCAAGCGCGACCAGGACATCCTGAACTTCGCGTTGAATCTGGAATACCTGGAAGCGGAGTTCTATCTTCGTGCGGCTACCGGGCAAGGCTTGACGGTCGCGGACGACATCAGCGGCGAAGGCGGCACGCCCGGCGAAGTCACCGGCGGCAGGGCGGTCAACTTCGACACCGCCGCCATTCGCGACTACGCCAATGAGATCGCCGCCGATGAACTGGCCCACGTGCGTCTGCTGCGTTCGGCCCTGAAAAAACCGGTTCCGCGCGTCGCGATCGATCTGTCGGCGAGTTTCACGGCGGCAGCCCGCGCGGCAGGTCTCGTGGGGCCGACTGAAGAGTTCGATGCATTCGCGAACGAGTCCAATTTCCTGCTCGCAGCCTACATCTTCGAAGATGTAGGAGTGACGGCGTACAAAGGCGCGGCCCCGTTGCTCCGCAGCAACGCGATCCTCGAAGTCGCGGCCGGGCTGCTGGCCGTCGAGGCCTACCACGCCGGACTGATCCGCGGCGTACTGTTCTCCAAGGGCCTGGGCACACAGGCGAACGCAATTTCCGATCTGCGCGACGCGGTCGACGGCGACGCCGATCTGGACCAGGGTATCCTCAACACCGATTCGACGGCCAACATCGTTCCGACGGACGCCAACGGCCTGACCTTCAGCCGAACGCCAGGCCAGGTGCTGAACATCGTGTATCTGAACAGTGCCGGTACACCCGGCGGATTCTTCCCCGCCGGCATCGCCGGAAAGATTCAATAGGGTCTGCGCGGGCGGACATGGTCGACCGACCATCCGAGATGACGAAGGGCGCGCGGGTTGATTCCCGCGTGCCCTTTCTCGTGCTGTCCGCCAAGGTGGACCCTACTTTTTGGCGCCGCGCAGCCGCGCCATCTCGGCGGTCATGTTGGCCAGTTGCGGGCTCATGTCGTCGCGGGGAATGCAGACATCGATCACGCGGACCTCGTTGCTGCCGAAAGCACTTCGGATGGCACCATCCAGTTCACCCTTGGTGGTCGCCCGCGCCGCGGTACCGCCGCCGACAAGATCGCAGATCTTTCCGTAGTCCCATTGAGTGACGACGTTAAACGCGCCATCGCGGATCTTGCGCATGGTGCCGTAGCCGTCATTGTTTACGATTAGAATGATCGGCTTGAGTCCAAGCCGGACCGCCGTCGAGACTTCCGTGCCGGTCATCTGGAACGCGCCGTCGCCCACCAGCACAAACGGCCGCAGTCGCGGGTTGGCCTTCGAAACGCCGATGCACGCCGGCACGGCGAAACCCATGGACAGGTAATATGCAGGCGCGATGAACTCGGCTCGCTTGCCGGTCCGAATGCCGACCGCGCCGAAGATCGAATCGCCGACATCGGAGATCACGCAGGAGTCGTCGTCGAGGTTCAGCGAGAGGATGCGGAACACTTCGGCCATCGTCAGTTTGTCGGTCAGTTCCTTCTTCGACAGCGGCGTGGGAGCCTTTTGCTTGGCCGGGTGTTTGAACTTCTTCGGACTGATGCCACCCTTGCCCAGCCCCTCAAGGAAGTCGCGAAACTGAACACCGTCGTAGCGATGGAACCCCACCAGCGTTTGTTCGCTGGTGGCCAGAACCGTCTTGCTGCGGTCGAGCTTGGCGGTGTAAATGCCCATGCTCATGTCGGTGATGAACGTGCCAAGCATCAACACGCAGTCGGCTGATTCGACGTAGTCGCGACACGCCTGATCGCTGCTCATCGCGCCTCCGTAGACGCCAAGATAGAGCGGATGATTCTCTGCGACCGCACTTTTGGAAAGCAGGTCGGCGGCGATCGGAATGTTCAACTTTTCGGCGAGCTTGATCGCCAGGTCCGTCATACCGAAGCGATGAAGTTCAACGCCGGCAAAGATAACCGGCTTCTTCGCCTCGGCCAGCAGGCTTAGTGTTTCCTCGAGTGATGCCTTGAGCGTGTCCGGGTCGCTGGTGGGCTCGGCCGGGTCGGCCGGCAGATTAATGGGAATCTCACGATCGACCATGTCGTGCGGCACTTCGATATAGACCGGCCGCTTGTGCCGCAGGCATGCGTCGACACATCGAACGATCTCAGCCGCCGCGCGGTCCTCATCCAGAAGAACGGTGCTGGCAACGGTCACCTCGTCGAACACCCGCCGCTGGGTTTCGAACGTCTTGACCTTGTGATGCAGGAGGGGGTCTTTCTCGCGATCCTTCTTCCCCGGCGCACCGCTGATGACGACCACGGGCGATTTTTCGGCGTATGCGCCGGCGATCGGATTCAGCAGGTTTAACCCGCCGACGCAGTAGGTCACACAACAGAGCCCGATGCCATTGACCCGGCTGTAGGCGTCGGCGGCGAAGCCGGCACCGGGCTCGTGGGTCATCGTGATCGACTCGATCTTCGACTTGTCGAGCCACGCGAAGGTGGGCAACGCGAAGTCGCCCGGGACGCCGAAACTGTGCCGCACACCTTTGCGGTGCAGATACTCGAAAAGGAATTGCCCCATCGGCATGCGGGCGGGAAACCCATCGGCCGGGACTGATCCCGGCGAAGCGACGTTTCGTCTTGCTGCCGCGCCGGTGGTGGCTTGAGTTTCTTTGGTCTGTCGTGATTTCCCGACATGCGGCTGTCCCCCTTGGGGTTTTCCGTTGTGAACCCCGAGCAAAGGCGTGGTGATCCTGGCCGATGAGAGCGTCTTACGAGCCATTTCAGCCTCCAGCCGCCGTTGGCGGCGCTGATCCGTTTGCCGTTCAACAATGCCCGCCGACTTTCCACTCATTCTACGACACGGCCGGAGGCAAGGGGTTACAAACCGGACGCAATCGTCCGGTAATCCACAGGAGTTACGGGCGCCGCAGATGGCGCGCCGATGGGCATAAATAAACAGTCGTTTGGCGCGTGGGGCATACTGATATAATCTCTGCATCATCGAGGCCGACTGTCGTGGTCACCGCGATCGCGGCCTCTCCTGTCTGCTCGGCCGGAAGTGACCGGGTTTCGGGCTTAACGCCGACTGAAAGAACGATCCGAACGCATGCCGCCGCCACCCTCGAACACTGATACTCCCACCTCGGGCGGCGCCAGCGGCGGCGGCGTTCGCCAGACCGGCGGTCGCGAAGGCTTCGCCACCGAAGAACTCACGATCATCATGTCGCACTTCGATATTGGAGTGCTCGACTCGATCGTTGAGTATCCCAAGGGGTCACGCAAAGCCCCCAAGCTTCTGATCGTCAGTGAGCAGGGGAAGTTCCTGCTCAAACGCCGCGCCCGAGGGAAAGATGATCCCTACAAGGTGGCGTTCAGCCATTCGTTGCAGCTCTACCTGGCGAGCAAACAGTTCCCGCTTCCGCACCTGATCGGCACGAAGAAGGACAACAACTCGATGTTGCAGTGGCGCAACGGCGTCTACGAGTTGTTCGAGTACATCCCTGGTCAGCCCTATCCGCAGACGCTCGAAGCCACCTTCGACAGCGGCCGCGTCCTTTCCCTGTACCACAAGCTGCTGATGGACTTCCGGTCCGAATGGCAACCGGTCGGCGGCAGCTACCACGCTGCGCCAAGCGTCGAGCAGGGGCTTCGGGCGATTCCGCAGGTCATTCGCGATACCGGCACCGACATCGGTCCGCTTGTGCAATATCTGCTCGACAGCTACCGACACGCTGCCCAGCAGGTGGAAAGTTTCGGGCTGAGCACATGGCCGAAGCAGATCGTTCACGCTGACTGGCACCCGGGAAACATGCTCTTCCGCGACAACCATGTTGTCGCCGTAATCGATTACGACTCGTCCCGCCTCCTCCCGCGGATCATCGATGCTGCCAATGGCGGGCTACAGTTCAGCATCCTCGGCGGCGATGAAGACGTCGCCAAGTGGCCCGAGTATCTCGACGAAAGCCGGTTCAAGCGATTTTTCCGTGGCTATGATGAAGTGAGCCTGATGAGCGAAGCCGAGCTTCGCGCGGTGCCGTGGCTCATGATTGAAGCACTGATCGCCGAGGCCGTCTTCCCGATCGCGGCGACAGGGCAGTTCGGCAAGCTCGAAGGTCTCCAGTTCCTGATCATGGTGCAGCGCAAAGTGGAATGGATGCAGAAGAGCGCGGATCGTCTGGTAGAATTGGCGTCCGGTTAAGCGAAAGCGTTGTCGGGTCTGCGGGCCCGGTGCCACGGAGCGGCTGTATGGCAGTTCGACGTCGTGTTTTTGCCATCGCGGTTCTGGGCGTTCCAGCATTGCTTGCCGGGGCGGGGTCGGTGGGCGTAGCCCAAGAACAGCCGCCGGCGATTCAGCCCTCTGGTCGCCAGCCATCCGCCATCCCTCCGAATGACAGTGAACCGCCGGTTACCCCTTCGTCGCTGCGAAAGCCGATCGTTGTAGCGACACGCCCGACCGCTGCCGAAGTTCGCGCACAGATGCCCCGCCTGTTCGCCGACTTGGCCAATGCTGACCCTGCGATTCGCGAAAACGCCCGTGTGGGGCTGATGGGCGCATCCCGGATCGATCTGGGCGCATTTGAGAAGATCGTCCGTGAGAACCTGCCGCTCGTGCCCGCCCAGGCGGCGGTTCTGAAGGAGATTGTCACCCACGCGTATCTCGCCGGCGAGGAATACCCCGCGGTCGAGCGGGAGGGATTCCTGGGCGTGCGTCTGCTCGAGGTCAATGTCGTATCCCGGCCCGAGCAGAACGACGGTCAGGCAGGCGATGACCCCAACCCGTTCGACCCGCGTCGGCCGCTGACTTCGGGTCCGCCGACGACGGGCGTGCTGATTGTTGAGCGTATGCCCGGCTTTTGTGGAGCGAGATCGCTCCTGGACGGCGATGTCGTCCTCGGGATCGTCGAGCGCCCGGGTGAGCCGGTGCGAAATCCCTCCGAGATGCGCGAGAAGGTAACCGGGTTTAAGGCCGGCGAGACGATCCACTTCCAGTTGCTGCGGCAAGGGCAGGTGATCAACGTGCCCGTCACCCTCGACCCACGCCCCGAAGCCGCCGACCCGCTGAACGCAGGCCTGAACGCCATGCAGAACCTGATCGACGACCGCAAGATGCGGGCGGCGGAGTTTTGGGACAAAGCGTTCGCACCAATGCTTAAGGAAGCCGCGGGGTGATCCTGCCGGACCACGGATGCAGGGTCAAAAGTCCACCAGGCACTACAAAGGAATCCAGCCATGAAATCACGCCTCTTGCTTTCCGCCTGCGCGATTGCCGCCGCTGCTTTGTCAGGTGCCGCAGCTGAGACGCCCTCGACACAACCCGTCCTGACGCCGGCGTCGAACCTGGTCGTCGATGGCATTCCGCCAATTCCGCAGGCGATCGCAGACGAGGTGAACCGCTACACCGAGTTCCGATCGGCAGGCCTGGCGTCCTGGCATCCGGTCAAGCGGCAGATGCTCATCCGCACTCGCTTCGCCGACACGGTGCAGATCCACGAAGTCACTCAGCCACTGGGGATGCGGAAACAGGTCACCTTCTTCCCTGACTCCGTCAGCGACGCCTACTACCCGCCCATGCCGGCAGGCGGCGACGCCAACTGGTTTATCCTCGCCAAGGACATCGGTGGATCGGAGTTTGATCAGCTTTTCAAGTACGACTTGACCAGCGGCGATGTGACGCTTCTGACCGACGGTAAGAGCCGTAACAGCGGGCCGCGTTTCAGCAAGGACGGCAAAAAGTTCGTCTACACCTCCACCCGCCGCAATCGCAAAGATCCTGACTTCTACGTTGCCAGCAGCGACGCGCCCGGCGACGCGAAGATGGTCTATCAGGCCGACGCACCCGGCTGGTTCCCGGCTGCGTGGTCTCCCGACGGATCGCTTCTGCTGACGGGAAAGTTCTCGTCAGCCAACGAGTCGAGCCTCTGGATCGTCAACCCGGCGACCGGCGAGAAGACCCGGCTCTCGCCCGAAACCGAAAAGCCCACGCGCTACTCCGGCGGCTACTTCTCCGCCGACGGCAAAGGCGTCTACCTCACCACCGACGCGGGCTCCGAGTTCGAACGCCTCGCCTACATCGACATCGCGACGAAGGAAATCGCGTATCTTGCGCCCGACGCCAAGTGGGACGTCGAAGACTTCACCGTCTCCGACGACGGCAAACTGCTGGCGTATACGACCAACGAAGACGGCTCGGCCGTTCTACATCTGCTCGACACAGCGACGCGTAAGGAACTGCCGCTGCCGAAACTCCCGCCTGGACAGATTTCCACCCTCAGCTTCCACGCCAACTCGCAGGATTTGGGCATCGTGCTCAACAGTGCCAAAGCCCCCAGCGATGTGTATTCAGTTGACGTCAAGTCAGGCGTGCTGACGCGATGGACGCAGAGCGAAACCGCCGGACTCAATACCGACAACTTCCCCGACCCCAGCCTCGTCCGCTGGAAGAGTTTTGACGGTCTGCAGATCAGCGGCTTTCTCTACAAGCCCGACGCGGCGAAGTTTCCCGGCAAACGGCCGGTCATTATCAACATCCATGGCGGCCCGGAGTCGCAGTTCCGCCCCGGCTTCATGGGTAGTTACAACTACTATTTCACCAAGCTCGGCTGCGCGGCGATCTTCCCCAACGTCCGTGGCTCCAGCGGTTACGGTAAGACGTTCCTCACGCTCGACAATGCCGAGAAACGCGAGGACAGCGTCAAGGACATCGGCGCACTGCTCGACTGGATCAAGACCCAGCCCGATCTTGACCCCGACCGTGTGATGGTCGTCGGCGGCAGCTATGGTGGCTATATGACACTCGCCGTCAGCGTGCACTACGCCGACCGGATCCGCTGCGCGATCGACGTGGTTGGGATCAGTAACTTCGTCAGCTTCTTGGAACGCACCGAGCCGTACCGCCAGGACCTCCGCCGGGTCGAGTATGGCGACGAGCGCAACCCCGCCATGCGAAAGGTGCTCGAACAGATTTCGCCGCTGAACAACGTCGCGAAGATCAGGAAGCCGCTGATGGTCGTCCACGGCGCCAACGATCCGCGCGTGCCTTTGTTCGAAGCCGAACAGATCGTCAAGGCGATGAAGGAAAAGCAGACGCCCGTCTGGATGCTGGTGGCAAAGGACGAGGGGCACGGCTTCGCGAAGAAATCGAACTTTCAGTTTCAGTTTTACGCCACGGTGGCGTTTGTGAGGAAGTTTCTGCTGTAGATGGGTGTCCTCGATTCGCGTCCATTCGGAGCCTGGGACCGCCGAGCGCTTGCTCGGCATCTGGAAGCCGAGCAGGCGCTCGGCGGTCCCAGGGCGCGAATCACGATCGGCTATTTAGGTATGACCCGCACCCTGCTAAGCCCTACAACTCCCACCCCTTGCGATACTCGCGACGCAGGAATCGCTCGGCTTCTGGCGCGTTGGTGAACTTCATATTCTTGGTATCCCACTCCAACCGCCTGCCGGCGCGGTAGGCGACATTGCCCAGGTGGTTGGCTTCTGTGAGCGGGCCCGAGTACGAGAAATCACACGTCGACTTCTTCCCGTTCTTGCACGCCTTGATCCACTCGGCGTGGTGACCGATGGAATCGGGAATCGTCTTGGCCGGACGTTTGAAATCGGTGAACTTCGCCTCCGGAAGAAGGACGTGCTTGCCGTAGTCCGACAGCAGCATGCGGCCTTCGCTGCCGACGAACAACACGCCATTAGCCCATTGCGGGATGCCGCCGTCTGTCCAGATCTTGGGCTTCATCGCGCCCTGATACCAGGTGAGTTTAACCGGCGGCATGTCGCCGCGCTGGCCGTACTCGTAGGTAGCATACATGCTGGCCGGAGCGATTTCGGGGTGCGGCGGGGGGCCGCCGGCTTCGATCGCCGTCGGGGCGTCGAGCTTCAGCGCCCACCAGGGTAGGTCGTTCCAATGGCTTCCCAGGTCCGACATCGTGCCGTTGCCGAAATCCCACCAGCGGTACCACTTGGGCCCGGGGAAGTAGACGTCGTGGTACGGCCGCATCGGCGCGGGACCGACCCAAAGATCCCAATCCAGATAAGGCGGAACCGGCGATTCGCCTTTGGGCCGGTCGATCGTCCAGACGATGTCCTTGTTGGTCTTGGCGTCTTCCTCGCTTTGCCAGCCCCACGCTCGGCTTACCCAGACGTGCGCCTCGGTGACGGGGCCGATCGCCCCGGCCTGGATCAATTCTACCACCCGGCGGTAGTTGGTCCCGGCGTGGATCTGCGTGCCCATCTGCGTGGTCACCCCAGCCTCCTTCGCCGCGAGGGTGATTAGACGAGCTTCGTGCACGTCGCGGGTCAGCGGCTTCTCGCAATAGACGTGCTTCTTGCGCTTCAACGCCGGCATTGTCGCGAAGGCGTGCGTGTGTTCGGGAGTGGCTACGGTGACGGCGTCAAACTCGCTGTCCTTCAGGGTGTCGTAGAGCTTGCGGAAGTCTTTGAAGGTCTTGGCCTCGGGGAACTCTTTCTTGGCCGCGTCGACCGCCCGGTCGTTCACGTCGCAGAGCGCGACGACGTTCTCGCCCTTGACGCCGTCCAGGCTCGCCCGGCCGCGCCCGCCACACGCGATGACGGCGATGTTCATTTTGCTGTTGAGGTTCTGTCCGCGAAGGATGTTGGGGAAGCCAAGCGTGGCGGCACCGGTGACAGCCGCGGATGCAGCGAGGAACTTACGACGTGACAGCGGGCGAGGCATAACGGTCTCCGATATGAGGTGCGCGAAAGGGCGTCTGTCGCGGGTCTGCCTTAACTATTGAACCCCAGTCATATCGTTGAAAGCGGATCGCAATTGACATCGATCCACTTGGATAGACCACCTGCTACACGTCCGCCGGATGCTTCCACGGTGCCCGGTACGGACGCTTGATCAGCTTGTCGGCGTCGGTGTCGCCGGTTTTGCCGTCGGCATTGACCTTCAATGTCCGTCCGCCGAGCTGCGCACTGATGTTCGCCAGGACGCACGCCGCTGTGCTCGTGTAGCCTTCGGTGATGTCGGCGACCGGCTTCTGCCGCGATTCGATGCAGCTCAGGAAGTTCTTCATTTGCCCGCGGATGGCTGGCGCGACATGCTTCTCCAAGTCCTTCTCGGTTTTGTCCTCGGGGAACTGTTCGAGCTCGTACGTCACATCTTTATGAACGGGGTCGCCTTTGCCTTGCGGGATGAAGTCGTAGCTCATCACGCTCGCCTTGAGCGTTCCTTTGTCGCCGTAGATGGTCAGGCCCCAGGGGTACTTGGGGTCGGGCGGAGTCCCCCAGGTGCGATGCGTCCAGACCATGGGAACGCCGCCGAAGTCCCAGGTCGCGGTCTGCGTATCAGAGATGTTCGCCTTGGACGCCTTGTCGACCAGGATGCCACCGGTCGAGGCAACGGTCGATGGCCAGCCCAGGTTGAGCATCCAGCGTGCGCAATCCAGCATATGAATGCACATGTCGCCGACGATGCCATTGCCGTATTCGGTGAAAGAGCGCCAGCGGCGCGGGTGCACCAGCTTGTTGTACGGTCGCATCGGCGCGGGGCCGGTCCACAGTTCGTAGTCGAGATTCTCCGGCGGCATCTCGTCCGGCGGATTGTCCTTCGCCCGCATGTGGTAGTAGCAATAGACCTCGACCAGGCCCACCTTGCCGATCCGCCCGCTGTCGAGGAACTCCTTCTTTGCTTCGATCAAGTGCGGCGTGCTGCGGCGCTGCGTCCCGATCTGAACCACTCGCTTGAGCTTCGCCGCCGCTTCGACCATCGCCTTGCCTTCGGCGACATCGACGGAGATCGGCTTCTGGCAGTAGACATCGGCCTCGGCTTCCATCGCTGCGATCGCGTGCAGCGCGTGCCAATGATCGGGCGAACCGACGATGACGATATCCAAGTCCTTCTCCTTCAGCATCTCCCGGAAATCGCCGTAGGTTCGAGGCTTCTTCTTCGAAACCTGCCGCTCCGCGATCATATCCGCCGCGCCGGCGAGCATCTGTTTGTCTACATCGCAGATGCTCACGACATCGACCGGTGAGACCTGGATCAGCCGGAACAGGTCGCACTTGCCGTACCAGCCGGTCCCAATCACGCCAACGCGGTACTTTTTTTGGTCCGCGGCAAAGGCAAGGTGCGCATGGGGTAAGAGGGCCGCGGCACCAAGGGCGGACGTCGAGGTGAGAAACTGTCTGCGGTTCATCAGGCTTCTCCGGTGGCAGCAGGCGTTGGGAACGGTCGATGCTGCAACTGTAACGGTCGCTCGGAGAAGCCTGCAAGGCCTGAACGTTACGTCTTAGTAGCCGTCAGACGCACGTTGTCGAACGCGACCTGCAGTGCACCCGCTGTGGCCTTGTTATCCAAGTTCACCAGGAAGATGCGCAATGTCTGCCCGACCAGCGAACTGCTGGCGTCAACGGCCGAGCTGCTGGCGCTGAAGTCTTTGAACGTCAGGCTGGTGACCGACTCGGCGTCACCGGTGGTTGTCGCAATGCGCGTGCTGCCCGCGAATAGAGAGATCCGGAAGTTCTCCATGACCAGATCGCCCCGATTGCCGATCGCGACTGTCAACTTGTACGTCGTGTCGGCTTCCAGTTTCGTCGCCAGTGCCTGCGATGAATAGCCTGCACCATTGATAAAGAGGAATTGCTTGCCCGCGCCCGGCGACGAGAACTTGCCGGCCGTCGGGCTGGTGTCGTCGGCGTTGGTGAAGCTCTCGTTCCGCGGGTTGAACGCGTTGATCACGAAGTTGTTACGCGTCCAGGTCGTCACGCCAATCACCGCACGGTCGATCGGGGCCGCGTTCGACTCGAAAGACGAGTTGGTCACCGGGACATTCACGGTTCCGCCTGGTGGAGGCGGCGGCGGTGACACCGGCACGCTCGTCGAGACCTTGATGTTGTCAAAATCGACCTGGTTCGCCGCCCCTTTGGTGCCTAGATTCGAAAGTACGATCTGCAAAGGCTGGCCCACCAGGGGGTCGCCTTCAGCGAACAGACGACTGGTCGCACTGTAGGTCTTGAACGCGAAGTTGGCGATATCCGCTTCGGCATCGCCGGACTGGCTCGCAATCAGTATGTTGCCGGCGTAAAGCGCGATACGGAAGCGGTCCATTACCAGGTCGTTACGATTGCCTACCGCGCCGGAGATCGTGTAAGCCACGCCCGACGACACCGTGACCCCCAACGTCTGGCTTACCGCCCCCTTGCCGTTGATGAACAGGAACTGCTTACCCGCGCTCGGTGCGGCGAGCTTGCCGGCGGTGGGGCCGGTGTCGTCCGCGTTCGTGTAACTTTCGTTTCTGGGATTAAACGCGTTGGAAACCGAGCCGTTCTTTCGCCAGGTCTGGAGGCTCGTTACGGCGCGATCCTGCGGTGCCGCGCTCAACTCGAACGAAGCATTGACCACGGGCACCGCGGCACAGAGGCGTCGTGGCTCGAGGATGTCTATGAGCGGGCGTAGACGGGCAACGGTAGATTGGCTGTGACTAGACATGGTGACGTCCGGCTATGAGCGGGTGGTGGAACTTCAGCGAAGGATCGCTGTGTAAGGTAGACTATAGGGTCGAACGGGAGGGAGTGTCGAAGGTTTCTGCAGATTGAACTTGCGGCTTCCGGGCAAACCCGCGTGAGGTGGCACCGCCGGTCATCTTTCACTTGGTTCAACACCGGCCGTTGCGGTTACTATCCCATGCTGGAGGCCGAGAACTCCCACGAACTATTCCGAGGAGAAACGAATGCGATCGCTGTTCCGACTGCTTTGCCTGGGTGTCGTCACTGCACTGCTGGCCACCCCGATCTTCGCTGCTGACAAGAAGAAGATTGTCTTCATCTCCGGTGGCGCGAGCCACGGATTTCTCTCCCATGACCACCTGGCCGGCTGCAAGCTGCTGGCCGAACGGGTCAACAAGATTGAAGGCTACGAAGCGACCGTCTTCTACAAGACCTGGCCCGAGGCCAAAATTCTTGAACAGGCGGCGGCGATCATCATCTACGCCGACGGCGGGGCGGGTCACATCGCCCTACCGCACAAAGACGAGTTGGTCGCGCTGTCGAAGAAAGGCGTTGGCGTTGGCACGATTCACTACGCCGTCGAGGTACCCAAGGAAAAGGGCGGCCCCGAATGGCTTCAGTTCCAGGGCGGCTACTTCGAGACCTTCTATTCGGTCAATCCGCACTGGCTCGGCACCTTCACATCGTTGCCCAAGCACCCGGTCGCCAACGGTGTGCAGCCCTTCGAGACCCAGGACGAGTGGTATTACCACATGCGCTTCCGTGACGACATGAAGGGTGTCACGCCGATTCTGTCGGCCGTCCCGCCCGATGCCACCCGCTCGAAGAAGGATGAGGCCCACGGCGGCAACCCGCACGTCCGGGCGGACATCGGCAAGAATGTCGCCGAACACGTCGTCTGGGCCAGCGAGAATGACGGAGGCTCCCGCGGCTTCGGCTGCACCGGCGGGCACTTCCACAAGAATTGGGCGAACGACCAGTTCCGCAAAACCATCCTTAACGCGATCGTCTGGATCGCCAAGGGTGAAGTCCCCAGCGGTGGCATCGACAGCAAACGCCCCGACGTGGACGAGATGCTCGCCAATCGCGACCCGGACGCCCCCAAGGAAGCAGTTCCTGAAGGTTTCGATAAGGCCAAGTTCGCAGCCGAACTGGAACAGATCAACCGCCCGGTCGGCCGCCCGCAGGCGAGCCGTCCGCAGCCCGGCCAGGAGCTGCTTCACGAAGTGGCGGCGAAATAGTTCGAACCAAACCGACGTGACCCTCCATCCGCCAAAAACACGCATCGCGCTCGTGGGTGCCGGCAATTGGGGCTGGCAGCACGCCCGTGTCTTCTCGACGCGGGCGGACTGCCAGCTCGTGGCCGTCGCGAGCCGTTCGAAGGACCGCGCTGACGAGCGGGCGCGGCAGTTCGGCATTGCCCCGTACACTGACATCACGACCATGTGCCGCGAACAGTCGCCGGACCTGATTTGCGTCAGTCTCCCGAACCAGGCTCACTTTACGCCGACCCTGGAGGTCATCCGATCCGGATGCCCACTGTTCGTCGAAAAGCCATTCGTCTTTCACCTGACTGAGGCCGACACGCTGCTGGCCGAGGCAGCCAGCCGGAAGCTGTTCTTCGGCATCAACTTTAATCACCGCTACGCCAAGCCGATCGCATTGGCTCGACAGGCGATCGATGCGGGAAAGCTCGGCGACATTGTGTTCTGCCACTGGCGCTTTGGCGGGACCGGGGGAACTGACCACCCCTTCAACAACCTCATCGAGACGCAATGCCATGCGCTGGACATGCTTGAGTACCTTTGCGGTCCGATCGACTCGGTCATGGCTGAGATGACCGACAAAACAAAGCCGGGCGTCTATCGCACCCTCGTGCTCGCGCTGCACTTCCGGAATGGTGCCGTTGGCTCGCTCGTCGGGTCGTACGATTCGAGCTACACCTATCCCGGTACCCATCAGCTCGAAATCAACGGAACCCGCGGCCGGGTGCTGGTGGAAGAAACCGTCAAGCGGTTTACCTTCAGCGAAGCGGGTAACGAAACGTCACAGGTCTGGCAGGCTGGGTACTTTAACGACCGCGATCGTGACTTCTACCAGACTTTTGACGCTCATGCCGCCGCGATGATTGACGCGCGTCGCAACGGCCAGGAGCCTCCCGTTCATGCACGCGCCGGCCGCCGGGCGTTGCTGTTGGCGATGGCCGCAATCGAATCGTTCAAGGGGGGCAAGCGCGTGGATGTCGAAACCGACTCCTGGGACGCATCGCCTCCAGCACCAATCCTGGCACCCCCGGCCAACCCTTAGTCTGTCCGATCCTCTAAATCCCTGGGTGAAAACGAAATGCAATCCGTCGATCATCGCGGCATGACCGCCGTCATCCGTCTTCTGATCGCGGCGATTGTCGCGATGCAATTCACCTCGGCGATTCACGCGGCCGAAGCGGTCAAGCCGAACATCGTCATCATCCTGTCCGACGATCAGGGTCGAGGCGATTACTCGGCGTTTGGAACGAAAGACATTCGCACGCCGGGGATCGATCGCCTGTACGCCGAGGGAATGGGGTTCGACAACTTCTTTGCCAATTGCCCGGTCTGTTCGCCGACGCGCGCGGCTCTGATGTCCGGTTGCTATCCGGATCGGGTTGGCGTGCCGGGGGTCATTCGCGACATCAAGACCAACTCCTGGGGCTACCTGGCACAGCATGCGACGCTTTTGCCCAAGGTGTTGAAGACGGCGGGGTACCACTCGGCGATCGTCGGCAAGTGGCACCTGGGCCTGGAGCCGGAAAATCTTCCGCTGGCCCGCGGCTTCGACCACTTTCACGGCTTCCTCGACGACATGATGGACGACTACTACACGCACCTTCGCAACGGCCACAACTTCATGCGAAGGGACCTCAAGGAGATCGACCCCGAGGGACATGCGACAGATCTGTTCACCCAGTGGGCCTGTGACTACATTCGCGAACGGGCCCAGGCGGGCGGACCGTTCCTTCTATACCTGGCGTATAACGCGCCCCACGACCCCGTTCAGCCTAAATCCGATTGGCTCGCGAAGGTAAAGACGCGCGAACCGAACATGCCTTCCAATCGTCAGAAACTGGTCGCCTTGATCGAACACATGGATGACGGGATCGGACAGGTACTGCGTACCCTCGACGAGACAAAGCTGGCGGCCAATACGATGGTGTGCTTCTCGTCCGACAACGGTGGCATACTGGCCAACGGTGCCAACAACGGCCCGTATCGAGGCGGCAAGCAGATGACCTACGACGGCGGATTGCGGGTGCCCTTTGCCATCCGCTGGCCAGCCAGGATCAAACCCGGGACGACCTCCGCCCGCCGGGCACTGACCATGGACATCTACGCCACGGCTTGCGAGGTATCAGGTGTGACGCCGCCTAAAGACATCGACGGCGTCAGCTTCCTGCCGACGCTGCTCGGGCAGGAACAGCCAGACACCGATCGGGCCGAATACTTTGTCCGGCGTGAGGGCGGACCTCAGTATGGAGGAAAGACCATCGAGGCTCTTCGGATGGGCGACTGGAAGCTGGTACTGAACAGCCCCTTTGCACCCGCTGAACTCTTCAACGTGAAAGCCGACCCGGCTGAGACGACCGACCTTGCCTCCAGGGAGAAAAAGAAGTTCCTGGAACTGTCCGCCGAACTGCGACGGCACATTCAACGCGGCGGGCAGGTGCCGTGGCAGAAGTCGGAACAGTAGAGCAGCACAACGAGGGACGCTGCGATTCGCGATGACTCCAGAATGGCCGAAGGCGAGCGGCTCTGCTGTCCTTCGGCAGCTATCAGGTGGTCGATCCGTCCGTCCCCACGGCAGCCGGCACCTCGACGGCGGGTACTGACTCTGGGGCCGCAGGCGTGGCGACCTCGAGGGTCTCCACGGCGGCTGACTCGACCGCAGGGGCGACAACAGCCGCTACTTTGCTGGCGGGTTTGCTCTTCTTCCTCGGGGCGATCTTCTTGGGTGCCGGCTTCTTCGCTGCTGGCTTTTTGGACGCAGCCTTCGCGGCGGGCTTGGCCTTCTTCACCGGCGACTTGGACTTGGCCGCCGGCTTGGCGGATTTCTTCATCGACGGCTTTACTGCCGACTTCTTGGCCGGCTTGGCTGCCTTCCCGGTGGCTTTAGCCTTCGTCTTGGCCTTGGCCGCTGGCTTTGTACTGCCGACGCTTTTCTTTTTGACGCTGCTCTTTGCCTTTGCCATGACGTCTCCCGAGAGGAATGTCGAACTGGACGCGGCCGCCCGCCCGGGCGAGCACGCTGGGTGCAGCTATATAAACCCAACGATTGGCGAAACGATACGTTTTTCCGCGCCGGCAACAGCCCTGTGGACTGCGGGAGGCGCAGTACACCGATGTTTCACGGGGCTACTTCGCGGCCGTAAGCGACTTGGGATCCACAAAACACTCCGCCGCAGGAACTGCTTTGTCGATCGCCTTCAGATCGACCAGCGCTTGGACGAGCGATTCCCAGCGGGCCATCGTCATGCAACCCAGGCCGGAGGTCTTGGTTGCTTCGTTGACGATCAGCGGCTTCTGCACCGCAGCGGACTCGGCCATCGTCGCAGCGTCCATGCTGGGATTCAGCTTCAGCATCGCCGCGTTCGTCGCTGTCGGGTCGGCGACATAAGCCTCCCACCCTTCGCGGCAGGCAAGAGTCATCTTGCGAACGAGTTCGGGGTTCTTCTTCACCACGTCGCCACGGGTGATCAGGACGGTGGTGTAGGGGTTGTAGCCAGCTTCCTTGACCAGGAAGGTTTTCGTCTCAACGCCGGCCTTTTTCGCCGCAAGGGGCTCGGAGGTGACGAAGCACTGCTGGGTGAACTTCTCGTCGGCCAGGAACTGCGCGATGTTCCCGCCGGGTGACGGGACGACCTTGCCCTTGGCCGCGCCGTACTTTTTCTCGAGGAAGAGCCAGTAGTCGAGCCCCTTCTGGACGGCGATGGTGCCGTCGGCCTTCATGACGCCTTCGATCGATGTCAATCCGCGTGACGCCCGGGTCATCAGCCCCTGCGGACAGTCCTGGTAGACGGCGAGCAGGGCGACGATGTCATTCCCGCCGGCCCGGGCCTTGACTACTTCATCGGCCGACGCGACGGCAAAGTCAGCCTTGCCCGATCCGACCATCTGCAGCGCCGGCGTGCCGCTGCCGCCGGGGGTGATCGTGACATCCAGCCCCTGCTTCTGAAATCCGCCACCCTCCAAACCGGCAGCGTAGAAACCGCCGAACTGCGGTTCGACGATCCAGTTCAGCTGGAGCGACACCTTCCCGCTCTTGCCGACATCAGCAGCGTCTTTCTTACAGCCAGGGAGGAACGCGAGAAGGATTGCGATGGCGTAGAGCGAGTTGCGCATGGGCAACAGATTAATCGCAGATTTGCGAGTTCACCACGAGAGGAACGGAAGCGATAACCACAAAGACGCGGAGACACGCCTCGCCGAGTTGCCCTCCGTGTCTCCGTGCCTCCGGGGTGATCTGCGTCTTCTTACGGCTTTGTCGCTGGCTGCGTTGCGCCCCGCTCTTCATCGGCTTTGACGGCGTCGATGAAGACGTCCATCTGTTGGCCGACATAAGCCTTGAGGTCTGACGGGTTGAACGCATAGATGATCTGCAACACGCGGGTATCCACGCGCTCGGAGCTGTCACCGGTCAGGCTCTTCTTGGGGATCACATACGGCTCGATCGCCACGAACCGCAGCTTCGCCTGGCGTCGGCTGTCGCCGCGAATACTGGCGACGGCCTCAGCATCCGGGCGGACGCGCATCGCTTCATGCTCGTCCACGTCGACGCGAATATGCAGCACATCGGTCTGGCCGACGAGCATCAATGGAGTTTGCAGGACGCCGCTCGGGGCGTACTCGCCGGGACGAACCTTCACCTGCAACACAGAACCCGAAACCGGTGCGCGGACGGTGAGCCGATCGATCTCGGTCTGCGCCTTTCGCACCTCCGCCTCGGCGGATTGCAGTTCGGCCTGGGAGATCGCGATGTCCGGTGCCCAAGTGCCGGCGTTGAGCTTCTTGAGCGTCGCTTCCATGCTCCGCACTTTCGCGGCACCTGTTTCCATCATCGATTTGCGGTTGGCCAGCTCCTCGGGCGCGACCGCCGAGGCGTCCTCGACACTGGACCAGCGAACGAAGTTTCGCCTGGCCATTTCGTACGACGCTTTGGCCTCGTCGAGCTGCGCCGTGGCGACGAGCAACTCCTCGGAACGCGTGCCCTCCAACGCCTTGGCCAGTTGCTGACGTGCCTGTTCGGCGGCGGCCTTTCTGACGGTCAGCTCTGACCGCGCTTGGCGATCGTCGATCTTAAACAGCGCCGTCCCCTCCAAATCCCAGATCGAGAGATAAGGCCGGCCGGCGATGATTTTTGCGGCACTGGCGTCATCCAGGCCGGGCAGGGCGGCGAGCTGTTCCCGGCTGGCGGTGTTGATGTTCAGTTTTGATGCAACCGGCGCATTGAGATCCAGATGCAGGTCCGCCGGGCGGGTCGCCGGCTGAGTGAGCGGGGCGGCGACGATCATCTCATCGAACTGCTCGTCGGCGCGGCCGGTGGTGATGAGCGATGAGATTCGCCGAACCATCTCGTGCGGCAAGCCCGCTTTGATGGGGTCGCCCACGCGGGCATAGACGTCGGTCACAATCCCCGCGATTGGGGTGCCGATCGCAATGTTTTCTGTCGCCGCCTCGATGATGCCTGACCCGGCAACGTATCGCTGGAAAGGCGGCTTGGCCGGCTCGGCGACCGGCGGAGCGACCTTGGGCGGCTTGTTACCCGCGCGGACCATGAAGATCGCGAACAGAACGCCGCATGCGGCCAGGACGGGGAGAATGTATTTGCGGATCATGAAAAACCTCGGACAAATCAGTGCTTTCGCATCTTCCCGACGCTTCAATCCATCAAAGTTCGTGAACCGACGTCACGATCTTTTCGATCGCGCCATCGTTCATTTTCGCAATGCGGTCGGCGAAGGAGAAAATTCGGCTGTCGTGCGTCACGATCATCAGCGCCTTGCCGTCGCCGAGCGCCAGCTCGCGCAACAGCTCCATCACCTTATGCCCGGTCTCGGCGTCGAGGGCGCTGGTGGGTTCGTCGCAGACGATCAGCTTCGGTTCGTGCACCAGTGCACGGGCGATCGCCACCCGCTGCTGTTGACCGCCTGACAGTTGCGACGGGCGCGCCTTGGTTCGGTTGCCCAGCCCAACCCGCTCGAGCATCGCCGCGCCGCGTTCGATTGCTTCGCCGCGCTTCACGCCGTTGATCAGCAGCGGCACGGCGGCGTTTTCGGCTGCGGTCAGGCTGGGAAGAAGATTGAACGCCTGGAACACGAACCCGATCGTCTTCCCGCGGTAGCGCGTTTTGTCGCCGCCGGCCATGTGCTTGAAGTCGTGGCCGAAGACACGGCAGTCCCCTTCGTTCTGGTCGAGAATGCCGGCGATGACGGAAATCAGTGTCGTCTTCCCGCACCCGCTGGGACCGACCAGCATCAGCAGTTCACCAGTCGAGACGGTGAGGTCAACGCCGCGCAGCGCCACGACCATCGCCTGGCCGTCACCGTAGGTCTTGGTGACGCCGCGACAGGCGACAGCGACGGACGGATCGTCCCAGGGTGTCTGGGCGGGAGCGTAGTTGAGGGATGGCGCTGTGGACATTGGAGTAGTGGGTCAATGACAAATGACAAATGACGAAGTTCGAATGGCGAATGAAGCACCAAGACTCAAATCTGAGATTTCAAATCTCAGACCTTAAATCTCAGATCAGTGCCTAACCTCCAGGCTTTTCCTTCGAACATTCGATCATTGGACATTCGAGCTTTACTCGTCATTCGAATTTCTTCATTCGTCCTTCGAACCTAGGCTTTAAACACAATCGCCGGCTCCAGCCTCAGGACCTTCAGCATGCCGAACAGTCCGGCGACCATGCAGCAGGCGATGACAGCAACCGCACCGACCACGGGGATCTGCCACGCCATATGAAACGCCAGTCCACCAGCGGCAAACGCGATGCCGCTGAGGCTCGCGAAGCCCAGGCCGATTCCATAGCCGACAAGGCCTACCACGCAAACCTGGATCACCAGCATCCTGAGCACCGCGGCATTGCTGGCACCCATCGCCTTGAGCGCTCCGAAGTGCCGGATGTTGTCCAGCACGAAGGTGTAGAACGTCTGGCCCGCCACCAGCAGGCCGATGACGAACCCGAGCCCGATGGTCATGCCGAAGTTCACGAGAATGCCGGTCTTGTCGATGATGTAGGTCGCCGCGTCCCACTGGAAGTCGGCGGGGGTCCGGGCGTCGAGACCGGTCTTCTGGCGGATCAAGCCGGCGACGGTGGCGCGGTCAACGCCGGGCTTGAGCTTCACGAGGACAAACTGCGTCTGCTTGCGCTCCGGCGGGGCCATCGCCAGCGCCCGACTGTAGGTCGTATAGATGACAGGTTCCCAGAAGAACTCAGGCGTGGCGCGATATGTGCCCGCAATGATCGCCTCGTGGTCGTTGAGGGAGATGCGCTCGCCCACGTTGATCGCTCGTTTGTCCAGCAGGGTCATCTTGAGCTTGTCGGCCAGGTCGGCGTTATTGACGAGCACGGCGCGGTCCTGCCGCAGTACCTCAAGTGATCCGCCGACCACTTCGGGCGGGCCACCGGCGAGGGTGGCGTCATCCAGACCGATGACCCGGCTCTGAATCAGTGTGCCATCGGGAAGTCGGCACTTGATGAACCCCTTGTATAGCGGCACGGCCGCTTCGACGCCTTCGATGCCGCGAACCCGGCTCAGCGCGGTGTCACTCAGTGGCTTGATGTCGTCGGCAAACAGAACCTGGGGGTCCATCACCCACAGGTCGGCCCATTGCAGGTCTCGCACCCACGATCCGGTTCGCATGGAGTAGCCGGTGAAGATCGACGCCTGCTGCGTGATCAGCAGCGCGGCGAACGCCACGCCAGCCACCAGGGCGATGTACTTCAGGCGATCGCCGACCAGCATTTTCAGGGCAACCCACATCATGGCTTGGCCTCCGCGTGAGCGGCAGATGCGACCCTCAACCGTTCGAGATCGGCCGGCGGGTAGTTTGCCGGCTCGCGGGCGACGCCGCGGACCAGCGACCAGACCATCACGTCAATGCGGTCGGCGACGGTTGCCCATTCGATCCAGGGGTCATCGTGCAGTGTGATCTGCAGCGACGTCACGCCATGCACGCCGGCCCACATGGTTTGCGCGACCAGGTGCGTATCGGTGAGGCCGTCGCGGAGCATGCCCCGGGCGGCGGCTTCCACCACGCACTTATGCAGGTACGCGTAGCCGTCCTCGGCGGGGTCGCCCTTCTTGGCCAGCTCGGCGCAGGTCAGCTCGTCGCCGAGGGCGGCGGCCTTGCTGGTCATGAACATCAGGCGGTAGTGGTTCGGGTGCTGAAGCCCGAAGTGGATGTACCCGGTGCCGATCGCCGCGATGCGGGCGAGCGGGTCGGTGATCTGGTCTGCCTCGAGGCAGATACCAGCGAGCGCCTTGAAGTCTTCGTGCGCCAGCTCCCGGAACAGCGCCTCTTTGTCGGCAAAGTGAACGTAGATCGCGGCGGGGGTGTACTCGATCGCCTCTGCGATCTTGCGGAGCGAGACATTGTCAAACCCATGATTGGCGAACAGTTCACGTGCCGCATCCATGATCTTGGTGCGGGTGGCGTGGCGTTCGCGTTCGCGGCGGTCTTGAGAAGCCATGGCTGCCTCGGTGAACAAAGAAAATATAGTGAACAGTGTTCAGTAAGTCAACATTGTATACTTATTTATCGGTGTGCATACGTGGGGCTTGAATGAACGGTGCGGGCTGGTCGTCCGGAAACTGGAACGCCAGAGGTTGCCGGCATTGAGCGAGCCCGGCATTCGACCGAAAGCCTTCAATAGCAAAAAGGCGATTTCGTAACCCGTCCTCTGTCAATCAGCCGGTTGTCCTGCCATGTCGAAAGTCCGATCTCTCATGAAGCGTTGCCGTACCGGCATTGACGGATTCCGTCACCTCGTCCGCTGGTACGAACCCGAAGACAAGCTCGCCCGCGACGCCCAGGCCTACTGGGACGAACCGCCGGCGAGCAAACGCGATCTCTACGCCCATTGGAAGTCCGGCTTTGAGGACGCCAGTACATGGCAGGCGATCGGGCGGGAAAACTTCGACACGTTCAGGACGTTTGCCCGTTCAACCCAGCTCGCGATGCCAATGAAGACGACCGTCGAGTGGGGTGTGGGCGGTGGAGCAAATGCGCTGCATTTCGCCGGGGCGGCCGAGCAATTCTATGGCGTTGACATCACTCAGCCGACCCTCGACGAGTGTGCCAGGCAGTTGACTGCAGCCGGCGTGACGAACTTCAACCCCGTCCGTATCCAGGTGACCGAGCCGGAGTCGGCATTGTCGGCGATTCCGGCAGGTTGCGACGCGTTCGTCAGCTTCTACGTGTTCGAACTTTTCCCCTCGCCCGCGTATGGCGTGCGAATTCTGAAGATCGCGAACCAGTTGCTCCGCCCCGGGGGAATGGCGTACATCCAGATCAAGTACACGACGAACCTCGCCACCCGCTCGCGCCGGTGGGGGTATCGCTTCGGCGTCGCCAACATGACGACCTACCGGCTCGACGAATTCTGGGAGACGGCCAAGGATTGCGGCTTCACCCCGCACGCGATCCATCTCATGCCGAAGCAGCCGCTCGTCCACGACGAGCGATACGCCTACTTCGCGATGACGAAGTAACCGTCGCTGGCGACGAGCCTACGCCGATTCGAGCATCTCACGGACACGCGGATTCAGATCGATGAACCGCGTGTGCTTCCCCACGCCATGACGATTGAAATGGCCCGTGCATTCGAACTTCCGGCAGGAGAGCGGCCGGTCTTCGTAAATCTGGCAAAGATCGTCGTCGCCAAGGAAAATGCACCGGCCGTCGCGGTAGGGGAGGACCTTCTCTACGACGACCGCGCCGTCGTCACCGGTGACGGCGAGGTCAATCGCCCAGGGACGAAATCGGCGTCGTTCGTCGTCGGTCTGGAGCAGGACCGACCAGTCATGTCCATTCTGCTTACAGCACGCCGCGTAGCAGCGGTTGCAGGGGCTGGGGCCGACAATGGCGAGGCGGATGTGGGGCATGGTTATGCCATGCCAATTCAAGCGGGATGCAACACACCCACTGGCGCTACATCGCAACCTGATTTTGGGTGGCATGGGCAAGTGTACTCACTTGCCCGTGACGATCGGAGTCCGGCGTTCGGCACGGGTAAGCGGCGTAGTACCGTTACCCGTGCCAAACACTCGCAGAACTGCTTACGCGTACGGTATTCGCAGGTAGTCGCTTACTCCTCGATCTTGATCGTGTGTTTCACCGGCTTTACCGACGCGGTAACGGCGGCCGGCATCGGCTTGTACTTGGCCAGCATCGCCGATCGCAGCTTGGCGAACGTTTCCTTCTCGTCCGGCAGGAATCGCTCGTAGTCGGGCAGGCCGTGCAGCATCGTCTTGATCAGCGGTGTTTCGAAGTTCTGCTTCTTCTTCACCGCCTCGTGAACGGCCTTGAACGGCTCGGAGAACGGGTTGTCGAGGAACTCGGCGGCAAGGTTGATGCCCTTCGCCAGGTCGCCGGCGGCAAACTCCTTCGTCTTCGATCCCCAGGTCACACGGGCGCGATCCTTCTTGAGCCCTTTGACAACCAGTGTGAAGCGGTTGAGGTCCTGGTTGAACGGCAGGAACTCGATCACGCCACGAGTGGACGAGGTGCTCTTGAGATCGTCGCCGGTGAAGCAGAAGGGATAGCGGGTGCTTTCGACTTCAAAGGCGCCGGACGCGGCCGAGACGACCTTGTGCCCGTCGGATGCCACAGCGGCGTTGTTGGTCATATCAACGATCACGGAACCGACATTGCCATCGGCACCCAAGCCTTTGAGAAAGGCGTACGCCATCACGAGGTGGCCGTTGGCGTCGGGGTGCACGCCGTCGCCGCCGCCGACGTGATACGCCGGTCCGTACTTCGCCTTGCCCTTGGCCATGACGTCGAGCATCGGAGACAGCACATCGGCGAACGCGACACCTTCGGCGGACGCGACTTCCTTAGCGATGTCGCGCAGGCCGCCGAGCGTCTTGTTGTACATCGCCGAAGCCTCAGCGGCCTGCGTCGGGTTTTTCGCATCGCGGCGGAAGGTGTCGGTATCCACGCCGCCGGGCGAACCGACAACGATGAACCGCACGCCAGCCGCCTTCATCTTCTTGACGATTGCCGTCTGCGCATCGCGGTAGCGTTTGGCCTTGGCGTCGTCCATCGGCGAGTAGCCGCCGTCGTTCATGCCGTAGCAGGTGGTGGCAACCTTGACGCCGAACGGGACGAAGTCATTGTCCATCCGTCCGAGGAAGCCCCACGAGGTTTCGCCGCTCCAGCCGAACTGGGTGGCCGTGATTCCCTTGACGGGCTGGCAGGCGACGAGGTAGGCCTCGATAAACGCCGAGTACTGCTTCTGCTCGGTAATCGAGTCGCCGACGATCGCGACGTAGTCGCCGTCGGCGAGCTTCCCGGACTCTGCGGCACGCGCCGGCATGAACGATGCGAAGACGATCGAAGCCGTGAAGGCAAGGCGATGAAGTGTCGACAGTTTCATGGTGTTGTCTCTGTTTGGTGGTGCTTCAAGGGTTGTCGTCTCGAGGTACTCCGAAGGACCTCGCAGCGATGAGAGAAAAGCGATCGACGTCGGACGGCCATCTTCGGTCCGTGGACGTATCGCGCTTTTCTCCCGTCGCAACAAGGTCCTTCGGATTACCTCAGGATGACAGGTGAATGAAATCGGCGGCGCGGCTGTGTAGCGCTTACGCCTTGGCCTTCTTCACCGCGTCCGCGACGGCCGCGAGCGACTTCTGGATCGCCGCAACCGGCTCCTTGCCTTCGTATTCGATGAAGATCGGCTTGCTGAACTTCTCGGCGAGAAGGAACTTGACCAGGCCCGGGACGTCGAGATTCGCCGTGCCGGCGGGGACGTCTTCCCACTTGTTGTTGCCTTCGAGCTTCTTGAAGTCCTTCAGGTGCAGTGCGTGCAGACGGTCCTTGAACTGCATGCAGACTTTGACAGGGTCTTCGCCGGCGCGGATGAGGTGGCCCGTATCGGCGCACAGGCCCAGCCGGGTGCTGCGGCCTTCAAAACCCTTGGCGAGCACGTCGGCCGTCGGCCAGGTGCTGCCGGGGCCGTGCGGATGAATCGCGAGGGTGATCTTGTATTCCTCGGCGAGCTTGTCGATCTGTTCGAGCACGCCCTTGTCCGTCGGCGGATTGCAGGAGAGGTTTTCCAGGCTGTAGGTCTTGGCGATGTCGAACAAGGCGCGATTGGCCTTCTCGTCCTTGCCGAAACCGACCACGCCGTAGCTGACCATCTTCACGCCGGCGTCTTCGAGCATCTTCAGATTGGCGGTCGGAGCGCGGCCGGCGGTGTGGGCCGGGTAGCACTCGACATACTTGAGCTTCAGGTCGTTCTTCATCGCGTCGAGCATCTTCTCGAACGAGCGGTCGCGCAGGCTGTAGCTCTGGATGCCCATCTTCAAACCGCCGTAGATGTCGGCGTCGTCGGCGAGCAGGGCCGAGGCCCGCGGCCCGGCGATCGCGACACCAGCCATGGCGGCCGAGAGTTTAAGGAAAGAACGACGGTCCAAACGCGGAGCGGTATTCATGAGCGGGGTTCCTGCAGGGTTGGAAAAACGAGCGCGGGCATCGTCGCTCGCGCCGGCTTCAGAGTGTACCAGCGTGGCTGGTACTTCGTTTGCGGTGATAAGACTTAGCCACGAATCTCGCGAAGAAAGCACGAATCAGGGATGGACGAAGGGAAGTGAACGCAACGCTACCTCTCCCTGGGTTCTCGGCGTCTTGGCGTTCGTCCAACGATTCGTTCCTTTTTCGTGAGATTCGTGGCTAGTCCCCGACTCAGTG
Source organism: Humisphaera borealis (assembly GCF_015169395.1). Taxonomy (GTDB): domain Bacteria; phylum Planctomycetota; class Phycisphaerae; order Tepidisphaerales; family Tepidisphaeraceae; genus Humisphaera; species Humisphaera borealis. The sequence continues at coordinate 764,746 of NZ_CP063458.1, forward strand.
AATAAACCGCATTTCCCCAAAGTTCGGGATCAGCCCCCAGCTCAGTCCAGGCGGGCGATAGCCGGCCGGCCAGTACACGAAGAACGCCTTGCCCAGCAGGAATCGTCGGGGTACGCGGCCGGCGGCGACCTCCAGGCCTTCGCCGGCCAGTTCTACGGGTTTTTCCCACGCGCGAGCGTCGTAGCTGATCCAGGGGTTGTCCCCCATGACGAAGAACTCGTCGTCCCCGAGCACCATGATGTTCCGCGGGCTCGCCGCCTTGCCGATGCGTCCTTTGCTTTCGTCATTGACGTAGAACAAGTCACGCCAGAGCGAGACGTGTTCCAGCTTGCAGGTCTGGCGTTCGGCAGACATTTCCACCCGCGGCTCGGCACCGGCGAGGCGACCCAGGTGTTCGGCTTCCACCAGCCTGGCGATCGCTTCGCCCGTCGGTTTGAAGTCGTCGCCGGTGCTGGCGACTTCCTTGCCATCGACACGCAGGGATACGCGGTAGTCGACGCTGGTCAGGTCCAGGCGCACCGGGCCGCTTCCAACGCCGAGGCCAGGCAGATCCACTGGCGGATAGGTTTTCACGGTGTCGCCGTTCTCGCGCTTCCAGATGATCTGGGCTTTGCCGGGCGTCAGTCGGGCGACGAACACGTCGCTGCGTTTCGACATCGTCATGTCGAATGCGCCATCGCCGGCCTGGCGGGTGTAGAAGCAGGTCAGCCGCAGGTCGGTCACGGTGTTGCGTTCCTCTGCCACCATGGACTGTGCGAAAAGCGTGCCCTCGCGGTTGGACCGCACCTGGTCGTACGCCAGGAAGTCGGTCATCGCGAACGGTTGCCGTCGGCTTGAAGGACCGGCACCCTCGGGGTTGGGGTTGGCGTCGGGGTTGAAACGGATCGTCCCGCCGGCGGCGCTATTGGAGAAGGTGAAAACGCGCGTCCGCCCGTTGACCGCAGGATCCTGGCCGACGTTCCATCCGTTGGCGTTCGGAGCGGAAGGGACCGTACCGGTGGTGTCGATCTGCCAGGGCTGCCTCCAAGGCGTTTGCGACCGGATGTTGTCCGCCAGGTGGGGCAGGTGGTCGTTGTCGTAAACCACTCGCCACAGGGCCTCTTGCGCGTGGTTCGGCTTGCTCTGGATATTGAAGGACTTGTAGTACTCGCGGCGGATCAGATCGTCGTTCAGGTCGCCCGGAGGCTTGGCCGTGCTGACGTAGATGTCGCCGTCAACCATCATCACGCTTTCGCCCGGCCGGCCGATCAGCCGTTTAATGTAATTGGTCGTATAACGTGCCGCGTTTTCGACGACGTCCGGCGCTTTGAAGACGACCACGTCCCACCGCTGGGGCTCGGCGATCAGGTAGCGGTACTTCAGGACCAGAATGCGGTCGCCGTAGTGCACTGGGGGCTGATTCCGCGTATCTGGTACCGGCTGTGCGCCCGGTGGCCCGGCGGGCACCGAGAAGCCGCAGTTCGGGCAGTAAATGCCGAAGTTCAGCTTCTGAGGCGCATTCGGCGGGACGCTCAGGTCGGATCCGGTGGGGTAGTTGACCGTGTATTTGTACCCGCAGTCGGCACAGGTGAAGTGCATGTGCGCCCCGAGCAGGGTGGGCGCCATCGACCCGGTCGGGATGACAAACGCCTCGACGACAAACGCACGGAACACGAACGCGAGAATGAACGCGACGAGGATCGACTCGACCGTATCCTTCACGCTGCCTTCCGGATGGGGGCGCGGCTTGGCGTCGGCCATCGCAGCCGGCGGAGCGGGAACGGCACGCTGATCAGATCCGACATCGGGCATGGCGGGAGTCTAAACGGAAGCGGGGCGTTTGTCCTTTGGCCTTTGTCACTTGTCACTTGTCACTTGTCACTTGTCACTTGTCACTTGTCACTTGTCACTTGTCACCGGCCAAGTCCGGCTGCTACACCTTGACCAGTGACCAGTGACCAGTGACCAGTGACCAGTGACCAGTGACAAAGGTCTCTTCAAGATTTCCCCAACATCTGTCCGATCCCACTTGCAGAGTTCTCGATTTATCGGACGCTATGTCCCGGACGGATTACCCGACGCGTAAGCGTCGCCTTGCAGGATTTGCTATGAACGGCCAGACCATTCTCGTTACCGGTGCCGCCGGGTTTATCGGTTCCCACTCGGCCGAAGCGCTGATCGACCTCGGCTATAAGGTCGTGGGAGTGGACAACTTCTGCGACTTCTACGACCGATCGTGGAAGGAAATGAACCTCAAGAGCGTCGGCCCCGGGATCGACGTCGAGGAAATCGACATCACCGACGGCGCAGCCATCGACCGCCTGGTCGGCAAGGCCAAGCCTGTGGCGATCCTGCATCTTGCCGCGATGGCGGGCGTGCGGCCGAGCATCGAACAGCCCGCGTACTACGCACGCGTGAACGTTGAGGGCACCACGCACCTGCTGCAGGCTGCGGTCAAGCACAAGGTGAAGAAGTTCCTGTTCGCCAGCAGTTCAAGCGTGTACGGCAACATGAGCAAGGTGCCGTTCCAGGAGGAAGACGCCGGCTACGAGCCCGTCAGCCCCTACGCCGCCACAAAGCGGGCCGGCGAGTTGCTCTGCTACACGTTCTGGCACCTGTACAAAATGCCCACCTTCTGCCTGCGGTTCTTCACCGTTTACGGCCCCCGGCAGCGGCCCGACCTGGCGATTCACAAGTTCACTCGGCTGATTACCAGGGGCGAACCCGTTCCATTCTTCGGCGACGGCACCACCAGCCGCGATTACACCTTTGTCGAAGACACCGTCAGCGGCATCATGAAAGCCCTGGAGCACTGCGACCGCTATCGGGTTTACAACCTCGGCGGTTCCGACCCGGTCACGCTCAAGGATCTTGTCGAAGAACTGCAACGCGCCATCGGCAAGACAGCCATTCTGGACAAGCGACCTTCGCAGCCCGGCGATGTCGAACGCACCTTCGCCGACCTGACCCGCGCCAGCAGCGAGATCGGCTACAAGCCCAGCGTCAGCCTTGCGGAAGGGCTTAAGCGGTTCGTCGAATGGTTCAAGCAGTACGGCCACCTTTACAAGCTTCCCGGCGAACAGTCGGCGGAGAAGCCGACGGTGGCGTAGTCATGACGAGCGATTCGGACCAGCGATTTGATCTCTCCCGCTTCATCGAAGCGCAGGAGCCCATTTACGCCGACGCACTGGCGGAGATCCGCGCCGGGCGGAAGCGGTCGCACTGGATGTGGTTCATCTTTCCCCAGATCGCCGGGCTGGGCACGAGCCAGACGTCGAGACACTTTGCGATCAAAGGCTGGGCCGAGGCCGAGGCGTATCTTGAGCACCCGCTGCTCGGCCCGAGGCTGGATGAATGTTCCCGCGCCGCGCTCGATGTCGAGGGAAAGTCGGCGAACGAGATCTTCGGTTCGCCGGACGACATGAAGCTCCGATCTAGCGCGACGCTGTTCGCGGCTGTATCCGGCCTCGATTCAGTGTTCGGCCGCCTGCTGGAACGTTTCTTCGAAGGCGAACCCGATCCGACAACGCTGCGACTGCTGGATGAATCGCGCTGATCCGCCAATCCGCCGCGCCATGCGAGTATCGAACGCCGGCACCAGGTGGCGGCGAGCAAGCCCGGACGATTCGCTACTGCTGATCAGCGCCACTTGTGCAAACTTTCCGACTTCGGTTTTCAACTTTCGCATTTCCCCCCACTGCCATTGAGTGCCGCCGACAAATGCCTATGATTCCACGCCCTCGCAGGCCGGGCGTTTAGCGGGTCTGCGTGCGGAGCTGGTAGCTCAGTTGGTAGAGCAAGCGACTTTTAATCGCTAGGTCGCGGGTTCGAATCCCGCCCAGCTCATGGTTGTTTGAAGGTTTTGGGGGGCAAGTCGGTTTGGGGGCAGATCAGCGACACACGAGCCAAGTTGGGAGCGGCGGGGGGCCAGACGTTTGTTCGGCTGAACGGGCGTGGCCACATTCGACCACGATAGGTGGCAAATACGTGACGGGCCAAGTGTCTGACGCCGCGACGCAGTGCTCTACCTTCCTGCGTGAAGCCCGGTCGTTGCATCCGGAAATGGCTTCCCATTCTTCCGTTTTCCCCCAGTTTAACGCTTTGGCTCCAAGGAACTCCGCCAGTCTGCCGTCGGCATGGAACTAGTCGACGACGATGGACGACTAAGTGAGAGGCGACCCGATGCTGCTGACCTGGCTACCGTTCTGCTCCGCCTGTGACGAATTGAGAAAATCCTCTAAATGCCTGCCAGTACGAAAGAACTCCCAGGGCATGCAGTTGGCCGGCAAACGGAGTGAGGACGACGCAATTAGATGAAACACTTAAGTGATTTCCCGCGTCCTGCGGCGGGCCAATAGACCGTCGACGACGCCAGGTCACGGCGTTGATAAGGACATTGCCTAGGCGTTGACCCACGGATGTTTTCGCGTGCATCCGCGGCCGTTATATCGTATGAACGCATTTGGCGAAGGTCTCGGCTGGCATCCGTCCCTTCGCATTTCGGGTTGTACATCTCAGTTAGTTCAAGTCCAGCTGTCGTGTAGCAGGAAGAAACCACAAGTGGAAGCTTGTGGCTGGAGGATTGCATGTCGTCTTCGAAAATGCGCGTCGAGCGGAGCTTCAAGCGTCGAATCAAGCATGTCATGGCCCTGTCGGCTGCAGCCGCATCGGCGATCATGAGCGTGGTTCCCTCCTACGGTCAGCTTCGTTGGGATCCCGGCCTTACTCCCTTGACGCCCTCCGGCGGGCCCGGAACCTGGGACGCCGCCACCACAGCCAACTGGTCTGACGGTGCCAGTGACTTCACCTGGAACAATTTGATCGCCGTGTTCGGCGCGCCGTCCGGCGCGGTCACCATCGATGGTGCCGGTGTCTCGGCGAGCGGCCTGACCTTCGACGCATCCGGCTACACGCTGGGGGGCGGTGTGCTGACGCTGACCGCGGCTCCGGTGCAGGTCACCAATGCCGGCGAAACGGCGACAATTAACTCCGTCATCGGCGGCACGGCCGGTTTGACTAAAACCGGTCTTGGGAATTTGACACTCGGCGGTAGCAACACTTACACCGGTACGACCACGATCAACGCCGGCTCGCTTTCGGCCGCCATTAGCAGCGCTTCAAGTGCGGGCACCGTGAGTGTTAACAATCCGCTAGGTACGGGGGCGATTTCCCTCAACGGCGGGACGCTCAACCTGACGCCGGTCGCCAACACTGCCGCGCTCGGCATCTCCGGACGCGTCTTTGCCAGCACGAACTCCGACACTTCGAACATCAACTTTTCCGGGACCGCCACCAGCGTGCGTACGCCTGATGCATCGCTTAGTGCTGCGAGCACCGGCACCATCCCCGCAGGCACCGCTGTCCAGTGGCTCGGCAAACTGTCGATCACCAACGCCGGCGGGTACATCTTCACGACCGCGTCTGACGACGGCAGCCGACTGTGGATCGACGGCGCCTTGGTTATCAACAATGACGGGCCAAAAGCCGTCACCGCAAATAGTTCGCAGACCATCAACCTGACGGCCGGCCTGCACGACATTCGAGTCGATTATGTTAACAGTGGCAGCACGGGCTCCGAGACTCTCAACTACCGCGGCGCGACCGCCGGCCTGGATGTGCCGACCACCGACACGCTCGTAGGCTCGGTCGCTAACACGCTGTTCGAAGCCGAGTCCAACACCCTCGCCGGTGCATCAAACGCGATCGCGATGGGAAACGCGCTGAACGTCGCCGGCACGTCAACGATCAACCTTAACGGCGTCGCGTTCACGCAGGTGCGGTTGGGTGCAGCCTCCTTCGCGACCGGCTCCAACCTCTCAGTGACCGGCGCTTCCGGTAAGGCGATCCGTACCGGTGCCGTCACCCTGGGTTCGGGTGCCGGCACGGTCACGCTCAACAACACCCCCGACGTCTATTTCGACGGCGCGGTGAGCGACGGCGGAGCTCCTGTCACGCTAACTAAGCTCGGCACCGGCCGCCTCGTCTTCAACCAGTCCACGGTTGCGAACGCCCTGGGAGCGACCACCTCGCTCGACATTCAGGCGGGATCCGTTCGCCTTGTCGGCAGCAGCGCCGCCGGTACGTTCAATCCGATCGGGTCGGCGGGCGTCTCGCTCAACGGCGGCAATCTCGAAATCGATACCGTCATTGGCGGCACGACCTACAACAATGCAATTTCTGCCGTTCAAAGCGGCACCATCACCAGCTACGTCAACGCCGCTACTACTACGCTCAGCGGTACGATCGACATTGCCGCGACCAAGACGCTTACGTTCGACGCGATCGCCGGCGGTACGCCAGTCACCGACCCCGGTGCGACGATTCGTCTGAGCGGACCGCTTACGGGTTCCGGCACGCTTGCCGTCGCTTCGACGACGATCGGCACATTCGCTGCCGCCAAGGGGACGGTGCTGTTCGCGGCCAACACTGCGGGTTTCTCCGGTTCGATTAGCCTTCTGTCGGGCAACCTCCGCCCTGAAACGCCGACGTCACTCGCCGGCCAGACGATCAATTTGTCCGGCGGCACCCTTCAACTGTTGAACGATGGCAACGGATCGGGTGAAAAGCAGAACATCACCGCGTTCACCCTGGGGTCGCTCAACGGCTCTGGTACGGTTTCAATCGGCCGAGTCGGGAACACATTCACGCCATATTTCGCATCTGCGGCGAACAAAACCATTCAGTTGGCGCCGACCGGCTCGAACACTCTTACCAACCTGACCGTTGCCAATGCCAACGGCTATGGGCTCGAGATCACCACGCCGGTGACACTCGATGTGACGGCGACACTTAACGCGACGACGGCATCCAACTCGAATGTGGTGCAGGGACTGACGCTGTCGGGCGTCTTGACGGGTGGGAGCATCTCCAAGACCGGCGCGGGTACGGTTGCCCTGACCAACTCCGGCAATACCTTCAACGGCGGGCTTATCGATGTGACAGCGGGCGTCCTCGCCGCTTCAAGCGACGGCGCTCTGGGCGACGCGTCCAACGTGGTCCGGTTGAACACTCCGAACACATTCATCACCCTGGCGACGACCACCGCCAACGCCAGCAACGCGTTGACGGCCATTTCCAGTACCGCGACGCTCTCAGTCGGCCAGTTGGTTTTCGGGGCGAATGTCCCGAACGCGGCCACTCTGACCGCAATTCCGACCGCAACGACCGGCACACTGTCGGCAAACGCCACCGCCGCAGCGACAAACACGCTGACCTATATCTCGGCCAACGCGGGCTTCCGCGCCACGGGCACGTTCGCCAGCAGCCGCACATTCCAGTTCAATCAGGCCGGGAACCAGATCGACGTGACCGCCGGCAACACGCTGACGCTCAATAGCGCTTTCACGGGCACCAGCGCGACGACCACACTCGTCAAGACCGGCAACGGCACGTTAGTCCTCAACGCCGACAACTCGGCTTGGACCGCGGGCAGCTACACTTTGGGGCAGGGCCAGGCAGGCGGCATTGCCGTGCTCGCCGGCACACTACAACTTGCCAACGCCTCGGCGGCGGGTGCGGCGGCTAATCCGATCGTCGTCTACAACCCCGGCGGCGCGGTTGTACAGATCGCTGGCGGCATCACCGTTGCCAACCCGCTCACGCTCAACCATCAGACCAACAACCTCTATGCCGGCGGAATCAACTGGAGCGGCCAACTCCAGAGCGTGGGCAACGCCCTGACCAATACCTGGTCCGGTCTGATTCAGTCCAATCAGGATGGGGGCATCAGCGCCGACGCGGGCAACACCCTGAATCTCACCGGCGGCGTCAATCAGCAGGCACACATTGTCGTGTACGGCGGTGCCGGTAACATCAATGTCACTGGCGGCGCGATCTCGCTGGTTCATACGATCGATAAGATTGGCAGCGGCACCCTCAACATCCAGTCCGCGACTGCCGCCCCCTCCGGCAACGGCATTCGGGCCTTCGCCGGCAACCTGACCTTCAGCGGGGCCGGCGTGGTCGGTGCCAGCACTCCTGCGGCTCAGGTGCTCCCGGGCAGCACTTTGACGCTCGACAACTCCGGCACCGTAGCAAACAACCGCCTTGGCGGCCCCACCCGGCTGTTCACACTCACGGGCGGCAACTTTAACCTGGTCGGCGGTGCGACTGCGGTGACCGAAACGCTTGGTCAACCGACCTTCGGCCGCGGCGGGTCTGTCGTCACGATCGACGCCGGCACGGGTGGCGCGAACCTGTCCTTCACGATGACCGCGGCAATCAATCCGGCGGCCGCGCAGAACGCTGGTACGGCACCGAGCGGTACCTCAGTGCTCTTCCGGGGCCAGTCCCTCGGCTCGGCCGCGGGCGCTGGCGTTGCAACCGTGTCGAACACGGCGTTTGCCTGGACTTTCCCGGGCCAGAACGGTGCCGACGCGACCACAGCCAAGGGTCTGCTGCCCTGGGCGCTGGTCGACACCAGCACGACCGGTGTCGGCACGTCTTTCGCCACCATCGGCGGAACGACCTTTATTGGATCGCTCCGTCCCCTGGCGGCTACGGAAATGTCCGCAACGGGAACCGCGATCACGGCAAACCTGAACATGTTCGTCAATACCGCGCTGGCCGCACAGGCCGGGGCGAGCATCAACTCCCTCACGTTCGACACCGGCGGCTCGATCGCACTGGCATCGCCTGTCGCGGGTACCGCGTTCGCTCAACTGCAGAACCAGTCCGGCGGCATCCTGGTCCGTAACAACGTGACGTCGATGATCAGCGGCGGCGTGATGTCAGCCCCGAACACCTTCTCCCCCTGGAGCGTCTGGACACCGCAATCCGCCGGCAACACCACCCAGCTCACGATTTCGAGTGTTATGGCAGGCGGCAACGGGTCCGCTCCCGGCCTTATCAAGGCGGGCGCGGGCACTCTGGTCCTGGCGACCCCGGTTAATACGCTCCCCATCACCGCTCTGGCCAATGTCAGTGCCAACCAGCTCGCCATGCAGACCGTGGTGAACGGAGGCACACTTCGGCTGAGTGGCGGAACGAACACGCTGGGCGCCAACAACTTCTTGGTGGTGAACCCCGGCGGCACACTGGATCTCAACGGAAGCAGCCAATACGTCCAGGGCCTGTTTACCGATGGCACCTACAATGGAATCGCCAACACCGTCACCGCCGGCGGCACGATCACCAACTCGGCCGTCGGGCAAGCCACGCTCGTTAGCAATTCTGACAACGCTGCCCGCAACTGGGCCGGCCAGATCACCGGCAACGTGTTCTTCAACCGAACGGGCCTCAACTCTCTCACCATTTACACGCCGCAGACTCACACTGGCGGTACGCTGATCAACGGCGGCACCGTGTCGCTCCGCGACTACGGCTCGCTCGCGACGACGTCGACCATCGACGTCAGCAACGCGTCACTCACGCTCGATAACACGCAGGCCGCGGGCCTCTCGGGCCGGCTCGGGTCGGTCCCCATCACCCTTCGCAACTCAACCCTCACTTACAACGGCCGAATCCAGACCGTATCGACCGAGTCCTTCGGTACTGTCACGCTCGGCGGCGGACAGAACTTTATCTCGGTCAACGCAGGGGGCGGCGGTGGCATCAACTCCGCGACGCTCAACATTGCGTCGCTCGCGCGCCCCGTTGGTTCGACATCAACACTCCGCGTCAACGCCGCCAACGGACAGATCGGTAACACCGCCAACCTGCTGATCGGCGGGGTGAGCCTGTCAAACAACATCATCGCGCCCTGGTTCATTCAAGACCGCGAATGGGCCACCTACATTCCGGGACTGGGCGTTGCTCAGTTGAACGCGGGTGGGGCGGCCGGTTACGCGACCAACGCCCTGACCGGTGCCCCCCTGACGACGGACAATGTCCGCGCAACCGCAAGCGCGACCCTCGGTGCGGGTGGGACGCTTTCTATCAACACTTTCGCGCTCAACACCAACGCGGCGGGCACCTTCACCGTCAACCTCAACGGTCGGACGCTTAATGTCCTCGGCGGCGGACTGATCTCGGCCCTCAACACCAACGAGTCATTCAACACGTTCTCGAACGGTACGATCACCAGCGGCTTTGCCAACGGTGTCGGCGGAAACGATCTTTACCTCTACCACTTGCCCTATGGCGGCAACAACAACAATCGCCAGACCAACATCAGCGCTGTCATCGCCAACAATGGTGCGACAGCGGTCCGAACCGTCGTCACGACATCCTCGAGCGATGCTCCCAGCACCTCGCCCAACGTCGTCACCGCCGGCGTCAACCGCATCGTGCTGCTCGGCGCGAACACGTACACCGGCGGAACGGTCGTCAACAACGGCACCGTCGCGGTCGGGACGGGCGGCGTCATTCCTGCAGGCGGAATCGTCCTCAACGGCGGATCGCTCATGCAGAGCATCGCCGGTCAGGCCTCGCCTGGAACGATTAACTCGGCGAACGTGGTCACTCTGAACGGCCCGTCGGCGTTGAGCTTCACCGGCAACAACACGATCGCCGGCTTGGTGTTCAACAACTCAGGCGGCACGACAACTCCCACAGTCAACAGCTTTATCGGCGGTCTGGGCGCTATCGGTACTGGCACGCTGACCATTGGAGCCTCCGGCGTCGTCGCAGACTCGTCGAACGTGCAGACGACGGCCACCCTCCTCGGCCGGTTCGATACAGGCGGCAGTGTCAAGACCTTCGATATCCGCCAGATCCTCGTCAACAACGTCGCGGTCGCCCCACTCCAGGCGACTCTGGCAGTCCAGGGCTGGACCGGCTCGGCCGGCGGAATCCAGAAAATCGGTAGCGGCGTCCTGCAACTCAACGCACAGCAGACCTACACCGGCGCGACGACGGTCACGGCCGGTGGCATCAGCTTTGGCTCGCTGGGTAACAGCGGCCTGGCCGGCGGTACCGCCCCCGGTTCCCGGTTCTCGAGTTACGCCCTTGCGGCCGGTACGTTCCTCAACCTCAACAATACCGACGTAACCATCGGCTCGCTCTCCGGCGCAGGCACTGTGATTAACGTCGCTGCGGTCGCGCCTGCCGGCGGCGTTCCCTCCGGCCGAACACTCAATGTCGGATTCGACGGAGTCAGCACCACGACCTTTAGCGGCACATTCGCCCGCTGGACCGATGCACAGCTCAATCCGTTCCAGGTGAATAAGATCGGCGGCGGCACCATGACCCTCACCGGTGCCAGCACGACCACCAACAACCTGCAGGTCAGCCAGGGCGGCGTGACGTTCAGCGGCCCGGCCGGATCCGGTAAGTTTACCGCCACCACCGTCCTGCCCACGGGTACGCTGACGCTAGACAACAGCGGAAGCAACCTGGACAACCGCCTCGGCGGCCTGACCGCGGTCGGTGCCACAACCGCGACTACACTCTCAATCGCTGGCGGTAACTTCACCCTTATCGGCAATTCGAGTGCCCCGACGAACGAAGCGGTCGGCGTTGTGAACCTTGGTGCGACCAACGTCCACGGACCGGCCGTGATCACCCTTCAGGCCAACCCCGCGCAATCGCTGACCTTCACCGTCGGCACGACGTGGGGCGGCATCAGCCAGGGCACCGGCGTACTGCGCGGCCTGGCCGCGACCGCCGGGCCCGGCAACGCCAACTTCAACCTCGGCGCGATCGCCCTTGGTGGGACCGGCGGCGGCGGTGCCAACGGCACCACCACGATGTCGATCCGCCCGGATATGCTCGGCGACGCCTCTGTCTCGGGCACGGGCACCGGCTTCATCGTTAAAGACTCTGTATCCAACTTCCTGCGGCCTCTCGCCGCGGCCGAAATGGCCGATGCCTCGCTGTTCCGCACCGGCACCACGAACACCAATAACTTCAACCTGGCGACGCCCGTCACTTCGTTCGCCAGCTCTACGGTAAACAGCCTGACGCTTTCCGGAACGGGTGGGATTTCGCAGGTATCTGGACTGCTCCCCGCCGTTCGTGAAGGCCTGCCGATCACGCAGACCCTCACGGCCGGTGGTGTTCTGGCCTTCACCGGCAACACCGGGATCAATGTCAATCGACTCGCGGCCACCGCGGGTATGTTCTTCCACACGCTGGGCAACACAAATGTGACGGCCGCACTGTCCGGAACGAGCCTGACCAAGACTGGCACCGGCACCCTGACGGTGACGGGAAAGAGCCTGATCAACGGCATTACTCACGTCAACAACGGCACCCTTATTCTGAATGGCGGCGATAACACCCTGTTCGTCGGACTGACTTCCGGTAGTCCGACAGTACAGGCGCTGGGCATCAACAGCCCGACTGCTACAGTTGACCTTAACGGCAACAACCAGATCGTCAGCTCTCTGTTCGGAACCAACTCCATCCAGCGCTATTCCGGCGGCTCGGGAACCATCACCAACACCTCCGTGACGCCGGTCAGCCTTACCGCGTTGCTGGGCGGTGCCCACACGTTCGGCGGTGTGATTGCGGGCAACCTGTCGTTCACCAAGACGGCCAACCTGGCCTACACGTTGACCAATGCCAACACCTACACCGGTGCCACCAACGTCCGCGCCAACACGCTGACATTGCTCGACAATGGCTCCATCAACGGTACAAGCTCGATCAACCTCTCCTTTGCCGGATTGAACATCGACAATAGCGGACTGACGCCGCTCGCGAACCTCAATCCGCAGCGCGTGCCGGCGAACGTGCCGGTAAACCTCCGCGGCGGCACCCTGACCATGACTTCTGGTGGCAGCACCGACACCACGCAAAGCGTCGGTGTCCCAACAATCGCAGCCCCCACCGCGGCCGTCTACGCACTTCAAGGTCACAACACCATCAATGTGGTGCAGGCCCCGATCGGTGGCTACGGTGCACTGACGATCGGCAACCTTGTTGTCAACGCCGATGCCACTGTAAACCTGACCGGCGGCAACGGCGGCTTCTTCGGTAACCCGCCGGGCATGAACAACAGTAGCCTGTTCCTGAGCCAGCTTAACGGCGTTGCGATTCCCGCGACGATCACCAACAAGATTCTTCCCGCCAACCTGATCGCGAACAACGGCGAGTTCGTCACCTACGTCAGTGCGGGAACCACCGGCAGCAACGGCACCGCGTGGGGCGTGACAACGATGAACGGCAATACCGGCGTACTCGGATCGATCGTACAGAACCAGTACGACATCAGTACGACCTCAGCCACGGCCGCTGTAGCGATGCCCGCCAGTGCAGCGACGTCCAATGTTCGCGTTGCCAATAACGCTGGTACCATCATCGCGATGACCGCGACGCTTCCGGCTGGTGGCGGGAACTACAATGTTCTGGCGCTGCGTACGACGACCCTGACGCTCGCGTTCACCGCTGCGGCCGACAAGCTCAATCTCACCGCAGGTGGCTTGGCCCTCACCGGCGGCACCGCCGTCGTTGGCAGTGCCGCGATCCCCGGTGTCCTCACGGCCGGCGGCACCGGTACAGGTACCATCCCTCTTTACGTCCACAGCAGTGGTGCGACCATCAACTCGGCCATCCAGGATAATGGCTCGGGCGGTCTCACTCGGCTCGTCGCCAACAGCTTCGCCGGCAATCTCACGATTGCCGGTACCAACGCCTACACCGGTGGCACGGTCGTCAATGGCGGAGCGGGCGTTACGTTGTCGAGCCCGGTCGGTGCCGGCTTCCCATTGAATGTCGCGACCGGTGTTACGATCAATAACTCGACCGTGCACTCGACCGTCGCCGGGAACATCGCATCCGGAAACCCCCTCACGATCAACGGCGGCGGCGGATTGTCAATGACCGGGGCGAACACGCTGCTAAGCGTGACCTTCAACAACAGCGGCGGCATTCTCGCCCCCGGCATCTCCACTCCCCAGGCGTCTGGCCTGACGCTGACGTCGACGAACGCCGTCACAGTCGTGAATGACAACGCGGCAACGGTTCCCCTGATTGTCGGCGGCCCCGTGACGCTTCCTACCGGTGCCAACATTGATGTCTCGGGCGTGGCACCGACGGGCCTGAACTTCGCCGCGCCGATCGTGTCTACCGGTGCCGTCAACAAGACGGGGCCGGGAATCCTGGTCCTGGGCGCTGCGACTTACATCAGCAGTGCCACGACGGCCACCTCCACCACACTTACAGTGCCCTCCTCGAGCATCTTCTCCGTCGGACAGACCATTACGGGGACCAATATCCCTGCTGCAACGACCATCACTGCCATCACGAGTCCCACCACCGTCACCCTGTCGGCCGCTGGTACCGCAGCGGCGACGAACAACATGACGCTCGGTCAATCCGGGAGCAGTGCGTTCACGGGCGGCATCAATCTGACGGCCGGCTCCATCATGCTCGCCAACAGCAGCACGCCATCTACAGTAGGTGCTGTAGTCACCAACGGCCCACTCGGTACTGGTACGTTGACCATGTCCGACGGCACTGCCTTGCTGAGCGATGGCACGCTTCGCACCGTCGCCAACGCGGTCTCGCTGGGCGGCAATGTGACGTTCGGATCGCTGTCGGGTGTGACCGCGATCGCCGGGAACGGCGTCACCCTTAACGGTACCGTCGCCCTTGGGTCATCCACTCGAACCATCAACGTGAATAGTCAGACCAACACCACAACGATTGGTGGAGTGGTCAGTGGTGCCGCCGGGGTCGGAATCACCAAGGCCGGCCCGGGTATCTTGGTCCTCGGCAACACCGCCAACTCGTTTGACGGACCGGTGACCATCAACGCCGGGATACTGTCGGCGACTCTCGCCGGCTCACTCGGCACTGGTGCGGGTACCGGCAACATCACCTTCGGCGGCGGCATTCTCCAGCATGGCGGTACCAACACGACCGACTACTCCAGCCGCTTCGCGACGACCGCGAACCAGCCATTCTACATCGACACAGTTGGCAATACGGTGACGTACGCTTCTGCTCTGACCAGCACCGGCGGATCACTGGCCAAGTTCGGAACAGGCACGTTGGTTCTGACGAATGATGGTCAGGCGTACAATGGCGATACCGCGATCATCGCCGGCATCCTGCAGTTGGGTGCAACCGCCAACAACGGGTCGGCCACCGGCCTGCTGCCGGCCGGCACGAACATCCTGAACGCCGGCACGCTACGGGTGAACAAGTCCACCAACGACACCCTCAGTGGCGTCATCAGTGGCAGCGGCGCACTCGTCAAGCTTGGCACCGGTAACCTGACACTCACCGGTATCAACACTTTCACCGGCAACGTGACGCTCAACGCCGCAACGCCGGTGACCGCCGGCAGCCTGACGGTCACCAACAGCAGTTCGTTGGGTGTCGGACCGAAGGTGGTCACGGTCATCAGCAACTTCGCGACCACCGACGGAACGTTGATCCTCGACGGTACCGGTGGCCCCATCAATCTTGCCAGCAACATCTCGTTCACCACGAGCAGTGGTACTGGCAACGGCGGAATCACTAATCTGGTCGGCAACAATACGATCAACGGCGATTTCACGCTGACCGGCGGCGGCGGTTCGACGCAGATCCAGTCGGCCGGCGGCAACCTGACCTTGACCGGAACAATCACCCCGAATACGAACCTTCGCGTCCTGATCCTGAGCGGTGCCTCGACCGGTACCGTGAGCGGCCTGGTTCAGGATCAGACCGTGACCAATTTCCTGAGCGTCCAGAAGAGTGGTGTCGGTACGTGGTCGCTGACCAATACCAACACCTACACAGGCCCGACCACCATCACCGCCGGTGCCCTGAACGTTGCTTCCCTCGCCAACATCAACACGCCCAGCAGTATCGGCACCGGCTCGGTCGCCGGCTCGGCCGCCGACCTGGTCTTCAGCGGTGGTACTCTTCAGTACACCGGTGCGACGCCGCAAAGCACCAACCGTCCGTTCACGATCTCGTCGGCCGGCTCGTTCGATGCCTCCGGCTCTGTCCCGACGGCGACACTTAACATTGCCAGCACGGCGGTCGTCGCGATGGGTGCCGTCGATTTGGCCCGTACCCTGACGCTGACCGGTACCAACACCGGCGCGAACATCTTTGCGGCCGTCCTCGGCAACAACGGCACGGCGACCAGCGCGCTGAACAAGACCGGCAGCGGCAGTTGGACCCTCACCGGTGCCAACCTCTACACCGGTGCCACAACGATCACCGGCGGTACGCTGCAGGTGGGTCAGGGTGGCGTCGGTTCGCTCGCCGCGACGGCCGTTACGGTCAACGCCAATGCGACCCTCGCCGGCAGCGGCAGCATCGCGGGCCCGATCACGACCGCCGCCCTCGGCCACATCGCCCCCGGCGACGCGGGCCTGCCCGGCGACCTGTCGACCGCCGGCGTGGTCACGCTCGCCGACACCACCACGCTCGATTACCACATGGGTACGCCCAACGGTGGGGTGGCTGATCCGCTCGGCGACATCCTGAAGGTGGCAAACTCGGCCGCCGTCAGCACCGTTGCCGCCGTGCCGACGATCAACCTCAACGTCCTTTCCGGCGACCTCAACCCCGGCAAGTACGACCTGATCGACTACGTCGTCGACGACGGCCCGGTGGCGACCAACATCGGTGCCGGCTGGAGCCTGACGTTCAATGGCACCCCGTTTGGTGTCAACGGAACGGACTACACCTTCGGTCAGGACCAGGGTTCGATCTACCTCAACGTGATCAACGCGATCCCCGAACCCACCAGCGTCGGCCTCCTGGCGATGGCCGGCCTCGGCCTGCTCGCCCGCCGTCGCCGCAACCGCAGCCACTGATCGGTCCGCTGAACGGATCGTTTCGGTAGCCTCCTGAAAACCTTCGCCCCGGCGACCTCCCAAGGTCGCCGGGGCTTTCTTTTGTGCCGACTCGATCAACTCGGTCGGTGCGGGGCATTGACCTCACGGGCCGATTTTGGGTGCCATGGGCAACGGTACTCCGTTGCCCGTGACGAGCGTCGGACGCCGTTCGCCACGGGCAAGCGAGTACGCTTGCCCATGCAACGCGAAATCCGCCAGCATTAGGCGTCGTGCCGTCACACTGTCGCACCCCTTTCGCCGGGTCACTCCCGCCGGAACTTTCCGCCACGCCTGCTTCGTCATATCATGGCACGGTCATCCTTTTTCTATCGCGGAGTTACACCATGGAACGTCGTCCTTTCGGAAATACCGGTGTTGAAGTCTCGGCCATCAGCCTCGGGTGCTGGCCTTTTGGCGTGGATTGGTGGGGTCATTACGACCAGAACCGCTGCAACGAGCTCTGTAACTTCGCCAACAACCTCGGCATCACCTTCTTCGACAACGGCGACGCCTACGGCAACGGCCGGGCCGAAGAGCAGTTCGGCGTCTGGCTGAAGCAGTCCGGCCTCCGCCGCGACCAGGTCGAGATTGGCGGCAAGGTCGGGTACGACTTCTATTCCGACCCCGGCGAGTTCGGCTCGCACCGCGAGCGCAAGCACGACTTCTCGCCCGCCTTCGTCCGCAAGGCACTCGAAGCCTCCCTCAAACGCCTGCAGACCGATTACATCGACGTCTACATGGCGCACAACATCAAGCTCCCCCAGTTCCGCGACGACTTCTTCGCCGAGCTGGAAAAGGTCAAGGACGAAGGCAAGATCCGCTGCTGGGGCGTCAGCCTCGGGCCGGCGATCGGCTGGCGCGAAGAGGGCTTCAAGGCCATGCTCGACCATGGCGCTAAGGCCGTTCAGACGGTGTTCAACATGTTCGAGCAGCATCCCGGCCGCGAGCTGTGCGAAACCGCGATCGCGTGCAAAGCCGGCGTGCTCGCCCGCGTTCATGACAACAGCTCGATTCTGAAGGACATCGTCAAGATCGACACCACCATCGGCGAGAACGACCACCGCAAGTTCCGCGACGACGCGTGGAAGGTCTATGGCCTCAAGAAGCTCGAGCTCGTCCGCCATTACGCCAGCGACCACGGCATGAACGTCCACGAGCTGGCCTGCAAGTGGCTGTTGCAGCAGAAGGGCCTGACGGCAATCACCGGTACGCTGCTGAACGAGAAGGAAATCCAGGAAGCCGCCAACGCCTGCGACAAGCCCAACCTGTCGCGGACCGAGCTCCAGGAAATCTTCGACCAATACGAGAACGACTTCGGTCTCGGCGACGCCGCCCATCCCTGCGACATCAAGAGCAGCGTCACGCCGGAAGGGCGCGAGCGAAGCGGGTACAAGGCATCGTCGGTGCTGATTGCTTGAGGGACGCCGCGTGCGCGGCCGATGCGAGCGCGGCCAATGCGAATGAAGAATAAGGAATGAAGAATGAAGAACGGTGAATGAAGGAACCAGGTCGGTTTCGATTCCCGTTCCTCATTCTTCATTCTTCATTTCCTATTCTTCATTCGCTGTTTTTCATTCGCACCTCCTTGCGGTGCTCCCAGCCCTTGCCATCTTTCCCCGAGAAACTACGATCCCAGCACATTTATCGGGCGTATTACCCCTGAAGGTAGTCATGGATGACTGCCGATGTCAGAAGAAGCGGCACGTTTGTTCGGCCGCCACTCTCGAAACGCCCTCGGAAAGGACGCCATGCAGGAATCAATCGTCCAACGTGTTGTTCGCCGTGCCGGCATGATGGGTCTGGCGGTTCTTCTTATTGCCGTCTCCGGCGGGCTCGGCTACGTCGCTCACCTGACGCAGGTCACGTCGCAGAAAGTCGGCGACGGCAGTCCCAGCGTTCTTCCCCTCATCGCACTGTCCGTCCTGTCGGCGATCGCCGGCCTGACAACGCTGCGCCTGGCCCTGCACCAGGACGCCGAAGCGGTCTGAATTGTGTTGCAAGCCTCAGGCTGCACCACAACACGGTCGCCCTCTCCCTGGTGCTGTGTCAAAGGTAAGATTTGAGATGGGGTGCCATGGGCTGGCATACTCGCCTGCCCGTCGCTTTGCGCTAGGAACGTCGTACCACGGGCAGCGGAGTACCGCAGCCCATGGCACCCGAACTATCCTGAAATCAAGGTGTGACAGAGCAGGCCAACCGCGCTGGCTATCCCTTCAAAAGTTCCGACACGCCGCCTCATCGATCCTCACTACCATCCCGCCACTACTGTATCCCCGAACTGCGCCTCCAAAGCGCCGCGGGTCGGTTCCTCGAGCGCTGCGTCTGAAGACAGGGTCGCCCCATGCCCACCCTCTGGCTGATGGAAGATCAGTTGTCGATCGAGCTGGTTCGGCAGCTTTCGCCGGATCGCGTGCTGCTGATCGAGTCCAGGCGGCACTACGCCGCGGGGGAATTCCACAAGCACAGGATTGCGTTTCAGGTCTCGGCGATCCGCCACTTCGCGGACGAGGTGCGGGCCGCCGGCTTTGCCGTGCATCACTACGGCCTGGGGCGGCGGCCGTACCTGGATTCCGTCAGCGCGATCAAGCATCTCGTGAAAGCTTGCGGGGATTCTCAGTTCGTGGTGATCGATCCGTCGGAGCATCATTGTGCCGTATGGATTGATTCGCTGGCCGATGCCCAGGCCGAAGCGCTGGGCATCGAGATTCGTATCGAACCCAACACGCTATTCCTCACCGATCGCGAAGAGTTCGCCGCGTGGGCTCAGCCGCTCAAGCGGCCGATCATGGAGCACTTCTACCGGCGGATGCGGACGAAACTCGGTGTGCTCGTCGAGGCCGACGGTTCCCCCGTCGGCGGAGAGTGGAATCTCGACAAGGAGAATCGCAAGCCGGCCAAACGCGGAATGATGTTCCCGCCACCGCTCGCGATTTCGCCCGATGCGATCACCCAAGGAGCTTTGAAGGACGTCGAGCGTGTTTTCCCGAACCATCCCGGGACGACCGAAGGCTTTTCGCTCCCCGTGACCCGGGCCGATGCCGAGCGCGCGTGGGATGATTTCGTGAAGCACCGGCTGCCGCAGTTCGGCGATTACGAAGACGCCATGCTGACCGGCGAGCCGATCCTGAATCACTCGTTCGTCTCGATGCTTCTCAACGTCGCTTTGCTGAGCCCGATGAAGCTCGTTCGCGATGTCGAAGCGGCGTATCGCGCCGGGCGCGTGCCGCTTAACAGCGCCGAGGGATTCATCCGCCAGATCATCGGCTGGCGGGAATACGTTTACGGCATCTATTGGTCGTTCATGCCCGAGTACCGCGCGCGGAACAGCCGCGGGTCAAAGCTCGACCTGCCCGACTGGTTCTGGACCGGCAAGACCGAGATGAACTGCCTCTCGCACTGCATCAGCGGCGTGGTGGAGCGTGCGTATTCGCATCACATCCAGCGCCTGATGGTCATCTGCAACTTCGCCACGCTCGCGGCGTTGTCGCCGCAGGCGGTGAACGACTGGTTCTACGCCATGTACGTGGACAGCCACGACTGGGTCGTCACGCCCAACGTCGTCGGCATGGGGATGAACGCCGACGGCGGAACCATCGCGACCAAGCCCTACATCAGTTCTGCGGCGTATATCAACCGCATGAGCGACTACTGCCAGGGTTGCCGGTTCGATCCGGCCGAACGGACAGGCGAGTTGGCGTGCCCGTTCAACTACCTGTTCTGGACGTTTCTGCATCACTTCGCGGACCGTTTCAAGAACAATCCCCGCATGACGATGATGCTCAAGAACGCTCAGAAGATCGAAGCCGACCAGATGCGCCAGATGATGCAGCAGCGCAAGACGTTCATCGAGCTTCACGTCCGGGGAAAGGCGTACCGACCGTGAAGCGGCAGGACAGCAAGATCTGCGTGGTCTGCAAACGCCCCATGACCTGGCGGCGAAAGTGGTCCAAAACCTGGGACCAGGTCAAGTATTGCAGCGACGCCTGCCGCCGGAACAAGAACAGGGTCGCCCGATGAGCGAGTGGCAAGCAGCCGTTAGACGGGATGTCTTGTGGCATGGGCAAGCGTACTTGCCCATGCCACGCGCGCTTTGTCAGTCGCCGGCGGGTCGCCTACGCTGATATGGGATGTCCCTGCGATTCGCCATTCTCCACCACACCGGCATTGCCGACCCGCATTTTGATCTGCTGTTCGAGACCCATCCCGGCTCCGACCTGGCGACCTGGCGTTCGCCGGTCTGGCCGATCGAATCACCGACCGCCGCAACGCGCCTGAAGGACCACCGCCGGGCGTACCTTGATTACGAAGGGGAAGTCAGCCGCCGTCGCGGGTACGTCGAGCGGGTGGCCGGCGGTACCTGCGAGGTGGAGGTCGGTCAGGACGCCGTCTGGACCGTCCGCCTGATCACCGGCGTGCCGGGGACGACACTCGTGTTGCGGCGCGTGGGGGAGGGGTGGGAGATCAATCTGTCGTCCTGAGCGAACGTGACGCGGTAAGGAGCCGCGCACGGAGCGTACTCGCGCAGTAAGCGGTGTGATTGAGCGGTCGGAGTAAGAGGTAGACGCAAACCGGCACCGCACCGCTTACTCCGCGAGTACGCTCCGTGCGCGGCTCCTTGAAACATCACATTCGCACAGGACGGTCGTTCACGGGCAGGCAGGTCTCAATATCACGGTTCAGAGCACCCGCCGCCGCCGGGCCAGCATTCCCACCGCCAGCAGACCGATCGCCGCGACCGAAGGCTCCGGCACGGGCGTGACCGTGATGTTGTCGAGATCCAGGGGGAAGTCCAAGCCACTAAAGCCCGACATCACGAAATCCAGGTGGGTCAGGTTGGAAAAGGTCGCGCCGCCGAGGGCAACGGTGGTGGCGTTGTCGCCGTTGGTCAACACCCGGCTGCCGCCGGCGGAGGACGTGATCGTCGCCGTGCCAGAAACGAGACCAAAGGTTGGAACCTGGACCGATGCCGCATCGAACAGCCCGCCGCCGTCGCGCGTCAGGCGGATCGTGCCGTTGCCTTGCATCCGCAGCTTCGAGGGAATCGTACCCGGGTTGGTGTTGTTGATGACGAGGTCCGACGCCGACCCGGATTGGACGCTGAGCGTGAACCCGTCTTCGGTATAGGGGAGGGGGACGGACCCGCCAGTTGCGGCGGACTCCAGGTCAATGACCGCCGCCCGGGCGGAAGACGAGCCCAGGAGCGCCGACAAAGACAGGATGGTGACCGAGAGGAAAAGATTAGGCTTCATGAGGAGCTGCGCTTTCGTTCCGCGGCATCAGGCCGCTCGATCCGCCGGCGACATTCACCCCACCAACAGCAGGCTCCCGTCGGGCAAGTTCTTTCAAGGGAAAGTGTAACCCCGGCTACCGTCGTTGCAAGCAAGAAGTTGGAGGAAGCGGGATCCCGAGTGTGGCGCAGTAGATTGGCACTTGCGTGCTTTTGCGGTGCTTGGCTTTCCGTGGCGAAATATGACTGCCGCGACACGGCCATGCACCCGGTCGGTCCGCCAGCCGAGGGCAGTGTGCAGGTTGGGGGGTGATTACCGGTTGTCAGACTGCCTGTACCCGCCGCCGGGCCAGCATTCCCACCGCCAGCAGGCCGATCGCCGCGACCGAAGGCTCAGGCACGGGGGTGACGGTGATGTTGTCGAGAATCATCGGGACGTCCCCGTTACCGTCGAAGCCTGTGATGACAAAATCGAGGTGAGTCAGGTTAGTGAACGCCGGGCCGGTGAGGGGGATGGTATTGGTGGAGTCAAATACGTTCAGCACCCGGTTGCCCCCGGCAGAGGACGTGATGGCCCCCGTGCCGATCGTGAGTCGGTATTGCAAGAGATCGACCGATGTGGCATTGAACAGTCCACCGTCGGTGCGCGTCACGCGAACCGTGCCGGTACCGTCCATCCACAACCATGTGGCAATGCTTGGTGCGTTGTTATTGAGGACGTAGAACAGCGAAGGCGTGCCGCCGGAAAGCAGGCTTAGCGTGAACCCGTCCTCGCTGAAGGGGAGGCTGTTCTGCACGCTGGGTGGCGCTGCCTCCAGATCGATGACCGCCGCGCGGGCAGGGGACCCCGCCAGCAATGTGGATGACAAGAGGATCGCGCCCGACAGGAGGGGGTTCAGCTTCATTGGCGTATCGCCTGAGTCGTGCGGTCGAGACCGCAGACGGCACTGCCGAGCACCTTGCGCCCCCACGGACAGCGGGCTGAGGCGTGGCAAGTATATTGAAACGTCAGTGTAACTGCGTTGAGGGGTGTTGCAAGCGGAAAAAGGGGAGCCGGAGAATTCGTGATTGCTCTATATTTGTTTGGTATGGCAGCTATAATAACTGTCAGTGATTTCGAGAGCGTTCCATCGCCTTTTAGCGCCCGCGCAAAGGGCAGGGTTGGGACCGACCAGAGGTCCGATGAGAGCGGTCCGGTCGGCGCCGGCACGGAAATGCAATCTCGGGTTCGTTCGGCGGACGTCGATGGACGTCGAATTGGTGCCACGGCGTCGCCGGTACTCCGGAGACCCGTGGTATCGGCCGCGCTCGCGCACGGGTCTGCGGGGTACCGCCGACCCGTGGCACCGGGACGGCTCGGGTTCGTTCGGCGGACGTCGATGGACGTCGATCTGGTGCCACGGCGTCGCCGGTACTCCGGAGACCCGTGGTGTCGGCCTCGCTCGCCCACGGGTCTGCGGGGTACCGCCGACCCGTGGCACCGGGACGGCTTGGGTTCGTTCGGCATTCTCGGGTTCGTTCGGCTGACGGCGATGGACGTCGACCTGGTGCCACGGCGTCGCCGGTACTCCGGAGTCCCGTGGATCTCGGCCCCGCTCGCGCACGGGTCTGCGGGGTACCGCCGACCCGTGGCACCGGGACGGCTCGGGTTCGTTTGGCAGAAGCGCGAGATCGTCAGCGAGGCCGGAACGCCGCCGAGGCCACCGGTTCCCACAAGGTTTGGTAACGATTCGGCCGATATCTCTGACAGGAGCATTATCGGACCATGCGAGTCAAACCGATTATCACGATCCTGGGTCTGGTCGCCGCGTGCGGGTTCGGGGCGCGGGTGGAAGCGGCGCCGGACGAGGTGAAACGCGTCGTCCGGACGTTCGACTTCGAAGAACGCCGGCTCGGCAACCCCGAAGACCTGCCCATGCATTGGGTGAAGGTCGCCGGGCCGGGGTACCCGCATTACGTGAACGGACGGCTCGCGACCGGTGTCAGCCGGTCGGGGAAGTACGCCTTCCGGTTTGACCTCGACGGCGGGTCGCTCGCGTACCGGTACGAAGCCAACCGCATCAAGGTGATGGCGGGGGCGCACTACCGCATTGAAACTGCCGTCCGGACGACCCTGCTGACGCAGGCGCGGGCGGTGATGACGGCGTGGCTGGTGGACCAGGACGGGCATCTGCTGCCCAAGACCGTCCGCTACTCCGCCCCATACGCGGCCCGCAACGCCGACGACGGGTGGCAGCTTCTCAAGATCGAGCTGTCGGTGGACGAGCCGCAGGCGGCGTTCCTGGTGCTGGAGCTGGGTCTGCTTCAGCCGGGCGAGTTTGTCGGCGGGGTGCTCGGGCAGCGGACGCTGAACGTTCAGGACATCCGCGGGACGGCGTGGTTCGACGACCTGACCATCTCGCAGGTGCCGCGGGTCATCATGAGCACCGACCGGCCGGCGAATGTCTTTAAGCGCGGCGAGCCGGTGCGGCTGGTCGTCCGCGTGGACGACCGCTTCACCGACGACCTGGCGGCGCAGATTGTCGTCACCGACGCCGACGGCAAGACCGTCTACCAGCGGAGCGGCACGACCGAGCTGTCGCGTGCCGAGCAGGTAGGCCCCGGGCGCAAGCGGCTGCCGATCGACCTGCCGGAACTGCCGGCGGGGTATTACCGCGCGTCGCTGGTGATGAGCAGCCAGGGACAGACGCTGGGCGCGCAGTCGCTGGGCTTCATCCAGCTCGCTGACGCCAACCCGCCGACGACGCCGGACGGAAGGTTCGGTTTCTCGGCGACGTCGTTGCCGCTGGCGGGGTGGGATGACCTGGCGGCCGTGTTGCCGCTGCTTTCGGCAGGGCGGGTGAAGCTGGCGCTGTGGGGACCGGAAGGAGACGTCTTGGAAGTGGACCCGGCGAAGTTCGACGCCGTCCTGGAGAAGCTCCAGGAACGAGGGATCACGCCGACGGCGTGCCTGATCGGTCTGCCGCCGGACCTGGCGCGGAAGATGAAGAGCAGCGGGCTGTCCGAGAAAGGTGCAGGAGGGTCGGCGTGGTGGGGCGGCGAGGCGGACAAGCGCGGCGCGGGCATTGCCAACACCCTGCCACCCAGCTACGCCAACAGTTCCTCGAGCTGGCCTTTGCTGCTCAAGTCGGACGTCAAGCTCTGGCAGCCGAGGCTGTCGTTCCTGGTGTCGCGGCACGCGAACCACCTGGACCGGTGGCAGCTCGGCGCAGATGGGGACGACGGGTTTGCGTCGGACCCGGAGCTTCGAAAGGTGTACGACGTGATCTACGCGCAGTTCCAGCGGCTGGTGCAGAAGCCGGATTTGGCGATGCCCTGGCCGGTCTGGTACGAGTTGAACGGCCACACGCCGGCAACGGTGGCGCTGTCGGTACCGCCGACGGTGGTGCTGCCGTCGCAGGTGCCGCTGTACATCAACGATGCGGGCATGGCCTCGCCGGCGGGATCGGCCGGGTCTGGTGCGCCTCCGGCAACAATGCCCGCGACGGGCCCGACGGCACCCACGTCGCCGAGCTGGACGCGGCCGACGAACATCTCCGTGTATCTGTCGTGGCTCGACACCGAGCGTTACGGCCGGGCCGAGCGCATTCGCGACATGGCGCAGCGAGTGATCCACACCTTCGCCGCCAATGCCGACCGGATCGATCTTCCGCTGCCGCTGACGGTGCGGAAGGAGCAGGACGTGCTGGTGCATGAGCCTTCCGAAGAGCTGCTGCTGCTGCGGACGATCATCAGCACGCTGTCGGGTGCGACCTTCCGCGGCAAGGTGCCGATCGCCGAGGGGATCGAGGCTTTCCTGTTCGATCGAGGCGGGCAGGGGATCCTGGCGGTGTGGGACCTTGGCGCGCAGGGCGGCGTGCGCGAGTTGTCGGTCAACCTGGGGCGACAGCCGACGATGATCGACCTGTGGGGCAACGTATCGCCGGTGCAGAAAGTGCCGGGCAAGGAAGGGCTGGTCGCGCTGCGCGTGAGCCGGACGCCGATCTTCCTGGCGGACATCGACGGGCAGTTGATGCAGACGCGGGCGAGCGTGGCGCTGGATCGGCCGTTGATCGAGTCGAGCTTCCAGCCGCACACGCGGAAGCTGCGGTTTACCAACAACTATCGCAACGCGATCGGCGGGACGGTCAGGCTCAAGCCGCCGCCGGGCTGGGGCATCAACCCGCCGACGTTCACGTTCAGCCTGAACCCCGGCGAGACGTTCGACCGGGAGATCACGCTGGAGCTGCCCTATAACAGCGTGGCGGGGCCGAAGGCGATCGGCGCACACTTTGTGTTGCAGGCCGACGGGATCGCCGACTTCACCGTGCCGATCACGGTGAACCTGGGCCTGAGCGACGTCGGCATGCAGACGATCGCCGTACGGGATGGGAACGACCTGATCGTGCAGCAGATGATCACGAACTACGGCGACAAGCCGATCGACTACACCGCGTTCGCCGTCTACCCCGGGCAGTCGCGGCAGGAACGCCTGATCAGCGGACTAGGCGCCGGGAAGACGACGATTCGGCGGTACAAGTTTCCTTCGGTGGATTTCAAGGTAGGTGGAAAAGTGCGGGCAGGGGTGAAGGAGATGGTGGGGACGAGGATATTGAATGATGAGGTGGCGGTGCAGTAGGTGGGCACTGCCCGCCGAAAGGTGATGCCGAGGTCGACTGGACTGCGGTAGCGCGAGCATCATATCCGGTAAGTGCTACTCCACCTCCACAGCTTCGAACTCGACCCACGGTCCGACGTTCTTCGCAAGCCATGCTCTTGCCTTGTCGTCACAATAGACACCGAGAAACTCCTCCGCCTCGACAAATACTCCGCGATAGTCGTGTGGGCCGCCCCATGCCAATTCACCGTCGGCAGTCCTGCCCACGATATTGAGTGGGATCATCGGCGGCACCAGTTCCCATGTCGCCTCCATATCTTCGATTGCCGAGGGCGCGAGATCAAGAGCATCGGAAAAGTAGTCGTCGGGTTCACCTGACTCAGGGACCACTGGTGGGAGTTGCAGTCTCATGTCCCACGTGTGCCACGGGATGTCATAGACGTGTTCGTATGACGTATTGCGAAATGACATTGGGAAAGGTTTGTCGCGTTCGATCAGACTCTTGATTGTGTCCGAAACCAAGACAATCGCGCCGCCAGCATTGGTACACAAGGGTGGTACGAATGGACCTGCCCGGGAGAGTTCAAGAGGTGTCCTGTCCCAGACGACCCGACTTGCGCGCGCATTGATGAGATTCGAGCCGAAGTCGCCCCAGATGTTACGACTCTGTATGCGAAAGAGATTCATGACCGATCCACTAGCTAACGAAGCGCGGCCACGGCGCACTGCGAATCGCCCGCCCGCCCGGCGCATCGCAGAGTCATAGTGAGGCCAAGTGCCAGAGTCCGGCGGGCCGTGCCCGCCCTATAGGACTTCCGTCGCCCGTGGATAACTTCCCAACACCGTCAACTGCAGGCAATGCTGCCTTGACTCCTCAATAGCCTGCTTCATCCTCGGCTCGTCGGCGTGTCCTTCGGCGTCGATGAAGAAGTAGTACTCCCAGTTGACCTTCTTGCTCGGCCGCTTCTCGATGTCGGTCAGGTTGATGCCGCGTTCCTTGAAGACGTCGAGCACCTCGGCGAGTGCGCCGGGCTTATGAGCGGTGGTGAACATGATCGCGGTCTTGTCGTCGCCGGTCTTGCGGGCGCCTTCGCGGCTGAGGACGAAGAAGCGCGTCTGGTTGTCGGGGTCGTCTTCGATGTTCTCGAACAGCACGCGCAGGCCGTGAAGCTGGCCGGCGAGGGTGCTGCCGATCGCGGCGACGCCGGGCGTGGTGGCGGCGATCTCGGCGGCCTTGCTGGTGCTGGCGGCCGGCTGAACGTCGCGGTCCCGCGCCGTGCTGGCCAGCCAGTTGCGGCACTGGCTGAAGACCTCGGGCTTGCTGAGCACTGTCTTGATCGACTCCCACGGGCTGGCCGCCAGCAGGTTGTGGTGAATCGTCACCTTCACCTCGGCGTAGATCTTGGCGCTGGAGGCGAGGAAGGCGTCGAGCGTATCGACGACGCCGCCGTGCAGGCTGTTCTCGACCGGCACCATGCCGTAGTCGCAGTGGCCGCGGACGACTTCTTCGAACACGCTGGGGATGTCGGACAGGGGAACGTATTCAACACCCGACCCGAACTTACGGACTGCGGCCGCATGGCTGAACGTGCCGGCGGGTCCGAGGTAGCCGATACGAAGGGGCTTCTCGAGCGCGAACGACCCGCTCATGACCTCGCGGTAGATCGCCTCGAGGCAGCGGTCGGGCAGGGGGCCATGATTGAGCTTGCGGACCTTGTCGAGGACGAGTTTCTCGCGGTCCGGGGCGTAGATCGGGCCGCCGGACTTCTGTTTGAGCTTGCCGACTTCGACGACGACATCGGCTCGGCGGTTGAGCAGGCCGACGAGTTGCTCGTCGATCGCGTCGATCTGCTTACGCAGGGCTTCCAAGGCAGGATCGGTCGGTTCGCTGGCGGACATAGGATCGTTGTAGCGGTGGGGGGGAAGAGCGTCAATTGAAGGTCATCGTGGTCGTTCCCCGTTCTTCGTCCTTGGTTCTTCATTCTTCATTCGTCTGTCGAGTGAATGAAGAATGAAGAACCAAGGATGAAGAACGGGGAACGGCAGTCTTCGGAACTGTCGGATTGCGTTATCAGACCTGCAACCCCTCCATCTGCCGCGTTCTCGAAAGCGTTTCGGACCGGTCGGCCGATGAGGGAGGAAGTCTTTAACCAGAAGGTAGACTTCAATGACCCTCTCGGTTCTTACCGTTCTCGCTGCCAAGGCGTCCTCCAAAGGGGGCGACAGTGCCTTCGCGGACTTCCTGACCCGCTTTCCCGAGCAGACCGACCTGCTGAAGTTTGCCCAGAACATGGGTCCCGGCCTCGCCGCCCTGCTGATCATCATGGGGATCGTGTACCTGCTGTTCGGGTTCCAGATCTACCGAATCCTGGTGGTGCTGAACTCCGCCGCCGTGGGTTTTGTGGTCGGAGCGGCGATCGGCGATTTGAAAGGGGCATCGATTCCCTGCGCCATCGCCGGCGGGGTGCTCGCCGGGGCGGTATCGTGGCCGACAACCAAGTACGCGGTCGCGGTCATGGGCGGGCTTTTCGGGGCGATGGTCGCCGCGACGATCTGGCGATTGCTGGGGCAGGATCCGGCGTTCACCTGGGCCGGGGCGATGACCGGGCTCGTCGGTGGCGGGTTGCTCTGCTTTATCGTCTTCAACGGCTGCGTGATGGCCTACATGAGCCTTCAGGGATCGACGATGCTCATCTTCGGGCTGCTGGGGCTGCTGCTGAAGTACCAGGAGATCGCGCCAAAGGTGGGGGATTACCTCACGCTCAAGCCGTTCGTGTTGCCGCTGTTCGTGTTCATTCCGACGGTGCTTGGGACGATGTTCCAGCAAAACGGCGCTACGCCGCCGCCGGCAGGGGCAAAGAAGTAGCGCTCGCACCTGCATTCGTCCCGAGCGATGGACGACGGCCTGCCATCCGGCGGGGCCGACTGCCAGAATATCAGTCGAATCGGGGCAAATGGGGCTCGAAACCGCGTCTGCGCGTGCTCTAAGGCTGGCACCCGTTTTGCAATATTCCTTCCGAACGCCGACGTCGTTCTGGTGCGTCTCTATCATTGGAGCGTACCGGTCGATCGCACAGCAAAGGGGCACCGCAACGCAGGCTTACAGCATGCAATGCGGGGCGTTCGGAGGAACCCATCATGCGCCTCGAAAAACTGACCAATAAGGCTCGGGAAGCGGTAATCCGCGCACAGGAAACCGCCCAGCAGCGGAACCACGCGGAGATCCTTCCACTGCACGTGCTGCACGCCCTGGTCGAAGAGACCGACGGCGTCATGCAGCCCCTCCTGACACGGCTCGGCGCCAACGTCGACCGCATCCGCAAGATCGTCGTCGGCGAGCTCGACCGGCTTCCGTCGGCGACCGGAACGCAGCTCGGCATCAATCGCGCCACCAACGACGTCTTCACGCAGGCACAGAAGGAAGCTGACCAGCTAAAAGACCAATTCGTCTCGACCGAACACCTTCTACTGGCGCTGACGAAGGTACCCAGCGAGGCGAAGGAAATCCTGTCGGTCAATGCGATCGATACCAACGCGATTCTTGCCGCACTCAAGGAAGTCCGAGGCGGACAGAGCGTGACCGACGAAAACCCCGAGCAGAAGTACCAGGCCCTGGAGAAGTACGGCCGCGACCTGGTCGAGGCGGCACGTCAGGGCAAGCTCGACCCGGTCATCGGCCGTGACGAGGAAATCCGCCGAACCATGCAGGTGCTGAGTCGCCGCACCAAGAACAACCCGTGCCTGATCGGCGAGCCGGGCGTGGGCAAGACGGCGATTGTCGAAGGCCTCGCGATCCGCATCGTCGAAGGCGACGTGCCGGACGTGCTGAAGGACAAGAAGGTGGTCGCGCTCGACATGGGCGCGCTGATCGCGGGCGCGAAGTACCGCGGCGAGTTCGAGGACCGGCTCAAGGCCGTCATCAAGGAAGTGACGCAGTCGGCGGGGAAGGTGATCCTCTTCATCGACGAGCTGCATACCGTCGTCGGCGCGGGCAAGAGCGACGGTGCCATGGATGCCGGCAACCTGCTCAAGCCGGCGCTCGCCCGTGGCGAACTGCGGACCATCGGCGCGACGACGCTTGACGAGTACCGCAAGCACATCGAAAAGGACCCCGCGCTCGAACGCCGGTTCCAGCCGATCAAGGTCGGCGAGCCGAGCGTGGAAGACACGATTGCGATACTGCGCGGGCTTAAGCCGCGGTACGAGACGCATCACAAGGTGCGCATCACCGATGCGGCGCTGGTGGCGGCGGCGCAGCTCTCGGACCGGTACATCTCCGACCGCTTCCTTCCTGACAAGGCGATCGACCTGGTGGACGAAGCCAGTAGCCGGCTGGCGTTGGAGAATCAGAGCTTCCCAGAAGAGATCGATCGGCTCATCCGCCGTAAGGCGCAGTTGGAACTTGCGACCAAGCAGCTGGCGACCGAGAAGGAGGCCGACGCCGTCCGCCGGCGCGACGAGCTGGTCGCCGAGCTGACCGATGTCGAGAAGGACCTGTCCGATCTCAAGGGCCAGTGGGAGATGGAAAAGAGCGGGCTCGGCGATCTGAACTCCATGCGCGACGAGCTGGTGAAACGTCGCGAGGCCTACGAGCGGCAGTCGAAGCACATTCAGAACCAGTTCCGGCAGGGCGTTCGCGTGCCGGAGAAGGATCTGCTATCGCTCGCTGATGAAGAGAAGGCCCTCAAGCAGATGCAGCAGCGGATCGCGACGCTGGAGAAGTCCGGCGACCAACGGCCGACGCGGGCGAAGCTGCTCAAGGACCAGGTCGACGCCGAAGAGATCGCCGAGGTCGTCAGCCGCTGGACCGGCGTTCCGGTGACGAAAATGCTCGAAGGGGAGCGCGACAAGCTGCTGAAAATGGAAGACCGATTGGCCAAGCGGGTGATCGGCCAGGAGGACGCGGTGCGGGCGGTGTCAGACGCCGTCCGTCGTAACCGCGCCGGGCTCGGCGACCCGAACCGGCCGATCGGCAGCTTTCTGTTCCTCGGGCCGACGGGCGTCGGCAAGACCGAGTTGTGCAAGGCGCTGGCCGAGTTCCTATTCGATGACGAAAACGCGATGGTGCGGATCGACATGAGCGAGTTCATGGAGCAGCACTCTGTCGCCCGCATGATCGGAGCGCCGCCGGGATATGTAGGTTATGAAGAGGGCGGCCGCCTGACCGAAGCCGTCCGACGAAAGCCTTACAGCGTTGTGCTGTTCGACGAAGTCGAGAAAGCGCACCGCGACGTGTTCAATGTGCTGCTTCAGGTGCTCGACGACGGCCGACTGACCGATGGGCAGGGTCGGACGGTCGACTTCAAGAATGTCGTGATCGTCATGACCAGCAACATCGGCTCCGTGCAGATCATGGAACTGAGCGCCAAGAACGCGCCCGAATGGGAGATCGAGGCGGCGGTGAAGGATATGCTCAAGCAGTTCTTCCGGCCGGAGTTCCTCAACCGCGTGGACGAGACGATCGTGTTCCACCCGCTGGGCAAGGAACAGCTCACGAAGATTCTCGATGTGCAGTTGCTGAGCCTGCGGAAGCGGCTGCTGTCACGCCGGATCGGTGTGACGTTGAGCGACGCCGCGAAGAAGCTGCTCGCCGACGAAGGCTACGACCCGCAGTACGGCGCACGGCCGCTGAAGCGCGTTATCCAGCAGCGGATCGAAAACCCGCTGGCGTCACGCATCCTGCGCGGCGACTTCGCCGACGGCGACACGATCGCGATCGATGTCGACCCGGCCAAGCATGACTTCACGTTTGGCAAGGCGAAGGACGTATTGGAGGCAGAACTGGTAGGGTGAAGCAGCGAGGGACGATCACGAACCGATCTTCGCCGCCGGGTCGACTTGCGTCTCGCCTTCGTCGGCTTTGACCTTGCCGTTGACGCTGGCAGAACCGTCGATGTAGAGCCGGCCGCCGAGATTGATCGCGTCTTCGCCAATGGCACCACTGACGATGACCTTGGCGCCGTCTTTGACGATCAGTGAGCCGGTGATATTTCCGAACACATGCACCCGGCCGCCATGCAGAACGGTAAGGTCGCCGTAGATGGTGCCGCGGGAATAGAACTTCGACCCCTGGATCGCGGTGACGTTCCCGGCAATGGTTCCCCAGAGGGTAAATGACTGGTCGATGACCTGGTCGCCTACAAGCTGGCCGCGTTCTTCTCTCATGGTGCGCGTTCGATGAAGTAGATCTGCCGGGCGGGCCAGCCTACAAAGGTTGGCCCACGCCCGGCATGAACTACTACTAACGCAGATCGGCTCGTTTTGTTAGTGCCCTGAATGAGTGGGGTGTGGAAAGTATCGAGAACCAAGTGAAAAAGATGGGGCTTTATCGACTTGATGGCCCGCATGTCCCGGGCAACATCTCACGAAATAGGTCCCATATCCTGTCGGCTGGTGACTTCCACGTGGATGTCTGCCTCGCCAAGTGCGTATCGAAGCCCGCGACTGCTCTTGATCTGGACAATCGCCAGGACGAGGAGCGCGAGCACCGGCAGGCCGGCATAACGGCCCCAGTGCCAGACCTGGTCGGGCCAGATGGTGTCGGACTTGTAGCCGTGGTCCTTCTTCAACTCGGCATAGGTGTACAGGGCACCGGGCCACTTGAAGGCGGGCTGCTCTCCGATCGATGCGCTGGCACCGGCGACGGTGTAGTTGCCATCGGAGATGAACAGCGTCTGCCAGGGAATGAGCAGCACGACAAGCAGAACGCCCCAGATAAACGCGCTGGTCACGCTCGATACGCCGATCAGACGCCCGACCAGCATGATCGTCACCAGCAACAGCATGACGACCGTCAGGATGATGCTGAACGCCAGTCCGCCGAAGTTCAGCAGGGGGATGGCGTAGGGGACGATCTTCTCGAGATCGACCTTCGCCGCCGGCTGGGTAGCGGCAGCCGGGTCGGCCGTCGCAACGCCGACGATGTGGAACTTGGCCAGGCAGAAGAGCGCGACCTGCAGCACAATGATGAGGGTCAGCAACAGGAACAGAATGTTCTTGGCGCGACGCGCGGTCATCAATGCGTCGGCATAATCGGCCGCAACGGCCAGGGGAGTAGTTCCGCGAGTCATGATCGCTCCTTCGAGGTGTCGATGGTTCGTTGAACGGATGTGGTATCTGAAAGCGCCAGTTGCCGCAATAATGGAAAGAGCTCGGTGAACCGCAATTCGCCGTCATGATGAATCTTTAATGCTCGCCCGCCGAGGCGCTGCGGTCGTCGCGGTCTTGCCCGGTTGGTTTTCAGTGCGCTGCCCGGGTCTACGGTCTCCGCGTAGGATTCGCCGATGCTCGATCCCCTGTACTGCCGCCGCCGACAACGCCGACTGCTCGACATCCTCGTCGAACGAAAGTTGGAAGTCGCTGTCATCACGTCTCGCCCCCACGTCTACTGGCTGACCGGACATTCGCCCTTCTGGTTGCACGAGACGGCGGTGCTTCTTCGGGCAGACGGGCATCTGACGCTGATCTCGGCCAATTCAAAAGCCGATTGCGCCGCCGCCGACGAGGTGCGTTCTTACCCGGCAAATCGTTTCGCGACGCAACGCATGGACCAGCCGGCAGTGGTCGCCGACATCGTTCGCGATTCGACGAACGGATCAAAACGGATCGGCTACGACGCCGGTGTTCCCGGCTCGCAACTGGTCGGCCTGTACGGTAAGCATTCGACGGCCATCGATGATTCGATCCACCTGCTACGCCGTCGCAAAGAGCCTGACGAACTCGCGCTGATGCGAAAGGCGATCGACTGCACAAGAGCGATGCACGAGCGGGCGAGGCATATCATCGAACCCGGCGTGTCTGAGATCACCGTCTACACCGAGTTGCATACCGCCGCCGTTAGTGAAGCGGGCGAGCCACTGTCGCCAGCCTACCTTGGCAACGACTTCGTCTGCGGTTCAGGCGGAGGTGCGCCGCGGGCCAATCGCCCGGCCAAGGCCGGCGAGATCTACATCCTGGACATCGGCCCGGCCTACCGTGGCTACTTCGCCGACAACGCCCGTGCCTACGCCGTCGATCGCAAGCCGACGGACGTGCAACTGAAAACCTGGGAGGCGATCACCGGCGTCTTCCCGATCATCGAGCGTATGGCAAAGCCCGGAGTTCGCTGCCACGATCTATTTGATGCCGGTCGGGAACATCTGCGACAGAAGACGGGCAAGGTGCTTGACCACCACCTCGGTCACGGCGTGGGACTTTTCCCGCACGAGTACCCGCACATCAACCCCGAGTGGGACGATGTGTTGGAGACCGGCGATGTATTCACGATCGAGCCCGGCTTGTATGGGCCCGAGATCAATGGCGGGATTCGATTGGAGAACCAGTACCTAGTCACCGAGACGGGCGTCGAGAACCTGACGCCTTTCCCACTGGCTCTCGCGTGACGCCAACCGATCGCAGGCCGTGGGGTGTGTCGCGAATACCCCCGTTACTGACAGCATGCGTTGGACGCGGCGAGTCCGTCGAAGTTCATGCTTTCAATCCGCGGTACGCAATCTAGAATCGCGGGAATATGTCGGTCACCTACGAAACATTCGAGCGGTATCGGCAAAAGGGCATCGACGCCCGTCGCGCCGGGCAGTGGGATTCGGCCAGGATTTACCTCCTTGAAGCCGCACGGTCGATTCTTGACCTCTCCAAGACCGCCCAGGGCGAAGAGCTCAAACAAGCCCGCCGGGAGATGGCGCAGAAGCTGATGGACCTGGCCAAGGATTGCGAAAAAGCCAAGGCCGAGAACCGCCGGGTGACGCAGGTTGCCCGGCGCGGCGCACCCGGCAGCACGACCGGCGGGGCGTCCAAGGAATCGGGCGGCGGCGGTAACGGCGATGACGAAGAAAAGGACGCCAGCCAGTGGGTCGTAAAGGACAAACCCGACCTGAAGTTCGATGATGTCGCCGGCCTCGAGGCCGTCAAGCAGGACATCAAGCTCAAGATGATCTATCCGTTCGAGCACCCCGAACTGGCTCAGAAGTTCGGCATTCGCCCCGGTGGCGGCGTGCTGCTCTACGGCCCGCCCGGCACCGGCAAGACGATGCTCGCCAAGGCGACGGCGGGAGAGATCGATGCGACATTCTTCCTGATCTCCGCCGCCGACCTGCTGAGCAAATGGGTCGGCGAGGCCGAGCAGAACATCAAGAAGCTGTTCGAAGCCGCCGCCGGCGAGAAACGCAGCATCATCTTTATTGACGAAATCGAATCGCTCGTCCCCGCCCGCCGCGACGACGGCGGATCGAGCGTGATGCAACGCGTCGTCCCACAGATTCTGCAGGGCGTGGAAGGCTTCGACCGCAAGAGCGGTCGGGCCGTGCTACTAATGGGAGCGACCAACGTCCCCTGGCAGCTAGACCCCGCGATGATGCGGCCGGGCCGATTCGACGAGAAGGTCTACATCCCGCTGCCCGATCCGCCGGCTCGGCGCAAGTTGCTCGAGATTTACCTCGGCAAGCGCCCGCTCGACCCGGCGGTGACGTTCGATGCGCTGGTGGAAAAGGTCGAGGGCTACAGCGGTGCCGACATCAAGTACATCTGCGATCGCGCGGCGGTGATCCCATTCCTGTCCGCCGTCGCCACCGGAACGGACGGACTGATCACGATGGACATTATTGAGGACGTGATCAGGGAAGCGCCGAGGTCAGTAACGAAGGAGATGATCAAGCGGTTCGACGAGTGGGGACGGCAGCAGATTTCAGGGTGATGCGCGTGGAGTGCATGTGCATATCGATTTGCACGGGACTTTGGTGACCTTCTGAGCTCGCGCGTCGCAATCTTCCGCGGACTTAGCCAATGAGAGCGATACGACTCGCCGGGTCACAATCGCTATACTGTGTTCCGCAATGTCCGATCCCCTGCGTGACCAGCTTCAGCACACCTTCGGCCTCGACGATTTTCGGCCGGCGCAGCGCGAAGTGATTGAAGACATCATGGCCGGCAAGGACGTCCTGTGCGTCATGCCGACCGGGGCGGGGAAGAGTCTTTGCTACCAGTTTCCGGCGGCGATTGGTGGGGGGCTTACGCTCGTTGTTTCGCCGCTGATTTCGCTGATGTCGGACCAGGTCCGCCAGCTTCGTGACGAAGGAATTCCTGCCTGCCTGCTGAACAGCACTGTGTCGGGTGCCGTTCGACGCGAGATCTACGACGAAATCCGCAACGGCTTCGAAGGCCTGCTCTATGTCGCGCCCGAGCGATTCGTGATGGACGACTTCGTCGAGCTGATGCAGGCGGTGAAGCCGAAGATCTTCGCCGTCGACGAGGCCCATTGCGTCAGCATGTGGGGGCACGATTTCCGTCGGGAATACATGCGGCTTCGCGAGTTCCGCGAGAAACTTGGCGATCCTCCTTGCATCGCGCTAACGGCGACCGCGACGGAAGACGTCCGCGAAGAGATCATCACCAACCTCGGCCTGCGTGATCCGAGCGTGGTGGTCACGGGGTTCGATCGACCCAACCTCAGCTATCAATGCCGGCCGGCCAGGCCGTCGGTGAAGATCGGCGAGCTGTCCGATATCTTCCGAAAGGAACCGGGCAGCGGCATCGTCTACTGCTCGACACGGAAGAACGTCGACGAAGTCACGACCAAACTTTCGGAACAACTGAAGGACCGGTCGGTGTTCGCATACCACGCCGGCATGGATCAGGCGGCTAGGACGGCAAACCAGCAGCGGTTCATGAATACGCCGGGCGCGGTTGCCGTGGCGACTAATGCGTTCGGCATGGGCATCAACAAGCCCGACATCCGCCTGGTGGTCCACTACAACATTCCCGCCAATATCGAAGCCTACTACCAGGAAGCCGGCCGCGCCGGCCGTGACGGGCGGCCGGCACGGTGCATTATCCTCTTCAGCTACGCCGACCGGCACACGCAGGAGTTCTTGATCGACAAGACCGGCGAGGAGAACCCCGATGCCAACTTCGAGGCGCTCGAAACCCTCAAGCAGCACGCCCACGAAAAGCTCGAACGCCTGATCCGCTACTGCCAGCGGCAGGTGTGCCGGCGGCGGATGATCCTCGATTATTTCGGCGATGAATCACCGGTCACAGATTGTCGCTGCGACATCTGCCTGGGCCACGAACAACTCGCCGCGGCACACGCCGACACCGACGGCGAGATCGTGATTCCTGATGAGCTTGTGCTGCTGGTTCGAAAGATCCTCTCGGCGATCGCCCGCATGAACGGCAAGTTCGGCGTGGGGATGGTCGCCGAGGTGCTCAAAGGGGAAGAATCCGAGAAGCTGGCGCGGTGGGGTCTCCAGAACCTGTCGGTCTTCGGGCTGCTTCGCGAGCTGCCGACGAAGCGCATCATGGCGATGATCTACCGCGTCATCGATGTCGGGCTCGCCCAGCAGCGCAATCCGCCTGGCGTCGTCGGGCGGCCGGTGGTCGAACTCACGGGCCCCGGCGTTGCGGTGATGAAAGCACAGGAGCTGCCGCCGGTCTCGCTCGTCGATCTGTTGCCGCGCAAGGATGACTTCAGCAGCAAGGGGACCGGCACGGTCCGCAAAAAGCGGTATGAGGCACAGGCCTCAGAGATGAACGCCGACGCCCAGTCGCGGTTCGAGATGCTGCGTAAGCTGCGCGCCAGACTCGCCGTGGAGAAGCAGGTGCCGACGTACGTCATCTTTCACGACAGCGTGTTGCGGTCGATCGCTGAGGCCGATCCCAAGGACGAAGCGGGGCTATCAAAGATCAAGGGGATGGGCACGTTCAAGCTGCAGGAGTACGGACCGATGGTGCTCGAGGCTCTGCAGAGCCAATAGCCTTACGGCTTCAGCACCGCCTTGGCGATCTTCCCGGAATGCATAGTCTCGAACGCTTCGTGCCATTGTTCCAAGGGCCAGGTTCCGCCGATGATCGGGCGCACGTCGAGCTGGCCG
Source organism: Humisphaera borealis (assembly GCF_015169395.1). Classification (GTDB taxonomy): domain Bacteria; phylum Planctomycetota; class Phycisphaerae; order Tepidisphaerales; family Tepidisphaeraceae; genus Humisphaera; species Humisphaera borealis. The sequence continues at coordinate 803,080 of NZ_CP063458.1, forward strand.
GTGGACAGCAGCCGGACCACTCGTTCCCAGATGGGCCAGTTGTGACTGAAGCTGCCTTGCAGCGTGATGTTCTTCTGCACGAGTGGATCGAGCGAGAAGTTCAGCGGCTGCGGCCCCCAGCCGACCTTGCTAATCCAGCCGTTGGGCCGAACGATCTGCATCGACATCTTGAGCGTCGCCGACACGCCCGCGGCATCGACGACGCCATCGACACCCAAGCCGTCGATTTCCTTCGACCATTCTTCAAGTCCGCTGACGATCGGCGTACAGCCGTAGCCCTTTGCAATCTCGAGCCGCTCGCGGTCGCGCTCCAGGCCGACAACCGCGACTTCCGCGCCGCACAGCCGGGCCATCGCGCCGCACAACAACCCGATCGGCCCCGGGCCGAAGACGACGACGCGGTCGCCCGGCGTGATGCGGCCGTTCTTGACGACGGCGTTAAACGCCACGCAACAGGGCTCGGTGAGGGCCGCGATTTCCAACGGCAGATTCGCGGGGACGCGGTGCAGGATGCGACTCGGGACGCGGACGAACCTGGTCATCGCGCCGTTGACGCCATAGCCGAAACCCTTGCGGGTCGGGTCGAGGTTGTAGAGCCCCTGGCGGGTCAGCGGGCTGTTCGCGTCGATGACGGCGGCGGTCTCGGAGACGACGCGGTCGCCCTCTTTCCACCCCGTGACATTCGCGCCAACCCTGGCGATGACGCCGGCAAACTCATGACCCAGCACGACGGGATAGTTCACCTGCCAGGAATGATCGTTCGTCCATTGGTGCAGGTCCGACCCGCACACGCCGACCGCCGACACCGATAGCAGCACATCGTCCGGGCCAATCTCCGGCGTTGGTAACTCGCGCAGCTCGACGGAATGTTTCTCGGCCGAAAAGTTGACAACGGCGGGGTGGGTCATGGCTCGTCTTGCTCCTGTGGGATCAAAGGTACCTTGCGGACAGTTCGCCGTCGATTCGAGGTGGCAAATCGGCTTCGCGCTCGATGCCAGATCGAAGAGAATGAGGCCTATGCCCGATCTTCGGCCGGGAAAACCAATCGTCAGCCCGATCGGAGGTCGGCCCCCGGACCTGGAGGCTCATCGCGACGGGAACGTAATCTGGTTTCGTTATCGTTGGCGTCGATTTGATCACGTGGTACTGATCGCTGCCTCGGCAGCATCGTGCGTCATGGCGCTGCTCGTTACGCTGCCTGGCCCAACGGAACTGGTTCTTCCGATTCGTCTGATGTTTGTTCTCATTGGCATCGGCGGTGCCTACACAGGCGTGTGCGGCTTGCGAAACAGAACGCTCGTCGCCTCCGACGACGCCGTCCTTAAAGTCAGTCATGGGCCACTGCCATTGTTCCGCAATGCGCTACTGCATCGCCACGACGTACTTCAGCTATTCATTCGGAACCGCTGGCCGGGCAGCGGCGGGGCGAGTCTTTACGCCCTGCTTGAAGACGGCCGACAAGTCCGGCTACTTGTGTGCAGTCCCGATACCGCGATCTGGCTTGAACGGCAGTTGGAAGAGCATTGGGGCGTGGTTCACCGCGAGGTGATCTGTCCCTCGTGTGGCTACGATCTCCGCATGACGCTACGTGTCTGCCCGGAGTGCGGACGCCCACTGACGGAGAACAAACACATTCGCCGTCGCTGGCGGGACTGGATGCGATCCCGTTCGCCGAAGCGGTGACATCTGTCCGCATCAGTCGGTCAGTACAGTAGCGCCCTTCGGCAGGTCGAAGCAGATCGCCCAAGTGTCTTTCCGTCCTTGCGCTACGCCGGGCTTGAGGGCGTCGCCTGTCGTCTTTCGAGCCAGCGGAATGGGCATCCCTGCGTGCGACAAAGCCGGAAAGTTGCCCGACGCGGCAATCTCCAGCGTAAAGCTCGGGCAGGCGAATGGCGCCGTCAAGACAATCTCCCTGCCGCGTTTCTCGATCTTCGTCAGTTCTTTTGCGGATTGGTATCTCGCCATCTCGCTGGTCTTCATCCAGATGGTCCTGTCCCGGTACTTGCCGTTGATCGTTGTGATGACCTTCTTACAGGCTTCCAGTCCAGTCTTCTTGCCGTGCGAGTAGAGACCCGCCCAGTGGCAGAACATGACGGCGGGGTCGCCACGTTCGATCAGTTCGACCATCCGGCCGGCGGTGCCGTCTTCGTTGACGTACTTGTGCCCCTCGGGCGGGCGGTCGCCGTCCCAGCCGCCGAACCAGTCGCCGGTGCCGGCCGGGACGTTTGCGATCAGCTTGATGCGGTCCGTGCCGACACCTTCAACATGCTCCAGGCGGGGTGCGGTGCTCTCCGTGCCTTCGGCGATGTACTTGAAGTAGTGCGGAATCTCTGGTGCGAAGACGTCGCTGATCGCCTGCCGCGCCCCCAGCGAGAGTTCGCTCTTGCTCTTGTTCCCGAACCCGCCGGGCGTGGTCATCGCTTCGCAGGGGATCTCGGCGTTCTTCAGAATCTGCAATGCATACGCGATGTACGCCGCCATCTCATCGACGCTCTTTTTCTCCGGTGGCCAGGCGTTTTCCATCGTGTTCTGGCCGGCCGGCTCGATCGGCCGACCGGTTTTGAGATCGATCATCCGAGTGTGGGTCACCATCTCCGGCGTGATGTCCCAACTGGGCACCATCAGGTCACGAACCAGTTGCAGGCTCTCCTTAAGGTGCTTCTTCGACCAGCCGGGCAGTTCGCGGTCCAGCCAGCCAACACATGCAGGCATGGGCACCAGGCTGTATTTGCCGCGAACACCTTGCTCGGTGCAGAACTCGCCGAACTCGCGGACAAAACTGTCGGGGATTTCGCGCGGCCAGTCCTGCCACTTCCGCCAGTAGATCGGATTCTGCGGCCAGGCCGAGTTGAACTGGGGCATGCAGTACGCCCCCATGTTCACCAGGCAGGTGGAGTCGTCGATGATGAAGGACAGCGGTACGCGGTCGCGAGGATGCAGTACCTTGACCGACGGATCCTGCGGCGGTCGGTTTCCGAGTGGCACCTCGTCACCCGAAGGCACATACGCAAACGCGGACCGCGTGCCCAGTGACCCTGCGGCAACTGCAAGGCCAGCCTGGAGCAGTTGACGACGTGAGATAGATCGCATCGCAGGCCTCCGCGGGAATGCCGTAGTGGATATGGCTCGTCCCTCGCTACGCCGACAACCAGCGGACGTTGCGAGCAACCAGGATCACGGTACTGGTATTCGAACATTCCCGAGGAAATGCCGCGGCATTTCTGGCACACTAGTTGCCATGTCGCTTCTACGACTCGTGCCGCTGTTAGTCCTGCTTCAAGCCGCTGCCGCGGTCGCCGCGCCGCTGGAGTTCAACCGTGACATCCGTCCGATTCTCTCCGAGAACTGCTTTTTCTGTCACGGCCAGGACCCCAAAAATCGCAAGGCCGATCTCAGGTTGGACCTCCGCGAAGCCGCGGTCGCCGACCTTGGCGGTCACGCGGCGATCGTTCCGGGCAAGCCCGACGCCAGCGACATCATCAAGCGGCTGATCTCGCACGACCCGGAAGAGCAGATGCCGCCGGCCAAATCGAACCGGCGTGTCTCGGCGGAGCAGATCGACACGCTCAGGCGATGGATCGCCGAAGGCGCCGCCTACCAGAAGCACTGGGCGTTCATCACGCCAAGGAAGCCCGAACTGCCGGTGGTGAAAGACGCCCAATGGCCTCGCCGGCCCCTGGACCGATTCGTGCTCGCCAGGCTCGAGACGGAAGGTCTGCGACCGACGCCGGAGACGAAACCTGAAATCTGGCTGCGCCGTGCCAGTTTCGATCTCACCGGTTTGCCGCCCGAACCAACCGCGATCGACGCGTTTCTTCAGGATGTCACAGCACGTGGCGAAACCGCCTACGAAGCCGCGGTCGATCGTATGCTCGCGTCCGAAGCCTTCGGGGAACGCCAGGCGATTGAATGGCTCGATATCGCCCGATACGCCGACACCCACGGCTTCAATAACGACTCGGCCCGCTCCATGTGGCGATGGCGCGACTGGGTTATCGACAGCTTCAACAGCAACAAACCCTACGACCAGTTCATCACCGAACAGCTCGCCGGCGACCTGCTGCCCAGCGCCACGCTCGATCAGCGCCTCGCGACCGGTTTCGGCCGGAACCACGTCATCAACAGCGAAGGCGGCATTATCGATGAGGAGTATCGCGTCGAGTACGTCGCCGACCGCGTCCGCACGACCAGCCTCGCGTGGCTCGGGCTGACGTTCGAGTGCGCCCGCTGCCACGATCACAAGTTCGATCCGATCACCCAGAAAGCGTTCTACGAATTCTACGCGTTCTTCAACGACGTCGCCGAGTTCGGCGAAGACGGACGGGTGGCGAACGCCGTGCCGCTGATGGCTGCGCCGACGAAAGAGCAGCAGGCGAAGATCGTTCAGCAGAAGGAGATGCTTACCAGGCTTCAGCAAGCGGAGAACGTCATCGCGATCGCGTTGCAGGAACGCTCTGGCGAAATCGACGTGAAGGCGATCGGCAAGTCGGCAGCCGAGGCAGAGACCAGGGTTTCGTCAAAGCCCACTCTCGAACTGAGCGCCGACACGGCCGACGCGAAGGCGAACGCCTGGAGTTTTGCGAAGGAGCGAAAGCCCAGTCTCGTCGACGGTATTCGCGGCAAGGCGTGGCTTGCCGATGGGAAAGGTGCGGTCGGCAGCATCGACGCCAAGGCGATCGACATCAACAATCCCAAGGGTTTCACGCTGTCCATGTGGGTCAAGCCGTCGAAGGATGCGCCAGCGGATGCACCAATCCTGTCGAACCAGGACCGATCCGGCTCGCCTGCCGACGCGCAGTATGGGAAGGGCGCGGAGGTCCGCATTGTCAGATGCCAGATTGAGTTTCGTGCCAGCGCACGATGGCCGGTATACGCCATGCAGGTACGTAGCGAGGGCACGGCGATTGAACCCGATCAGTGGCATCACGTGGTCGTGCAGCTCTTGCCGGCTGACCCGGCGACACAGGCTTACATGCCGGCTGAGCGTGTGCGCATGTTCATTGACGGTAGCGAACGGTCGACGCGAATCCTCCACGACGGCATGAACGGCGCGGTCGTCTCGAGACCGTGGCTCATCGCAGCCGACACCGGACACGACGCCACCGCATGGCGCGGCGCGATTGACGACATAAGGGCCTACGGATCGGCGATTTCAAGCGAGGAGATCCGGTCGATGTTCGCGGCGTCGGCCTGGCCGTATGCAATCTCCCAATATGAGCAGCGGAGCCGAACGAGCAGAACGGAAGATGAATCGCCGCACTACCAGAACTGGTCGGGCGATGCGAACCTGATCAGTCGCAGTTCCGACTTCGCGGCGGCGAGAGCCGCGTTCAATCACGCGCGGGAAGAGCAACTCGCCACCGTTCGTTCCGCCCCGTCGGTCATGGTGATGGCCGATATTGCTGTCCCGCGACAAGCATCAGTACTAAAGCGCGGCATGTACGATGCCCCCGGCGATCCGGTCTCTCCGGGCGTGCCCGAATCGTTGTTGGTCGGCTGGCCGGAGGGTGCCTCCCGCGACCGCCTGGGCCTTGCCAAATGGTTCACGCGGCCCGATCACCCGCTTACGTCGCGCGTTGTCATCAATCGCTGGTGGGCTCAGCTCTTCGGTACCGGAATCGTCAAGACCGTCGAGGATTTCGGCTTCCAGTCCGAATGGCCGAGCCATCCGGAACTGCTCGATTTCCTCGCCCGCGACTTCGTCGACGGCGGATGGAACACCAAATCATTCCTGAAATCCCTCGTGCTGTCGGCGACCTACCGACAGACTTCCGATGTCACCCGCGCACTCGTCGAGCGCGACCCCGAAAACCGCTTGCTGGCCCGTGGGCCGCGCTTCCGGTTGCCGGCGGAACTTCTCCGCGACCAGGCGCTGGCCGTCTCCGGATTGCTGCGGCCTCGCGTCGGCGGGCCGAGTGTTTTTCCCTATCAGCCGGCGTCGCTCTACGTAGGTATTGTGGTGGGCGCGAACTATCCCGGCACCACCTGGCAGCAGAGCACCGGCGACGACCTCTATCGCCGCAGCATGTACACGTTCTGGAAACGCACCGTCCCGCATCCGACCATGACGACGTTCGACGCGCCGGACCGCGAGTTCTGTTCGGCCCGGCGGTCCCGCACGAATACGCCGTTGCAGGCGCTGACGCTGCTCAACGAGCCGGCGTTCGTCGAGGCGTCATGTCACCTGGCCGGCCGGATGCTCGCCGAAGGGGGCACGTCCGATGTCGAACGGGCGGCGTTTGGCTTCCGGCTGGCGACGGCCCGCAAGCCGACCGACGCCGAGCTGGGCGTTCTTACGAGAAGATGGGAGCAGTTCCGAAAGGAGTTTGTGACCGATCCGTCCGCGGCGACGGCTCTACTGAAGATTGGCGTCAAACCGGTCGTGTCGTCGGCGACGCCCGGCGAACTGGCGGCGGCGACGATGGTCGCCAGTATCATTCTGAATCTGGACGAGGCATTGACGAAGAATTGAACGACTGGAAGTTCGCGATGCACCCGGCAACGTGGCAAAAAAGAGAGTGGCGCGGGCAGGAGCCTCGCGCCACTCTCTCTTGTCTGCGGTCGGACAGCGAACGATCAGCTGAATTCGCCGCGGATGTACTGCTGGGTTTCGGGGGCCGAGGGGTCGCGGAAGATCTTGACCGTGTCATCAAACTCGACGAGGTATCCGGTGCGTCCACCCTTGGTGGTGTCGACGAACATGAAACCGGTCTTGTCGGCGACGCGGGCGGCCTGCTGCAGGTTGTGCGTTACGATCGCAATCGTGTACTTCTGCTTCAGTTCGATCATCAGTTCTTCCACCCGGCGGGTAGCGATGGGGTCGAGTGCCGAGCAGGGTTCGTCCATCAGCAGCACTTCGGGTTCGGTCGCGATGGCGCGGGCAATACAAAGCCGCTGCTGCTGCCCGCCCGAAAGGGACAGGCCGCTTGCCTTGAGCTTGTCCTTCACTTCATCCCAGAGGGCGGCGCCGCGGAGCGACTTTTCCACCTGGGCATGGAGGTCGCCCTTGAAGCGGTTGAGCTTGAGGCCGAACGCCACGTTGTTGAAAATGCTCATGTGGAACGGGTTGGGCTGCTGGAAGACCATCCCGATGTATCGGCGGACGTTCACCGGATCGACCTTTTTGTCGTACATGTCCTGGCCGCGGTAGTGGACATGGCCTTCGAAGCGGAACCCCTGAATCAGGTCGTTCATGCGGTTAATGCACCGCAGCGCGGTGCTCTTGCCGCAGCCCGAGGGCCCGATGAACGCCGTGATGGTATTGCGCTCGATCGGGATATGCGTGTCACGTACGGCCTTGAAGTTGCCGTAGTAGAGCTCCTTGATGTGGCAATCGATCACGACCTCGCGCTTCGGCTGCGGGGCGTGCACCGGCTCGGAGAGCTTCTTGAGGATGTCCGCGACTTTGGGTTCGCTACTCATGAGTTCATACCTCTTGTTGGAACGGAGGGGTACCTCCGGTCCGCACCGGCAAGGTTCACCGCTTCGGCCGACTGCCGCGGGACAGTAACTGCCCGCCGATGTTGAAGAAGAGCACCATCATCACCAGGACCAGTGAAGCAGCCCATGCAAGGTCAATCAGGTTCTGCGAAAAACTCGCCGACGAATTATAGATGAACACGGCCATCGAGCTTGTCGGACGCATCAGGTGGACGAACGGCTGCTTACCGTCGATCGCCCAGCGGAAATTGTTCATCATCGCCGTGAAGATAAGCGGGGCGGTTTCGCCGGCCGCCCGGGCGACCGCGAGCATGACGCCGGTCAGTATACCCGGCATTGCCGATGGGATGGTGATCTTCCAGGTGACCTGGGCCGGCGTGCAGCCCATGCCGATCGCCGCATCCTTCATCTTCTGGGGGACCATCTTGATCGCCTCTTCGGCGGTCAGCATGACGATGGGAATCATCAGGACGGACAGGGCAACACCGCCGGCGACGGCCGAGAAGCCGCCGGTCAGCAGCACCACCGCGACGTACGCGAATACACCTGCCAGGATCGAGGGCAGACCGGTCATAACCTTGGCGGCGAAGCGGACGAACGTGGACAGCGGGTTCCTGGCACCGAAGGTCGTCAGGAAGATGGCCGCCATAATGCCGAAGGGCACCGCAATCAGAACTGCCACGACGACCATGGTGAGGGTTCCCACGATCGCGTTGCCGAACCCGCCTTCACCGGGCTTGGCCATCGCACCGGGCGGAAGCTCGGTAAAGATCGCCAGTCCGCCTTGAAGCAGACGGGTTCCGCCTCGGACAATCAGCATGAACAGCACGGAGAACAGCGGAATACAGGCGACGACCGTCAGCGTGCCGGCCAGGACAGAAAGGCCGACGCTGACAAGCGTACGGATCGACTTGTAGTCCCTGTGAAACGCCGACGCCGGCAGGTTGGTTGACGCGGGACTCTTGGTCGGAGTGATCGCTGTCATTGCCGTGCCCCCTTCTTTCCGCGGTTGGCGACCTGAATGATGCTTGCCCCGATGACATTCACCACCAGCGTGATCGCCAGCAGGGTCATGCCGGCGAAGAGCAGTACATTCATTTCGACTTCACCGGCTTCGGGGAAGTTGTTGGCGATCAGAGCGGCGAGGGTGTTGCCGGGATCGAGCAGTGAGAAGCTGAAGACGTTCTTGTTTCCCAGCAGCATCGCCAAGGCCATTGTTTCACCCAGGGCGCGACCGAACCCCAGAATGACCGACCCGAAAATGCCGGTCGAAGCGGTGGGAACGATGACCTTGAGAATCGCTTCCCAACGTGTCGCCCCCAGGCCGAACGCCGCCTCTTTGATTCGCGGGTTCACCGACGTGAGCGCGTCGTAGGAAATCGCGCTGATCGTCGGCAGCACCATGATTGCCAGCACCAGTGCGGCCGGAAGCATGCTACGGGCACCCAGGGTAAAACCAAGCGGTTCGAGCATGTCGCGAAGAAAAGGAATGACGAAGTAGATGCCCCACAGCCCGTAGACCACGCTGGGGATCGCCGCCAGCAGTTCCACGATGTTCTTGAAGACAACTTCGAGCTTTCGCGGAATGAACCCCTGGCTCAGGAAGATCGAGATCGCCAGGCCGAAAACCGTGGCGATCGCCAACGCCAGCGCCGAGCTGTAGAGCGTGCCGAGTATGGGTGCCCGCAGGCCGTACTTGTCGGCGTTGGGCTCGTACTCGTTGCTGGTGATCAGGCTCGCGCCGTGCTCCTTGATCGCCGGGATCGCCGACAGGCCAATCTCATAAATGATGTAAGCCAGCAGTGCGATCGTACCAATCGCAAAGAACCAGGCGAGGAGCTTGGTACCGGTATTGATGAACCGGTCGAACCCTGAGGGCGGCTGGGTAATGCTCCCTTGGGTCAGTCCGGAATCGTGACTGATGACTGTCATGTGGATGAACCTGTAGTCATATCAGACTTCGAAAACCGGGGCGGCCGTGAGAGACCGCCCCGGTTTTGATTACGTTGGAACAAATCGACTGCGTTCCGTCGATCGATCAGGCGCCGACCTTGATGGTCTCGGCCTTGGCCTTCACCTTTGTCACCACCGCGGCGGGCAGGGGGATGTAGCCCAGTTCGTTGGCGATCTTCTGGCCGTCGGTCAGGCCGTATTCGATCATGGTCTTGACGGCCTTGCCCTTGGCGGCGTCTTCGTAGACTGGCTTGCAGATGAGCCAGGTGTAAGTGACGATCGGGTAGACGGCATCGCCGGCCGGATCGGTGATCCAGGCGATCAGGTTTTCGGGCATCTCGGTCGCTGCCAAGGCGGCGGCAGCGGTCTCGGCGGTCGCCTTGACGTACTTGCCGGACTTGTTTTCCAGCTCGGCGACCTGAAGGTCCTTGCTGTAGCTGAACTCGACATAGCCGATCGAGCCGGGGGTCTGCTTCACCTGGGCGGCGATGCCGTCGTTACCCTTGGCCGCCGTGCCCGGGAACTTGGCGGTCTTTCCGGCCTTCCAGGAAGGGTCAATCGCGGCGAGATGGCTCGTGAAACAGTAGGTGGTGCCGCTGCTGTCGGCGCGAGAGACAACGCTGATGGGCATGTCAGGCAGCTTCACGCCGGGGTTGGCGGCGGCGATCGCCGGGTCGTTCCACTTGGTGATCTTGCCGCTGAAGATCGCAGGGTAAGCTGCCCGCGAAAGCTTGATGTTCAGGCCGGGGGCGTTGTAAGCGACGACGACCGAGCCGGCGGTCATCGGCAGCAGGACCACGCCGCCCTTAACCTTGCTGATTTCTTCGTCAGTCATCGCGGCATCCGAAGCGCCGAAATCGACGGTGCCCGAGGTGAACTGCTTCACGCCGCCGCCGCTGCCGATCCCCTGGTAGTTGACCGTGATGTCCTTGTTCTTAGCGTTCAGGTCCTTGAACCACTGAGTGTAGATGGGGGCCGGGAAGGTGGCACCCGCGCCGACGAGTTCAACGGAACCACCGCTGCTGCTGTTGCTGCCACTCTTGCCGTCGCCTTCCGACTTGCAGGACCAGCCGGCCAGGGCAACGCTGACGACCAGTGCGCTGCGGCCCAGAGTGGACAATACGCCTTGGAATTTGGATCGGATCATCGAAGTTCGCTCCCTCTTTCAGCCTTGGATCTAGAGTCGACAGCTCGTCGAACGAGGGCGTAGGTTTACCCCCAAGGCAGACGGCTTGTCGACGTCACCCTGCACCCATAGCAGAGACTTAACGCTGCACAAACAATTGGATTTGGCAATCTATTGAAAAATCCCCGCGTCGGCAGCACGGATAAAGGTGGGTCGCTTCGTCTCGGAGCTACGTCAGTGTATCCCCTTCGCCCGGGAGAACGGGCGCGTCAACACCGTCTGATAGCCGGCGACTCTACTTTCGAAATGGGATGGGCGGCCGACGCCACCACTATATGTCATCATCCTGCGATGAGTCGGCGGCTGGACCTGACCGCTTGCCGAAGAGCATGTTTCGGCTTTCCTTGAGCTCGCGCCAGGTCTTCTTGATGAGTGTGTAGGCTTCGTCCGAGGTGATCTTCCCGCCCGTTTCCAACGCGCAGATGAGACTGATGGTATGGCCAAACTCCCGAATGTTGGCCTCCATGAGTAGTTCTTCCGGCGAGAATGCGTTGTCGGTCAAGATAGGGTCTCCCGCGGACGAATGCTCCGGCAGTGGTGGGAGCCGTCACCGGCTTCCGAGGTCTGCGATACTTCGCACGGCACGCCGTTCATTCTGACAGTGTTCCGTGCAAAAACAACAGGCCTGTTCACCGGCCTGCGGCGAGGCGACGGAATTATCGAAGTATCGGCCGATTGATGCCAGTACTTGTGGCGCTGTTAGCCCCGCAACGCCGAGAGCCTGGCGCAGTCGTGCCGACATACCCGGCCGTCACTACTTGCGCGTCAACAATACCATGCGCACCTCCGCCACCTGCTTGCTGGCCACCTTGACCGCCTTGAGCGTCAGCTCGCCGCGACCGGCGGTCAGGTTGACCGACCCTAGCGACAGCGGTTTCCAGTCCTTGACGTAACTTTCGCCACCGCGGGATGCCGTACGATCATGTTCTTTCCCGCGCAATGGTGGGTCGTGCGGCTCGGCAATCCTCGTCGTCGTTTTCACGTCGCCGAGGCTCAGCTCGATTTCCGACCCTACTTCGGCTGCGGGGCAGCTATACCAGACGACAACTTCATACCTGCCGGCTGTTTTGACTTCGACGTCCCACGTGATGCGGTCGTCGGTGCTGGTCCAGTTCACGAAATAAGAGCAGTTGGGTGCGCCCGAGCTCCGCTTCACATTGCCATGCGGTACGCCGTCACGCGCCGGCAACTGCGTCAGTGGGTGCTCCGGCGAGCCGACGGTGTACGGCCGATCGTCCTTCGACAGCATCGGAAACATCTCCGCCTTCCAAGCAGCAAGCGCGGCGCTGAGCTTCTCGGCGATCTGGGGATTTTGCCTGGCGACATCGGTCTTCTGACCCGGGTCGGCCGCCATGTCGTAGAGGATGCCGCCGTCCATTAGGCGGTATTGCTGCGTACGCACCGACACCTTTCGGTTCCAGTGGGAGAAGATCATTCGGTCGTCGGTCTCGACCTTCTTTCCCGTCAGAACGTCAACGAGCGAACGACCATCGAGCGGACCGTTCGAAAGGACTTTCACGCCAGCGAAATCAGCGAGCGTCGGCAGCAGATCGATGGCGCCAGAGATCTGCGGGATCCTGGTCCCGGGGGCGATCTTTCCGGGGTACCGAATCAGCAGCGGCGACCGGACGCCGCCTTCGTCGACGCTGCCCTTCTTCCCCTTCATGCCGCCATTCCAGCGAAAGCCGTTGGGGCCGTTGTCGCTGAAGTAGAGCACGATCGTGTTGTCGGCGAGCTTGAGGTCGTCGAGATGCTTCAGAATCCGACCGACGTTCCAGTCAATCGCTTCGCACATCGCCAGTGCGGCGCGGGTGTGTTCCAGGTCTTCCTTACCCGGGTTGTCGTCGCGCAACTTCAGGTCGGCCTTGGCGAACTTGGCGTAGAACCGGTCCGGCACCTGCATCGGCGAGTGCGGAATGTTGTACGGCACATAGCAGAAGAACGGTTTGTCCTTGCTGGCAGACATGAACTGCATCGCATGGTCGGTCAGGTCGTCGGCCATGTATCCCTTGCCGGTGACGAGATCGCCGTTGTGATCCATCAACGCGTCGAAGTAGTCGCCCCAATGACCGGAGGTGAAGCCATAGTATTCTTCGAAGCCGCGGGCATTCGGGTGGTAGGGGAACTGGGTGCCGTTGTGCCACTTACCGAACGCACCGGTCTTGTAGCCGGCGGCTTTGAAGGTGTCGGCGATGGTTTTCTCGTCCAGATCGAGCCGCTCGCCGCCGGTGGAGACGTTTCGAACGCCGCCGCGGGGGTGATAGCGACCGGTCATAAACTCGGCTCGGGTCGGCGAGCAGACGGGGCAGACGTAGAACCGGTCAAACATCGCGCCGTCGCGGGCGAGCGAATCGATGTTCGGCGTCGAGAGGTTCGTGTTGCCGTGAATGCTCAGGTCGCCCCAGCCCTGGTCGTCGCTCAGGATGACGACGATGTTCGGCGGAGCGGCGGAAACAGCCCGGGTTGCCGTGCCGCACGTCAGAAAGATTGCAGCGCAAAGCGTGAGCAGTCGGTTCATGGTGTCGGTTCTACGTGAGAAGGGCGCAAAGGAATCGATCCATCACTCGGATCGGCCACTCTGCTGCAACGGCTGGACGGTGCGAATATTGAGGGCCTTGTCACCGGATCCCTCAGGGCGATTGCATGTTCAGGTCGTTAGCAGACGGAGCAGGTAGTGCTCGTCCCAACCTGCCTTTAACCGTTTCCCGTGGATCCCGTTTTTGATGCTCTTGTCCCGCTTGAGAAGATTGAGCGTCAGCCGGCACAACCGGGAGTAGTTCTCCGCACCATAGCCTTTGCGGATCCGCCGCTCGTCCTCGCGGGAGCTCACGTCCAGTTGCCAGTGCAGCTTGTTCTCGATGGCCCAGTGGCCGCGGATCGCCGCCGCCATCGCCCTGGCGTCGGTCCCTGCGACGCTGCTGATGAAGTAATGCCGCTCGACGCTGCTCTTGCCGGCAAGCACCTCCCGCTTGCGTTCGACCGCGATCACGCCGGCCAGTCCCGGCCACTGCTGACATAGGTCGCCGAGCCAGTGCACTTCGTCCATCACCCACACTTTGCGGGTGTCCAGCCGGCCGTGGTCGGCGTCGAACTCCTCGTGGACGCCGTGGCTCACGTCCTTCATGCCGCCCAGGATCGCTTCGTCCAGCAGCTTCCTGACCTTCGCGTGCAGCGTCGGACGAGGCGAAGCCTGGTCCTCGGCTGGTTCTCCTTCACCGACAGCACGTAGTTGCCGCCGGCATCGACGATCTGTCTGGCGATCTGCGTCTGGCAGCCGGCGGCATCGATCGTCACCGTCGCGTCCTGAATGTCTAACAGGCCCAAAAGCCGCGGGATCGCCTCGATCTCATTGCTCTTGTCATCCACGGCGACCTGGCCGAAGACCATCCGGTGGGCGTCGACGAACGCGCTGACCATGTGGGTCATGTTGTTCCTGGCCCAGGCGTGTTCGAAGGACCGGCGGATGGCCTTGCCGTCGATCGCGATCAGTCGTCCGCCGGCGGACTGTGCGATCGCGCCGACCCAGGCGTTGAAACACTGCTCGAAGGCGTCGGGATGGAGCTTGGCGAAGACGCGACCGAAGGTGTCGTGAGACGGGATGCCGTGGGGAAGATCCAGGAAGGTTCGCAGCCAGGAGAGCTTGCTCTTGCCATAGAGTTCAACGTCGACCCAGCCGTCGGCACCGCAGATGACGGCGCAGACGGAGATGACGAGGATGTCGTGGAGTTTGTGAATCACGTTGCAGCCGCGAGGATCGGGGAGGTTGGAAAACGCGCGCAGGGTACCACTGGTCGCAGGGCCATCCATGGCGAAGCTCCGTTTCAGGAGATGAAAGTTGTTACCAGCGAAGCTTCGCGACCGGTGAAGGAGTGATAGCGAGAGAAGTTAGAAAGCGCAACCCGTACAAAACACAACCATCGACAAAAGGAGATGCGATTGCCCTCCCGGATCCCTGCAGAAGAACCAGAAAGCCACAGCGAATCTGGCGGTCGGGCGGTAAACTGTCAATGCCATGCGAACGACTACCTTAACCATCACGGCGCTCATCCTGTTCGCGATCGGTGCCGGCGGCTGCGGCGGAGGATTGCCGGCGGGGCAGGCTGGGCTGCGCGTGCTGGTCAAGGCCGAACCCAAGACCGGCTACACGCTCGACGTGAAGACGGCAGACGTCTACGCCGGTCGACCGGAAGTCGAAGATGCCACCGCGGCCCGGCGCGATCCGTTCCGTCCGCTCGACTACCGGAACCTCAGCGACATCGTCGTGTACCTGGTTCCCCAGAGCGGTTCGGCGGCAGCAGCACCGACCGCCAAACCGATCGACATCGACGCCGTCGCGGGCAACAGGCAGGGACGGTGGACGCTGGGCGTATCGGCAGTGGGGGGAGAAGTGCGGATCGGCAACGCGTCACCGACGCCGCGAGCGGTTTACATCCGCACCGAAGCCGGCACTTTGAGCGATATCGGCACTGTCGCGCCGGGAGCGAGCGTGTCAGCCACAATGTCCGCTCCCGGCAGCATCACCGTCTGGGCCGAGTCTGGAAAAGCCGAGGACGACCGCCTGGCCGAAATCTTCGTGGCACCTAATGGCTGGGTGGCGACAACGGTCAGCGGCGGAAACGTCACCTTTGCGCCAGTCCCCGCGGGAACGTACACGCTGCACACCTGGCATCCGCGATTGCCGGGACAATCGCAGCAAGCAACCCTTGCCGCCGACAAGTACACCGACGCCACAGCGACCGTGACGGTCAACGTGCTGCCGCCAGCAAAGTAGGGCAGGCCGTGTCCGTCTCTGCCAGGATCATCCCCCCAGATACGCTTCCTTGACCTCCGGATCGTTGAGGAGCGTCTGCGCCTTGTCGCTCTTGATGACCCGCCCCGTTTGCAGGACATACGCGCGATGCGCGATGGTCAGCGCGAGGTGGGCGTTCTGCTCGACGAGAAAGATCGTCGTCCCCTGTTCGTTGATCTCGCGGATGATCTGGAAAATCTTGCGGACAACGAGCGGCGCCAAGCCCAGCGAAGG
Organism: Humisphaera borealis; assembly: GCF_015169395.1. Taxonomy (GTDB): domain Bacteria; phylum Planctomycetota; class Phycisphaerae; order Tepidisphaerales; family Tepidisphaeraceae; genus Humisphaera; species Humisphaera borealis. The sequence goes on from NZ_CP063458.1 coordinate 818,682, forward strand.
TTCATCCAAGAGCAGCAGCTGGGGCTTCTGCATCAGTGCCCGACCGATCGCGAGCATCTGCTGTTCGCCGCCGGACAGCGTCCCCGATCGCTGGCTTCTTCGCTCTGCGAGCACGGGGAACAGCGTGAAGCACCGGTCCAGGTCGGCGGTGATGTCATCCGTCCGCTGGTACGCGCCCAGACGCAAGTTCTCGAGTACCGTCAGGCTCGCGAAAACCTGCCGGCCCTCCGGCACATGGCTGACGCCTAGGCGGACGATCTCGTGCGCGGGCCGGTAGTGAATGTCGCCATCCTTACCGACCTGCTTGGGCAGGCATTCCCCGTGCCATTTAACGCACCCCTTGGTCGGCCGAAGCAAGCCGCTGATGGTCCGAAGTAAAGTGGTCTTGCCGGCACCGTTGGCGCCGATCAGCGTGACGATCTCGCCGCGATCGATGTGCAGGGAAACGCCGTGCAGCGCTTTAATGGCACCGTAGGAGACGTCGAGGCTGTCTACGCTGAGTAGCATTTCAGAGTTCCGATCCCTCTCCCCCGAGTACGAGGGAGAAGGGAAACTATCCCGGTTCGCCCAGATACGCTTCGATCACCTTCGGATTCGCCTGAATCTCCGCCGGTATGCCGACGGCGATGGTTTCACCGTGATCAAGTACGGTGATGCGCTGGCAGATGCTCATGACGAGCTTCATATCGTGTTCGATCAGGAGAATGGCGACCCTGAATCGATCGCGGATGAAGCGGATCAATTCCATCAGTTCGAGTTTTTCCTGCGGGTTCATCCCGGCGGCGGGTTCGTCCAGCAACAGCACTTTCGGCTGGGTCGCCAGGGCGCGGGCGATCTCCAGGCGGCGCTGGTCGCCGTAGGGAAGATTCTTCGCCTGCTCATGGGCACGATCGAGCAAGCCGAAGATCTCGAGCAGCTCTACCGACTCACGGACGACCGTTCGTTCGTCGGCGACCTGCCGGCCCAGGCGGAGGATCGCGCCGAACAGCCCGTGACGATGCCGCATCTGGGCGCCGAGTCGCACGTTGTCGAGTACGGACAATTCACCGAAAAGCCGGATGTTCTGAAAGGTCCGCGCCAATCCGGCGCGGGCCACCTGATGGGCTTTCATTCCGGTGATGTCGGCACCGTTGAGGAAGATCGCTCCGGTATCGGGGCGGTAGATCCCGGTCAGCAGATTGAAGCAGGTGGTCTTGCCCGCACCGTTCGGACCGATCAGTCCGTACAAACCATTTTCAGGCAGGGCGAGGCTGAAGTCCTTCGCTGCCGTCAGCCCGCCAAAAGAGATGCCAATGCCGCGCACATCGAGCATCGGCGCCGTGCCGATGGCGGGCGAGGCGGCGGCGGGAGCGGCTGACGTTATCTGGGCCGTCATCGCTTCTCCTGCAAAGCGACAGCCCCGGCAGTTGCCGTGGACGATGACCGCAGCGGGCGACGGAGGAACGGCAGCTTGTTCAGCGGCCAGACTTCCCAGATTTCATGCACGCCTAGAAGTCCCTGCGGCCGGAGGATCATCAGCAGCACGAGAACCGCCGCGTAGATGATCATGCGGAAATCGGAGAGCTTTCGGCCGGAGACATCGGCACCCCAGCGGGCCAACTCGTATGCCAGGCACACTCCCACGATCAATCCCAGCACGCGCCACCGATGGCGGGCGCGAACCGCCGCAATCAGCGCCAGTACGGCAATGACAGCGAGCACCGTCGGATCATAGATTCGCGGCGGGTCGCGCAAAACTTCGGGAAGGAATGTCAGCAGAATGGCGGCCATGAACGCGCCGGAGATCGACCCCAAGCCGCCGAGCACCACCATGATGATGATCTCGAATGATCGCGAGAAGCCTAGGTCGCCGGCCTTGATCTGCCCGACATAAAGTGCCGTTAGCACGCCGGCGATACCGGCGAAGAAAGCCGATAGCATGAACGCGCGGACGTTGTACTTCGTCACGTCCACGCCGATCGACCGGGCAGCGACGAGGTCTTCGCGAATGCTCAGCAGTGAACGCCCGTAGCCGCTGTACTTCACGCGAACCGCCACCGCCAGCACGATCGCCACCCAGACGTAAATCCAGAAATGCGACGCGTAGGTGGGCAGCCCGTTAAATGCCTGAGGCCCGCCCACGCGGTGCAAAAGGCCGAAAAACGACGACTTGTCCACGATCACCTGATCAACCGAGGACAGCGTTCCATAGGGACTGATCTGCGACGGCGTGCCCTCGAGCAGGACTCGAACAATCTCGCCGAAGCCGAGTGTCACGATCGCCAGGTAGTCCCCGCGCAGTCGCAGCGACGGCAGCCCGACGAGATAACCTGCGGCGACCGAAAGCAACCCGCCCAGAATACACCCGGCCAGGAAGAGCAGTTCGCCTCCGAGCAATGGCATGGATGGCGTACTCCGTGCCGAGCCCAGATAGCTCAGGTATCCGCCGTGAAAGTTGAAGTCGCCGTAGATCGCGTAGCTGCCGTAGTAGACGATCGACGCGCCAAAGTACCCGCCGACCGCCATAAACCCGGCGTGGCCGATCGAGAACTGGCCGGCGAAGCCGTTCACGAGGTTGAGCGATACGGCCAGGAGGATGTTGATGCCGGCGAACGCAATCACCGAGCTGAAGGTCGGCGTGTTGGGGACGACCAACTCCTGCAGGCAGTAGGCCAGCACCACGCCGACCACTACCGGCCAGACGGCGCGTGGGATGGCCGTCCAGCCGGGCGGCCGAAGTGCCGAAGCGCCATCGTCGGAAGTTGTTGCCAGTTCGGTCATACCTTTTCGACAACCGCCTTGCCGAGAATGCCGTTCGGCCGGACGAGCAGCACCACGATCAGAATGGAGAAGACGTAGACGTCGCGATAGTCGCTGGAGATGGTGCTGACGCCGAGAAACTCAATTAGCCCGATGCACAGCCCGCCGAGCATCGCACCCCGGATGTTGCCAATTCCGCCGACGACCGCCGCGACGAATCCCTTGAGCCCGAAGAGCACCCACATGGTGTCTGCGGTCTGACGGAGCTGGGGGTACTTCAGGCAGTAAAGGAACCCCGCCGCGCCGGCAAGCACCGCTCCTGTGACGAAGGTGAACGACACCACGCGGTCGACGTTCACCCCCATCAGCGCCGCCGTGCGATGGTTGAACGACACAGCCCGCATCGCCAGGCCGATCTTGGTGTGGAAGATCATCCACTCGATGCCGATCATGATGACCATGGCGACGGCGAGGATGATCAGGTCCACCGTGTTGAACGTCACGCCGAGAAAGGTGATCGACTCGTTCACGATCATCGGCGGCATCACGCGGGGGAAGGGGCCGAACGGAATCGAGTAGACTGTCATCCCCTGATTCTTGGCCCTGAAGATTTCCAGCTGTCCGATGTTCTGCAAGAGCAGCGACACGCCGATCGCTGTGATCAGCACGTTCAATCGCGGTGCGTTGCGGAGCGGTCGATAGGCGAGGCGCTCGATGGCGTAGCCGAACGCACCGCAGACCACCATCGCCGCCAGCAGCACGAGGAGCGTGAGATAGAACGGCGGAACCTGCGCGCCGAACGCCGAAGACAACCCGAGCATCGCGGCGGCGGTCAGGCTGGCCCACGCGCCCAGCGCGAATACATCGCTATGAGCGAAGTTGATGAACTGGAGAATTCCGTAGACGAGCGTGTAGCCCAACGCCACCAGGGCGTAGAGGGCACCGATCGAGATGCCATCGGCAATGATTTGGAAGAAGCTAGTCACAGTAACAGGTGGCGGCGTCGCGGTTGACCTCTTCGGCGGCGTGCACCCGGCTTACTTCTCAACTTCGTAAGCCTTGAAGAACACGAAATCCCCGTTCTGCATCTTCTGCACCACGGCCCGCTTCTCGACGTCCCGGTTGGCGTTCAGCGTGATCTTCCCGGTGACGCCGGCGAAGTCTTTCGTGTCGGCAATCGCCTTGGCGAGGTCGTCGCCGTTGAGCGTGGGGGCCTTGGCCATCGCAGCAAACAGCACGCCGGCGGCGTCGTAGCCCAGGGCGGCCATGCTGTCGGGCTCGGAACCGAACTCCTTCTTGTACTTGGCGACGAAGTTCTCGACTTCCGGGCGCTTCTCTTCCTTCGAGTAGTGATCGGTGAAGTAAGAGCCGTTCAGCGAGTCACGCGAGCTCTTGAGCACGTCCGACACCCAGCCGTCGCCGCCGATCATCGGCAGCTTGATGCCAAGGGTCTGGGCCTCCAGGCCGATGTTGACGATCGCGCTGTAATAGGCCGGAACGTAGATGAAGTCGGGCTTCGCCGCCGCGATTTCCTTGAGCTGGGCGGAGAAGCTGGTATCGCCGCCGCTAAACGCCTGCTGCGTGACGATTTCGCCGCCGCGCTTCTTGAAGGCATCGACAAACCCTTCATTCAGGCCGCTGGAATAGGCCTGTGTGCGGTCGTAAAGCGTTGCACCCTTCTTGAGCTTCAGCTCTTCTAGGACGAACCGGGCGCCGATCGCGCCCTGATAGGTGTCGATGAAGCAGACACGCGAAATCATCGGGCCGATCTTCGTGACATCGGGGTTCGTGCTCGATGGGGAGATCATCGGCACGCCTTCCTTCTGGCAGATCTGCCCGCCGGCCTTGCTCAGGCTCGACGCGACTTCCCCGATGATCGCCAGCGCCTTGTCCTGCTGGATGAGTTTATTGACGGCATTGACGGCATCGGCCTGCTTGCCGGCGTCGTCTTCGGTCTGAAGCTTTACCTTGCGCCCTTTGATGCCGCCTTTTTCATTGATCTCTTTGACGGCGAGCTTGATGCCGTTGTCGGTCGATTGTCCGAAGGTGGCTTCGCTGCCGGTCATCGACGCGTAATGACCGATCACGATGTCGCCCGTGCCTGTATCGCGACCGGCACCACCGGCCTGAGGATCCTTCTTGCACCCGATGACGGCACTGAACAGAGCGAGCGGGAGCAGCAAAGCGAGATGGCGGGGCGACATGATAAACTCCTCTAAGAGCTTGATTCCGCCGGGAATGTAGCGGCCGCGCCCGCCGGCGGCAAGACGATTCGAACGTCCATCTCCCCGCGAGCGCCCTTTTCGATCCACGGCCCGGTCGATACAGTCATCGTCGTGGCGGGCAGTGGCCCGACAGCGCCGAATTTGTCAGCAGCGATCGCCCGTCTGCGTCGCTTCGTACGCCTTCGAACACACCCAGGAGCGGGCATGGCTTGGACAGCAGCGTCTCTTCGATCAGGAATTGCCACGGTCGCCTTTGCCGCCGTTTTCACCTCGGCCTCTGCCCGTGCCCAGGTTGCTGCCCCGGCGATCGAGGAATCACGTCCGATCGTTCTGCTTCGCCCGTTTGCCCTGGTCGATCAACCCGAATCGATCTACCCCGATCCCGAGCCGCCGAAACCGAATACGGGCGTCAACGAAGGTGGCGTTCATATCAGCCTGAACGTCAGCTATCTGACCGACTATGTGTACCGCGGTATCGATCGCAGCGAGATCGGCGCGATCGATCCATCTGAGACCGGCGACGTCACCGAGGACGCGCCGAACCTGCAATTCAACGGCAAGCTGACCTTCGACCTCGGTCGCGCACCACACCCGTTCGTTGGCCTTTTCGCCAACGTCTACAACGACGATCCCGTCTCCCGCTTCCAGGAGGTCCGTCCCTACTTCGGCCTAGACTGGACCATCCGCCCGCTGCGTTTGACCGCCGGGTGGCAGACGTACATCTATCCGGAGCGCGACGACTTCAACACTTCAGAGATCTTCGGCAGCATCGAGATTGATGACTCGGTCTTCTTTCGGACGGACCGGCCCATCTTCGCCCCGTATATCTACGCGGCGTATGACCACGATCTCTACGACGGCCTCTACCTGGAGGCTGGCCTGAAACACGACTTTGTCATTGAGGGCACCGGCGTCACACTCACCCTGACGGGAAATGTCGGCTTCGTCGCCGGTCACGGGTACTTTACGGCTCAAAACGGGGAGGACACCGGATTTCAACACTACGAAGTGGGATTGATCGGGGCCTACTCGCTCAACACACTCGCCAACATCAGCAAGCGATATGGCGACTGGAAGCTGCGGGGCTACCTCTTTTACACCGATGGGCTAAACAACGATCTTCGGGCTGATACGCAGATCTGGGGCGGGGTGGGTATCGGATTTGACTATTGAGTAGCTGAATAGCCGCCCGTGGATCGTCAACCTTCGCAAAGTGAACGTCCTCGTCGGCAGTTTCTACAACTGGCGACGAGGACGTTGTTATTGCCGGCGGGGGGCTGGTGAAACTGATCCGAACCCTGCCTCGCTAATCGCCGGAACCTCACTTCGCGCCGGCCATCTCCTGCTTCATCTTTGCCCGGTTCAGCTTACGCTGGCGATCCTGCACGCCACGCTGATCGCTGGGCTTGGCGTTAAGTGCTTCGTCGTACTCGGCCCGGGCGGCGGCGGCGTCGATGTCCTGCGGCGCCCAGGCGGCCGACGTAAGAACCGTCAGCTTGTTGTCCTTCATCTGGGCGATTCCGCCGTCAACAAGGTAAGTCTGTCGCTTTCCACCAGCCAGGTCGATCTGGAGTTTGCCCAGGCCGAGCTTGACCAGAAGCGGTGCCCGGCTGGTCAGAATGCCGATCTGCCCGTCGTGCGCCGGCAAAATCGCCTGGGTGACGGTCTGGTCCAGAAGTTGTTGTTCGGGGGTAACGATCGTGCACTGGAAAGACATCTCGGGCTCCGCTGGTATCAGGGTTTAGGGCGGGAAGTGTAGAGGCGTCGCCGAAGCACGTCAACGCAACAAGGCGACTTGACGAAACCGGAATGTCGTGTAAACTTTCCGACCTAGTTAGTGGTTCGCGGGCGTAGCTCAGTGGTAGAGCGTCACGTTGCCAACGTGAATGTCGAGGGTTCAAGTCCCTTCGCCCGCTTTGATGACGGCTCGTTGTCCTGAACGGACAGCGAGCCGTTTTCGTTTATGGGTCCTCGTCACCTGTTTATCTCCGGGCGATCGGTTGTCTGTTGCCGATCTTGGAATCGCGCCTTCAGCTGGACCAGGAGGTAGGATGTCCGCTATGCAATCGACGGTGCCCCGGGTACGCCCGCAGACAATCGTTGCCGAAGTGCTGGAACCGCGGGCACTGTTTTCCGTGTCGGAAGTTGCCCCGGTGGAGGTCAATCTTTCGGCTTCTGATCTGACGGTGGTCGCACCGCCGGCCGTCATCATCGGGCAGAAGTTCAAGGCCGGCGTTTCGCTCGCGGTCGGGAATGCTGGCACAACCGCTGTCGCCACACGCGGGACGATTGAGTTGTTTCTGTCGCAGGACCACGACCTAAGTTCGGACGACACGGTTTTTTCGACCGTCACGCCGAAACTCAATCTCAAGCCCGGTCAGCAGCGGGTGGTTAAGGTTGCGATTACATCGCTACCGTCAGTCCCGAACGGCCAATACCACGTGATCGCCCGGCTTTCGGCCGGTACCAACAAGGTTGAAACGGACGCGGCCGACAACATCGCCGCCAATGTCAACGTTCACATCGACGTCGCGCAGCCCCGGATTGATCTTAGCGGAGGTTTCGGACTGACCCCAACAACCGCACGGCCTGGTAAGACGCTCGCCGTGGAACTTTCGGTGTTCAACAGTGCCAATATCACGGCGACAGGGAAGTTGTCGGTTCTCGTTTCGGCCACCACCGACAAACTCGCCGACCCGGTCGGCACGCCACTGGGCATCGGGAAGGTCACCATCAAAGTGCCGCCTGACGAGATTCGCACCTATCGATTGCGCGTGCGTGTCCCTGCCAGTCTTCCACCCGGCAGCTATTACCTTCTCGGCTCGGTCGACTCGGCTGCTGCGTTCACAGAATCGAACGAATCAAACAACTCGTTCCCGGGTTACACGCTTATCCAGATCGGATAGGCGCACCCGGTGCGCGGCGGTCACAGCACTGGCGACCGCTGTGATACCTCGGTGCCGCTCAGGGTGTGGGAGTGCTTCCGGCTTCGCCGTCTGCTCAGGTACGGATAGACGAGGGCATCCAGCGAAAACCAACCCGGGCCAGTGAAGACGAGGCCGAGAAACGCAGCAAAGTAGAGCAGCGCCAGTTCCTTGCTCGCCGGGCTGTTACCGAACGACAGCGTCCACGGGTCGTTCGCGTGGATGACGAACGCGGCGACCCCCATCGTAAAGGCGACAGGCAGCGCGGCGATGCGCGTGAGCAGCCCCAATGCCACCAGAAACGCGCAGAAGAACTCGGCACCCGTTGCACAGATCAGGCTGAGTCGGCCACCCATGCCAAGCGGATCGGGGAAGTTGGTCTGTCCATTCACCAGCATCTCCAGCTTCGCGTAGCCGTGCGTCATCATGAATCCGCCCATGCCGATGCGAATGATGAGCAACCCGATGGATGTCAAAATGCCTTGTCTGCGTTCGTTCATGGCTGTACGACTCTTTCCGCCGCGAACAATGGCGTACTACTCTGCGTCTTTTCGCCGGCTCGGCTGGCTTACGCGGGCGGCAAACGGCCGCCTCTGTGAAGAGTTGGTGTACCGGCAGGCGGTCAGTATCGGCAACGGTCGAAATCGAAGCACTTCACGGCTGGCCGCAGTTTCACTCTTCCCCTCCGCTCTACCGGCTCGTGCAGATGCCCGGTTGCCGGAAACTCCTGGCTCGGCGTCGTCGGTGAGGCACGAGTAGCCCGATTCGCCCCCACATCATGACCACGCTATCCGTCGGCACGAATCCCTCGTGCCGACTTCTTTCTCGATGGCCCCACAGTCCTCCCACCAGGAGTGCTGCTGGGCCATTCTGCTTTCAGGAGGTCTCTAGCCGGCGGACGCGGAACGCTTCAGCGGCAGGGTGACGGGATTCGCCAGGATCTCCGGGATTACGTGGCCGCCAACGTCAGTCAGGCGGAAGTCTCTACCGCTGTAACGATAGGTGAGCTTCTCGTGGTCGAGGCCGAGGAGGTGGAGAATGGTGGCGTGAAGGTCATTGACGTGAACCTTGTGTTCGACGGCCTTGTAGCCGAACTCGTCGGTCGAGCCGTGGTGGCAGCCGCCTTTGACGCCACCGCCGGCCATCCAGATGGTGAAGCCGTTGGGGTTATGGTCGCGGCCGACGGAACCCTGGCTGTCGCTGGTTCGGCCGAACTCGCCGCCCCAGATGACAAGCGTGTCATCGAGCATGCCGCGCGATTTGAGGTCTGCCAGCAGGGCGGCCGCCGGCTGGTCGGTAGCGGCGGCACACGAGCGGTGGTTGGCCTCGATGTTGTTGTGGCCATCCCAGGGTACGTCGCCGACGGACCCGTCGCCGGAGGATCCCCGGCCGGCGAAGATCTGCACGAACCTGACGCCGCGTTCCACCAGCCGCCGGGCGATCAGGCATTGGCGTGCGAAGGTCTCACACTCCTTGTTATCAATCCCGTAGAGCTTTTTGGTTGCTTCGGATTCCGACACATAATCCATCGCCTCAGGGGCGGTTGACTGCATGCGATATGCCAGTTCGAAGCTGTTGATCCGGGAGATCAGGTCGGCCTGGGTCGGTCGGGTGCGTGCGTGATCTGAGTTCACTTCCCGCAGCAGATCGAGTGCCGCGCGCTGCTGGGCGTCGGTTTCGTCCTTCGGGCGGACGAGGTTGTCGATCTCTTCCTTCCGGCGCGCGTCGAGTGCCAGCGCTCCATAGGTCTTTGGCAGAAACCCGGCCGACCAGATCTGGTCGTCGCCGCGAGGCTTCTGGCCGTGCATCACCACGTACGCCGGAAGGTTCTGGTTCATCGAACCCAGCCCGTAGGTTGCCCACGCGCCGGCGGCGGGGCGGCCGGGGACGGTGGACCCGCACATCAACTCGATGCTCGCCGGCGCATGGTTGTTCGCCCGCAGGTACATCGAGTGAATGAACGCCATGTCATCCACATGGCGGGACAGGTGGGGGAACAAGTCGCTCACCCACGAACCCGACTGGCCGTACTGATTCCAGCCGAATGGGGACTTGAGGCACTTGCCCGAAGTGGTGAAGAAGCCGGTCTTGGAATCGCTGCCGGGCAGCTTCTCGCCGTGCATCTTCTGCAGGGTCGGCTTGTAATCGAACGTGTCCACCTGCGACGGAGCACCGGTCATGAAGAGCCAGATGACCGCCTTGGCGCGGGGCGCAAAGTGCGGCCCGCGGGCGGGGAGGGCATCGACCGATGGTGATGCGGGCGACGTCGCGGCACGGGTCGTCTCAGCCAGCATTGTTGCCAATGCCAGCGAGCCCAGCCCCATCCCGGAGTGCTGCAGAAACTTCCGGCGGGACGGCAGGGCGAGGTCACCAGGGGTGTAGTGATTGAACATGACGGGTTCCGACTTCTGTGCTTCTGGGTACTGACGGCGGGCGTCAATCGACGTAAATGAACTCGTTCGAGCAAAGAATGATCATGCAGGCCTGCAAGAGCGCCCGCTCGGTTGCTGCCACTGTTGCCGCCGGGTTCTTGTCGGCCGGCTGAAGCTCGGCAATCTGGGTACGAATATGGCTCTCGAACAGGTTGCGTTCCCGGGCATTTGGAGAGCGGCCCAGCGCGATCTTGAACGCATGGTCTACTGCCTCTTCCGTGGTCTTGGCGTCGGCCCGGGCGCGCTTGGCAAGCCGACTGGCGGTGTCGCGGACGAACGGGCTGTTCATGAGCGTCAGCGCCTGCGTCGGCACGGTTGTCGTTCCGCGGTCGCCGATGCTCTGGGTCGGCTCCGGCCCGTCGAAAAGGGTCATGAACGGCACCAGTTCGCTCCGTTTGACGCGGAGGTAAACCGAGCGGCGTGGCGATTCGAGTGCGGCAACGCTCGGACCGTACAGTTGCGAATCCAGTCGACCGCCAACCACCAGCAGTGAATCGCGAACCGCTTCGGCTTCCAGACGCCGCGACGGCCGATGCCACCAGAGCTTGTTCTCGGGGTCACGCTGCATCGCGGCCGGGGCGTTGTCGGCGCCCTGCTGATAGGCCGCGCTGGTCATGATCAGCCGGTGCAGCGGCTTGAGTTGCCAATTGTTCCTGATGAGTTCCGACGCGAGATAATCCAGCAGTTCCGGGTGCGTCGGCTTGTCTCCCTGTATACCGAAATCGTTCGGCGTGCGGACGAGGCCTTCGCCAAAGTGATACTTCCAGACTCGATTCACAATCACCCGCGCCAGCAGCTGTCCGGCACCTGCCTTGGTATCGGTGATCCAGTAGGCCAGGGCGACCCGGCCGTCGGGACCGGTCGGGGGTGTCGAGGGCGGCGTTGCCCTGGCCGCCCTCGCTGCGGATCGACCTCGGCCCTGCATCGGAGCTGCGGGGTTGCCCGGCGCAGCGGCGATGGTGTTGGCGGCATTGATCCACTGATCGGCCTCGCCCGTCGTCAGCACCTGAAGGAACGAAACGTCCGCCTTGCCCGCCTTGTTATCGACTTCGCCGCGCTTCAGGAGGTAGACATCGGCGCCGCCTGCACGCGTGGAATAGACGTTGATCAGCGGAGGGCGGGGACGCTTCATCTCCTGGTTCTGGAGGGCCGCCAGGAGACCAGAGGCCTTTTCGTCCACTGCGCCGAACCATCGCAGGAGGTGGTTCTTCGTCGGATCGGCTTGTGCCGCCGGAGTGGCTTGTTTGCTGGCGGCGGCGGGGCCACGATCGTTCGGCGTCACATTTGATGTCACCGCCGGGGTTCGCAGCATCGCCAGCAGTTCTCGCAAGTTTTGCGGCTCGACCGGCGTCTCAAGGGCCAGCGGATTCTCGGCATTTCCGAACGACAACCGCGCCTTGCCCAGGCCGAAGAAGCGGCTGAACTTCAGCTGTATTTCCAACTCTGTCCCGCCAGGGAAGCCGACCGACTGACCCTCGATGCCGAAGACGGCGGCGTGATCGACACCCAACTTGGGTGATACGGCCCAGCCGGACTGAGGGCTGTTGTCCACAGCCGCCGATAAGGGGTAGTCCTTCTGTTCAAAGGTCGCCTTGACCGCGTTGAGCTTCAGCGTGATGGGCTTGGTCTTGTCGGCCGGATCGAGCGGCTTGGCGATGACCTTCAGGTCCGCCAGGACGAAGTTACCGTTGTCCGACAATCCCGGGCCGTTCTTCGGCGATGCCTTGTCTGCCAGCGCGTCCAGGCGGATTTGGCTCAAGCCTGTCTGGAACGTCACCGCCTTGATGGTGTAGGTGTCGTCCTTTTCCTTGCCGCTTTCGTAACGAATGATCCCGCCGGCGGCGACGTGGAGCTGGGCCGAGACGGCCGACGCGCTGAGGACATCAAGCGCCTGCCATCTCGTTGCCGGCTCGTACTTGATCGTCGGGAGCTTCTGCGTCCGCCAGGCTTCGAGCCGGCCGGGCAGTTCGTCCCTGGTGTATGCCGCCAGCGCCTCGCGCATCGGCCGGGTGGCTGCTTCAAACGCTTCGACCTTTTGTTGCGTCTCCGCGTGGTTCGGATCGATTTTGACATCCCCGTGCTCGGTGCGTGCCAGCGCCGATGCCAGGCCGTAGTAGTCTTTCTGCGGAATCGGGTCGTACTTGTGTTCGTGGCAGCGGACGCACTTGAGCGTGGTCGCGAGCATCGCCTCCCCGGTGGTGGCGATCATGTCGTCCAGTTGGTCGTAGCGGATGCGCTCTCGTGTCTTGGCGGTGATCTGTCCCGGGTAGGGTCCGGATACGAGAAAGCCGGCCGCTGCGGCGCCTTCGAGCTCGCCGGGCATCAGCTTATCGCCGGCCAACTGCATGCGGACAAACTGGTCGTACGGCATGTCGTTGTTGATCGCCTTGATGACCCAGTCCCGATAGTGATAGGCGCCTGGCCGAAAGGCGTCGAACTCATATCCGCCGGACTCGGCGTAACGGACGACGTCGAGCCAGTGCCGGCCCCATCGCTCTCCGTATTGCTCGCTGGCCAGCAGCCTGTCGAGGAGCTTTCCGAAGGCGGTCGGCGACTCGTCGGCAAGAAACTCCCGCATCTGCTCGGGCGTTGGCGGCAGGCCGGTCAGATCAAAGTAAGCCCGGCGGGCGAGCTTCTCGCGCGACACCGGGGCGCTGGGGGCGATTCCGGCAGACTCCAACCCCGCGAGGATAAAGCGGTCGATGTCAGTCGTCGCCCAGGCGGTGTTCTTCACCTGCGGAATCGGAACCTTCTGTAGCGGGCGATAGGACCAGTGTTCGCGTCCTGCCACGATGTCGATCTCTCGTTTTGCGATCGGTCCCCCGGTTCGGGGATCCGGTGCTCCCATGTCGATCCAGCGGGCGAAGTCGGAGATGACGGAATCAGGAAGCCGAGTCTTCGGCGGCATTTGCAGGTTGTCGTCGTCCCACTTCATCGCCTTGATAAGAAGGCTCTTCGCAGACTGCCCTGGCACAATGGCCGGTCCGGTGTCGCCACCTTTGAGCAGACCTTCGCGGGAATCGACATAAAGGCCGCCCTTGAGCTTCTTGTTCGTCACAGCCGCTGCCGAGTGGCACTGGTAGCACGACTCCACCAGTACGGGACGAATTTTCTGCTCGAAGAACGCCGTCTGTTCGGGGGTGGGCAGACTCTGGTCCGAGGCAGTCGCGTGCCGAACCAATGCTGCCAGCATAAACGAGCCGACCGTGATGAAGAATCGATTGGTCATATCCGGAATCTTGCCTTCCTCCATCGGATTACCAGCTTTAAGGTCGTCTTGTTGGCACCTTTCTCTTTCCAAATCCGGTGATTGAACCCGACAGGTAGAATCCAGTACTCAGTCATTGTGGAATGCGATCGGTGGCGATCGTTCGATCCTCGTCATGGCCACGGCAGATCGGGTTGCCGCGTGGGCGACGTCGGTTCGTGCTGGATCGGCCCCTTGTATCCTGCCATCCGGCCACCCCATGTCCGACGTCACGCGAATCCTCAGAGCGATCGAGTCCGGCGACGTGCAGGCGGCGAGTGAACTGTTGCCTCTCGTCTGCGATGAACTACGGAAACTCAATCACCGACGCCCAGGCACGGGAAGCCGAGTTGAAGAAACGCATGCCGCATTCGCGGAAGCCCAGCGGCCGTTGGAAATGGCGGCCGGGCGCGTGGAGCTTCGGTAGAAGGCCCGAGTGCAGGCTGAAATCGTTCTCAGGGAACAATTTCAGGTCACAGGCGGGGGCATCCAGTGGGAGGTGAGGTCTGGATCGGCTGATCTCGCGCGGGTACCGACGCAGTAGGGACAGATCGGTCCAACTCGCGACGTTATGCTACAAATCTGCTAGGCTCTGTCTAATGGACCCAGAATCCTCAAGTATTTCAGCATGATTCCGAGTTTTACGAAGCCAAGGAAGCTTAGTCCGAGCTTTTCGTACCGGGTGGCCAGTCTCCGGCACTCTTTCAACCAGCCCACGGCCTGCTCGATGCGGGATCGTTTCCGGTAGGTTTTCTTGTCGAAACGTTCGCCTATGGGGCGTTTCTGGTTGCTCTTTCGCGGGATGACCGGCTCGATGCCGCAGTCTTTGAGGAACTCGCGAGTTGATTCGTAGCTGTATCCCTTGTCGCCTGCCAGTTGATCGGGCCAGCCGATCCGACGAGGTCTGCGGACACTGTGGATCAGGTTGTGGAGTTGCGTCGATTCGTGCGTCTGACCGGCCGTGAGGGTGGCTCCGAGGATAAGGCCCTTGCCGTCAGTAACCAGGTGGAGTTTCGATCCCCATCCGCCGCGGCTGCGGCCCAAATGGTGGTCGTCGGGTTCGAGGGTGTCGAGCGGGTGCTTTTTTTGCGAGCACCGGCCGCGGCCCGGCCGGCGCGGATGTTCGTGCCGTCGACCAGCCACAGGTCCCAGTCGATCTTGCCGGCCTTGTCCAGTCGGATCTGAAGGGCCTTGAGGATCTTGTCGAAGGTGCCGTCGCGACGCCAGCGGTTGAAGCGTTGGTTGACCGTTCCGAACTTGCCGTAGCGTTCGGGCAGGTCACGCCAAGGAGCGCCCGAGCGGAGAATCCAGAGCATGCCGTTGAGGACGGTGCGATGATTGAGCCACTTGCCGCCGCGAGCCTGCCTGGGAAACAGGTCCTTGAGAAGGGCCCATTGATCGTCCGTGATTTCGTAGCGAGCCATCAGAACCTCCGTGTGGAGGCAGCATGGCATGCAATAATAGAAAGCGCAATTCCTAACGAGCGCCGAACTTGGCATCCATTAGACAGAGCCTAGCACGCCTACGCCGTTCCGTACCTTTTCGTGCCGCTCCATACCACTTGCGACACCAACAAAAAACGCCCGTAAGTCGTTAACTTACGGGCGTTTCTAGATTATGCGGCCGACAGGAGTTGAACCTGCACGTCTTGTGGACACTAGAACCTGAATCTAGCGCGTCTGCCAATTCCGCCACGGCCGCGTGGGGAGGGGAGATACTATCCGATCCATCGATTTGGTCAAGACCGCCTGATTTGTCCGTTTCAGCCGTGTCTTCTGATGATCTCAGGTTTTGAGGCCGAAGAGCCTGGCGGCTGTCTGGCCGAGAATCTTTGCCTGATCCGAGGCCGGCAGGTGTGCCAGATACTTGGAGGCGGCGTCGATTGCCGCACGGTAGGAAGCGCCCGTGGCGCCGGCGTCGAACCCGCCGCCATACATCAGCCGATCCGGGCCGAAGGTTTCGGTCAGACGCCTGATGGTCGCGGTGATATCGCGGTGAGGGTAGGTGGTCGTCGCGGGGATGGACGACAGCTTCATGACGGTGTTTCGGAACCGCGACCATTTCACGACGCGATCGTACTCAGCGGGCGTCCCCTGGAAGGGCCGGCCCAGATGGTCGATCAGCACGGTGGTTTGGGGAAACGCCTCGATCAGTGGTTCGAAGCCAGGCGCGTAGCGCGGCTCGAAATGAAGCTGGATGGCCAGTCCGAGGTCGGCGGCCTGCTTCCAGAGGGCGCGCAGTTCCGGTTTGTCGAATGGGGGCAGGCGATCGGGCGCGTAGGCATGGATGCGGGCGGCGACGAGCGGCGTCCGCCGGGCGAGGTCGGCCATTGCGGTGAGCGATCCGGGACGATCGGCAAAGAACAGGCACGTGCCCTTCAGTCGCCCCTTGCCGACCGCCAGGCAGTGCTCGAGGTATCGATGATCGTCCTGGTACGGCTCGGGATGGACGACAATCGCGTGGGTGACGCCGGCTTCATCCATGCACTTGATCAGGTGCTCAGGGGTCGCCGCCGCCGGCGGGCGATAAGGGGCATTGGCGTGATATGGGAACCGGCTGTCGTTATTGCCGGCGAAACAGTGGAGGTGAGTATCGACCCTTACCGCCGGCGCGGTTTCGGGCGGCGACGCCGCGCCCGCCGGCCAACCTCCGATGGTGGCCGCTCCCGCCAACGCCGCACCCAGGATGTGCCTTCTGGTCAACGCATGCCCATGTGATCGAGTCATGGTGGTAGTATCCCCGCGGTAGCAGATTTGGGCGAGAGGCTCTGGCGAAATCCGTGACGCCGGATCGATGTCGCGTGTCGCCCGCCACCCGGTCGCCAGCTCGCCGTTCGTTTGCTCGTGTACACAGCAATCAGCTATGGAATTCCGTCGTTCCGAGTCCTCGCAGCCGAATCCGACCGTCGCTTCGGCGAAGGGCGTCAACACGCCTCTGGTAGAAAACGTGGACTACTACATCGAGCAGGGGCGGTGGGTGTTCACGGCCGTTTTCCACAGGAAGCGCGGTCACTGCTGTGGCTCGGGCTGCCGTCACTGTCCTTACGAGCACTGCAACGTTCCGCCGGCTGACGATTGAGTTCCCCGGCACGGCAGATGCTGCACGACGGACACGGGCCGTGCCACCCCAGGTCTTTTGGCGGCGTACGGCAGCCTGGCCTATACTTAGGGGTTCAAAGCGGGATCGCCGCACACCCGGCCAGCCTCACGACCGCCAACATGCCCCTCGTTCGCGACCGCTGCATCTGCCTCCGCATCACCGAGTATAGCGAGACCTCGCAGATCGTAACGCTGCTGTCGCGCGACGTCGGCGTCGTTCGGGCGATCGCCAAGGGCGCCCATCGCAAGACCAAGGCCGGTGCTGGCAAGTTCGACGGCGGGATGGATTACCTGGAAGTCGGCGAAGCAGTCTTCATCTTCGACCCGGCCAAGGAAATGGCCACCCTCACCGAGTGGACGCTGCGCGAAGGGCACCTGGCACTGCGCAACACGCTCCGCGGCATTTATCTCGCGCTCTATGCCGGCGAACTGGTCGATCGGCTGTTCGAACTGCATGACCCCCATCCCGAAGTCTTCGACCGCCTCGAATCGACCCTGCCGCTGCTGGCAACCGATCGGCGGGAGCAGGCGTTCCTGGCGCTGGAACTCGAAGTACTGCGCGAGTCGGGGTATCTCGCCGAGCTCGACATTTGTGTCGAATGCGGTCGGCCGGCGGGGGGAACGCCGATGTCGTACTTCTCGGCGAAGCTGGGAGGCGTCGTCTGTCGCGACTGCGAGGCGGTCGTGCCCGATCGGCGGACGATCGACAACCGTCTCGTGCGAATCGTGCAGGGGATCCTGAAGCTTCCGCGACACAGCGGCACCACGCTGCGCCTGCCGTTCCTCACCCGTCATCAGACCGATCCGATCAACCGCATGCTCGCCGACCATGTGCAGCACACACTCGGACGGGGACTGGCGATGGGGCGGTGGGTTTTGGGAAACTCGTAGATCGGCGACGCGCACGTCTCCTGTCCTCACGCCGCGCCCACGTCGCCCCAGGTCAGCCAGAACTCCATCCCGGCCAGCTTCTGCGGAGTCACATCGACGAACGGGCTGGCACCGCCCCACGGATTCCGCAGGCACAGGCTCGTCACGCGGCCGGCAGTGTCGCGGGTTACGCTTGTGACGGTGTAGGTGTGCTGTGCGACGAGACCTTCGATGGCACACGGCCCGGTGGAGAACGCAACGGCCTTGCGAGCGTTCCACTGCGTGAATAGCTCGTTGGCAAATGCGACGCCGCTATTCTCGGGATGGTAGTTCCAACCCATATTGGTGGCGCGGACAGCCGTCAGCAGCTCATTGGGATCGCCGTAGCAGAGGTCTTCATAGTTGCCGCGATAGTCGCCGTTGGCGATGGCGAATCGATGGGTCGCGTACGCCTTTTCGACGATCGCCACCCACAGGCTTCCGCCGGTGCCGGTGCGGGCAAACTGCGGCGTTGCGCCATCGGCTTGCACCGGAAGGTCGGCATCGACGCGGTAGAAGCTTCCGCCCAGCGCGACGGCGAATGTGCCGTCGGCCAGGTCTACGACGGTCGCCCGGACGGTCAGCGGGGCGGCCTGCGCCACGGCACCGAGTTGCCCCAGCAACCAGCAGTTGGCACTGCTGCCCTGGGTGATGTCGCTGGCGGTCGGGCCGCCGGGGCCGAACAGTGGCCTGCCGGCGAAGCTGCGGTAGCTGACGTCAGTGACCGGGTCGACGACACGATCGCCGTCGAGCGTCTTGTCCACGCGGTTGGCGAAAGAGGTCACCAGGCGAACGGTGCGGGCGGCCTCATACGCGCTGGCATCGCTCACAATGTCGCGCGCCGCGCCCGTGCCGCGGTCGGCCCAGACGATGTCGTTGCCCGGTCCGCCGGTCAGGACGTCGGAGGTGCAGGCGTCGATGGCGACGAACGTGTCGTTGCCGTTGCCGCCTAACATGACGTCTTTGCCTGCGCCGCCGTTGAGATAGTCGTCACCGTCGACACCGAAAAGCTTGTCGTCACCGCCACCACCGACGATCCAGTCATTGCCGGCGTCGCCGCTCAGGGCGTCGGCGTTTGACCCGCCAATGAGCGTGTCGTTTCCCGTTCCGCCCCAGATCGTTGCGGTCTTTGACGCTGCCGCTTTGAGGGTGTCGTTGCCGGACCCACCGTTGAATGTCATCGGCTGATTGACGAAGTCGGATGCCGTGCCGGCAGTGGATACGCAATCGTTCCCGCCACCGGCATTGACGGTGATCTGCTTCACCGCATCAAAGCGGACAGAGAACACAACGCGGGCCGGCTTTCCGACCAGTACGTCCAGCTTCTGACTGGACGGGAGAGTTCCAGCGACCGTGCGACGAAGAACGATTTGATCGGCGTTCTCAGTCCCGGTGACCGTCAGCAGGCCGACACTTGGGTCGAATGCCGCACTGACCGCACTCAACAAACGACGTGATTCCAAACGCTCGCAGCGGATCTCGCTTCGCATGACCTCACCGCCCTTCAAGCCAGTACGAAAGGCTTTTCCGGATATCGGCGGCTCAGACCGTCACTTGCGATACGACCGCAAGCGACTCCAATGGTATGACGGGTATCGAGTAACCGGACGTTCGAAAATCTCGCGGGATGAGCCCGGTAGTCCGATTTCCAACTGATGTCGAAGTCGAGGGTTACGACGGGTAATTTGGTAGGATTTGAAGGCGAAGCCGACGCGGCGCAACAGGAGCAGGGGTTTCGGACGCTCGCCCCGGCGTAACCTCATTGCAACCAGTGCGTACAAGCTGCTGTATGCAGAGGGGGAAGGTCACTTCACTTCGAGGAACGCCATGCAAATGCGCTACGTCCGCTCCGTGTCAATGCTCTTCGCCCTTCTGGCCTCTGCCGCGATCGCTGTCGCCGACGCCAAGGGAAAGGACGAAGGCAAATCGGCACGCGATGAACAGTTGTCTGGCGAAAAGGAGTCTTCCAAGAAGGGGCAGGACCTGGGTGCACGCGTTGACGCACTGGAGCGCCAGGTTCGAGAACTGGTGGCGACCCTGAAAGGCCATAAAGAAAGTGGCGGAGACAAAGCAGCGGCGATGAAGAAGAGCAACCCTCAAGATGAAGCCGATGCCATCGCCGCCAAGAACAAGATGAAAGCCGCGATGGAAGCGAAGATGGCATCCGACAGGAAGCAGCCGGAGAAGAAGCCCGCCGTCCAGAAGGCGATCGACGACGGCCCGATGGTCATCAAGGGCAAGGACGGGCAGCTCTACGTCCGACTGTCGGCCCTGCCTGAAGAACTCCGCAAGAAGTTCGGCGGTGGCGAGAACGAACAAGCCGCCGAATTGAAACATCCTGACAAGAAGAAACCCCAGAAGGACGATGACGACGATCACAACCAAGGCAAGAAGCCGAGCCAGAAAGACGACTGAACGCTGGAACTATCGACTTGCTCACTGAAACCCACGCACGTTCGACGTCGGACTTCAAACGAAGTACAGAAGACGTCTCGTACAGCCGTTGAACCCGAAGAACCGTTTCATATCCCAACGCAGGAGGAACCTCATGTCGATCCGAAGCCGCCGCTCCGCCGCACTGTTGATCGCCCTGGCGATCTCGCCGTTCACGCTGATTGCCGCCGACGCGCCCAAGGCAGAATCCAAAACCGAAGCGCCCAAAGCCGCTGCCGCCAAAGCCGTTGAACTGTTCAACGGCAAGGACCTCACCGGTTGGGGCTACAAGACCGGCGAGAAGTTCGACGGCAAGACCGAGTCGGACGACAAGCGCTACTCGGCGAAGGACGGCGTATTGACCGTTAATCCGGGCACCGGCATCCGCCAGCTCTGGACGACCGCCCAGTTCACTGGCGACTTCGAGTTGCGGCTGGAGTTCCGCGCCGGCGTCGCCGCCGACAGCGGACTGTTCGTCCGCGGCCCGCAGTTACAGGTCCGCGACTACCTCGTCGCCGGCCCGTACAAGGAACTCAAGAAGTACAAGGCGCAGGACTGGAACGAGATCATCGTGATCGTTAAAGACGGCGTCGCCCACTGCACCTGCAACGGCGAAGTGCTCAATGCGGCGATGAAGGTGCCCGCCACCGGCGGCATCGGCTTGGAGGCCGACAAAGGGACCATGGAGTATCGCAATCTCCGGCTGACGCCGGCGAAGTGAGCGGATTGGATGGCAGAGGAACGAAGGTACGAAGGGGCACGAAGGCACGAAGTTTTTTGTACACTGCAGTCAGGCACGCATTTCTTTGTGTCCTTCGTGTCTTCGTGCCCTTCGTGTTCAAAACGAACGTCGAGTCTCTCTCTCTCTCTCTCTCGCACGGGGCCGTGACGTACGGAAGTCATCCGACGAGCGGCGGCGGCATCGGACTTCCGCTACCATCCGGCGGTGATCTCTCGCGACGAAATCATCCTCGACTATCTCGAACGCCTTGCGTACGCGCCTTACCCCGTGCAGGAAGAGGCGCTGTACGCCTGGGCCGCGTCCGAGCAGGGGGTGCTGCTGTCGGCGCCGACGGGCACCGGCAAGACGCTCGTCGCTGAGGCGGCGGTATACGAAGGGCTGCGCACCGGAAAGAGCGTCTACTACTCCACGCCGCTGATTGCCCTCACCGACCAGAAGCTCATCGAACTTCAGGACACCGTCGAACGCTGGGGCTACGAGCGCGACACCGTCGGCCTGGTCACCGGGCACCGCACGGTGAACCCTAACGCGCCGATCAAGGTCGTCGTCGCCGAGGTGCTGCTCAACCGGCTGCTCCACCCCGAGGCGTACGACTTTGCCAATGTCGGCGCGGTGGTGATGGACGAGTTCCACAACTTTAACGAGCCGCAGCGGGGGATCGTCTGGGAATTGGCGTTGTCGCTGCTGCCGGCGCACGTCCGCGTCATGCTGCTGTCGGCGACGGTGGGGGCGGCTTCGGAGTTCGTCAACTGGATGGCCCGCAGCCTCGATCGGCGGGTGACGCTCGTTGAGGGCAGAGAGCGCAAGGTTCCGCTCCATTTCCACTGGGTGGGCGACGAACTGCTGCCCGATTTCGTGGAGAGTATCGCCCGCGGCGAAGACACGCGCCGGCGTACGCCATTGCTGATCTTTTGTTTCGACCGCGAGATCTGCTGGGTGACGGCCGATGTGCTCAAAGGACGCGACGTGTTCGTCGAGGGCCAGCGTAAGGCGCTGCTCGACCGGCTGGAATCGTTCGACTTTTCCGTCGGTTCCGGTAACAAGCTGCGGACGTTTCTGACGCGCGGCATCGGCATCCACCACGCAGGTCTGCTGCCGCGCTACCGGCGGGTGGTGGAGATGCTGTTCCAGGAAAAGCTGCTGCCGGTCTGTGTCTGCACGGAAACGCTCGCGGCCGGCATCAACCTGCCGGCGCGGTCGGTCATTCTGACGACGCTGGTCAAAGGGCCGCGCGACAAGAAGAAACTGATCGACCCCAGCGCCGCGCAGCAGATGTTCGGCCGGGCCGGCAGGCCGCAGTTCGATACTGAGGGGCACGTCTTTGCGATGGCGCACGAAGACGACGTGAAGCTGTTCCGCTGGAAGGAAAAGTACGACTCCATCCCCGAAGACACCAAGGACCCGGGGCTGATGAAGGCCAAGAAGGCGCTGCTGAAGAAGAAGCCGACGCGGCGGGCCAACTTCACCTATTGGAACGCCGACCAGTTCACCAAGCTGCAGACCGCGCCACCGGCCCGGCTGGCGAGCAAGGGGCGGCTCACCTGGCGGTGGCTGGGGTTCCTGCTGGAGGCCAACCCGGCCGTCGAGCCGATACGCCAGGTCATCCGCCGTCGGTTGATGGACTTGCCGACGATCGAAGGCGAGATCAAACGGCTGACGCGCATGCTGGTGACGCTCAGTCATATGGGCGTGGTGTTGCTCGACCCGCCGCCGCCCAAGAGCTGGCTCGACGCGATCAAGCCTGCAGGCAGTTCGGCCGGGGCGGCGGCGGTCGATCCCGCCGACGCGGCAGCACCGCCGGACGACGACGAAGACGATGCCGAACCATCGACAGCGGCTTCTCCGACATCGACCACGGATCTGCTCGGCCGGCTGAAGCTTGGTGAGCACGTCGGCGCGACCGTCGCCGCTGCGACGGCGAAAGCCGCCGGCAAAAACGCACCCGCGTTCACCGAGCCGTACGACGTCATTACCGCCACGCCCACGCCACGCCTCAAAGACCTGATGGTCTTCCGCGCCGTGCATCCGTTGTACGGCTTGTTCCTGATGGACTACCTCGCCAAGGCCGAGGACCACGAGCTGGTGCAGATCCTGGAGAGCCTGCTGGAGATGCCCGGCTCGGTCGCCAAATCGCTGCGGGTGCCGTGGCCGGATGATTTGCCGCCCGGGCGGCTTGCGCTGGAAGTGGTGGACCCGGCGATCCTGACGCGCGGGCTGGCCGCGCACGAGGACCTCTATCCGCCGTCGGATCAATCCGACCTGCCGCCCGAGATGCGCAAGTACCCCGTGCCGCTGGCGCAGAAGGTGCGGATGCTGTTCGAGAGCGAGATCGACCACGCCGGTGGACTGTTCATCACGCCGGTTTGGGGCATCGGCGACTTGCTGAATCACGGCGGCGACTTCGACAAGTTCGTCCGTTCGCGCGACCTGCTGAAGCAGGAGGGCATCTTCTTCAAGCATGTGCTGCGGATGATCCTGCTCTGCGAAGAGTTCGCCCAGCTCACGCCTAAAGACGTGAACCGCGACGAATGGCAGACCCGGCTGCGGAGTATCGCTGCCGTATTGACGACGGCATGCCGCACGGTCGATCCGCAGTCGACCGACGAAATCCTGGAGGAACTGGTGGACCAGATCTAGGCGTTGGCAGCGCGCTGTGCCGCGAGCCAGGAACGCCGCCACCGCAGTGCAGCAGCGCCGCATCAGCCGAGGCGGCGGCCAGGCCGCGCACAGAGAGGGCCGGCGTGCCGTCCAGTATGGATGGCACGCCGGTCCCCGTCTACGGACTTCAGGCGAGGACTTACCTGTGGTTCGGGCCGTCGTCGTGACCACCCTTTTTCTTTCCGCCTTTGTCGTCGGCGATCTTGCCCGCTTTCCTGACAGCATCCTTTTTGACATTCTTTCCGCTCCTGCTGCCGCGGTCGTCCTTCTTTTCGGCTTCCCGGCCGCGAGACTCGGCTTCCTTCGCCATCGACGGAGTGGCCGTCACGCACAAGCCGAGCATCAGAGCCGCAACCAGCGAAACTCGCTTCAACATACGAACCTCCACGAGCGTGCATGGCACGCTAAAACAGATTCGGCAGCAGCGATCCAACCGCCGATCGATGACTCACGAGCACAAGACCGCTGCAAGAAACTTAGCGATTCCGAGCTGTTTTCGACGGCACTGCAAAGAATGCAGGTATTCACGCGGTACAAGCTGCTGTGAACGTGCGCGTTCGTTGCGGGCGAAGGCTCACGACCACCCAATGCGTGGAGATTCAAGAGCGAACGCACCTCCGATCGCACGGTACTACCGGGCGGGGTGTGCGCAGCCCGGGAGATGCATGAAGACTTATGGATTTGCGGTCGTTGTCTTCGCGTTGTCGGCGCTTGGCGTGAATGCAGCGGGTGAGGCTGCGCCGGTCGTCGATTCGATCGGCATGAAACTCATCCGCATCGAGCCCGGTTCCTTCACTATGGGCCAGGACGGCCCGCCGGCCGACCACCACATGAACAAGCACCCGGCGGAGTTCGATCGCGCCGACTGGGACGAGAAGCCGGCGCATAAGGTGACGATCTCCGGCGCGTTTTACATCGGCGAGAAGGAAGTCACACTCGGTCAGTATCGCCAGTTCAAACCGAAGCATCGGCCCAAGAACACCGACGACGAGGCGGCGACGGGCGTCAGTTGGTTCGACGCCGTCGCGTACTGCCAATGGCTCTCGAAAAAGGAAGGCAAGCCGTACCGCCTGCCCACCGAGGCCGAGTGGGAATACGCCTGCCGCGCCGGCACCACCACCCTGTTCAACACCGGCGATACGCTTCCGCCGGGGTCGCACAAATGGTTCGGCGATTCCGGCAGGCGGTCGCTCTACTTCGGCACCAACCCCATGCCGCCGGAGTACAAGGTGATCGACGGCCCGGTGTCGCTTCGGGGCGGAGAGGGCACGCCCAACGCGTGGGGCCTCTACGACATGCACGGCAACGCCGCCGAGTGGTGCGCCGACTGGTACGGCCCCTACGAAGCCGGCGAGCAGACCGACCCCCTCGGCCGCAGCGACGGCGACTTTCGAGTTTTTCGCGGCGGGACGCATTCGACCTTCAGCCGTCTGCTTCGCTCGGCGAACCGCGCCGCCTGGATCCCCGAGTCGGCCAGTGAAAACATCGGCTTCCGCGTCGTGCAGGCCGATGCGCCCAAGGGCAAGTTGCTGCCGCCGGCCACGCCGCCGCTCAATGCGCGGAACGTCAGCCAGTTGATTCCCAAGCTTCAGAAGCCTTCGCCGGAGATTCCGCATTTCGCCGGCCCCGTTCCATTCGTGAACATTCCGCCCGGCTCAGCCGGTCCGATGTACTCGTGGCACAACCACAGCCCCGCGATCACCGAATGCCCCAACGGCGATCTGCTGGCGACCTGGTTTTCGTGCGTCGACGAAGGCGGCAGCGAACTCTGCAACCTCGCCTCGCGCCTTCGCTGGGGCACCACCGAGTGGGAACCGGCAACTCCGTTCTGGGACGGCGCCGACGTCAACGACCACGCCCCCAAGCTCTGGTGGGACGGCAACCAGACGATCTATCACCTGGCCCGCGGCCTTGTCGAAGACGTCGTGCGAACCTCCAACGACAACGGTGCGACCTGGTCCAAGGCCCGCACGATCTTTCCCAACGGCGAGTTCGGCAATCAGATGATCCGCACCCGCGAAGGACACCTGTTCATCACCCACGACTCGCGAACGACCGGGCTTGTCAGCAGCGTCGATAACGGCAAATCGTGGAACTCCATCCTCCTGGCCAAAAAGGATTCCGACATCCGCCCTGGCGGAACGGGTGGTCGCCCGCCGGGTATTCATGCGCCGATCGTCCAACTCGCCGACGGCAGCATCATGGCCTACAGTCGGCAGGACCCGCCCGAAGACCAGGCTGCGTTCCACGGCAAAACGCCGCTCAGTATCACCCGCGACGGCGGCAAGACCTGGACCTTCTCCGAGTCGGAGTTCCCGGCGATCAGCACCGCGCAGCGTGCCGTGATGATCCGCCTGCGCGAAGGCCCGATCCTGCTCTGCTCGTACACCGACCAGGCCCGCGACTGGAAGGACCGCAATGGGATGACCTTCAAAGCCGAGGGCGATGTCGAGTTCACCGGCTACGGGCTCTTCGCGGCGGTCTCGATGGACGATGGCAAGACCTGGCCGCACCGTCGGCTGATTACCCCCGGCGGGGCGCCACGCGAACTCCCGACAATCGATCGAGGCATCGCGACGTTCAGCGACACCATGTCCGAGCGCAGCGGATACCTCGCCGCGATCCAGACGCGCGACGATCGCGTGCAGCTCATCAGCAGCAAGAACCACTACGTCTTCAACCTCGCCTGGGTGAAAACGCTTCCCCCGGCACCGAAGAAGTAGCCACCTCGACCCACTACCGCCGCGCACCTGTCACACGCTTGGATCGAACCGGTTCCGGACGCCGGACGGCGGTCCGGGCAGGCGAGCGCGGGGATGGTGGATCGGTCGCCGGGGCGTCGTCCGGCGACGGCAGTTTTTCGCTTGGCGGTTTCGCGCCTGGCGCTTTCACTCTGGACCGCTCGCCGGGCAGTGCCGGCTTCGTTGCAAACTCCGCGCGGGCGGCTTCCAAGAGTTCCCTTGCCTGGGCGAGCGTGGTCGGCGTAATCCGCTGGCCGCCGGTCATCTCCGCCAGTTCCTGCACGCGCTCTTCCCCTTCCATCACCCGCACCTGCGTCTCGGTCTTGTCGTTGACGACCTCCTTCCGCACGGTCAGATGGTGGTCGGCGTAGCTGGCGATCTGCGGCAGGTGGGTGATGCACAGCACTTGGTGGTGCGCGGCCAGGCTGCGCAGCTTGTTGCCGATGATACTGCCGAGGCGTCCGCCGACGTTGCTGTCGATCTCGTCGAACACCAGCACGCTGATGCGATCGCCTTGGGCCAGAATGCCCTTGAGCGCAAGCATGATGCGCGACAACTCGCCGCCGGACGCGATCTTGCGCAACGGCTGCGCGAGCTGGCCGGGATTGGTCTGCGCAATAAACTCGACGTGATCGAACCCGGAAGGGGTGCCGAGGTCGGATTGTGGTGCAGCCGTCCCGACCGCAATTGCAGGCCGGACGCCAACACCACAAGTGCCCGCCGGCATCACCGCGATGGTGAACTTTGCCTTCTCCATGCCCAGGTCAGACAACTGACCTTCGATCAACGGCGACAGCTTTTTCGCGATCGCGGTTCGCTTTACGGTCAGCTCGGCGCCCAGCTTTCGCAGGTCGGCAAGCATCGGGACGAGCCGTGCTTGCAGGCCGCTGTCGTCGTCGCTCGCCTTTTCCAGCTCGGCAAGATTGGTCCGCAGTTCCTCGCGATAGGCGAGCGCGCCTTCGACAGAGTTGCCGTACTTCTGGGCGACGCGGTGGATCGCATTCAGACGGTCGTTCACCTCAGCCAACTCGGCGGGGTCGAGGTCGAGCTTGTCGAGGTAACGCGACAGGTCGTACGCCGCCTCTTCCACCTGGATGGTCGCATCGCGCATCGCGACGGCGACCGGTTTGAGATTGGTATCGAGATCGGAAAGCTCCATCAGGATGCTCGCCGCCCCTTTGAGCCGTTCGAGCACCGAGCCGTCCACTTCATAGATCACCGTATGCACGGTGCCGGCGTCGCGCTTGAGCTTCTCTAGGTTGGTCAGCACACTCGCCCGGCTTTCCAGCTCGAGGTACTCGGCGGGGTCGAGGTTGGCCGCGTCGATCTCATCCGCCTGGAAGCGGTAGAGCTCCAGTTGCTGTCGGCGGAGGGTTCGGCTGGCGTCGAGCTCGGCAATCCGCTGCCGGGCCTCGATCACCTGAAGGTAGATCGCGTGGTACCGAGACCGCAGGTCGAGCAGACCGCCGAACTGATCGATCACGTCGAGCTGATTGGACGGCTTGAGCAGGTACTGGTGGTCGTGCTGGCCGTGGACATCCACGAGGTGCTCGGCGACGAGCTTGAGCATCGCGAGGGTGATCGGGTGGCCGTTGAGGCTGACCGACGACCGGCCCGAGGCGTAGAGCCGGCGCGTGAGCAGCAGTTCACCGCCGTCGTCGGCGAGGGGAATGTCTGTCAGGGCCTGGAGTTGCGACAGCAGTTCGGCCCCGCGCACCTCGAAGACGCCAGACACCCGGCCTTCGTCGGCACCCGGGCGGAGCATCTCGCTCGGGGAGCGCAGGCCCAGCAACACTTCGACCGCGCCGATGACCAGGCTTTTGCCCGCGCCGGTGGCTCCGGTGAAGCAGTTGAGCCCCGGTCCCAAGGCGATCCGGACGTCGGAAATGACAGCGAGGTTGGATATGTGAAGTTCGCGGAGCATGTGAACGTTTCCGAATGACAGATGTCGTAGGCGTTCCTGCAAATCCCCTGGACCCCGGTGGGGCAACGATGGATCGACGCCCCGCGGCGAACACCAGACGGCGACCGCCACGGGCAAGCGAGTACGCTTGCCCATGCCACCCAGGATTTTCCTGTCGACTGACTCGGAGGTCCGGCGAAGCCGGCCTCCGAGTCAGCCAAACGAACCCGAGTCAGCCAAACGAACCCGAGTCAGCCAAACGAACCCGAGTCAGCCAAACGAACCCGAGTCAGCCAAACGAACCCGAGTCAGCCAAACGAACCCGAGTCAGCCAAACGAACCCGAGTCAGCCAAACGAACCCGAGTCAGCCAAACGAACCCGAGTCAGCCAAACGAACCCGAGATCGGCTGCAAATCGGCAAAAGACCTGCGACCATCGGATGTCTCCGGTCCCCTCCTCCGGTACGCCGGGTTAGGGTTAGGGTTAGGGTGGGGGTTGCTTCAGACGACGTTCCCGACTCGAGAGCCGGGAACGAAGAACGTACAACCAAGAATGCAGAACCGGCGACCGCTGTCGCGGCCACCATCTCTGTCATTCATTCCCCGTCCTTCATTCTTCATTCACCGTTCTTCATTCCGCCCATCACCCGAAGCAACCCTCAACCTGGCCCTCCCCCGGCGTACCGAAGGAGGCGACTGGAATACCGCATGGCGTTCAGCTCACCTTGCTTCCGGCCGAGACCGCTTCGCTCGGGCTCAATACGATCACCTTCCCGGTCGCCGGGTCGTGCGCCGCCAGCAACATGCCCTGGCTCTCCAGGCCCATCATTTTTCGGGGCGCCAGGTTGGCCACGACGATGATCTGCTTGCCGACCATCTGTTCCGGCGAATAGTGCTGGCGAATGCCGGCCAGGATGGTCCGCTGCTCGGTGCCCAGGTCCACCTTCAGCACCAGCAGCTTGTCCCCCTTGGGGGCCGGGGCCGCTTCCAGCACCGTCGCCACGCGAAACTCGACCTTCACAAAGTCGTCAATGGTGATGGTCGGTGGCAGCGCCACCACACCCGCCGGCGAGTTAGCCGGCACCTGCCCCGGCGTAGCGGTGGCAGGGATGGACGTGGACGGCATGGGTTCATTCGACATCGCAAACACTCCTTCTGTATCGGACAGTATACCCGAACGTTGTTAGGAATAAAGTCGGAATAACGGAATACGGACAAAACGTGCTCAGCAGGGGTCGGCTGAGACCGGTTGACTGGCGCGAAACGCCCACGGCGACGCCGTCGACCCCACCGCACCGCGGTGAGCGTGCCAAGGGGAGCATGATCGTCAAGAACGGGGAAGCCGTCGAGGGGCAAACGACGGCAGGTGCCTTCGGTTGCTACGGGATTCGAGCAACCGTAAATTCCGGACTGGGGAAGCACTTCTGAGCAGGAGAGTCATGTCCCGTCATATCCATCACGTAGCGCTCCTTGTCATCCTGATCCTGTCCGCCCCGTGGTCGCTGGCCGCCGCGCCTTCGCCAGACAAGCCCAACATCCTGTTTATCCTGACCGACGACCAGGGGTATTCGTCGCTCGGCTGCTACGGCGGAAAGCTGGTGGCCACCCCGCATCTGGATCGGCTGGCAGCGGAAGGCGCGCGATTCACCGACGCCTACGCGACGCCTCAGTGCACGCCCACGCGGGCTTCCCTGCTGACAGGACAGTATTCCTCGCGGCACGGGATGTGGCACGTACTTCCGTGGTACGGATCGCCATGGGCACCGATCGCCGAGCCTCCGTTCGTCGAGTCACTGCCCCGAGAGACGGTCAATCTTGCCAAGCGGCTTAAGGCCGCGGACTACCGGACGGCGTGCATCGGCAAGTGGCACCTGACGAGCGGCGCTGACGGTAACGCCGCGTCGCTGTCGGCGACCGGTGCCGCCCACTTCGGCTTTGATGTTGTCGCCCCGCAGCCGAGGGGCAAGGGGGCCGAAGAGAAGGACAAATTCGTAGAATTCCTGACGGATCGATCGATTGCCTTCATCGAAAGCCCGAGCGATCGCCCCTGGTTCTGCCTGCTGACCCACCACACGGTCCACGGCAAGGTTTACGCGCCCGAAGCGCTGGTCGCCAAGTACCTGAAGGCGGGCGCTCCCGCCGACGGCCTTCACAATGCCACCTATCGCGCGGCCCTTGAGCACCTCGATACATCGGTCGGACGCCTGATGGCCGCGGTCGATCGGCAGGGGTCGCAGCGGCAGACGATGGTCGTTTTCATGAGCGACAACGGCGGGGTCTTCCAGGCACGAAAACTCCCGGCGGCGTCCGCCAGCGGGGAGCGCACACGACTGGCCATCGCCCGTGAGGAATACAGCAATACGCCGCTTCGCGCCGGCAAGGGCTCGCCGTACGAAGGGGGAATTCGTGTGCCGCTCATCATCCGCTGGCGCGGCGTCGCCGAGCCGGGCCTTACCGTCTCAACGCCGGTTCATGTGGTCGACATGATGCCAACGCTGTGCGCCGTGGCGGCCGCTGCGGCGGCGCCGGCAAACCATCCGCTTGACGGGGTCAACCTGCTGCCGCTCCTCAAGACCGGCGGGTCCATTGCGCCTCGCCCGCTTATGTTCTACATGCCGCTCTACGACCTACGCTGGGCGGCAACGCCTTGCGCCGCGGTCCGCGACGGCGACTTGAAGCTCATTGAATACTTCGGCGATTCCTTCGCCGACGACGGTACCTATCGCCCCGGCGCACGGCTCGAACTGTACGACCTGCGGAATGATCTCGGCGAACAGCATGACCTGTCGGCGGCACGACCCGATGACGTCAGCCGATTACAGAAAGTCCTGCGCGACCACCTGAAGTCTGTAAACGCGGTGATCCCGGGCCCCAACCCGAAGCACCAGCCCGCTAAGGAGTTTCAGGAAACGCGCGCCAAGCCGAATGACTGAGACTCGATCGAGCCGATCACGTCGTTTACCGAGCCGTTGCCACCGCTCATCGGTGGGATCTGAATGACCGTGTGGGATTCAGCACCTTGTGGTGCAGCCGGGACGGCTGCACCACAACGACGCCGATCACGACGCGGTGAACTTTCGAATGGGAATCAGTGGGGGGTGACCAATAGCGGAATCGGCATCCTGCAATTTCTATGAACCGCAGGCGTTCCACGCTCAGGAGAAATCTGAATGTCGAACCGCGCCCGCTTGCCTTGTTCCCTTCCCTTCGCACTGCTGTTTGCCCTGGTCACCCTGAATGCAGGGCCCGTCTCGGCAGCGGAACGGCCGAACTTTCTGCTGATCATCGCAGACGACCTGAACTGGCGCGACCTCGGTTACGAGGGGAACAAGGACGTCGTCACCCCGAACCTCGACAAGCTGCGGACCGAGGGGATGAAACTGAGCGGCATGTATACGCCCGCACCGACCTGCTCACCCTGTCGCCATGCGCTCTACACCGGTCTGTACAGCATGCGATCGGGGGCGTATCCGAACCACACGCGCGCGTACGACGGCACGAAGAGTGTTTTCACGCACCTGAAGGCCAACGGGTACAGGGTCGCGCTGCAGGGCAAGACGCACATCGGTCCGCCTGCCTCGTTTCCGTACGAATACATTGGCAAGAAGGGTGACGATGATTTCGACGCGAGCAAGAACTTCATCACCGCCGACGGCACCAAGCCATGGCTGCTGGTGTTCGCGTCGAACGATCCGCACAGCCCCTGGACCCGCGGCAACAAGGCCGACCTGGCGAAAATCTCCGTTCCGCCTTATCTGCACGACAATCAGGTCACCCGGACGTTGCTCGCCGACTATTACGGCGAAATCAACAAGCTCGACTGGCAGGTGGGCCGACTGTTGAAAGTGCTCGAGGAGGCCGGGCAATCGGACAACACACTGGTGATGTTCGTCAGCGAACAGGGGAGCAGTTTTCCCTACGGCGGCAAGTGGAGCCTTTACGACAACGGGATCAGGGTCTCGGGCCTGGTTCGCTGGCCGGGCAAGGTGAAGCCTGGGTCCTCCAGTACCGCGCTGATGCAATATGTTGACGTGCCGCCGACCTTCCTTGCCGCCGCGGGAATTGACCCGGCGAAGATCGACGTGGGCTGCCCCGATGCCAATGGCAAGACCGGTTTCGACGGGCGTAGTTTTCTCGACGTGTTGACGGGCAAGCGCGATTCGCTGCGCGACTACATCTACGCCCAGCACACGACGGTCGGAATCAACGGCTACAAGGAGCCGTATCCGATCCGGGCCGTCCGCGACGCCCGCTACAAGTACATTCGCAATCTTGCACCGGGCAATACCTATGAAATCGGCGGCATTCACAAGGGTGAGCCGATCGAGTCATGGAAGGCCGATGCCGCGACCCGCCCGGAACTTCAGGCGCGGATCGACTGGCTCTTCAAGCGGCCGGGGGAAGAACTCTACGACGTGCAGAACGACGAGTACGAAACGAAGAATCTCGCCGGCGATCCGGCAATGGCCGCCATCAAGACCAGGCTGTCGGCCGAGCTGGATGCGTGGATGGCGCAGCAGGGGGACAAAGGCATGGAAACCGAGAAAAAAGCGCCGAGCCGCCAGGGTGACAAGCGACAGGCGAAGGACCGCGACGCGCAGTAGGTGTTTGCGCGAGCCCCGGCGGGGCTGATCGTCCGCCCGTCACACCGCCCATCCGCCTGCCGTCGGCGTGACGGTGACCGGGTACGCTGATAGCGCACCGCCGTTGTACGCGTAGCCGCCGCCGTAACCCCAGAAGCCGAACCTCGGTACGAACCAGAAGACCGGTGTCTGGTCCTGCGCCGGCGCGGTCGCGGTCGAGCCTGCAACGGCCTTGGTGGCGTTGGCGATGTCCAGCGTGCCGCCGGTGACGGTTTGGCCGAGGATCGACGACTGCTGGTTTACGCCGGCGAGCAATTGGCTCTTGAGCTGCGCCGCCGTCAGCGACGGGTTCTGCGAGAGCATCAGCGCGAGTGTGCCGGCGACGTGGGGCGTTGCCATCGAGGTGCCGCTTTCGGTTTCGTACGTGCCGTCCAGGTAGGTGCTGTAGATGTCGTCGCCGGGGGCGGCGAGATCGACGGAGGTTTCGCCGTAGTTCGACCAGGAGGTCAGCGAACTGCCGCTGTTGCTGGCGGCGACGGAGATGATGTTCGACAGGTCGTAGGTGGCGGGGTAGCTGGCGTCCCAACTGCTGTCGTTATTCACGCCGTCGTTGCCGGCGGCATAGACCATGAGCATGCCCTTTTGCTCGGCGTAGACGAGGGCGCGGTAGAGCCCGTCGGTCGTGCCGCCCGATCCGCCGTAACTGTTGCTGGTGATCTTCACGCCGTTGTCGGCGGCGTAGCGAATGGCGGCGGCGATGTCGGCATCGCTGGCGCCGTCCTGGCCGTTGCCGAAAATCTTGAGCGCCATCAGGCTCGTCTTCCAGACCACGCCGGCGGTGCCGACGCCGTTGTTGCCGATCGCGCCGATCGTGCCGGCGGTGTGGGTGCCGTGGCCGTCGTCGTCCATGGGGTTGTTGTCGTTGTCGCCGAAATCCCAGCCGATGATGTCATCGACGTATTTGTCTCCCTTGTAGCTCTTGCCGTTGCGGCCGTCCTCCCAGCCGCCGCTGAGGTTGGCCTTCCACGGCCTGAGCAGATCGCCGGCGTCGATGTGGCCGTTGGCGTTACCGTCATGCACATAGGCGGCGTTGGCGGAATTGTTGAGGTCGTAGAAGGTGATAAGGCCGTCGGCGTCGGTATCGACGAGCTTCTTCTTGAGCGCCTTGGGGATCTCGGCCTGGTTGATCCAGACGTTGAGGTAGAGATCTTCGTGGGTGTAGTCGATGCCGGAATCGATGTGCCCGACGACCACCGCCGCGCTGCCCGTGCCGGCGTCCCACGCGGATTCGGCGTTCGAACCGGACAGACCCCATTGGTCGGCGTAGCCGGGGTCGTTGGGGACGGTGGACATCAGCGTGCGCTTCTCAAGTGTGTCGAAGCGGCAGTCACGTGAGAGCGACGGCGACAGCCGCTGTTGCCAGCGGCGGAAAGCGCGGAAGACCGGCAGGCGATCGAAGTGGTTTGAGAAGGTGGGCAGGCGCATGGTCATCCTCTGAAAGTCGGAGCGCACCGAGGGCATTGGCGCTCGCCGGGCAGGCGGTGGCGCGACGGAGCCGCAGTCGGGGCAATCGGGTGTTTGGGTTTACGGCCGCCGGTTTGGCGAGTGCCAACACGTCGCGGCAGGAGGCAGGTTCGTCGCCGTGGGGGCTAGAACAACATCCTTGCGATTAATCGGACACCCGAGCGGGGTAAGTTCTTCCCGGGAAATTGCCGGCGCGGGGAATTTCGGCGAGTGGCGGGTAGGAGCGAACGGCGGCGTTGAGTGTTACGTACGGACGGTCTTGAATGCGGTTTCAGATTCGGTCGAGTGTCGGGCCGGCTCGCGTACTAAATGCGGACTTACCACGGAGTTCATCTTGAAGCCTCTTGCCTCTCACCGAGATGATGAAACCTTGGTACGGTGCCAGGATTGAACGCCAAGCCGAGACGCCAAGAGTTGCCTTGCCTTGGATGGCGTCCTTGGCGACTCGGCGTCTTGGCGTTCATCACTTCTGTTTTCGGAGCAGGACACGGAGTTCACGGAGATGAAGACCGAGAAAGGACTTCTGCGGACTCTGGCGCGGCCACTGTGTATTGTGGGGTGGCCTCGGTCACGATCCGGCGCGGCCTCCGTGGCTTCTCCGTGTCCTCAGTGTTCTCCGTGGTGAGTCTTCATTTTTCGGGTTAGCGGTCGCACCGCAGGTGCACTCTTGCGAACGCAAGAAAGGCGTGCACTTTCCGTGCGACCGCTAACCGCTTCAGATTGGAGGCTTGGTCCAGCTCAGGGCTTTTCGGTGGGCGTCGGCGCGTTGGCCACCCACCTGACGGCGTTGCGGATGAGTCCGTCGAGGCCGGCGCTGCGTTCGGGGTGTGGGCTGATGCAGATGACCCGTCCCTTGCCGAAGTTCGCCTGGGCAGCGGCGGTGGTGCCCTTCATGACGCCGACGGGAGCGCCGTTCTTGGCAATCTCGGTTTCAAACGTCGCCAGGGGTTGGTAGGCGGGCAAGTCGGGCTTGTTATCGGGGGCCAGCAGGGGGCCCTGGGCATAGTCCACGGGAACGATCTCGTCCTTGACGCCGGCCAGTGATTTGCCGTCGGACGTCAGGCGGAGCTGGACGGTGCCGGTGCCGCGGGCCCAGTGCTTGGTGTCGACGACCTGGGCGTTGAGCAGGCCGATCGACCATTTGTAGTGCGTGGTGGCGAGGTATGCTCCGCCGCAGATGCCGACATACCCGCCGCCGTCCTGAACGAACTTTTTGATGATCTCGCGCCCTTCGGGCTGGAGGGTTTCGGCCTGCTTGGACCCGCTGCCGCCGGGTTGGACGAGGACGTCAAAATCCTTGAGTTTGCCGGCGCGGATATCCTGGGCGGTGACGAGCGTGTAGGTGAAGTCGCCGGAGCGGGAAAGGCATTTGCCGACATTATCCTTGTCGGTTCCGCCGGTATCACGATAGACGGCGACGCGCAGCACCTTACCGGCAGGCTGGGTCGAAGGGCGCGTTGCCGGCACATCGCCCGCGAGCACAAGGTGCGGAATGAAGGTGATCAGAGAAAGTGCACAGAGCATCAGACGGTCGATCGGCTTCATGGACGTCGACTCTATCAGCCCGACGCTCATGCGATCAAAAAGAAACGCGAAATGCGTCGCGGGCCTTGCGAGGTTCAATCCGGACACAGTGTGATTCATCGCCGCCGAGACGGGTAAGACGTCAGATTTACCGCGGCTGCTTGAACCTGGCGGCGAGTTGTTCGGTGTGACGGGCCAGGAGATTCAGGTCGCTGCCGACGGCGACGAATGTCGCGCCCAGGTCGAGCCAGTGGCGGGCGTCGGCCTCGAGCGGGGCGAGGATGCCGGCGGCCTTGCCGGACTGGTGGATCCGCACGATCGCCGACGCGATCGCCTGGCGGACCTCCGGATGGCTGATGTTGCCCAGATGACCCATCGACGCCGCCAGGTCGCTGGGGCCGATGAACAGGCCGTCCACGCCGGGGACGGCGGCGATCGCCTCCAGGTTGTTCAAAGCCTCCGTCGTTTCGAGTTGTAGCAACACGCACATGTTGTCGTTGGCATGCGAGAAGTAACGCTTGTCGCGGGCGTACTGGTTGGCCCGATGGATCGATGCCACGCCACGCACGCCGGCCGGAGGATAGCGCGTGGCGGCGACGGCGGCGGCGGCTTCGTCGGCGTTCTGAATGTAGGGAATCAACAGGTTCTGCACCCCGATGTCCAGGTAACGCTTGATAACCACGGTGTCGTTCCAGGGCGGTCGCAGCACTGCAACGGCGGTGCCGCCGGTCATCGCGTGGAGCTGCCCGATCACCGTGGTGACGTCGTTGGGCGCGTGTTCGGCGTCGATCAGCAGCCAGTCGAACCCCGCACCGGCGGTGACTTCCGTCGCGATCGGGTTGCACAGATTGGCCCACAGTCCGATCTGTACCCGTCCGGCGAGAATCGCGTGCTTGAAGGGGTTTACGGGGATGGATTCGTTCATGCGATCGCTCCTGGGTGCTGTTAACCTACTTGGCGACGCGGATCGTCTTGATGATCTGCGTCAGGACGGGAAGCGAGCTTTCCGCATTCTGCGGCGCGTGCGCGAAGTTGACCGCGACGATGCCCTTTGGCGTTGAAATGAGGTTCACGCCCATGGCGTAGACCAGGTTCCCCGCCATGAACTGCCCGACATAGCCGGTGGCGTCGACGCCGTCGATCTTCATCGGCTTGCCGGCTTCGAACTGGGATTGCAGGCCCATCTGCTGCATGGCGGCGACGAGCGCCCGCATGACGCGATTGGGGTCGCGCTCGCCGTCGAACCGGATGATCTCCACGCCGGCGAGCAACTGGTTGTCGATCGCGTTGAAATCGAAGCCGGGGAGCAGCTGCCGCTTGTTGTTCACCAGCGCGGCCTGGTTGGGGAGGTTGGGCGGAACGGCGAGCGATACGATGCCGTTGCCGTCGCTGACGATGGCCCAGCCCTGTGGGACCACCCGCTCGGGTGGCTGGCCGCCGTTGTTGACCACCGGGCCGCCACCCTTCTTGACCCAGAAGATGTTCATCTCCAGGCCGAGCGGGCGGGCCATGATGATTCCCTTATCCGGGACGAAGAACAGCGGCCCCATCAGTGCGCCTTCCGGCCGGTTGCCGGAGGTGCCCAATTGCATGTGGAACGACGGTAGGCCCTCCAGCGTGACAAAGAGCATCCCGCGGCGGACGGCCGGTTTGCCGTCCGGGCCGGGCATGGTGAGTTCAACCGAATAGGCGAGCGGCCCCTTCGTCGGCCGGACGACCATCGAACCGATCTGCTGCGGGGGCTCGGTGGGGATGGTCCAGTCGAAGGTGCCGACGAGCATCTCCGACTTGAACTGCCGGAAGTTCTGTTTCGACGCGACAATGTTGGGGTCTACCTCCACCTTGAACGGGAAGCGGGTGCGGGCCATGGCACCGGTCATGGTCTCGGCGGTGAGGATGCTCTCGTAGTCGCCGGCGGGGAGCAGATCGATATGGAAGATGAGCCCCTTGCCGTAGTTGATCGCGCCGCGGGTCACCATGGAGACAGTTCCGTCGTCCTTGATGAACGGGAACCGCGGCATGATTTTAGTCTGCTCGCCGGGCTCCAGTGCCGCCCGGCGGACGCCTTGCGGTGACTCGATAAAGACGATCACCTGCTCGACGACCATGCCGGTGAAACCGCTTTTGAGAATGCCGCGCACTGGCGCTTCACCCAGCGCGGGGTCCTGCACCATGACCGGCACGACGAAGTCGCCGAGCTCGCCGAGCCCGGAGTTGTCGAGCATGACTTCGACGGTGTCGTGGCCGTCGGTCATCATGGCGCGGAGTCCGTACTGAAACTGCCGGACGCGGTTATGTCCGTCCTTGAACTGGGGGAGGATAATGTCATCTTCCTGGCCGAACTTCTTGTGAGAGTCCTCCATTTTTTCCAGGAAGTTCTCATCGACGACGACGGTCGACATGATCGCCCGCACGCCACCGGCCTCGCGGACGGCCGTCATGTCCTTGATCCATACGATGCTGTTGCCCTCGATCTCGATCGCGAGCCGGGTCCCGGAGACGGCCTGTAGCGACGGTACCGGCTTGTCGTCGCTGCTGACCAGCTCGACTTTCTTAAACACCGGCGGCTGGTTGTTCCTGGCCTGCTCGGGGTAGAGCGCCTTAATGAGCTTTGGCCAGCTGCTGCCCTGGTAGAACTTCAGCTTCTCGTAGTCGGGGTCGTACGCGCCCTGGATGACCGGGGCGTAGATCGCGACGCCGTTGCTCTGCCAGTGTCGCGTGCTGTTGGCGCTGGTGATGACGTAGCGGTCCATGACCGCGACGAGGTCCTTAAACTCTGCCTCGGCGGGGAACTCGGAGAACGTGCCGCGGCACTTCTTGAGCACGTCCAGCATGTCGACGCTTTGCAGCGCAAACACGCCCATTCGGAAGTCGTCGCGGCTCTGGTTGTACTGCTCGGCGTGAAAAATGCTTTTCGCGAACGACGACCACTGCTTCGGCAGCACGGTCACCAGCTTGTCGCAGACCGCGTTCAGTTTGGTATTGACCTCGGGGAACAGCGTCAGGTCGACCGCAGATAGCGTGGTGGTGGATTTTGAACTGGTTTTATAGAACTTGTCGAACTCGGTGACGATCTCGGAGGCGATGCGACGGCCGCCGAAGGTGCCGCGTGAAAATGCCTCCAGCACCTTGTCGTACGGCACACCCTGGCCGGGCTCGACATCCTGGCTGGCGATCATGATGTCGGCCAGGCCGTACATCTCGGCGGCGACTTCGAGCTGGGCCATCAGGCACATGTCGAAGATGAAAACGTCCCACTTCTTCAGCCCGGCGGCCTTCATGCCGTCGCTGAGGCCCTGGCGGAATCCCGGGAGGGTCATGCCGAAGATCCTGCGGTCGGGGGCACCGGCGTTGTCGTCGCTGTGGAGGCTCTGCCAGCCGCCACCGTGATTCCAGGCGATGCTGGCGTACTGCTTGGCGGGATAGGTTTTGAGGGTCCACTCGGTGAACGCGGCCAGGAGCCGGGGGTCGGTCATGTCGAGGATGCCGAACTCTTTGAGCACTTCGGAGTCGAGTGCTTCGGTCTTGTTTTTCCTGACGCGGTAGAGTCGCGACTTGCGCTCCTGGCCCTTTCGGTCTTTGCCGACGGGGCGGTCGTAGAGCGCGATCATCTCGACGCCGTCGCCGATCCCGCGTTCTGCCATCTCCAGGTTGTAGACGCCGTTGGCGTCGAGATTGCTGTCTCCGTTGAGGTACAGCACGATCAGCCACTCACGCTTCGGGTCGGCCTGTAGGGTGACGGGGGCTTTGAAGAACGCGATCGCGGCGTCGTGGGTGGGGCTCTGGATAGGCGGCGGCGGGGCCGGGCGGCTGGTG
Organism: Humisphaera borealis; assembly: GCF_015169395.1. Taxonomy (GTDB): domain Bacteria; phylum Planctomycetota; class Phycisphaerae; order Tepidisphaerales; family Tepidisphaeraceae; genus Humisphaera; species Humisphaera borealis. The sequence continues at coordinate 858,180 of NZ_CP063458.1, forward strand.
GGGTAGGTCGGCTGCGGGAACGACTGCTGCGGTGCGGGAGCCGGACCTGTCGCAGGCAGCGGGACGTCAAGTTTCAATTCGTAGGTACTGCTGCCGCTGCGGAGCGTCAGCAGTTGCTTCTCGAGCGTGGCTGTGAACTCAAACGTCGAGGTACCCGCCTTGAACATCCCCTTCAGACCGCCGGCATCCTCCCGGGCCGAGACGGGATATTCCTTTCCCTTGACCGTAAGCCGTCCCGTGTACCCGCCGCCACCAGCGGTGAGTTGCAGCGTGACGTCCGCGTTGAGGTAAGTGCCGGAAAAGTCGGCGGCATGCACGCTGGCGGCAGATGCCAAAATGACTAGGACACAAGACAACCTGAAGGCATGCATAGTGCTCCCGCTTAAAGTGGACCGGTTTTGTTGCGCCCGGCGCAAGGAACCATAATCGGTCGCCCATGCAACTGCCACGAACTTTTGCATTGGTGAACGCGAAAACACCCACGGACGACTGTCCGTGGGTGTTTCGTGATCGTCACTGATCGATTCTGCGAAGGGGGTCTCAACCGGGGCTCGGCATCGCGCCGAAACCGGGCGTGACGTCGGGGGCCGACGGCGTCGGGCCGGGCTGGATCACTGTACCGCTGCGGCTCTGCTGATCGAGCAGGTCGCTGATCGTCGGCTTGTTCAGGTTGTCGCCACGCATGATGCGGTCGACGTCCGACGCGTCCAGCGTTTCGTACTTGACCAGAGCCTTGGCCATCGCATCGACGCGGTCCTTGTGGGTGGTCAGCAGTTGTCGGGCTTCCTCGTAAAGGAAGTCGATCAGCTTCTTGACCTCTTCGTCGATCGTCTTGGCCGTCTCGTCGGAGTACGCCTTGCCTTCGCCGAAGCCGCCGAACATGTTGGGCTTGCTGTCGTCATCGCCGTAGAAGACGAAGCCGAGGCGGTCGTTCATGCCCCACTCGGTGACCATCTTGCGGGCCAGCCCGGTGACCTGGCGGATGTCGCTCATCACGCCGGTGTTCACGTCGCCGCAGAACATCTCCTCGGCGATGCGTCCGCCGAACAGTACCTTCATGGTGGCCAGGCACCACTTCTTGCTGTAGTTGGAACGGTCCTTCTCCGGCAGGCTCATCGTCGCGCCGCCGTAGTTGCCACGCGGGATGACCGTCACCTTGTGGATCGGGTCGCTGTCGGGGCGCAACACCCACTGGATCACCGCATGACCGGCTTCATGGTAGGCGGTGGCGAGTTTTTCCTTTTCGTCGATCACGCGGCTCTTCCTGGCCCGGCCGAAGCGAACCTTGTCGCGGGCCTCTTCCATGTCGTCCTGCTCGATGAACTCCTTGCCCGCCAGCGTCGCACCCAGCGCCGACTCGTTGATGATCGCCGCCAGGTCGGCACCGCTGAAACCGGGTGTAGCCTTGGCGAGCTTCATCAGGTCTACGTTGGGTCCGAGCTTTACCTTCCGGCTGTGGACCTTCAGGATTTCCATACGGCCCTTGATGTCGGGCAGCGGGACATAAATCTGCCGGTCGAACCGGCCCGGGCGGGTAAGAGCCGGGTCGAGCACGTCCACGCGATTGGTGGCGGCGCACACGATGACCTGCTCGTTAGTCTCAAAGCCGTCCATCTCGACGAGGATCGCGTTGAGCGTCTGTTCGCGTTCGTCGTGACCGCCGGACGAGAACCCCGAGCCGCGGCGACGGCCGACGGCATCGATTTCGTCCAGGAACACGATACACGGGCTGTTGTCCTTGGCCTGCTTGAACAGGTCGCGGACACGGCTGGCACCGACGCCGACGAACATCTCGACGAAATCGGAACCCGAGATCGAGAAGAACGGCACATCGGCTTCGCCGGCGATCGCCTTGGCGAGCAGCGTTTTACCGGTGCCCGGTTCGCCGACCAGCAGCACGCCACGCGGAATGCGCCCGCCCAGCCGCTGGAACTTCTTGGGGTTCTTCAGGAACTCGACGATTTCCATCACCTCGTCCTTGGCTTCTTCGACGCCGGCGACGTCTTCGAAGGTGACGTGAGTGTGTTCCTTGCTGGTAATGCGGGCCTTGCTCTTGCCGAAGTTGCCGAGCATGTTCGCGCCGCCGGCCGATCGAATCTGCCGGAAGACGAAGAACCAGATGAAGCCGAAGATCAGCAGCCAGGGGATGAACGGCAGCAGGAAGTTCAGCCAGAAGCTGTCGCGGTTATCGACTTCAATACGGGTGGTGGTCTTGGCGTTGAGCAGTTCGCCGAACCCGCGCTGGGCCATGTAACCGGTCGGGAACTCGGCGCGGAACTCGCTGACCGGGACGGCCTGCCCGTCAACGGTCAGGGTCGTCTTTTCCTTGAGCTTGCCGGAGACCTCGTCGCTTTCGACCTTCAGGACGGCAACCTTGTCGGCATTGAAAGCGTTCCAGAAGTCGCCGGTGGCGATCTTGACCTGGCTGCGGTTGCCGCTCTTGACGAGCATCACCAGCAGCACGGCCAGACCGATAAACAGGAGCCAGCCCACCAGCCCACTGCGGTACTTCAGATTGCCGTTGCCCGGACCCGGTCGGCCGGGCTTGCGGTTGGGGCGGTCGGGTTTTTGTTCAGCCATAGGTTTCTTTCCTGGCGAGGGGTCCTTCCTCGCAGCGGTGCTAGCAGGCGTTCTCGAGACTTTTTGAAGACTGGGGTGTACCGCCGGTGTAACCGGCGCGGCACCATCGATCATACGTCCGCCAGCATGATACGGTTGGGACTGGGGGGTTTTCTATCCCTCGCGTCCGCCAACACTGGTGAAATCTCTGAACCCGATAGTCCATCGGCCCGATGCCGTCCGGGCCTTTGCCGAAACGGCGGCGGTCATGCAGTCGCAAGCGGCAGTCACCACGCGGCTTGCAGCTCCTGAACGATCGCCAGGGCCAGCCGCTCCATGTTTTGCTGTTGTCCGGTGAACTGCCCTTCGCCGAGCGTCGGGTAGTAGGGTGCCGCTTGCTCGAAATCCTTGCGTTCGACCAGAATCTTGCCCGTCCGCAGGTCTTTCCAGACGAAACTCACCCGAACGGTATACAGCTGTTCCTGGGGCGTCACGGCACCGGGGGCCTCGCTGAGCGTCCGCAGGCGAACCCGCGTGATCTCGCCTTCCAGAAGGGTGTCGGCCTGCTCCCGCGGCGCGATTCGGTAGGGGCTTTGCGCTTCCAGTTGCTGACTGACCGCCTCGGTCAGGTTGAACTCCACGTTCCGGTAAAAGGTCTTATTGGTGAAGATCGGGACGGCGACTGACTTCACGTCGCCACGGTAAAGACTCTTCCATTGATAGCCGGCCGGCGCATTCTGGGCGGAACCTGACTGCTGGTAACCGCAGCCGGCGCCCGCGAACACACACGCCAGGCCGGCCCACACCAGCACCATGGTCCCGGCGGCCGGGCGAATACCGAGTGCCCGTGGCGACGCCATGGTGACCATAGACTGGCTTCGGGTGCTTCGCAGGGTCTGGTTCGGGTGACAGAGGGTCATTCGCCGCGGCTCTTTCTGAGACGGGTTCAACACGCAACTACTTCTTGGGCTGAAGCTCGGCCGGCTTTTCCGGTCCGATGGGACGAGTCGCCGCCGTCGGCACTCGGATGGCCTCGGCCTGATCGACGGCGACCTGCGGCAACCGTTTGAGTTCGCTCCGGGCCTGGTCGGCCTCGGGAAGCAGCGGATACGTTGAGATCAGTGTCAGCAGGGTGTACGCAGCGGCCTTGGGCTTGCTCGTCCGCCGGTAGAAGTCTGCGGTGCCGAGCATCTTGCGGGCAAGGGTCGTGTTGATCGTGTCGATGAACTTCTGGACGTTGGCCTGCTGCGCCAGCTCGGGGTATCGGGTTTTGACATCCTCGAACTGGGCTCGCGCGTCGATCAGTGGCGTGGCGTCATGCCGGCTGCCGCGGAACTGCGCGAACGACGCCAACGCCCGCTGCAGCCGAACCCGTCCGATTTCAGGACTCCGGGGGTAGCTGCGCCCGTAGGCGCCGTAGGCATCGGCGGCCAATTCCCATTCGGACTTGCTGAAGTAGAAATCCGCCGACCGCAGCAGCGACCGTTCCGCCAATGGCGAGCCCGGCGACCGCTCCTGAATGCGGAAGAGCATGTCGATCGCTTCCTCGTCCACCGAGAAGATCGGAATCCCCAGCAGCTTTCGCTTGCGACCCTTCAGGTACTCGTCGGCGATCAGGTACTGCTTCTCCAGCGCCGGATAGAAGAACCGGCTTTCGGGGTAGTAATCCAGCAGCTCGTCGAGGTGGTAGAACGCGGTGATGCGCTCGTCGTCCTGGTAGTAGGCCTCGGCGAGCAGGAACAGCCCGCGGTCGCGATCGGGCGCCAGGCGGTTCTCTGGCGCCTTGATCCATTGCAACGCCAATTCCAGCGCCGGACCGTGCTGATTGCTGCCGAGCAACTGTTCGACCTTGTCCAGCGTCACGTTCGCGACCGGCTGAGAGGTCGGCTGCTGAACTTCGTTCCAACGGCCGCGACCGCTGAAATCCCATGTCTTGGCAGACTTGGTGTCGGCGGCCGTGGGACTGGCGCTCCACGCCAGGACCGAGAGCAGGCAGGTTAAAAGGCAGGCGTTCCGTCGCATGGCGGTGAATGATAAAGGTGGCGAAGGGTTTTGTCATTTCTCCGCGGTCATTTGTCATTTGCACCGGGGGCACGCCGCCGCTCGAGGGTGTGGCTTGAAATGACAGGGGGTCTTCCATAGTCTCTCCCGCCCGCCTTCACTGCGGAAACCGTTCATTGCGCATGCCAATCTGATAGGAGTTTGCTCATGTTTCCCCTCGCCGACCGGATGTCCCTCATTGCCGATTCGATCACGCTGGCCGTCAGTGCCAAGGCGGGAGCGATGAAGAAAGCGGGCATTGATGTCGTCGGCTTTGGAGCGGGCGAGCCCGACTTCGACACCCCGGCGTTCATCAAGGAAGCTGCCAAGGCCGCCCTCGACAAGGGGCAAACCAAGTACACCCCCACGCCGTGCTTCCCCGAACTGAAAGCCGCGATCGCCGACAAGTTCGTCAAGGAAAATGGCCTGGCATATAAGCCCGAGAACATCACCGTCGGTGCCGGCGGCAAGCATTGCCTGTACATGGCGTTCATGGCGGTCCTCAATCCCGGCGACGAGGTGTTGATTCCGTCGCCATACTGGGTGAGCTACCCGGAACAGGTGAAGCTTGCCGGCGGCGTACCCAAGATCGTCCGTGGCGAAGAAGCCAACGGCTTCAAGATCACCCCGCAGCAGTTCGAAGCGGCGATCACGCCGAAAACCCGCGTGTTCGTCATCAATAGCCCGAGCAATCCCGCCGGCCACGCATACACGGCCGAAGAACTGAAGGCGCTCGCCGACGTCGTTGCGAAGCACCCGCAGGTTGTCGTCTTCTCCGACGAGATCTACGAGAAGCTCCTGTACGGCGGTTTGAAGTTCGCCAGCTTCGCGACGCTCAACCCGGTGCTGTTCGACCGGACTCTGACGTTCAATTGTCATAGCAAGAGCTTCGCGATGACCGGCTGGCGGGTGGGGTACATCGGCGGGCCGAAGTTTGTGATCGACGCGATCAATAAGCTGCAAAGCCAGATGAACAGCCACATCACCAGCTTCACGCAGATCCCGGCCGCGATCGCGCTGACCGACCCCCAAGCGGCGGTGACGGTCGAGCAGATGCGCCAGGAGTTCGAGAAGCGCGGCCAGCACATGTGGAAGCGGCTGAGCGAGTTGCCGAAGGTGACGTGCGTCCGGCCGCAGGGAGCGTTCTACTGCTTCCCCAACGTCAGCGCGTACTTCGGGAAGACAGCGGGCACGGCAAAAATCACCGACGCCGTTAGCTTCGCCGCGGCGCTGCTGGAGCAAAGCCACGTCGCCGTCGTCCCCGGCAATGACAGCGGTTTCGAGACCCACGTGCGGCTGAGTTTTGCGACCAGCATGGCGCAGATCGACAAGGGTTTGGATCGGATTGCGGAGTTCTTGAAGAAGCTGGGATAGTCGGGACGAAGTCCCGGTATCGTACAGCGAAGGGTGATCCTGAACGCCCACCGCGTTGCGGTGGGGTCCATGGCCGCGCCGTGGGTGTCCGAGTAGAAACAACTCTCCAACTTTCACCTACCCAACGCCCGTAAGATTCGCTACCGTTCGGACATCTGTCCGCAGACATTTGCACCGGTTTCTGAGGGTATCGCCATGCATGCACGACTCCTGATTGCGGCTTTTGCCGCATTTGCGTTCTGTTTCGTCGCCAAACCTGCCGCCGCACAGACGGTGCTCGTGGAAGCCGAAAGCTTTCAGGACCATGGCGGATGGTCATTGGACACGCAGTTTATTCATATCATGGGCTCGCCATATCTTCTGGCGCACGGCCTTGGCCAGCCGGTGAAGGACGCGACGACGACCGTCGTGTTCCCCGAGACGGGCAAATACAACGTTTTCGTCCGCACCAAGGACTGGGTCGCCCGCTGGAAGGCCCAAGGCGCGCCCGGCAAGTTCCAACTGCTCGTTGGCGGCAAGGCGCTCGACAAGACCTTCGGCGTTGAAGGTGCCGACTGGCACTGGCAGGCCGGCGGGGCGGTGGACATTACCAAGGCCGAGACGACCGTCGCACTGAAAGACCTCACTGGGTTCGCCGGTCGGTGTGATGCCATCGTCTTCTCGAAGGACGCCAAGCTCACCCCGCCGAACGACGGCACGCTCGCTGCCTGGCGGAAGAAGACGCGCGGCCTCCCTGAGAACCCGAAGGACGTCGGTCCGTTCGATCTCGTCGTCGTCGGCGGCGGTTATGGCGGTCTGGGCACGGCGATCTCGGCCGCCCGCATGGGCTGCAAGGTGGCGTTCATCCAGAACCGCCCGGTGCTGGGTGGTAACGGCTCATCGGAGATCCGCGTCTGGTCGATGGGCGGCACGACGCTCGGCAAATATCCCAAGCTCGGCGAAATCGTCGAAGAGTTCGCCGACCGGGCCAAGGCCTCGCCCGGCACCGAAGAAGAGTTCGGCGACGACCGCAAAGACCTCATCGTCCGCGCCGAGAAGAACATCTCCCTGTTCCTGAACACCCACGCCAACGGCGTCGAGATGGACGGCAAGTCGATCAAGGCGGTCAAGGCGTTCAACACGATGACCGGCGAGGAACTGCGCTTCACCGGCAAGCTCTTTGCCGATACGACGGGCCACGGCGACATCGCCGCGCTGGCCGGTGCCGAGTTCGACATGCTCGAACATGGTCACATGGGCATGAGCAACATGTGGCGGTGGAGCGAAGGGGACAAGCCGACCGCGTTCCCCGAAACACCCTGGGCTCTGCCGCTGGAGATGAAAGACTTCCCGTATCCCAATCGCGGCAAGGCCGAGTGGTTCTGGGAGAGCGGCTTCTACCGCCACCCGTTGACGGACCTGGAATACATCCGCGACTGGAACTTCCGTGCAGCCTACGGCGCGTTCAACGCGATGAAGAACGGCGGCGGCAAGGACAAGCACCCCAATGCAAAGCTCGAATGGATGGCCTACATTGGTGGCAACCGCGAATCGCGGCTGATCAAAGGGGACGTCATTCTTTCGCGCGAAGACATCGTCAGCAAGAAAGACTTCCCCGATGGCTTCGTCCCCACCACCTGGGATATTGACCTGCACGAACCCAAGGAACAGTACGCCGCCAAGTTCCCCGAAGACCCGTTCATCTCCAAGGCGATCTTCGGCAAGGGCGTTGATCGGCAGAACGGCTATCCGGTTCCCTATCGCTGCTTCTACTCCAAGGACATTCCCAACCTGTTCATGGCCGGCCGGCACATCAGCGTTAACCATGAGGCCCTGGGCACGATTCGCGTGATGCGAACGATCGGCATGATGGGCGAGATCGTCGGCAAGGCGGCGAGCATCTGTATCAAGAACAACTGCCTGCCGCGCGACGTCTACGCACAGTACCTCGACGAGCTCAAGGAACTGGCGAACATGCCCGGCGTCGCCCGCCGCGAGAAGGTCGGCGATCCGGTCAACCCGACCGCCGCGCTTCCGTACGACCAGAATACGACTGGTGGCCGGGCCAAGCCGCACCGCCGAAGCGAGGCGACCGGCGAAGGCATCGATCCCAAGAAGCTTCCGGGCCTGGTGATCGATGACAGCGCCGCCAAGGTGACCGGCGAGTGGAGCAGCGGGGCGGGCCTGCCCGGCTTTGTCGGCACGGCTTACCGCTACACCTCCGGCGGCAAAGGCAAATCGGCACAGTTCAACTTCAAGGTCGCCGCCGATGGCAAGTATGAGGTCCGCTTCCTGCACTCGGCTCACGAAAACCGTGCCGACAAGGTGACGATCAAGATCGTCTCCGCCGACGGCGAGAAGTCGGTCGTCACCAACCAGAAGGTCAAGGGCACGCTCGACAACGGCTTCATCACGCTCGGGACGTACCAGTTCAATGCGGCCACTGAGGGCTCGGTCATCGTGTTGACCGACGGCGCGACCGGCAACGTGTCGATCGACGCGGTGCAGGTACTGCCGGCGAAGTAGTGAGTCGATCGAAGTAATCCCCCCAACCCTCCTGCGGAGTACCGGAGGAGGGGGCCAACTTATGCCGCAACTGAAGGTGATCCAGCCAAGCGAGCCGCCAACCCGGGCCGGTCCGCCGGCCGGATCACCTTCTTCGCGCGCAGCGGTCGGATCCCGATGGAAGCCCTGGGCGACCCGCCTGTATCGCCTGGCGGTGATCGTCGCGATCGTCTGGCTGGTACACGATCTGCGATCTGCCGTGCAACGACGCAACGGCATACCCATCAAGGTCGAAGAGGTCCGGCCGTTTCTCAATGCCGCCGCGAGTCTCGAACGCGACGACTCTCCCCGAAGCGGGCAGTACGTGCTCGATGCGGCGGGAAGCCGCGTCGGCTACGCACTTCGCACCAGTCCGGTGACCGACAAGATCACCGGCTACGTCGGCCCGACCGATACGCTCGTCGTTCTCGACCCCCAATGGAAAGTCGTCGGCCTGCGAATCCGCAGCAGCCAGGACACGAAGGAACACGTCGGCGATGTCGCCAACGACGAGTACTTCATGACCTACTGGAACGGCAAATCCTGGGACGAGGTCGCGAAGATCTCGCCGAAGGAAATGCGCGTCGAGGGGACGTCAGGCGCATCGCTGACCAGCCTGGCGATCGCCGAAGGGCTGCACCTGCGGTTCAAGAAGGCATCGGCCGAGATGAGCACGGCGCCGCAAGTTCCTTCCTTGTCGTGGGACAACGCGACACCTGCATCCGTCTGGCAGACTGGGACGGCGGCGATCGCGTCGATTCACTGGCGTTGGGATGACCTGGGGCTGGTGCTTGTCATCCTCGTGTCGCTCGCGTTCGCGTTCACGCCCCTGAAGAGCGTGCCCTGGGCGCGGCGGGTCTTCCAAGTCGTGTTGATCGGCTATTTCGGATTGATGAACGGGCAGATCCTGGCCCAGTCGCTGCTGTCGGGGTGGATGGCGTCGGCGATTCCCTGGCGGGTGGCGCCGGGGCTGATACTGCTCGCCGCGGCGGCGCTGGTCATTCCCTGGGCGACCCGCCGACAGGTCTACTGTTCGCACATCTGTCCCCACGGAGCGGCGCAGGAGCTTGCCGGTCGGCTTTCGAAGACAAAGCTGCACCTTCCGAAGAGCCTGGACCGCAGTCTCCGCTGGCTCCCGGCACTGCTGATCGTGGCCGTGCTCTTCGTCACCATGCTCGGCCTGCCGTTCGAGCTGGCGGGAATCGAACCCTTTGACGCCTACCTGATCAAGACCGCCGGCGTCGCGACGATTGCCGTCGCGATTGCCGGCCTGATCGCGGCGGTGTTCGTGCCGATGGCCTACTGCAAGTACGGGTGCCCGACGGGAATGGTCCTGAACTTCGTCCGCTCACACGGCAAGGCCGATCACTTCGGTCGGCGCGACCTGGCGGCGGGGCTGATGGTGCTGTTCGTCGTCGGCGTCTACATCAAGCACGACCAGATCGATCTTGCAATCCGCGGCGAGCCGCCGGTCTTCAAGCAGCCTTCGACCAACATCAAGGGGATGGAAAAGACATAGCTGCGCTATCATGTCGCAATGGCAACGCAACCCATCCATACGCGCCGCTGGAACGATCCGCCGGCCGCGGCCGACGAGGGCACACGAATCCTCGTCACCCGCTACCGCCCCCGTGGCGTCGCCAAGGCCGATGAGACATGGGATGAATGGGATCCCGCCCTGGGCCCAAGCAAGGAACTCCACGCCGCCGCCTACGGCAAGGGGATGCTGGCGATTCCCTGGGAAACCTATCGCACACTCTATCTGCGAGAAATGCGGCTCCAGAAGGACCGGATTGCGGCGCTGGCGAAACGCGTTGCGGCGGGGGAGACGCTGACGCTGATCTGCTCGTCCGCCTGCGACCGGGAAAGCCGGTGCCATCGATCGCTGCTGCGCGAGTTGATCGAGAAGGCACTGACCCCGCCCGATCCGACAGATTAGCGGTCGCACCGCAGGTGCACTCTTCTCGTCGGGTGCAGGGGAAAGAAAACAGTGCACCTGCGGTGCGACCGCTAATCAGGAACCCTTCCTCAGGAACATCACTGCGGAAAGAGCGTCGGCCCGGCGTCCTGATAGCCTTCGCCGCTCAGCGCCTCCATGAACGCGACGAGTGCATCGACTTCCGAACTGCTGAGATTCAGCGGCTTCATTTTCGGGCTCAGGTGCGGATTGGGTTGGCCGCCCTTGCTGTAGAAATCGACCACTTCCCTGAGTGTCTTGTGTGACCCATCGTGCATGTATGGAGCGCGGCTGGCGATTTCGCGCAGCGTCGGGGTTTTGAACGCACCGCGATCCTCGGTCCTTCTGCTGACCACGGAACGGCCTTCGTCTTTGAACGTCTTGGCCTGTTCGTCCCAGCCGACGCCGAGGTTGTGGAACTGCGAATCCGTAAAGTTCTGCCCGAGATGGCACTGGTTGCATGCAGCCTTCCCGAAGAAGAAAAGCTGGTGGCCGAGTTTCACCTGGTCATTAACGGCGTTTGCATCGCCCGCTTGCCAGCGGTCCCACGGGCTGTTGCCGCTGAGCCGCGTGCGCTCGTAGTCGGCGATCGCCCGGGCGATGCGCTCCTTGCTGATCGCGGCGTCGCCGAAGGCCTGACTGAAATACGGGGCGTACGCCTTGATACCCGAGATCGTGGCGATCATCGCTTCGTGCGAATTGCCCATCTCGATTGGGTTGGTCACCGGGCCCAGCGCCTGTTCTTCCAACGAACCGGCCCGGCCGTCCCAGAAGAAGTTTGGGAATATGGTCCACGCCAGGTTGAGGATCGGCGGCGCTTTGCGAGTTCCCTTCTGGCCGCGTGATCCGGTGGATACGGGTGTCGGCTCCGAGAAGCCGTTCGCCGGTCGGTGACAGGTGGCACAGGAAATGGTGCCATCAGCGCTCAGCCGTTTGTCGAAGAAAAGCCAGCGACCCAGTCGCACGGTTTCGGGCGTCGGCGGGATCGAAAGCTCGTCGAACGAACGGTCGATTCCCAGCGGCGGCCGGGGCAACGGGCTGAGGGGATTGTCGGCATCCAGTGCCGAGACCGGCCCGGATGCCTGCTCGCGCTTCGACAGTTCCTGCCGATGGGCAAACACGCCGCCGGCCCAAAGGCCTGCACCGAGCAGTCCGAACAACAGGAGGATTGCGACAGAACGGAGGGTCATCTCGGGTGGTTGGTCGCCTGAGCGTAGCATCCTCTTTCAGGCCGGTGGAATGAGGGGCGGCGTTTCAGGACTTTCTTTCTGGTCGCGCAGTTGCGCAACTTGCCGTGGCAACCACTTGCGGGCCACCAGCGCCGCCAGAAGGGGAATCATACCGGAGAGGATGATCGCCGGTGCAAAGGCGTTGTGGTTTCGAAAGTACGCGCCGGCGGCCGCGTAGGTGGCCGACACCAGGATGTTGCTCACCAGCACCGGCGGTAGAAATCGCCGCCAGGTCAGGCCGGTGGTTCCGACCACCAGTACGCACGCCTCGGCGAGGATCGGCAGTGGCCGTGTCACCACCAGTGCCACGGGCCCGTACCTGCCCACGAGTAGCGCGGTGCGTTCGCGGTCGCCGGCGTCGCTGCGGCGACTGACGAAGCGGTCCCCGAGCAGGCGTGAAAGCCCGAAGCCGAGCACCGCTCCCAGCGTCATCCCGAGTGTCGAGGCGGCGGTCGCGCCGGCAAGGCCGAGCACACCGCCACCCCAGGTCGTCACCGCGCTGGAAGGGATCGGCAAAAGGATATCGCCGGCGAGAAGTCCGACGATCACGCCGAACCGGGCTTCAGGCGAGAGCGACGCACCGGTCATCCAGCTTTCCACCCGGTCTTCAAAAGCCAGCCCGAGCAATAACAGGGGAAAGATCGGTACCGCGACCATCGCCAGAGAAATCAGGACCAGCCGACGCAACGGTCGGCTGTCGGGCGAAGGTGTGGTGGCAGGGTCGGCGGTGGTCACGAGCGTGCCGGTGAGGATAGATCAGCCGGCCCGGCTCTGTCGAATCCGGCGGGGCTGCGGGAAGGGGTTCTGGCGAGGGATTCGGGTTGGCGCAAAAAAAGGGCCGGGCGTGGGGGGCCGCCCGGCCGTGGGTCCGCCGGCGGGATGGGGAGGGTCTCCGCCGGCGTTGGGGGTCATCGTTGAAACAACCAACTGCTCGAGCATTCTATTCACCCCACAGCCAACTTTTCCAGATGCGACTTTCCCTACTTCCGCCTACTTTTCCGCACGAGTCCGCAACCCGGCGTGCGACGGTCAGACCAATCGAACCACAAATTCGCCCCGGTCTACCAGATCGGTGACATCGTCGAGGTCTTTCAGCTTCAAAGCAACGCCATTGACGGACCCCTTGATCGACTTGGCCACATCGGCCGCGAGCCCGAAAACCGGTGCGCCGGCAACCGATACGACATCGCCGATTACCGCTTTCCTGATAACAGGCGCGGCGATCAAAGAGCGGCCGAAGGCACCGCCGGCCTTGCTTCGAACAACAACCGACTTCAGCACGGCGGACAATGACGCGAAATCGTCCGGGGCATCCGGAAGATCGTTCACGGCGCTAACCACCCCGGCGAAAATCCGCACGTCACCGAATGTGTCCGCAGAGATCGAATCGATATTGCCCGTCGATCGCACGTCGCCGTCCAACCTGCCGGCGACCTTGATCTTCCCGACGAAACCGGCGTTGATTGACGCCGCGAAACCCGCCGACGAAGAGGCACTGATCACCGACGGCGCTGCGATGACATCGTCGCCGGCGGTATCGTTCCAAGCAGCCACCTTGAGCGATTTGATCGGTGAAGCGGAGGTGATGGAACTGTCGGTCACCACGCCGGCGGTGAGGCTCAGCGCTGCCGCTGAGCCCGCAACCGTCACGTCGGCTCCGGAGATGTTGGCGAACTGCAGTACGCGTACGGTGCCGGAGATCGACAGGTCGCCGTTGAGATTGACTTCCTTGCCGGCGAGCGATTTCAGCGAACCGGCGACCGAGATCTGCCCCACGCTGGTGGCTCCACGAATGGTCACGAGCGTGCCGTCGGTGGTGTTTTCCAGCAGAATCCTGCTGGCGTCGATGTTGCCGCTGTTGTCGAAGAAGACCGTGCCGCTGCCGGAGCCGGTCAGGGTGATGGAGACCGGCGTGCCGTCGGAATCGGTGTAGACCGCCTTGTTGTCGGGGCCGAAGACCACGAATCGCTCGCCGGCGGTCACGTTCAGCGTATAGCCGCCGGTATCACCTTCGCCGGCGCCGGTACCGGTGACGGGGTCGTACGCATCGGCATCGGGGCCGGCGCCGCTCACACCGACCAGGTACGACTGGCCGCCGGTCAGGTTCACGACGATCTCGCTGCCCCCGGTGTTCCCGCCGCCGTTGTCGTCCTTGGCCAGCTGCGTGCCGGCAGAGTTAAAGACGCGGAGGAAGGTGTCTGCGCCGAAGGCGTCGTCCGGGCCGGCGGTGAACGTGAACTCGCCGGTGAAGGGGGCCGTGAAATGGTACAGGTCAACGTCGCTGGCACCCTTGGCAAATCCGCTGTCGTCACCCAGCGTTCCGGACAGCGCCTGGTCCAGGAACAGCCGACCGACGCCCCCATCCGACGCCGAGTCGTCCGAGAGATTCGCCCCGACCGATTCCGAAAGGACCGATGCGCTGAAGGAATACTCGCCTGTGTCACCAGACCCGCCGGACCCGAGCAGGAAGGGGTCGAAGTTGTCGTTGCCCGCGCCCGAGACGGCCAGGTAGTAGTCGGTGTCGGCCGAGATCTCGTAATACAGCAGCGGGTCTGCGCCGTCGGGTCCGTTGTCGTTCAGTGCGAGCAGGTTCCCGCTGGAATCGAAGAGCCGCACCACCGCATCGACGGGATCGGTGATGCTGCCGCCGTTGGCGTTGGAGTCGATATCGATCTTCAGGATGCCGGCGGTCGGGGAATTGAGCTTGATGAAATCCACGTCGCGGTCGCCGACACTGACCAGGCCGGCGGTCGTGCCGTCCGAACCGATCTCACCGGGATTGGCGACGAGCGGAAGCGAAGTCGTGACGACGGCCTGCGGGATGGCGCCGTTGGCATCGCCGTTGCGGAAACTGACGAACAGGCTGTAGCCGCCGGTGCTGCCGGTGGAGATTCGGTCGTCGAGGTTGGTCGGTGAGAAGGCCCGGTTCTCGAAGTTGGCAACCGCGATGTAGTACGTCGTCCCCTTGGTGACCGCACCGCCGATGAAACTGTCGGTCTTGTGGCCCTGTGCCGCACCGGACCCGTCCACGACGTTGATCAGGCCGGACCGAAACTCGATCTGCTGGCCGCTGATGTCCTCGGCCAGGTCGTCGTCGCTGAACGACTTCTGGTTACCGTCCTCGTCGAAGACGCGGACGTAAGTATCGGGATACGAAGAGCCGTTGGTGTCAATGTCGACAAGCAGCGTGCCGTCATCGGGGACGGTGACGCGGTAGAAGTCCACGTCCGATGCGCCGACGCTCTTGCCGGGGTCCTGGCCGATGTTGGCGGTGATCGCCTGGGCACCGGTTCCGACGCTGATGTCGGTCGCGCCGTCGATGACGCCATCGGCATCGGCGGTGTCGAGCGAGAATGCGATCGCGTAAGTGCCGGTCGCACCATCGGGGCCGCTGCCGGGGATGTTCGGGTTGTAGACCGAGTTGGGGGCGCTGCTGAGGCCGACGTAATACGTGCCGGACTGAAGCGACACGACGCGGGAGAAGCCGCTGTTGCCGCCGGCCGTCGAGAGATCGACAGGCGTGCCGGCGGCGCTGAAGACGCGGAGCACCGCCTGAAAGGTCGAGGTATCGACATCGATCTTCAGCTCGCCGGGCGACGTGACGCTGATGCGGTAGAGATCGACGTCGTCGCCGCCGACGCTGGTCGATCCGTCCGAACCGATGTTGCTTTCGATCGCCGCCGACGGCGAGTCGTCCAGTTCCGGGCCATTTACCGCACCGGCAATCGTGCCGTTGGGATCGACCTCGCCGGTGTTGACGCCGCCGGTGAACAGGTTGCGGACTGCCCTGACCGCGCTGTAGGCGTTGACGCGCTGGTAGGTCGCACCGGTCGTCTTGACGGACGTGTTTTCGTCGTCGCCGTCCACGATCGTGTCGGCGGTCTGGCGGATGATGGACTGGATCTCGGCCGTCGAGAGCCTGCGTCCGCCGAACTGGACGGCGGCTTCCTGCATCAGTGCGACCACGCCAGTGACCATCGGGGCCGCCATGCTCGTACCGGCCAGGTCTTGCGTTTTTCCGCCGGGAACGGTGCTGGTGATGTACGCGCCGGGCGCGAAGATCTGGTTGCCGGTGTTGGGGCGCTGGCTGAAGTAGGTGAGCCGGTCGGCGTCGGTGGTGAAGTCGGTACCGCCGGCACCGGCGCGGCGGCCTTCGTTGGTTTCGTAGACCGCGCCGACGTCGAGCGTGGAGAAGACGGCGGGGGAGGCCGATCCCTGTTTTTCCAGGTCGGCGTACGAGTTGCCGGCCGCCGAGACCACGGTAATGCCCGCGCCCTCCAGTCGTTTAACGTCGTCGTAAAGAATGTTGTCGTTTGCCGCCGCCGCAGACACGTAATTCCCGCTGCCCAGCGACATGTTCACGGCGACAATGTTGTACTTGACGGCGTTGTCGTAGACCCATTTAAGGGCCTTCTCGATGTCGGCGTCATACGCCTGCACGCCGCCGTTTCGGCTCTCGGTGAACACCTGGATGCCGATCAGGCCGACACCGGTCGCGACGCCGATGTTGTCATTGCGAGCGCCGACGATGCCGGCGACATGGGTGCCGTGCTCGTCGGTCAGCCTTTCGGTGGTCCCGCCGTAGACGATGTCCTTTTCAGTGATCTTGGCGGCCGACAGTAGCGGGTGGGTGAAGTCAACACCGGTGTCGATGACCGCGACCGTGACGCCCGAACCGTCGATCCCGGCAAAGACCGGATCGGCACGGAGGGCGTTCACCCCGATCAGATCGAGCGCCGCCGAGAACAGGCAGCGGGGCTCAAGAGGGTGGAAGTCGAATTCGAATCGATTCATGGGTCGGCGATGCTGCCGGGACTTCGGGATGCTGGAGTCGAACATTGAACATCGAACATCGAACAACGAACGCCCGAGGAAATACGTCAATACATTCCAACTCGGCGTTCGAGATTCCCACGCGGCGACTGCGCCAGGCGAGCGGCCGGCGCGAACCAGATGGCGTGCGATCACCGCACTGACCACCCGATCCACCGCCGATACCATCCTCGCTGCAAACGCCATCGTGCTCCTTGACCTTCCGTGAGTATATGAAAGCGGGCAAGCCGCCGTGCACGCTTTCTCGCAGGATGAAAGCGTACACAAACGTGCTTGCCCGCAAAGTCCGATTGCCTTCCCCAGTCTCCCAGGGGAAAGGCCGAGCTTACGAGGTGACCAACGCAATCAGCTCGTTAAGCCGCCTGGCGAATGCCGCCGGGTCTTCGATCTTTGACCCTTCGGCGACAACGGCCTGGTCGTAAAGCAGCCGGCCGATCGATTCGATACGGGCGTCACCGGCATTGCGCTCGTGAAGCGACTGCAGCTTGGCAACCACCGGATGGGCCGGGTTCAGCTCGAGGACCCGCTTGCTCGGCGGGATCTCGCCGCCGCGACCCATACGGGCCATCAGCCGTTCCATCTGCGGCGACATGGCACCTTCTTCGGCCACGAGCACCGCGGCGCTCTCCTTCAGTCGCCGGGTCAGCCGCACGTCCGCGACCGCGTCGCCCAGCTTTTCCTTGATCACACCGACCAGGGGCTTGAGCGCCTCGGCCTGCTTCTTCTGGTCGTCGGTTTCTTCGTCTTTGACCTCGCCGCGATCGGCCGCCTTCAGTTGCTTATCCTTGTAGGTGCTGAGCGACTGGATCAGGTATTCATCAATCGGCTCGGTCAGCAACAAAACTTCTTCGTTCCGTGCCTTGAAAGCCTCAAGGTACGGCGAGTTTTCCAGAAGCTGCCGCGACTCGCCAACGAGATAGAAGATCTCCTTCTGTTCGGCTTTCATCGCCGCGACGTACTTGTCCAACGTCGTGTACTCGCCGGCCTTCGTCGCCGTCGATTGAAACAGAAGCAGGTCGGCAAGGCGTTCCTTGTCTTTGGTCGACCATTCGGTGGCCGTCCCTTCCTTCAAGTAGACCCCGAACTCGTCGAAAAACTTCCGGTACGCGTCGAAGTCCGACGACTTCATGTCTTCGAGGGTTTTCAGTACCCGGTTGGCCAGATTGCTCTTGACCTTTGCCAGTACCGGGTTGTGCTGCAGGGTCTCCCGGCTGACGTTCAGGGGCAGGTCGGCACAATCCACAACCCCTTTCACGAACCGCAGATACGGCGGGGCGACTTCTTCCGACTCGTGCTGGATCAGCACCCGCCGCACGTAAAGGTCGATGCTGCTCTTTTTCTCCGGACCGGCCATGAAGTCCATCCCCTTCTTGCTTGGGATAAACAGCAGGGCCCGGAACTCGACGGCACCCCCTTCGGCCGAGATGTGGATCGTCTTGGCGGGGTCCTCAAAGTCGTGGCTGATCTGCTTGTAGAACGCGTTGTAATCCTCGGCCTTCACCTCGTGCTTCGGCCGAAGCCAGATCGCCTGGCGACTGTTGAGAACCTCGTCGGTGGTCTCGGTCTTGCCATCCTTCTCGGTCACCTTCGCCTGGACGATGGGGTGCTCGATGTAGTCGGAGTACCGCTTGACGATCTCCCGCAGCTTCCAGGGGGATAGGAACTCAGAAGCGTCTTCGCGAAGGTGCAGGGTGACATCGGTCCCCCGTCCCTCAGGCCGCTCGGCCGGCGACACGCTGAACTCGCCTTGCCCGTCGCTCTCCCACTTAGCCGCTTCGCCACCGCCAGCGGGCCGGCTGATAACGGTCACTCGGTCGGCGACCATGAACGAGGCGTAAAACCCGACGCCGAACTGCCCGATCAGCTCCGGGCGTTCCTTTGCCTCGGCCTTCTGCAGGTTCTGCAGGAACGCCTTGGTACCGCTCTTGGCGATCGTTCCAAGGTTCTCGACGATCTGCTCGCGCGACATGCCGATGCCGTTGTCGCGAATGGTAAGCGTCTTGGCCTTCTCGTCGGGAATCAGGCGGATCTTCCAGTCGGTGTCGCCTTCCAGGATGCCCGGATTGGTCAGGCCCTCGAAGCGAACCTTGTCGATCGCGTCGGCGGCGTTCGACACCAGTTCCCGGAGGAAGATTTCCTTCTTCGTATAAAGCGAGTGAATAATCAGGTCCAGAAGCTGCTTCAGTTCGGTCTTGAACTGCATCGTCTGCGGGGCTTCGAGGTCGGCGGCTGCGGTCATGATGGAAACTCCTTGTAGGATCCGGAAACAGACTGAACCGACACCGCCTACAAAAGTCGTGCCTTTTTAGAGTTGTCTGTAAACGGTTTTCAGAATTGGACTTACATCCTCGGCAGTCGGCCGGTCGTCTGCCGAATTGGCAGTGATGCGTCTTCTGCCTCACGTGATCGGCCACCACGCGAAAGGCTGGAGGGTCCGCCTTGGCGGACGCGATCCCTTGCGGGCGGCGTCGACCAGATGTGATCGGCCACCATGAGAACAAGGCAGGCCGGCGATCAGCGCCGGCCTGCCTTGGGTTTTTCGATCTGCTGTCGCTGTTTGCGTAAGCGTCTAGACGCCGCGGGCGACGCGACGTCGAGCCAGCAAGCCGGCGGCGGCGAACAATGCCAGCCCGGCGACGGTGGGTTCCGGCACGGCCGTTGCCGCGAGGGAGGTGACCGAGCCGGCTCCAGCGCCGATGGTGCCCTTGGACGTCAGTCCGCCGGTGGCGAGATTGACGGAATAGAACGCGTTCCCGTCGGAGAGATAACTCACGCCGTTCTGAGCAATGTCGAACCCGACATTGCTGCCGACGGCGAAGTTCAGCGGTCCGACCGCGGCGATGGTATTGAAGGCGGGGCCGACCGAATGAATGATCAACTGGTCGGCGTTGGTATCGATGCTGTAAAGGGTGGTGTTGGCCGCCGGGACGCCGTCGAAGTTGTTCGTGTAAGCGCTGCCGACAAGTACCGCGCCGGCAACGCCGGTGAAATTGCCGTCGGCGGTGACGTCGCCGGGCGAACCGGTCTGAGGCGCGGTGATCGCCGTCGCGTCAGGGACCATGCGGAAGTTCTGGGTCGCGCCGGTGCCGAAGATGCGCATGCGGTCGGCGGCGGGGTTGAAGTCCATCCGATTGATGACGATGCCGTTGAAAGCCGTCGAAGGATTCGGCGATGCCGCGAGCACCGCCGCACCCGTTGCCGGGTTGATCGTGTAAACCACGCCGGCGGCGGTGATGCCGTAGAGCTTGCCGTTGGCCGGCGAGAAGTCGATATCGACAAAGCCACTTTGCGAGAGGTTCACCGGTGCCGACACCGTACCCGGGCTTTCGGAGTCGAAGGACGCAATCTGGTTTGCGGAGTTAAGTGCGTAAATCTGCGCCGCCGACGCCGATCCTGCCGTCGTCAGCATCGCCAGTACCGCAACCCCTGCCGTCGAATGAATCCGGTGCATGAACCTCTCCTGATACGGACGTTCCCCTGACCTCGGTCCAGAATCGGATCGAGTCAGTACGCCTTACGGAGCGGGATGCGGATCGGATTTCCCAAGTTCGGAATTCTCGAATCCGAGCGTTTTCTTCATCTTCGCGACTTCAATGTCCGCCAGGCGGGTAGGCTCAGGGATGCGATACCGCGTGCAGCATGCCAACAGCACCTGACGGACCGATGCCAGGTCGACGCGGTGCCCGATGCTGGCGTAGATGGGCTTGGTTGCCGACCGCGTTCGCAGCACCAGCCCAATCTGTTCGCCGGCGTGCGTGAGCGGTGACGATGAGCCCGCTTCTATTCCAGGTTCTTCGTGTGTGCCAATCAGGCGGCTTTTGGCGCAGCCGATCGCGGGAACATCGAGCGAGACGCCGACGTGGGTCGCGAGCCCGCAGCGCCTGGGGTGGGCATAGCCCTGGCCGTCGAAGCACACCACACCGAAAGGGTGTGAAAGCCGCTGAATCGCCTCGGTGACGGCCGGCGCTTCTCGGAAGCTCAGAAATGTCGGGACGTAAGGGAACTCAAGCGGGCGAACGGACTGAGCCAGATCCACAACCTTCCGCTCTCGTCGGTCCCACACCAGCGCACAGGCGATCACACGTCCGCCGACTTCGTCGAAGCACGCATCTGCGCCGGCGACAAAGCGGGGAATCTCCGTCAGCGATTCGATCACCAGCCGTGCCCGCAATTCGGCCTGGCAAGCCTTCCACTGTTCGATCAGCCCCGGCGGCACCTTTCGCGGCTTTGAAGATGGTCCGGCTTCCAAATGATCCCTCGTCCTGCGCCGCGTGTAGCCGGCGAGCCCGCTCGCCGGTCCGGTGAATGCATAAAGTCCAAGTCTGACAAGCACTTTCGTGCGTCCGTCCGCACGCGATCATTGGCCGCACCGGGTCGGAATGTCCAGCGCGAATCGTCACTCGATATCGCCGGCACAATCTCGATAATGGCAGGACCAACTATGGACGCGCCCTATTCTCCCGTTGCAATCGCTCCCCTGACGCCGACGTTCGACCAGCCGCCGCCGGACGAATCCCGGCTGCAATGGAAGCTCGCCGGCGGCTGGCCCATGGTCATTGTCGCAACGCTGCTGTTCCTGGTCGCCGTCGGGCTGACGATCGGGGTCGCTTACATGCTCCACCGCGACCACCGATACAGCGCACAGGGGAAGACGGCGTTGGGCACCATCCTCAGCAAGCGCAGCAATACCACGACCAACAGCAAGGGCCGAAAAACCACCAGCTATTACGTGACCTACGCTTTTCAGGATCACCAGAATCTGCGCCGCCAGACCGAAGAAAAAGTTCCTTCCGATCTGTATTACGACACGACGCACGGCGAGCGTTGCCCCATCGAATACCTGCCGGACGACTCGACGCAGAACCGACTCAAACGCGACCGAAGCAACGCCGACAAATGGATCATGGGGTCGATCGCGGCGGTGCTGCTGGTCGTCAGCTATCTCATGTACTTCGGCAACCGCAAAGCCGCGCGACGAAGGACTGCCGTCGTCTTCCGAGGCCAGGCGCGACCGGGCCAGATCGTTCTGTCCGAACCTCAGGGCAAGGGGAAGAACCGGCGGTACGTCATCGGCTATCGCTACATCGACCTTGCCGGTGCCGAACAGGTGAGCAAGAACCTCACCGTTGCGGCGAAAGTCATGAACCAGTTCCCACGCGGTACGGTGATCACGGTTCTGATCGACCCCAATGACCCCGCCCGCCCCGAGCCCGACCTCTACGGGGTTCGGCCATTGCCGCAGATGTGAACGTCGGCCCAGCGACTCGCACGTCACAGCAGGGCATCGGCCATGCGGGCGATGTTCTGTATCAACCGCCGCCACGCCGGACGCCGGGCCCACTCGTCCGCGGCGAGTATCACGCTGCCGGCGAAATAGCGCTCCTGGATCACCCGCAGGCGACGGGTGACATCAATGTCATAGAAGATCGCCACCACCTCGGCATTCAGCTTGAACGATCGGATGTCCATGTTGCTCGTCCCGATGACGCAAATCCGGTCGTCGATCGACAGGTGCTTGGCGTGAAGGAAGCGTGGCCGATACCGATACACTTTTATCTTCGCGGCGAGTAGTTCGTCATAGAACGATTGCTGTGCGAACTCGGTGATCAGCTGGTTCGACTTTTCCGAAACGACCAGTCGCACGTCCACCCCGCGCAGCACGGCCGACTGCATCGCCTGAAGCAATGGTTCGTCGGGGATGAAGTACGGCGTGGCGATAACGACCCGCTCCTTGGCACCGTGCAGTAGGGCGACGATCAGTTCCTGCCCGTTCTCGTGCTGGTAACCAGGCCCGCTGGGAAGCAACTGCGCGGTGACGCCAGTCGGTTTGCCCTCGGCGGGGGCTTGTAGCATCGGCGGGGGGAGCAAGTCCGGCGTGAGGATCGAATCGGCGGTTTCGGCAAAGCGATCGGCCAGAAACACCGCCTGCAACTGCATCACCAGCGGGCCCGTAATACGCATCATCAGTTCTTCGTTCGGCCGACCGGGAACGAACTCGGGATCGACGATGTTCTGCGACCCGGTGTACCCGATCTGGCCGTCGATGACGGCAATCTTGCGGTGGTTGCGAAGGTCGAACCGCGCCGCGTTCTGGCGAAAAAAGCCGGTGGGCAACAGCGTGATGACTTCGACCCCACTCGAGCGAACCTCGGCCGCCATTCGCTTGAGGAATCCCTTGGACCCCACACCGTCAACCAGCAGGCGGGCGTTGACGCCGCGTTTGGCGGCGCGGATCAGGGCGTCGCAAACGCGTCGGCCGGTGCAATCGGGCGCGACAATGTAGAACAGCAGATGGGCGTGGTGAACGGCGGCGTCGATGTCGGCGATCAGGCGGTCGATCGCGCCTTCGTAGTCGTCCAGGAGCTCGACTTCATTGCCGGAGAAGGGTTCGAAGTCGCCGAGGTGGGCCGCCAGGCTCGATGCCTGGGCGAGATTGGCCGGCAGTTCGGGCGTGGCGACGTGGTGACGGCCGATACGCTTCTGAATCTCGATGATCTGCCGACTGGCCAACTCCCGGGCACGCCGACGCTTCTCGGGTAGATACGGCCGGCCGATAAGCATGTAAACGATCAGGCCCGGCCATGGGAGCAGAAAGATGATCAGCAGCCAGGTCCGCGCGGCCGCGGGCGTTCGCTTCTGCGGAACGTGGAGTAGCATGATCAGCCGAATGGTCCATTCGCTGATCAGGTAAAGTGTCGCAAGGTGGGTCAGAATGAGCACCTGCGGATGATATCGCTGAAGCGATCGGAGGGTAGTCGGTGCGATTGCCGGGAAACTTTCGCCATCGGCCGACGTCTAACGGGCAGACGCGGAGCTTGCCCTCAGATAGAAGAACGTCCAGTCAGTCCAGGAGAAACGAACATGCGTAAGGTTTTGGTCGCCGGAATTCTTGCGGCAGCGGTGGTGGGTGTCGGCTTCGTGGGGAGCGCGACCCTGTTCGCCCAAGCCAAGCCCGATACGACCAGGCCCGACGCGGCCAAGGCCGACGCACCTCAGGCCCAGGTGCCTGTGCGACAGGTCGTGCTTTACTCCTCGGGCGTCGGCTACTTCGAACACTTCGGCATGGTCAAAGGCAACGGGACGACCGAGCTGCGGTTCAAGACCCAGCAGATCAACGACATTCTCAAATCGCTGGTTCTGCAGGACATGGACAAGGGCAAGGTCGGGGTCATCACCTACCCCTCGCAGGACCCGATCTCCAAGACCCTCCGCAGCTTCCAGATCGACATCGCCAACAATCCCGGCGTGTTCGAACTGCTCGGCCAACTCCGCGGGGCACCGGTCAAAATCACGCTCGGCGGCGAAACCGTCACCGGCACCGTGCTGGGTGTGGAAAAGAAACCCCGCGCCGTCGGTGCCGACAAAGACGGCAAAGGCGGCCAGGTGATTAACTCGCCTTTCGTCAATCTCATCACCGACGCCGGCATCCGGAGCATTCCGCTGGACGATGTCCGGGCGTTCGAACTTCAGGACGCGAAGCTGAAGGACGAGCTCACCCGCGCGCTTGCGGCGCTGGCATCGGCCCGCGATCAGGACAAGAAGCCGGTGAACATCAGCTTCACCGGCGACGGTGAACGTCGGCTGCGCATCGGCTACGTCGTCGAGACGCCGGTCTGGAAGACGAGCTACCGCCTGCTGCTGTCCGACAAGCCGGCCGACGGGCCCAAGGTTCCCGCGCCCAAGGCGGGCGATCCTAAAGCCGGGGAAGGCGATGCCTTGCAGGGCTGGGCGATTGTCGAGAACCAGACAGACAATGACTGGAACGACGTCCAACTGAGCCTCGTCAGCGGTCGGCCGATTAGTTTCATCATGGACCTGTATCAGCCCCTGTATATTCCGCGGCCGATCGTGCAGCCGGAGCTGTATGCGAGCCTTCGCCCGCAAACCTACGACGGTGGAATTACAATTCGTAAGGAGTTCGACCGCTTCGCCGACGGAAAGCAGGACGAACAGCGCGCCAACCGGGCCCGCGAGCGAGAGTCGCTGCAAGAACTTCAACAGCAGTCCGGCCGCAATGCCGCCCCAGCCAAACCCGGCACGGCGGCAGGTGGCCTGGGTGGCGGAGGGGGCGGTGGGATGTTTGCCGGTGCCGCGGAAGCGATCGACCCAGGGGCCAGCGTCTCGTCGATTGCGTCGGCGGCGAAAGTCGGCGAGCTGTTCCAGTACACCGTCGGCAACGTCTCCCTTCCGCGCCAGACCAGCGCGATGATCCCCGTCGTCACTGACCCTGTCGAAGTCGAAAAGCTCTCGATCTACAACCTCACTGTTCTGCCCAAGAATCCACTCCTGGGCGCACGGCTCAAAAACACCACCGGCAAGCACCTGCTCCAGGGACCGATCACCGTCCTCGACGGCGGTTCTTACGCCGGCGACGCCCGCGTGGAAGACCTCCCGCCGGGCCAGGAACGGCTGATCAGCTACGGCGTCGATCAGCAGATCATCGTGCAGGCCGAGAACAACGCGAGCCACTCAACACTCACCACAGGTAGGATCGTCAAAGGCGTTCTGTTCCTGACGTTCAAGGACGTCGAGATGCAGGAGTACGTCGCCGACAACAAAGGCGACAAGGACAAGACACTTCTGATCGAGCACGCCCGTCTCGGCAGCGAGTGGAAGCTGGTCGAGCCGGCCAAAGCCGACGAAACCACGGACGACCTCTATCGCTTCAAAGGCAAAGTCGCCGCCGGCAAGGCGACCAAGCTCGTCGTCAAACAGGAACTGACGCGGGCCGAGCAACTCGAAGTCCTGCCGATGGACCCCGGCGACGTCCTGAACTACTCGAACACCGGCGAGATTCCGAAGGACGTCCGCGACGCCCTGACGAAGGCCGTGACGCTGAAGCAGGCGGTCGTCGAGACGCAGCGCAAGATCGGCGAAAAACAGGCCCAGATCACCCAGATCTCGCAGGAACAGACTCGGCTTCGCGACAACATGAAGACCGTCGCGCAGAACACCGAGTACTACAACCGCCTGCTCAAGAAGCTCGACGAGCAGGAGAGCCAGATTGAAGCCCTGCAGAAGGAGATCGGCGTGCTGCAGGTCGAAGCGGCCAAGCAGAACAAGGCCGTCGCCGATTACCTGGCGACGTTGAACGTCGGATGACCGGCTCGGGGACAAAACGCCTGCAACTCGCAACGACTCGCCCTGCCCGGTACGCTCGACGACGATGCTCAACGCTATCTTTCGACATGCAACAGAGCGAGCCCATGAGGCCTTTTTGCTGGCGTTGGCGTCGGTCCTCGGCCTGGCCGTCTGGGTCGACTGCCTGCGAGCGAGCTACGGCCAGCCCGTTCACCTGATTCTGCTGGGTTTGGCGGCCGGAGTCTGCCTCCTGCCGCCGATGAGAAGCCGCATCCAATCTGCTGCGGAGCGATTGCGTCACCCCCGTGCTTCGACCGCCTGGCTGACCGCGCTTGCTGTCGCAGTTTTTTCGGTCTTCTTCCTGTATTTCGGTGCGGTCGTGCAGGAGACGTGGTTCGTCCCACGAGTGGTTGACGAATCGAGCTACCTGATTCAGATGCGGATGCTGGCGACGGGGCGTCTGTGGGTCGAAGCGTATCCGCCGGAAATTCGCCCCTTTTTCGACTCCTTCAACATCCTGGTCGCTCCCGTTTACGGTTCGATGTATTTCCCCGGCACCTCACTTCTCTACGTTCCGGCGATATGGCTGGGCTTGCCATACTGGTTGCTTCCACTGCTCGTGTCCGGAGCGTGCGTCGGGTTGCTGTACCGACTGACGACCGAACTTGTGGGCGGCATCTACGGCTTTGTGGCGGCGGTGATGTTGCTAGGCCTAACGAAGTTCCGCTGCCTCTCCGTTATGCTCTTTTCGCAAACCCCGATGCTGCTCTTCGCGCTGCTCATGATGCTTCTATACATGCAGTGGCGAAAGAGGCGTAAATGGAGATGGGCTCTGGCGACCGGCGTACTTGCAGGATGGGCCGGGATCACCAGGCCCGCGGATGCCCTTTGCTATGCCATACCCATCGGTGTGGCGATGATGCTCGATCTGGCCGCGGCAAACGCCTCGTTCGGCACATACGCAAAACAGGCGGTGGCACTCCTGCTCGGGGGATTGCCGTTCCTGGCGTTACAGGGGTTCCAGAACCACGGCATGACTGGCCAATGGTGGGAGTTTCCGGAGGCGCGTTACGCCGACGAGACCTATCCCGCTCCCATGCTCGGCTTCCATCGTATAGACCCGGCCAAGGTACCAAAGCCGCCGTTGCTTCAGAAGCGCGTGCTCAATGAGCAGATGGTCGTTTCACTATACGAAAGACACACGCCATCGAAACTGTTCCAGACCTGGTGGACGGATCGGCTCGCGGCACTACTGTCCTTTGGCCTGCCACATCCATTTTTCGCAGTCCTGCTGCCAATTGGAGTCGCCGCGACGCTACCCTTTCGCGCCAACGGCGAGCGACGAGTTCGTATCACGCTCCTTGTGTCGGTTCTGTTCTTCGTGGGGTTCTATGCGTTCTATGTGTTTTTTATCCCACACTACATGATCGTTGTCGCGCCCGGCCTGATCCTCCTCTCCATCTTTGGTGTAGAGCGGCTGACCTGCAAGTACACCCCGACCCTTTGCCAGGCTGTTCCTGCCTTTGCGATGATCGCCTTGTCCTGCGGTTCCTTTCCGTGCATCAACCCCACTGTTCGCGACCCTGAGATTTTCGGTCCCGGATACTTTCACGGGGAATTGCCGGTTATCGCCGTCGATCTGGCGGAATTGGAATCACAACTGCAAGCCGCCGATCGAAAAGCCTTGGTCTTATTCCGATACACGCCACAATCGAGTGCTCCGGATGAAGAGCCTGTCTACAACACATCTGTCATATTTCCGCACGACTCGCGGGTGATCCGCGCTCACGACCTGGGGCCTCAGAACGTGGCGCTTTTCCGTTATTTCCTCTCCGTCCGAAACGAGCCGAATCGCGAAGTCTACCTCTACGACCGGGCGACGCTCGGGCTGCAGAAGCTGGGGACCGTCCATCAGCTTGCCGGCCATTGATGGATGCTGTCGCTTCTCCTGCCGGCGAACGTGTCTATAATCCTCCGCCCACAACCAAAGGTCCGAACGCCCATGACAGACAACCAGACGCGCATCGATCAGTTCCGCAAGATGGCCAACGACGATCCCGGCAACGAGCTGGGGCATTTCTCGCTCGGCAAGGCGCTGCTCGAAGCCGGCCAGCACGCCGAGGCGATTGCCAGCCTTGAAAGAGTCCTCGCGATCAAGCCCGATTTCAGCAAGGCGTATTCATTGCACGCACAGGCGCTGATCGGCCTGGGCAAAAAAGAAGACGCGACCGCGCTGCTGACCAAAGGCGTTGTCGTGGCCCACAATCGTGGCGACAAGATGCCGCGCGACGAGATGGTCGCGCTGCTCAAGGAGCTGGGCGCACCGGTACCCGAGCTCAAGGAATCCGCCGTCCAACAGGCCGTCGGCGAAGGGGAAGTCATCTGTCGCCGCTGCGGCAAGCCCGGCCCCAAGCTCGCCAAGCCGCCGTTCCGCAACGCCTTCGGCCAGCAGGTGTTCGAAGGCATCTGCGCGCCGTGCTGGGAAGAGGCCAAGAAGATGGGCGTGAAGGTCATCAACGAGCTCCGCCTTCCGCTCAACGATCCAAACGCGAACAAGCTCTGGGAGCAGCACATCCGCGAGTTCCTGAATCTTCAGGTGTAAAGAGCCGGACGGGTGTTGGGGTGGAAGAGCGTTGTGGCCGCGTAGCAGTGTTCGACGGCACAGAGGCACTGAGCATCAAGCCGCGACCACGCCACCCAACCACCCCGATACCCGTCCACTCGTTTCTCTTCCAACTCCCTCCGTCTCAATCCGATTCGTGTGACCGGATAAAGTTTTGCTTGACCCGGCGACAACCAAAGATGCAGAATCATCGGGTATGAGACAACGCTACCACACGATCATACGGCCTGAAGCGAACGGCTGGTTTGTCGGGTGGGTGGAAGAAGTCCCAGGCACCATCACCTCTGGTAAATCACTTTCAGAATGCCGCGACAAACTCCGCCGGTCCCTCTCGCTGATGATCGAAACCTATCGTGACGAGGCCCGCGCCGGCCTGACCGCCGGCTGCATCCAGGAATCCGTGGAGATCGACGTCGACGACGCAAATACTCACGTGGTCGAACCCGCCCACGCTTAGTTGGTGAACCTTCGTCCACCGACGGCAATCGGTGGATCTTCGCATTCCCCACGGACTGCCGTCCGTGAGCACTTGCTGCGCTCTAAGTTGAGACTCCATTCGACCCCCACCAGCCTTACTTTTGCCCATCCAGCAACGGCCGATCCGGCACCGTCGGCGGTGGGGGCTCGGCGAACCTTCGGTCCATGATCGACGGCTTTTCAAACGGCACGATCGGCTTGCGCGGCTGCGTCGCCGGGGGTGATGCGGGCATCGTGGCCGGCGCCGTCGCAGGGGCCGGTCGAGCTTCCGGCGGGCGGTTTGCCACCGGCGGTGCGTCGGCCACCGGCAGGGCGCCGGCCTTGCCGAAAATCGGCGTCCCTTCCCATTCGATCAGCCTCTGTGCACCCGTGTACTTGGGCGTGGGAATCGTCTGTTGCAGCTTGCGCGCCTGCTGCCGCATCTGCTCCTGCTCGGCCATCCGCTGGTCACGCTCGGCCTTGAGCACTGCCAGGTCGCGAACGAACTCGTAGTAGCTTGGCGGCAGCGGATAGCGCACCATCCGCCCGTTGGCATCCAATCCCACGCTGTTGGCTTCCATCTGCCGGATGGTGTTCTGCGCCGAAGCGATATCGACCTCCAGCCGTTTCTGCCGCGCACTGATCGCGTTGTATTCCAGTTCCATCTGGTCGATCTTCGCTCGCACCTCACGCTCCAGCGCCTGCAACTGTGCGATGTCCGCCTGGCTAACCCAGGTCGAGCCCCACCGGTACAGCGATTGGACCGCCATCTGCTGCTGGAGCAGCGAATCCTGATCGTTGAAGTGTCGCACGATCCGCTTAACGTGGTTTCCGTCGCGAAGCTCGACCGGCAGTGCCGCCAGTGCCTCGGCCATGTTGTCGAGCACGCCGCGATGCAGCGGGGCGGCGAGCAGCGCCTTCTCATAGTTCAGCAGCGCCGCGACGTGCTGATTCTGCCGCCAGAGCACCACTGCCAGGTTGTTGTAGGTCGCGGCGTGGTCGGGGACGAGCGACGAAGCGGTCTCGAACGCCTTGCGGGCCTCGACCGCCTTGTCCTGCTTGAAGAGCAGGATCCCCTTCATGTACCACGCGGCGGCGTTCTTCGGATTCTCCACCAGCGACTGCTCGAGCAGCGGCATGCCTTGATTGGTACGGCCCTGCAAAAGCAACGTCAGAGCCTGCTCGGCGGTCTGATACGACTTCTCGGCGGTCGCCTCCCGTTCCGCGTCGGTCATCCACACGTCGCCGACCTTCGTCAGCTTCCGGTCCAGACGATCCTGCCAGATGACCAGGTCGGCCTTGGCGGCGTCGGCGGCGGGGGAGCCTGCAAACTGCACGATGAAACCCCGATACCGCTCGATGACCTGCTTGATGTCCGGCATCGCCTCGGCGGCCCGCCGAAGCGATGCCAGCCGTTCGTCGGGCACGGTGGCGCCCGGTTTGGGCTTGGCTTCCAGCGCCTTGACCTTGTCCGTCGGGATGACCAGCTTCTTGCCGCCCGGCAAAACCACTTCCCACCCGTCGGCCGACCGCTTGATCTCCCCTTCGTAGCTGGTGCCGTCCTTCAGACGGATGACGTCCGACCATGCCGGCACCGCCAAACACGCCACCGCCACGGCGGCGACCGCCGCGCGCCGCAGGAGGTTTCGACGGACGAAAGACAGGCAGACCAGGGTCGGCAAGCGTTTGCGTTGATCGAGCATACGAATCCTCGAATAGGCGCCGTCAACCATTGCCCCGCCGGGCCGGCGAGCTTGTTCGCCGTCATCCTGCGCCGAACGCGGAGGTACGAATGTCACGCTCTGTCACAGCATATCCCACGCCGACGAACGGCGTGAAGAAAGTTTCGTGAGCCTTCTTGGCCCAGTCCGCCATAGGCCTTGATCCTGACCTCGGACCCTCTTCACGGCTTGCCATCATCTTGACCCTGCTTCACGTCCCCTTATCATCGCGCGGCTTACGAATCCGTTCCCCTTTATCCGCAGGACGAGGAATGCCCGCAGCCACCGCCGGTTCGACTACCCAACGCCTTTCGATCGCCCGGGCCTTCGAGGCCGTCCGTGCCGGGCCTCACGCAGGGCTCGGCGGGGGCCTCGGGCTCGTGCCGTTCGTCCCTGCCGGCTTTCCGTCGCTGGAGACGACCGCCGAGCTCTTGCCGCGGCTCGAAACCGTCGGAGCGACGTTGATTGAAGTCGGCTTTCCTTTCTCCGACCCTGTCGCCGACGGGCCGGTCATCCAGGAAGCGTTCACGTATGCCCTGTCGCGGGGCGTGAAAGTCGCCGACGTCTTTGCCGTCGTGAAGTCGGTCCGCGACCGCGTGTCGATCCCGATCGTTGGCATGCTCAGCTACAGCATCGTATTCCGAATCGGTGTCGAGGCGTTCGTCGCGCGTGCCAAAGAGTCCGGCTTCGACGGTCTGATCATCCCCGACCTGCCGCCACCGGAAGCGCAGAAGATCTGCAAGATCATCCACGCCGGCGGGCTCGACACGAGCCTGCTCGTCGCCCCTACCACCGCCGAGCACCGCCGAAGCGAAATCGCTCGTCTGAGCACCGGGTTCGTCTACTACCTGTCTGTGTCCGGCATCACCGGCGAGCGCGACCAGCTGCCAGCCGACCTTGCGGCGAGCGTCCGTTCGCTCAAGGCCCTGACCGATAAGCCGGTCTGCGTCGGTTTTGGCATCTCCAAGCCGAGCCACGTCGCGATGCTGCGAGGCGTCGCCGACGGGGCGATCATCGGTAGCGCGATCGTCCGCCGAATGCAGAAACATGTCACCGAGTCACCCAAGGCGATCGCCGACGCCGTCTGTGCGTACCTGAGCGAGCTGCGCGTCTGACCGGCGTCAGACGTTCGTTGCTTCGCCGAACGAACCCAGGATTGCCAAACGAACCCAAGCCGTCCCGGTGCCACGGGTCGGCGGTACTCCGCAGACCCGTGCGCGAGTGCGGCCGATACCACGGGTCCCCGGCGTACCGGCGACGCCGTGGCACCAGATCGACGACGACCGACATCCGCCGAACGAACCCAAGATCGCCGAACGAACCCAAGATTGCCGAACGAACCCGAGCCGTCCCGGTGCCACGGGTCGGCGGTACCCCGCAGACCCGTGCGCGAGTGCGGCCGATACCACGGGTCTCCGGCGTACCGGCGACGCCGTGGCACCAGCTCGACGACGACCGCCGTCCGCCGAACGAACCCGAGGCGGCCAAACGAACCCAAGATTGCCAAACGAACCCGAGGCGTGTCAGGCGGCCCGCGTTCCCGGTTCATCGCTCCACTCCCTTCTCCGGCATTCCCGATAACCGTACATTGTACTAACAAGCCAAGTTCTGTCACCATCGAAATCGCCTGGCAGGCGGGAATGCCCAAGCCCGGCGACGTCTCTTTGGTCATGCTCCACCGCAGTGCCCCTGTACATCCGATCGTCGCCTCGCCCGATAAGCCCCGCCAGAACTCCGCAAGTATCCCAATAAACCGGCTTTACGCCTCGGAGGCAGGGGTTTACCATGCCTTGTGCCGTTGCCCGGTTCGGGGCATTTGCCAGCTTCGGGCAAATTGTCCGTAATGTCGTACATGTTGTTGGCAAACCTTCTTACCCCTTCGAGTGTCAAGTTAATGGAAAAGCGGGTGACTGATCCTCAGACTGCCGGGAAGGTTACGGCCGACCCGACCGCCGGGAACCCGCCGCCTGCTTCTCCGATGGCACCAGCCGCGGCTCCTCCGTCTGACGGCGGACCGCCCGATGGAATGCTCGTCGAGCGGACCATCGCCGGCGACCGGACGGCGTTTGACATGCTCATCCGCCGGTACCAGCGGCAGGCCGTCGCGGTGTCGTATCGGCTGCTCGGCAACACGCACGATGCGCTGGAAGTCACCCAGGACGCGTTCCTGAAGTCTTACAGCAGCCTCACAACGTTGCAGAAGGCCGATGCGTTTGGCGGCTGGCTGATGCGGATCGTTTCGAACCTTTCGCTCAACTACCGCCGCAGCCGCAAGACCCGCTCGCAACTGCCCCTCGACGATCTGCTCGGCCCGAATGAGCCCAGCGCGTCAGACGTGGGCGGCGGCAGTGACTGGATGAGCCAGAGCGGCGACCCCGTCCATAAGCTGCAAAGCCGCGAGATGGGCAAACGGCTGGCCGCGGCGATGCAGGAGCTGCCCGAAAAACAGCGGCTGGCGATCGTCATGTTCACGATCGAAGAAATGCCGCAAAAGCAGGTCGCCGACGCACTCGGCTGCAGCGTGGAAGCGGTCAAGTGGCACGTGTTCCAAGGCCGGAAAAAGCTTCGGGAACTGTTGAAGGAACACCTGTAGAGTCGAATGTTGAATGTCGATGGTCGAAAGTGGAACGCGGCGGTTCATTGGTCGACGTTGGCCGTGGAGCGTCATCGGAGATCGGGAATCTGAAATCTCACATTTGAGATTTGAGATCTGAGATTTGTGATTTGAGATTTGGGATCTGAGATTCGAGATTCGAATCATCTGATCCGAATCAAAATGCCGATTCTCCGCTCCGCAATGTCCTGACCTGTTGTGGCTTGGCCAACGTTTTGTGACCAACGTTTCGTCACAGCCGTGTCTGATGGAGTGACGCGGACCAGGAAACTTATAAGAGGCCGTCCGGCGAGTGTGCCGGGGCCGAGGAAGACACAAGAACGCTTTCGTCCAGAATGGCAGAACCGATCATGCGGCCCGACGACCTTGAATTTCTCATCGCCCAGTACGCCGACGGCTCGCTCGACGCGAAGCGGTCTGCGGATCTGGAGGCGGTTCTCCGCCGAGATGAGGACGCCCGGGCGATTCTGGAGTCGTACCGTGCCATCAACGGCGCGCTGACCGGTATCGTTGCCAGCCAGCCCGTGCCGGAAGTGCGGTGGGACCGGCTCGAAGCGTCCATCAGCCGACAGATCGCGACGCTCGCCGTCGCCGGGGCAGTGTCGGAAACCGACGAAGAATCCATCTCGCGTTTCTCCAGCGGCGACGTGTTGGAGCAGGAACTGCGGTCGATCGATGACAAGATCGCCGCCGACCCGCGCAGCCGGCTTTTGCTGGCGGAGTACGCCTCGCTCGATCGCACGTTCGATGCTGCCCGCGACGTGGAGATTCCCAACGTGCAGTGGGAGCAGTTCGCCAGCCACATTTCGGCGCAGATCGATCGAGCGGAAGACGCGTCGTCGGAATCGATGAAGATCGGGCCGGAGACGGTCGAACGCACGATCCGCCAGGCGGATTCTTCGAGCGTGTTCGGCCGGATCGGCAACTTCTTCATGCAGCCCAGCCGACTGGCGATCGCCGCATGCTTGGTATTGGCGGCGTCGATCTCGTTCAAACTGATCAACCAGGGTGGCAACACGAACGGCGGGGCACCGGCACCGGCGGGCACCACCGGTGGCACTGGCGGCGCGCCGATGGCGACCGTCACGCCGGCCCCGGTCGAGATTCGCGTCGGGCCGTCGTTTACGCCGGGCATGAACCCGCTGGAAAACACGACCGTCACCAGCATTCATGTCGGCCCGCCGAGCGGACCCGGGTTTGACGTCGCCGCGATGGCGGACTGGGCGAAGGAGTTTCCTTTCACCCGTCCGAGCCAGATGAGCATTGGCAAAGCGGCGACGCAGCCGGAAGATAAGCCTTCGAAGGATACCGTCGAGAACGGCGCGCTTTTTCCGTCGCGGTAAGCGAGGCGAGCGCTGGCACAGGAATGTGCTCCTCGGCCGCCGCGACGGCAAAGCCTTCCGGGAGTCCGCATGTTGCGCCACGCTTTGCAGTCACGCGTCCGGTCTTCCTCGACTTCAGTCACGCCGCAACAAGAACCAAGAGAACGCGAAGGCGCGAACCCGCGAAGAAAGCCGCGAAGTTCATTCAATCCTGTTTTTGGCCTTCGCGTTTCCTTCGCGTCTTCGCGGCTTCGCGTTCTCTTCGTTCTCCTCGCAACGTTCGCCACGAACCCCACCCGCGCCAGCGAGACTTCTGCCCTGATCAACGACGCCCTCGACCGGCAGGTCAATCTGGACCTGGACGGCTTCCTTCCCGACGTGATGAAGGGGATTGAAGACCGCACGAGCGTGCCGATTCGCGCCGACCCGCTTGTGTGGGAACTGCTCCCCTGGGGCCAGCAAACCAAGGTCACCGCCAAGATTCAAAACCAGACGCTGCGGCAGTCGCTCTCGGCGATCACGCAGAAGCTCGGCCTTCGGCTGAGGCTCGCCGACGAAGCGGTCATGCTCGAACCGATGCCCGGCCTGCGCCGGCTCGGCCGGCGGTCGACGGTTCAGGAACTGCAATCGCTCGACATCCTGGCCTCCACGCCCATGCCGCCGGTGACGGATGCCGGTTCGGTGCGGTCGGTGCTGACCGCGATCGACCTGAAGCTCGACGCGATGCAGGCCCCGCTGGCGATCGAAGATCGGTTGGACGTCGAGACGCGCGGCAAGATCCTCACGCTGCCCCGTGGCGCGACGATGATGGACGCACTGGAACAGATCGCCAAGCAGACCCGCGGCACCTGGTACCCATGGAGCAAGACGATCGTCGTCGTTCCGAAGGACGTGCAGATTCGCGATCAGCTCTCCAAGACGCTGACGACGCGATACAACAGCATTCCCATTGCACAGGTTCTGGAAGACCTGCGCCGCCGTGCCGACGTGCCGTTCGAAATTGACGCCGGTGCACTGCAGAAGATCCCGGCGGACTCGCGGAACATCCGAATTTTCTGGGACAACGTGTCGGTCGAGCAGGCGTTGCAGGAGCTGCGCGGCTTCGCCGGCATCGAGTTCGCCGTCACGGACGCCGGCGTGAAGATCAGCCACCCCGGCGGCCCCAACGCCGCCGTCGCGATGGCCGACCCGGTCGTGGCGATGGTCACGCTGGAAAACGGCATGACGCTGCTGGTGCGGGAATCACAAATCCCACCGGAGCTGCGCGACTATCTGAAGCTGCGGCTGGACAAAACGCTCGGCGAGTTGCGCTCCTTGGCCGAGAAGGATAAGTTCCCCCTGACCAAGCCGACAACGAAAAGCGTGGACTAAGTAGGGTCCGCCTTGGCGGACGCGAGCGCGTTCGGATGGGTCCCGCGTCCGCCAAGGCGGACCCTACGAGAAGACCCGCTGCACCGCTTCAAGCAGCGATGGATTGCCGCTCTGTTGCACGAATGCCGTAACGCGGGATTTGACCGATTCATCCAGCCTGAACGGCGACAGGGCGTCGATCGCCATCTCGGCCGTTCGGCGGTCTTTCTCGACGAGCGATACCAGCCACTCCACCGCCGCCGGCAGTCGTGAGCTGGCGGCGGCGATCAGGATCGTCTTGAGAACCTCCGGCTCTTTTTCGCGATCGTAAGCCTGGCGCAACCGATCCAACGCCGCCGGCAGGCGACTGGCGCCCAGGGCCAGCGCCGCGCCCGCTCTTGCCGCTTCTTCGCGATGCGACATTAACCCGGCGACGACATCCAGCGACTCGGCGGGCGCGAGTTGCATCAGTCCCGTCGCACACTCGGCGAGCACCTCCGGCTCGGAATCGCCGACGCGAAGTTTCAATCGCATCACCAGCACCGCGCCTTCGCGGCCGCTGGCCGACAAGGCCCGGGCGGCCGCGACGCGAACGAGCGAAGCCAGATCCGTCAAAAGATCGGTGCAGATCGTCAGCGCCTCCGGATGCGCCATCGTCGCCAGTCCGAACGCGGCGGTCGCCCGCAGCTCTGCGGCAGGGTCGGCGAGCATCACGCCCGACGGCCGGCCGGCGCCCTGCTTCACCGCCGACAGGTAGACGTCGGCCGCCTCGCCGCCGGCATAGAGATCGACCAGGCTCCGCACGACGCCGGTGCGGGCGACGTAGTTTTTGTCGTCATGCCCCGGATTCATCTCCGCGAACCGCCAGTAAGCGCCGGCGAGGTCGCCCGCGAGTTCCTTTTTCTCATACCGGGACGCCAGCTCGGCACCGCGGGCCACGACCACGACGGAAGAGTGCCCGATCGACTTCTTAAGTTCCGCCAGGAACTCTGGCGAAGACGGCACCTGCCGAAGCGCCGACAGGCGATCGAGGATGGCGTCGGGGTTGCTGGCGCGTTTGGCCATGGGTTCACATCGCCGCGTCGTCAGTCCGATCGGCTTCGTCGATGACATCCGTCGATTCCAGCCCCTGTTCCAACGACT
This sequence comes from Humisphaera borealis, assembly GCF_015169395.1. GTDB lineage: Bacteria > Planctomycetota > Phycisphaerae > Tepidisphaerales > Tepidisphaeraceae > Humisphaera > Humisphaera borealis. The sequence goes on from NZ_CP063458.1 coordinate 895,005, forward strand.
TCAGCAGTTCCCGTCGCTGGCGATTCATCGTCGCATCGGACGACGCATAGGTTCGCTTCGCTTCTCCCGTGCCGATCAGATCGAGTGCGGCGTCGCGAATGAATGCCATCACCCGCCCGTCGCGCAGTTGCAGCGCGGCCAGGGCCAGGAAAATGACCGGCCCTTCCTGCGGGTCGGCGAGCAGGTCGCGGAAGATGGCCAGGACGTCGCGCGTGGCGTCGGAGACCGGAACGCCGTGGTCGATCCGGCCGGCGTATTCCCGTCGGACCTCGGCGGCGAGGTCCGAGGCGAAGAAGGGTTCGTAGTCGGCGTCAGTCAAGGGCACTCGCTTGCGGGGAACGCTTGCGGTTCACTCGAACCCCATCCCCAGTTTCCCGAGCAATCGGGTGGCGTTGTCGTGGTAGATCTTCTGCAACACCGCGTCCGGCAGCGCCAGCCCGCGGACGGTTGGCTGCTGATCGGCCGGCACGTCAGGGTCGATGATCGGGCTCGGGCCGATGTACGCCGTCTCCCACAGCTTGCGGTGGCACCAGATGCGGCTGGCGAGGAAGTCGAACTGGCGGTCGTCGCCGCTGACCTGGTCGGAGCCGAAGAGAATGCGATCGGCGTTGCGGATAAAGAACTCACGGGCCGGTTCGCGGCGCGCGGAGATCTCGCGAACCATCCAGCGGGTTGCCGAGCAGTCGAGCCAGAGGTCGGGGAACTTGTCGAGCAGGCGCTGGAGCCGCGGAAGGTCTTCGGGATTTCCGCCCAGGTGGGCGCCGATCCAGGTGTGGCCGCGGTGCTCTTCGAGCAGGCTTTCCCACATGGCGTAGTGTTCGTCGCGGGTACCGAACTTGGCCGGGTCGTAGCGGCCGTTGTACCAGGTGTCGGGGTCGCCGATGTGCGTCATGATCGCCATGCCGCGGGCTTTGACGTCGGCAAAGAGTGGCTTGTAGACGGGCGAATCAAGGCGGTGGCCGCGCATCGCCATCGTGCCGGGGGCGGCGTGGAACTTGGCGATCCGACTGCCGAGGTTGTAGAACGCCTCGATGCGGTTCAGCCAGTTGTCCACCCAGCGGTCCGACGCATCGCCCCATTGCGGCACGGCGATAAAGCGGAGCCGCCGACCCCAGTCGCGCACCAGTGCGACGGCTTCTTCCAACGGCGACATGGTAACGAACACGTCCATGCCGTAGTGGTCGGCCGCCTCGAACCAATCCTCGGCGTGCCGCCGGGCCAGCAGGTGGCAGTGGAAGTCGATCACCAACCCCCGGACCTTGGGCCGGGGCCAGGGCCGGCGGAAATCGATATTGGTCCGGTTGTATTCGTCGCGAACCGCCGGGGCCATGACGGTCGATGCCGTCGTCTTGACGGCCTGCTTCACTTCAACCACGACGGCGGGCGCCGGGGTTTGGGCCGACGTCGATTCGTTCGCCTCTTCAACGGCGGGCTCCGGCACGGGCTCGTCGACTCGATCGGGGACTAACGTGGGCGCAGACTCGGCCACGCTATCGTCGGCCGATGGGACAGTCCCGTCGTGCGTGACAACAACCTCGTCAATGCGGCTGTCGGCGATGTGCCCGTCCGCTTCAATTGCAGAGGCCTCCTCGATCGCGGGAGGTTCATCGGGCGTCGCGTCGACGACGAGGGCAACGGGCTCGGCGGGAATGGTTTCGGGTGTGCCGGCGTCGACCGCAACTGCTTCGCGGGCCACCTCATCGACCGGCGGAAGATTGACGGTCTCTGCGATCGTCGTCGATGCCTCGGGGACGGATGAGGCGGCGTCCGACGCCGCGGACACTTCGGTCGCGGTGTCGGTGGAGGTTTGAGCTGATTCGCTGGAGCGATCCAAGTGAGCCTCGGGAGACGTCAAAGCCGGGTCCGCAGCGGCACGCACCGGCGGGCGGACGGTGTCAAAACCTGACCGCTCGGCGGTCCACTCCAGGCGGGCGGCCATCGCCGGCAGGGCGTCATCGGACGGCACGTACGCCGAAGCGGCCTCGAACGCCGCGTCGAACGCATCGGTGTCAACGCTGTCCAGCCCGGTCGAATCGATACCGCCGGCGGGCATCACAGACGACAGCAGGTCAGTGATCGCACTGATCTCCGCCGTCGCGGTCGCCAAGGCCGAACCCGCCAGAGTAATGGAGTCTACGTCGGCAACGGCCGTGATTTCTTCCTCCACCACCGAGACGATAGCGGCCGGGGCGGTGACTGGCACGTCAACGGGCACCTCGACGGCGACCTGTTCCGGAGACGGGGCTTCCGCCGGTTCCACGGCAACTTCTGCCGGTTCCGCTGCGACGTCGGCCGGCATCTCTGTCGGGGCGGCGGTCGCTGCAACAAGGTTCGAGGCAGCCTCGGCGTTAGCGATCTCGCTCGCGGCGACGAGGTTCATCGCCCGGGCCGTGGCAAGCAACTGGCGCGTCAGGCGGACGTCGTCGGTCGAATCGTGGGCCATCGTCGAAGCGGCCGACAGCAGGGTCGCCAGTTCTGATGTCAGCGTCGCGGGGGGAACGGTCGTGCCGATGCCATCGTTCGGGTGCCCGTACGGCCGGTCGGCGGTCGGGCGTCCGCCGGAGAACAGGCGGTCGGCGATCGTGGTTTGCGGCCAGACGAATCGGGGTGCCCAGGCTGCGATGTCTTCGGCGCTGGGCTCGCTATTGCGACGCCAGGGGTCGGGGATCACCACCACCGGGTCCCACAGCGGTTCGCGGAGCGTCGCTAGGTCGCCGGCGTCAGACACTGCAGCGGTGGCGCGTTCCTCCCGGGATTGCTTCGCCCACCCGAAAAGCCGCTTCGGCGATTGTTTCGTCATCTTGCACCGTCCGTGGCGATCGACCGTTCCCGCGTCGCAACTCCCGCGACGGCAAATAGTGTCGTGAAATGTTTGGAAATCGTCAATTCAGGTCCGGGACGCGCACGAAGCGAGCTGGATACTGATTGTGGCAGAGGCATGCGATCGATGCCTGTGTCCGTCGTCGTACGGCACCGAGATTGAACGCCAAGACGCCAAGACGCCAAGACGCCAAGACGCCAAGAATTGCCTTGAATGGCGTCCTTGGCGACTCGGCGTCTTGGCGTTCATCACTTGCGGTTTCGGAGAAGGACACTGAGTTCAAGGACATGAAGACGGAGAAGCGAGTTCACCGTGATTTCTCCTTGCTCTCAGTGTCCTCCGTGGTGATTCCGTCTTCTTCAAGCTAAGCCGTCGCCAAACCGTCCTTCTTCGCGTAGCGCACGTCTGCCTCCGGCGGCGGCGAAAGCAGCGAGACGACCACCAGCACGAGGAAGCCCAGCGGAATGGTGACCAAGCCCGGCTGGCTGAACGGCACGATCGCCGTGGCCGGGTCCCATCCATAGACGTCCTTGTACGCCTGCCCGGACATCAGCACCCAAGCGAGCGACGACACCAGACCGATGATAATCGCCCAGGTGATTCCCTGCTTGGTCGTCCGCTTCCAGAACAGCAGCATGACCAGTGCCGGCAGGTTTGCACTGGCGGCGATGTTGAACGCCCAGCCGACCAAGAACGACACGTTGAGCTTCTGGAACACGATGCCCAGCACCATGGCGATCGCGCCGACGACGACCGCCGCGATCTTGCCGGCCTTCACCTTGCCGTGGTCGTCGAGCTTGATACCCAGGAAGTTGGTCATCAAGTCATGTGCGACCGCGCCGCTGGCGGCCATGATCAGGCCGCTGACGGTACCGAGCACGGTCGTGAACGCGATCGCCGAGATGATCGCAAACTGCAGCTCGCCGAACGTCTTGGCCAGCAGCGGGGCGGCCATGTTGTTGTTGGTCGGGTCCATGCCGTTGCTGGTCATGGCACCCAGGCCGAGGAACAGCGTCAGCACGTAGAAAAACCCGATGCTCGCGATACCGACGACGGTGCTCTTGCGGGCGGCGTTGCCGTCTTTCACGGTGTAGTAGCGAATCAGGATATGTGGCAGCGACGCAGTGCCGCAGAACAGTGCGAGCATCAGCGAGATGAAGTCGAGCTTGTCCGACAGCTTCTCGCTGCGAATACCTTTGAAGGTGGGCGTACCGCCGGGCTGGAGCAGGTCTTCGCCACTGCGGACCACCGGCTTGTAGGTGGTGACTTCCGCGCCGTCGGGCGCGGTGGTCTTGGCCGACGTCCACGTGACGATCTGGCTCTTTTGAATCGTGGCGATGTACTCCAGCGGTCCGAGCGGGCCGGTTTCGGTCTTGCCGTCGGGCAACGCGGCGACGGTGCCGACAAACTTCAGATCCGCCTGCCCTTCGCCATGACCCTGCGGCTTGCCGTCGACGAACGTCTTGCCGTCCTTCTTGGTGACGACCTGCGGCTGGGTCGGCGTCGGCGACACCTTTAGCCCGCGGTTGAGAATCGAGACCGTCAGGCCGAGGCAGAAGATCACCAGCAGCGAGCCCTTGATGAACTGCACCCACGTGGTCGAAACCATGCCCGCCGTTGCCACGATCAGGATGACGACGATACCCACCGTGATCACTCCGGTCTCATGGCTGAAGCCGAGCAGCGGCTGGATGAGCACGCCGGCGCCGACCATCTGCGGGATCAGGTAGAAAAGGCTCACCAGCAGGGTGCTGATGGCCGCTGCCAGCTTGATGCCCGGGCTGTTGAACTTGGCGTCCAGTGCATCGGCGAAGGTGAACTTGCCCATACGCTTGAGTGGCTCGGCGATCACGAACAGCGCCACTACCCAGCCGGCGAGATAGCCGATCGAGTAGAGAAAGCCGTCGTAGCCGAAAAACGCGATCATCCCGCAGATGCCGAGGAACGAAGCCGCCGACAGGTAATCGCCGGCGAACGCGATACCGTTGACGAACCAGTTGATCTGGCCGTGCGCGGCGTAGTAACCCTTGGCGCTCTTGGCCTTGCGGCCCAGGTAAAAGCTCAGGCCCAGCACGATGCCGACGAAGAACGCGAACACGGAAAAAGCAGTCCAGGAAAAATCGTACTTCACGCTGCGCCCTCCTCTTCGGCGGCCTTGTTCGCCACTTCGATCTCGGTCAGTTCCGGCCGGGTGTCGGGCTCGCTCTTGCAGATGACCATGTAGATCACGGCCAGCACGAATGCGCCAACGATCAGCCCGAAGCCGTACACGATCGCCAGGTTCACGCCGGCGATGGACGGGGTCTTCATCGTGTCGCGCATGAACGCGCTCAGCACGATGAAAACGCCGTAAAGGATCAGGTAGATCACGAAGAGGATCAGTCCGATTCTGGCGTTGTGCGCCCAGGCATCGGTGTGAGCCTTGGAATGGTTAGGGTCAGACACGGCCGGTTGCCTCCTGCGAAGTAGAGTTGGGCCGGCATTGAACCGGAAAACGTGGCTGGACGCAAAGTTATGCGCGGCGATCGACGTCTTGCATAAGTAGAGCACCGACCTTCGCACCACGGGCCAGATGAACTGCAGGCTCGCTTCGCACGAGTGCGAATTCATCTCAAGTTTGCCGAACCTCCCATCCTACAGTCCGGTGGTCCGCTCAGTGGACCTTGTGCGAAATTCAGAGAATGAGGAGACCCCATGTATACCACCAAGATGTTCAGAATCGGATCACTCGGTTTGACAGCCGGCCTTCTCGGCGTCGTCGCCGGGTGCTCGTCCAACCAAGGCAGCGCTAACTCGGCAACGATGGGTGATGCGCAGCCGGCGTCGGCGATCAGCAGGCGGTCCACCAATGGCACTATACCGGGCGTTGACAGGACGCTTGAGGCTGTTTCGTCGGTCCGCGACCTGCGAACTGCGCTGACGGCCGAGCGGCTGCAGGTCGATAAAACGCTGGTCGCATTGACCGCCGTCACCAACAGCCAGGGGGACCTGATCCCGGCGTTTCAGCAGTACGTGCAATCACTGGCGGATCTGAAGGCGGCTCGACAGAACAGCGCGTCGTCCGCCGACGCCATGCGGGACAAGGCGAGGGGCTACATCACCGGGTGGGAGGTCGAAGTGTATGGCGTGGAAGACCAGGCGCTGCGGACTCAGGCCGAACGCCGTCGCAATGAGGTTCGCAAGGACTACGCTGCCGTCACCGACAGCCTGCGAACGGTGCAGGACGCGTACGAAAAGTTCGAGAGTAAGGCGGACGACGTTCGGCGGTTCCTGGCGAACGATCTGACCGGAGCCGGCGTGCAGGCGGCGGCATCGGCCGGACAGCAGACCGTGACCGCCGGCGGCGAGCACAAGGGCCGCATCGACGCCACCGTCACCACGCTCGATCTGGTGCTCGGCCACATGAGCCCTAACGGGCCCAACGGCCCGCAGAATGCCCAGCCGACCAACGGCCGCTCTGCCGCTGCACCTGCGGCGCCGCAACCCGCGCCTGTCGGCGTAGATGCCGATAAGGGTTTGAACAAGCCGTAAGCAGGGCGCCGCCGGTGTTCCACCGTCCAGACCGTCAACAATCGCCGACATCCGTCGAGTGAAACGAAAGCCGCCCGATCGCAATGCGACCGGGCGGCTTTCGTTCTGAACATCGCGGGATTTCTCAGTGGTTACGACTTCTTGGACGCAAAGTCCTTCATGAACGTCGCCAGTGCCTGTGCGCCCTCCACCGGCATCGCGTTATAGATGCTGGCGCGAATGCCGCCGACGGTGCGGTAACCCTTCAGGCCGACCATGCCCGCCTTGGAAGCGGTCTTGATGAATTCTTCGGTCAGTTCTTCGCTGGGCAGGGTGTAGGTGACGTTCATCCGCGAACGCTGTTCCTTGACGCTGACCGTGCCTTTGTAGAAGCCGTTGCTGGCGTCGATCGCGTCGTAGATCGCCTTGGCCTTGGTCTCGTTGATTTTCTCCATCGCCGCCAAGCCGCCCTTGGCATCGAGCCAGCGGAACACTTCCAGCAGGATGTAGATGCCGAAGGTCGGGGGCGTATTGACCATGCTCCTGCCTTCGGCCTGGTCCTTGAAGCTCCAGAGCTTGCTGGGCACCTTCTTCTGCTTGGCGTACATGTCCTTGCGAACAATCGTGAGCACCACGCCGGCAGGGCCGAGGTTCTTCTGAGCGCCGCCGTAAACCAGCGCACAGTCGCCAACCGGATGCGGGCGGCTCATGAACTCGCTGCTGGCGTCAACAATCAGGTTCGGGTGCTTCGGCCAGGCCGGCAGGCGATGGCCGTGGACGGTCTCGTTCGAGCAGACATGGAAGTAATCAGCACCCTCGTTGAGCTTCCACTCGGCGGTGGGGGTGCTGTGATCGAAGTTGCTCGCCTCGGTCGTGCCGACGACATTCGCCTTGCCCAGGTCCTTCGCCGCGCCGGCGGCCTTCTTGCTCCATTCGCCGCTGACGAGGTAGTCGGCGCTACCGTGCAGGAAGTTCATCGCGATGGTCGTGAAGAGCATCGTCGCACCGCCCTGCAGGAAGAGCACATCGTGCGTGTCGCCCAGGCCGAGCAGCTTCTTGCAGAGGGTCATCGCCTCGTCGTTGACGGCCTCGAACTCCTTGCCGCGATGACTCACCTCGGCAATGCCAAAGCCCTTGCCCTGGTAATCGACCAGCGCGACGGCGGATTTTTCGAGAACTTCGGTCGGGAGCATCGCCGGGCCGGCGCTGAAATTGAAGATGCGGTTGGACATAGTTCTGACCTCAAATTGGCTTAGCTACACTGGAAAAGCGAGGGGAGGATAGTAGGGGGAGTTGATTTCGGATGCCAGCGGTTAGCCGCGACGCGCCGCCGAGCGCTAAAACGCAGGTTCTCCAGCTACTCCCGCACCGCAATCCCGTCGGCCGTCACGAGCAGCAGCTCGTCGGTTACCTGGTGCGGCATCTTCTTGAAGTCTTCCTTGATCTGGGCCCGAAGCCGGGCCACCGTTTCGTCGTCGTTGCGGAAGCACAGCAGGATATCGCGATTGGGGATGCCGGCGCAGAACGGGCTGCCAAGGTGCTCGCGCAGCTTTTCGTGCAGGGTCGGCAGCAGCACCCGGCTGGCGTCGTAGCCGTCCATCGTCTGGAAGATGATCAGGCTGATCTTGCCGTCTTCGTCCTGGGCGGCGTGGGCTGACATTTGCTCGCTGCGGCGGATGAGATTCTCGATCGCCGTATCGTGCAGGTCATCGACGCTGATACCCCAGTTGGCAAAGTGCGACTGCGGGATGTATGCGATGGTTCGGTCGTTATCGATCGCGTAACCGATGCGCAGCCCTTCGACCAGCGATTCGGAGATGACGCCGTCATGCGCGGCCGAGTTCTCCGGCAAAATCATCGGAAGGATGCGTTCCTTCAGTTCGTCGAACGCCAGTTCGCGGTCGGGCGAGCCTTCGGCGGCGCGGAGCAGTTCGACCACCCAGCGTTCGATGCTGTGGGTGACGTCTTCCGGCTTGAGAATCGACATCCGGTACAGATTCTCGAGCCCGACGAGATTCCCATTGACGCGGACCGTGAACGGTTCATCACCTTCGGCCAGTTTCACCAGCGGAAACCGCTTGGTGACGACCTTGAAAAGTTGCTCGACGAACTGTTCGCGACTCGGAGAAGACATTTGAGCGATTGTATCGCAGGAAGATTGCCGTTTGCCAACGGGTCGATCGGAATTGCGAATTGCCCGCCAGCGGCTCGGTGCAGGCAATTGGCAATCCCACGCCTCACCGCTACAACACGCACCCTTGTTTCCAACCGCGGAGCGTAATGGCAGCGATACGAGTGGCAATTCTGGGTGCGGGTCGACCGGGCGTGCGGCATGCGGAGGGGTTCAAAGCGGCCGGCGGATTTGAAATCGCCGCTGTCGCGGACCTCATTCCCCAGCGTCGCAAGACGATCATGGAGGCGTTCGGCGTTAAGAAGGAAGTTGCCGACGCGCTGGACGTCATGTCCGATGCCGGCATCGACGCCGTCAGCATCTGCCTGCCGAACCACCTGCATCTTCCGGTGGCGGTGGCGGCGCTGAGGGCCAAGAAGCATGTCATCTGCGAGACCCCGCCGACGCTGTCGGCGTCGGAAGCGCGCAAGCTTCTGACGGCCGCGGCGAAGTACGGGCGGACGGTGCTCTTTGCCGCCCAGCGCCGCTTCGGCGGTGCCGAACAGGCCGCCAAGCAAGCCGTCGACAAGGGCTATATCGGCGACGCCTATCACGCTCGCGCCGCGTGGATGCGCACCCGTGGCATTCCCGTCGGTTCCGGTGAAGGCGGCGTTGGCTGGTACTTCGACCCGTCCAAGAGTGGGGGCGGCGTCGTGCTGGACCTGGGCGTTCAGATGCTGGATCTGGCCCACGACCTGCTCGGCCGGCCTCGACCGGTCAGTGTCTTTGCGACCATGAGCGATCACTTTCACCCCGCCGGCCGGCTCCCGGCGGCGGCGGTCTCCGTCAACACCGCCGCCGACGACCATCCCGCTGATGACTCGGCGGCGGTTTCGTCCGAGGGCACCGGCGACGGTTCCGACGCCGACGCAACCACCCCCTCAGGTGCCGCCGCAGGACCTTCCGGCGTCGAAGACACGTTTTTCGCGTTGATGAAGTTCGAAGGCGGGAAAACGCTCGAGCTGTCGTCGAGCTGGGCGATCAACCAGCCGCCGACCCAGAACGGAACGATCTGCCGCGTTCACGGAACTGAAGGGGCGGTTGACGTCTACACCCGCCAGGGTCCGGTCCTGCACCGCAAATTCAGCCAGCGTGGGGACAGCCGGGAAACACCGCTCAAGACGCCGAAGGTGACCCACTATCACGCGATGATGCGGCACTTCCGTGAATGCATCCAGGGCAAAGCACAGCCGCTGGTCGGTCCCGATGCCGGCGCACTGCTGATGGCGATGGTGGACGCGATCTACAAAAGTGCCGAGACGGGCAAATCAGTGGACGTCAGATAGACGCACGTCAGATAGACGGACGTCAGGCAGTCGGCTGGTTCCTGTGCGAGCCGATCACTTCATCGCCGGCTGGGCCGCAGCGAGATAGAACCGCGCGATCTTGGCCTGGAAGGTGCTGCCGTCGTCGCGGCGCATTTCGTATTCGCCTTCCATCGTGCCCCATGCGGTCTTCAGCGGGCAGTAGCTCTGGTACTTGAATGCCTGCCCCGGCTCCAGCCGAGGGGTCTGCCCGATCACGCCAGGGCCCCGCACCTCTTCCTGCCGGCCGTTGCCGTCGATGATCAGCCAGTAACGCGAAACCAGCTGCGCGGGCTCGGTGCCCTCGTTCTTAATCACGATCGTGTAGCCGAAGAGAAACTTCCGATCGTCCGGATCGGATTCTTCGGGCAGGAAGTAGGCGGTCGCGCCGACGCGAATGCCGTTGGTCTCGGTATTAGATAACTCCGGGGTTGCCATGTGACCGACATGGTAGGATACGGACGGGCCTGCGGACAAGCGGCGACGGGCACGGCGAGCCGTTGCGCTAACATCTTTAACCGCGCTGCGCAACTTCCGGACAGTTCGCTACAATCCGCCCCCGACATGACGTCGGTCCGCCTAGAACACATCTCCAAGCGTTTCGGCCAAACGACTGCCCTGGCCGACATCGACTTCACGATTAACTCCGGCGAGCTGTTCTTTTTGCTGGGCCCCAGCGGCTGCGGCAAGAGCACGCTGCTACGCCTGATCGCCGGGCTTCATGACCCCTCGAAGGGGAAGATCCTGTTCAATGACCGTGACGTCACGGCGCTGGGCACCGACAAACGCAACGCCGTGATGTGCTTTCAGAGCTACGCGCTTTGGCCGCACATGAGCGTCCGCGAGAACGTCCGATTCGGGCTGGCCGTACGGAAGCAACCCAAGCCGGAGCAGGACAAGCGGATCGCCGACGTGCTCAAGCTCGTGCAGATGGAGCCTTACGCCGACCGCAAGCCGAACCAGCTCTCCGGCGGGCAGCAGCAGCGGGTCGCCCTGGCCCGGGCGCTGGCGGTGAACCCCGATTGCCTGCTGCTGGACGAGCCGCTGTCAAACCTCGACGCCAAGCTGCGCCACGAGATGCGGTCGGAGATCCGCCGCATCTGCAAGACGGCGGGGTACACGACGATCTACGTCACGCACGACATGAAAGAGGCGCTGAGCGTCGCCGACCGGATTGCGGTGATGAAGGACGGGAAGATCGCACAGATCGGCACGCCGGGTGATCTTTACCATAAGCCGATGAACAGCTTCGTCGCCGACTTTGTCGGCTCGACGAACCTGCTGACGGGAAAGGTCGTCGGCACCGACGCCGGTCGGTACGAAATCGAAACACCTGCCGGGCGCGTCTTCGGCTCGGCGGTGAACAACGGCTTTCTGCGCGACGCCAATGTCATTGTCAGTATCCGCCCCGAGCAGATGCAGGTCGCCCGGCGGACGGCCGCCGCCGGCGAGGCCGGGCCGAATCGCTTCACGGGCAAAGTGCTTGAAACAACGTTCCTCGGCGAAGCGAGCGAGCACGTGCTGGCGGTCAACGGGCAGAGGCTGAAGGTGATCGCCGCGCCGCCGTTGTTCAATGTGCCCGAAGAACTGACAGTGCAGTTTGATCCGGAGGATGTGGTCGTACTGAAAGAGTAGGGTGGGGTTCACCCCACCAGAGCCCGTTCGTCAACCGGTTGTGTCGATTCGCGGGCTAGTTGCAACAGAACATTCGACCTCGGGTCCTGACCGGTAATCGAACACAGCCGGTTCATCGGAGCGATGCGGTGGGCTGAAGCCCACCCTACAGAATACAGCATGCGTCGCTATATCTTCCCCATCCTCTTTGTCCTCGTCCTGGCGACGCCATTCGTCGTGCGGGCGATCATTGGCGACGCCACGGAGCGGCCTTCGAGCGGGGAACTTCGCCTGGTCGTCATCACGCCGCACGGCGAACCGATCCGACGCGAGTTCGGCGACGCGTTCTCCGAGTGGCATCGTGCCCGGTTCGGTAAGACGGTGGTTGTCGACTACCGCAATTTCGGTGGCGGCGCCAGCGATATCGTCAAGTACTTCAATGCCACCAGCGACTCGGGCTACTTCCAGAAGACTGGCACCTACGGCGTGGACGTCGCCTGGGGCGGCGGGGAGACGCTGTTCAGCGTCGATCTCAAGAAGCACCTGCTGCCGGTCAAGCTGTCGCCGGAGGTGATGTCGACGGCCTATCCGAAGCCGGACATTGGCGGCGTGGCGCTCTACGACAAGGACGGCAACTGGTTCGGCACCACACTCGGCAGTTTCGGCATCGTCTACAACAAGGACGTTCTCCGGTATCTCGGCCTGCCCGAGCCCAAGACCTGGGAAGACCTCACCGACCCCCGGTACCGCAACTACATCATTCTCGCCGACCCCACCCGCAGTAGCTCCGCCCGTACCGCGTTCATGGCGATCGTGGAAAAGCAGATGGCGATCGCGAAGGAAGCCGCTGGCGCTGATGACAAGGGGGCTGAAGACCGGGGCTGGGCCCGCGGCATGGGGCTGATACGCCAGATCGCGGCCAATGCCCGTGTCTTTACCGACGCCAGTTCGTCGGTTCCTTCGGTCGTAGGCTCCGGAGACGCCGCCGCCGGCATGGCGATCGATTTTTATGGCCGTACGCAGGTGGAGATGTCCGGAGAATCTCGCGTCGGGTATGTCGAGCCGGCCGAGGCCACCATCGTCAACCCGGACCCGATCGCCGTGGTCAAGGGTACGCAGAACAAGGAACTGGCGATCCGGTTTATCGAGTTCATCCTCAGTACCGAAGGACAGCGCCTGTGGAATTACCGGGTCGGCGCGCCGGGCGGTCCGAAGCAGACGACCCTTCGGCGTTTACCAATCGTTCCGTCGGTCTATGCCGACCAAACCTACTTCACCGACAAGGTCAACCCGTTTCTGATCGCCGGTACTTTCAACACCCGGCGGGAACGCACGGGTACGTTCAAGACACTCGGCGATCAGATCCAGGTGAGCTGCATCGACGTGCTGGCGGAACTGCGCGAGACGCGAAAGCTCATCCTCGCGTCGCCCGCAGCGGTAGAGCTGGACAAGAAGCTGGGGACGTTTCCCTTCGATCAGAAAGAGGCGCTGGCACGGCAGAAGACGCTTAACGCCGCCAAACCGCTGCAGCGACTGGAGTTGATTCGCGGCTGGGAGCAGGAGTTCAAGGCCGAGTACAAGGCATTGCGGGAACAGGTGAAGTGATGTGACACGGGCGTTTCGCCCGTGTTTTTCGTGTTCCGAAGGACGAATCCATCACGGGCGAGGCGCCCGTGCCACCAGAATGCGTCGACTGCAACAACTTATCTTCCTCCTTCTCATCGCCGTGATCTTCGGCGTGTTTCTCATCCTGCCGATCATCCAGGTGATCTCCGTCGCGTTCTTCGGCATGAGCGACCAGCAGGAAGGCTTCACGTTTGGATACATCGCGGCGATTTTTCAGGACGAATCGCTGCGCGAGGGTCTTTTTAACTCAGCCAAGATCGCCGTCGGCACGACCTTGCTCTGCATCCTGATCAGCGTTCCGCTGGCGATGCTTTCGGTGCGCTACAACTTCTGGGGCAAGGGGCTGATGAGCGGCCTGTTGCTGGTGCCGCTGATCCTTCCGCCGTTCGTCGGCGCAATTGGCATGCGGCAGATTCTCGGCCATTACGGCAGCCTGACGGCCGTCGTCCACGAGGCGGCGATCTGGCTTGGGCAATTTGAACTCTTTGCCGGTGTGGTGCGCGACTCTGGCTTGACCGACAAAAACATGCCGATCGACTGGGTCGGCAACGCCCGCATCTGGGGTGTGATCCTCGTTGAAGCCCTCAGCCTGTACCCGATCCTGTTCCTCAACGTCTCGGCGGCGCTGGCCAATCTCGATCCGGCCATGGAACAGGCCGCCGCCAACCTGGGTGCCAGCCGATGGACGATCTTCCGCAAGATCACTCTTCCGCTGATGCGCCCCGGCTTGTTCGCCGGCGGAACGATCGTTCTGATCTGGAGCTTTACCGAGCTCGGCACACCGCTGATGTTCGAATACTTCCGGTGCACGCCGGTGCAGATCTTCCAGCGGTTGACGCAGGTGTCGGGGAACCCGACGCCTTACGCGCTGGTGGTCGTCACGCTGTTTATGAGCGTGGGCTTGTATGTCGTCGGCAAGCTGGTCCTGGGCCGGAATCTCACCAGCGCAGTCACCAAGGCGAGCGTGCAGATGACGCCGAAGAAGCTGGGCTTCTTCAAGGGGCTGGCGGCGCTGCTTCCGTTCGTGATCGTCACGTTCCTGGCGTTGCTGCCGCACATCGGTGTCGTGCTGATGAGCGTGAGCGATGTTCGCCCGGAATCTTGGTACCAGTCGATCGTGCCGACGAGCTTTACGGGCGATCACTATCGTGCCGCGCTCTCCGGCGACAACACAATCCCGTCCGTCCGCAACAGCGTCCTGTTCGCACTTTGCAGCACCATCGTGGACATCGCCCTGGGATTGATGATCGCCTGGCTCATCGTCCGCTCGCCGCTGCCGGGCTGGCTTCGGACTACCGTGGACAGCATTGCGATGCTGCCGCTGGCGGTGCCGGGTTTGGTAATGGCGTTCGGCTATCTCGCGATGAGCCTGGCAGCCAAGGGGTGGCTGAGCGATATCGGTCCGCAGTTCCACCAGTGGTTTGGCCAGGGCAACGGCGACTGGCTGAAGATGAAGCTGGAAGTCATCCTGAATGTGCAGGAGAACCCGACGTTCTTCCTCATCATCGCGTACGCCATGCGCCGGCTGCCCTACGTCGTCCGCAGCGCCGTCGCCGGTCTGCAACAAACACCCGCCGACCTGGAACTGGCGGCGCGCAACCTGGGCGCCGGCAGCTGGCTGACGATGCGGCGGATCACCATCCCGCTGATCGCCGCGAATCTGCTCGCCGGCGGACTCCTCGCGTTCGCGTTCGCGATGCTGGAGGTCAGCGACTCGCTCATCCTGGCGCAAAAGGCCGACTACTGGCCTATCACCAAGGCGATTTATGAGCTGTTCTTCCGAATCGGCGACGGCCGGTATATCGCCAGCGCTCTGGGCGTCTGGGCGATGGTCCTGCTGATGCTGACGATCCTGTCGGCCAACACGCTGCTGGGGAAACGGATGGGGGCAATCTTCAGGGTGTGAGACGGCAGTCTCTCGCATCCTGTCACTTTCCCCGCCGGCCCCTATAATCCCCGCCAGGTGAAAACCATGGCTCGATTACATCTCTCCGATTCGGTCCGGGCGGCTGTTCTTTCCGCGGGTGTTTGCGTTGTTGCCGCCGGGTGCGGCAGCAGTGACGAGCGCTCGGCCAAGCAGCTCACGGCGGACCAGTTCGTGACGCGTGCCGCCAGCGTGCCTCCGGACGGGGGTCGCCTGACCGGAGCGCCGGTCGAGAGCGGCGGCGCGGTTCGTGTGGATGGTGTCAGCCGATTCCCCAAGACCCCCGATCCTTCGGCCGATCCGATCGTCAATCCACAGAGCATCAACCCGACGGTCGATCAGGGTGTCCGCAGCCCCTACGCTGCCGACGGCAATGCGGCCGCCGGTCCGATCGCGCCGACCACGACGCGCGTTGACCTGGCGGGAAAGCCGGCGACCAACAAGGCCACCGCCGATGCCGGCGGGCCCCGCGCCGTCGATGTCGGCTTCGTGGTCATGGAAGTCAACGGAAAGCCGATCTATAGCGACAAGATCCTCTCGGCACTGGAGCGCCCGCTTGCCGCCGAAGCCAAGAAGAACAACGTCGACAACTTCCGCAATCTCGCCAAGGAACTGCTCGAACAGCAGGTCCAGCTTTACAAGCGCGACGAACTGGAAGTGGCATCGGCGGATCTGTCTCTGTCCGAGGCCGACAAGCAACTCGCGCAGGCGTTGACGGCGCAGTGGCGGCAGCAACAGATCACCGCGGCCGGAGGGTCCCTGGAGATGGCCCGGATCAAGGCCCGGGACGAGGGATGGGAGTTTGAGGACCTTGTCCAGCAGCAGTTCCGTCTGAAGCTCGTGCAGATTTTCTATCAGAAGCGCATTTTCCCCAAGATCTTCGTGCCACCCGCCGATCAGCGGGCCTACTACGAACAGAACAAGGCCAAGGAGTTCACGCAGGTGGCCCGGCTGAAGTTCCGGGTGATCAAGATCGATCCGAAGACGGGATTCAGCAGCGACGGCGACGCCGTTGCACTGGCCCAGAAGGTTCGCGAGCGTGCCAAATCCGAGGATTTCGCCAAGCTCGCCGACGAGATCAACAAGGATGGTCGCGGCGGGGCGATCGGACAATCCGATTCCGGCGGCTGGGTGGATGCCAACAGCTACCGCTACGAAAAGGTCGAGAAGACCGCTGCGCAGCTGAAGCCGGGTGAAGTCAGCGACGTCATCCTTGAAGAGAACCGGCTGCTGTTCGTGGTCAAGCTCGAGGCAATCCAGGAAGGCACGGTCCAGGCGTTCGAAGAACCGTCCGTCCAGGAGCGAATCACGCAGCGGCTTCGCGGCATCCAGTTGCAGGCGCTCCGCGAGGCGCACATCCGCAAACTCGAACGCGACGCAGTCACCCGCCGCAACGAAGGCAAGGTCAACGACCTGCTCGATATCGTGATGAAGAAGTATCCGGACTGGGCCAAGGCGGGATAACGCCGTCGCCCCGGCATGCGGCTTGTGCCAAAGCGGGCAAGGACACCCGCGCTCCGAGGAGGAACTCTTGCCGCTTCCGACCGCCATCCGCGATCTCGATCACCTCGAAGACCTTCTTTCCGAACCGAGCGAGGGTGTCATCGACACCTGCCGGCGGTTGGACGGGGATGTCCTGGTCCTGGGCGTAGGCGGGAAGATGGGGCCGAGCCTGTCACGGATGATGCGCCGGGCGTCCGACGCCGCAGGTGCAAAACGCCGGATCATAGGCGTATCGCGCTTCGCCGGCGGGACGTCACGGCTGCAGCGGCAGCTCAACGATTGGGGCATCGAAACCATCGCCTGTGACCTGCTGGATCAGGCCGCCCTCGACCGGCTCCCCGATACCCCCAACGTCGTCTACATGACCGGGATGAAGTTCGGCACCACCGGGCAGCAGTCGCTCACATGGGCGATGAACGGCTTCCTGCCCAGCATCGTCTGTCAGCGGTTTAGCCGCAGCCGGATCGTGGCGTTCTCCAGCGGCAACATCTACGCGATGTCCGCCGTTTGCAGCGGCGGCCCCACGGAGGGCGTCGATACCGCGCCGGTCGGCGAGTACGGCATGAGCGTGCTGGCGAGAGAGCGGATGTTCGAGCACTTCAGCCGGACACTGAAGATCCCGGTCACGCTCCTGCGGCTGAACTATGCGGTCGAGATGCGTTACGGCGTGCTGGTTGACCTTGCGACAAAGGTGTGGCGCGGGCAGCCGATCGACGTCTCGATGGGCGTGTTCAACGTGATCTGGCAGGGGGATGCCAACGCGCAGGCGATCCAGTCGTTCGATCACGTCGCCAGCCCGCCGCGAGTGCTCAACATCACCGGCCCTGAGACTCTGTCGGTTCGGGCGCTTGCCGAGGCATTTGGCCGGGCGATGGGAAAGCAGCCAGCCATCGTCGGCACCGAAGCCGCCACCGCCCTGTTGAACAACGCCCAGCTCAGCCATCGCCTGTTCGGCTACCCGCGGGTACCGATTCAACAGGTGGTGGAGTGGACGGCGGAGTGGGTGATGAAGGGTGGCGTCAACCTGGACAGGCCGACGCATTTCGAGACGCGCGACGGACGGTTTTGAATGGGAAGGTCAGGAGTCAGGAGTCGGAAGCTGAGGCCTTCGACTTCTAACTCCTGATTTTCTAACTGCGATCTCAGTTCTCTTCCTTCTTGAAGTTCATTCGGGTCGCGACGGCTTCGGGGTCGAACCAGGATTGCAGGGCGTCCTGAACGGCCTGCTCACGCATCAATTGGGTTCGGGCCATGCCGACCATCTGCATCTGCATACGGGCGTCTTCGTCGGCGGTCCACGGCCGCTCGTAGGACCGCAGTTCCAGCGCAAGCACCTTCTGCTTCGAAGGCATGTCAACCACTGTCGAAGGGTGCGGCAGATCGGCCTTGGCCTGGCTGAGCAGGCGGAACAGGCCGGGGATCAACGCCTGCTGAACGGTCGGATCGGTGAGGTCGTATCCGGGGATCTCCGGCCGGCGGTTGTCCAGCACGATGGGGCCGACTTCCTTGACTGGCGGACTGACGACCGGAAGGCCGCCGATCGGGCTGTTGGCGGCGGCAGAGCCGGCAGCGTCGCGAACGACGACCGCCTTTTTCTTCGCCAACTCGTACGCACTGACGAGCTTCAGATCCTTGATGATCAGCGGACGGGCTTCGTCCAGCGTCGGAACGTGATCCCCTTCAAATGCGGTCAGGCGGAAGACGTAGGCATTACCGGTTGTATCGCGGAGCAGCGGCGACGGCTCGTACATCGCCAGGGCAGCCTTGGCCGGCTTGGTGGACTCGACGGTGATCCCGGGTGTTGCGGCCGGTGCCGTGGCGGGCGCCGTCGCCGGAGCAGTCCCCGGAAGGGTTGCAGGGCTGGTGGAAGGCCCGGTGGCGGCCGGCTGAGTTTTCGGGGCGACAGGACCTTCCGGCAGAACTTCCTGCCCGTGCTTCGTCGCCAGTTGCGCCAGCGCCGTTCCGTCCGCCGACGCCTGTCCGATCCCCGGCAGCGCCGACAGCTCGGTCGCCGTCAGGAACTCGCTCGCGAGCGACTTAACCACGGGTCGCACGCCCTGGGCTTTTTCAAAGTCGGCGGCGACCTTCTCGAGGTACTCGAGCTTCTCGACTTTGCCGATTTCCTTCGCTGCCACGGCGTCCTTGTAATCTTTCACGAGGCGGTCACGCAGCGCGTTACGAATCTCATCGGCGCGAGCCTCCACCTTCTGACGCAGCATCTGGGCGGCGGCGACATCCTCGGCCGGGGCGTTCGGTGCCGACACCTCGTTCATCAGTACCTTCTGGCGGATCTCCGCACGCACGTCGGCGAACGGACGTGTGGTCGGTGCCGTCGCAGCGGATGTCGCCGGAAGGGTGCCCGGTGCCGTGCCAGGCTGACTCGAAGCCTGGCTCGACGGCTGGCTGGCTGGCGTGGTCTGGAACTGACCCTGGTTGGCGGTGTAGTAGGCGAACGCAACGCTGTCGAGCGGCAGCAGGTCCACCGGCTTGAGCGCCTTCATCGCCGCGGCCGTCACGTCCGAGTTCGCCAACTCCACGTACTGAAGCTTGAGCTTGTCCTTCTGACGATATCCGAACTGCACCGGCTGGGTCGCGGCCATCGCGAATGACGGGGCCGGTGTCGATGCGGCATACTGGTTGTAATGCGAGATGATCTGGGCTTCGGACGGCGTCGGCGCTTCGGCGATGAAATCGGCCGCGGCGAACTCGACGACGTTCAGGGTCGGCTGCTGGCGCTGGACAATCCCGTCACGCACGAGCGGCCGGGTGATCTTGATGTCGCCGAGCACACGCTGGTAGTAATCGCGGACCAGGACGAAGCGTTCGACGGCGGCGCGGTAGGCGGCGGCCTCGTCGGGCTTGAGGGTTCGGCCGGGCTGCTTGAAATAGACCTCGAAAAGCTCGTTGACGGTGTCGGTGTCGGGCTTTACGCCGGCGGCCCGCGCCTCACGTTGAAGCAGGGCGTAGGTGACCGGCTTGTCCCGCAGCGCCGCGGCGACGCGCCCGCCACCCTGCCCGAACGAAGCCATGCTTTCGCCGAGTTGCCGCAGGGGGGCAAAGCCGAACTCGATCAGGGCGTCGATGTCGCGGCGGGCCTCGCCGACTTCCCCCCTGGTGAGTTTTTCGTTACCGATGCGCCCGTAGAGCAGCGAATCGTTGTCGTTATGCATCTGCTTCATCCCGAAAGGCAGGATGAAGACGATCATCAGCATGACGCCGAAGATCGCGAGCAGGAGCTTTTTCTTCCGCTGGATGAACTTGTACATGCGGGTTGAGTTTCGTTCGTCGTTAGGAGTCCGGCCGGCCCGGGAGCGACCCTCTGTCTCAGCCGGGCTGGGAAGGTTAAGGGAGGGTGGGACGGTCCGGCAAGGGCACGTGAGGATGAATGTTTCGTGCCGACGGTCACAACGACCGCCGGAGAGCGCTCCGCTGCCGGCTGCATGATTGCGGACACAGTTCGCCGAAAGGCGCTAAGACCGGCGTCATGCCCGACACTGATTGCCGCGAAACGCACCGGATGGGATGCCGTGGGAACTCATTTGGGCTTCGCGGCGGCGGCAAGGCGGTCGTAGTTCGCCTTGGCGTCAGCGGCCGACTTGCTTCCCTTGAACTTGGGGTCTTCTGCGACCTGC
Source organism: Humisphaera borealis (assembly GCF_015169395.1). Lineage (GTDB taxonomy): Bacteria > Planctomycetota > Phycisphaerae > Tepidisphaerales > Tepidisphaeraceae > Humisphaera > Humisphaera borealis. The sequence goes on from NZ_CP063458.1 coordinate 915,109, forward strand.
TTATAAAGCGCGGCCGCTTCTGTGGCCTGCCCGCCGTCTTCCAGCAGCTTGGCCGCCTTCAGCAGTGAACTCAGCACCATCGGGCTGGATTTATTGCTGAAGTGGGCCACGACGCGCATGTAGGCGATCGCGGCGTCCTGACGCTTTGCCGGGTCATTACCGGCGGTTGCGGCGGAGCACTCGGCCAGCGTGTACAAGGCCGTAAGCTGGTGCGTCGGATCGGTGAACAACGCCTTGTTCTTGTTGATCACGTCTGACGCGGCGGCGTAGTTCTTGGTGCTCAGTGCGGCATTGGCCTGCATGACGAGCAACGCCGGGTTCTTGTCGGCACCCGGAGCGCCGGCGAGTAGCCGCATCGCCTTGTCGGGCTCGGAATTGGCAATATAGAGCTCGCCGAGGAACTCCCGGACCAGGTCGGTCTGCTTGGTGGCAAAGGCACGTTCGACGTCGGGAATGGCCCGGCCGATCAGCGCCTTGTCATCGGGAATGGCCGGCTTCTTTTCCTTCGCCTGGTTGGGGTCGCGGGCGGCCAGCTGTACGAACGCCTTGGCCGACAGCGGGAACTGGCCGGCCTTTTCCGCCGCGGCCACCAGCCGGAACACCGAGCGATCCTTCACCCAATCCTTGCGGCTGGCGCTGATTGCCTTGTCGTAGTTAGTCGCCGCGACGTCCCACTTCTCGGCCTCGTAGGCGTCCTCGGCGGCGTTGAGAGCGGCTTCGCCGTCGGCGTTTACCTTGACGATCGCGTCCAAGGGTCGCTGAGTGCTGTTGCCGGTGGACTTGTTCTGCCAGACGAGGTTGCCGCCCTCGACCTTCATGACCGTCCCCTCGGCCTTGATTGCAGCACCACCGGTGCCGTACCAGATCGTGTCGGCCAGACCGGCGGACGGGATGGCGGTCGCCACGAGAAAGGCGAGCGAGCGGCCGATGCGTTTCATGGAAGTCGAATGGCTGCGGGTCATCGAAGTCGTTTCCTTTCCGCCAGGACGATCGCGAGGGAAGGCGGGGTTCGTCTGGCGGCTGTTAGTACGGTCCGCCTTGGCGGACGCGCTGCCGACGGCAAGGCGATCACATCATCGAACGGAAACCGCGTCAGTTCTCCGCCGGGAGTTTTGCGGTTTCCAAGCCAATGCAGGAGAGGGGGGTCGAACCCCTACACCTTGCGGTACAGGATCCTAAGTCCTGCGCGTCTGCCAATTCCGCCACTCCTGCAAGGATTGCTCAGTTGTCACGACCCAGCTTTCACAACTCTGTGGAATGGCCGCCTTCAGTCAGAACGCTTGAAGGGGCGGCGTCTTAGGTCGTTCCGGCATTACATAGGGGAAAGGAAGCGGAGTCAAACAAATCGTGGGTGGTACGGTGGCAGTTCGAAAGCAGCAAAATCAGGCGGCATGGTTCTCCGCAAAGTCGATGGCCCGCTTATTCATGTTGCGGCGCGTGTAATTGGAATATCCCTCAGGATTGTCCGTGAGAAGGCCCCTAGCCTGCCTCTGAAGGCGCGCCATGAGTTCCATGCGCTCTTCTGGGGTGCGGTGCTCCGAAATCCGCTTGAGAAAGCGATCACGGATCGCAAGTTGTTCGGCTATGTCTTCCATCGCTGCATTAGTATACTCGACGGATTAACCGTTCAAAGCACAGGCTTTTCGGCCTGTGACCGTGTCCGCTGCAGGACGGAAGACTCTGCTACTCCTATGCCACGCAAGCTGTACCTCGAAACCTTCGGCTGCCAGATGAACGTGCTCGACAGCGAGCTTGTCTTGGGCCAGCTCCGCGCGCAAGGCTATGTCTCGACTGAAGATCGAGAATCGGCCGACGTCATCCTCTACAACACCTGCTCTGTCCGCGAACACGCCGAGCAGAAGGTGTGGAGCAGGCTTGGGGAGCTGCGACAGCGAAAGAAGGACGATCCGAACCTGGTCATCGGCGTCATCGGCTGCATGGCCGAGCGCGATGGCAAGAACATCTTCGACAAGTTCCCGCAAGTCGACATCCTGTGCGGTCCCGGGGAGTTGGATAAGCTGCCCGGTCTGATCCACAACGCCAGCGTTACCACGCTGGCGAAGGATGAAGGCGGAAGGATGAAGGATGAAGGGAATCCTTCTTCCATTCATCCGTCATCCGTCATCGCTCATCCTTCCGGCTACCGTCAGGTTGCCCTGATGGGCGCCAATGTTCGCCGGTCTGGCACGCTCGACGCCGCCAAGGACAACTTGGAGATGCTCGACCTGTCGCGGGCGATCAGTCCGGAAGACGACCTGGCGCAGGCGTACGTCCGCATTACCCGCGGGTGCAACAAGTTCTGCACCTACTGCGTGGTGCCGTACACACGCGGGCCCGAGGTCCACCGTCCGCCGGAGAACATCGTTGATGAGGTCCGCCGTCTCGCCGACGCCGGCGTGCGCGAAGTGACGCTGCTCGGGCAGACGATCAACCACTACCATTTTAAGTTCGGCGACGGCCGAGAGACTTCGTTCGCCGAGCTGCTCTACCAGATCCATGAAGCCGTCCCGCATCTGCCACGGCTGCGCTTCGTCACCAGCTTCCCGCGCGACTTCACCGACGAGGCGCTCATGGCGATGCGCGACTGCGAGCGCATCTGCCGTTACCTGCACGTGCCGGCACAGCACGGCAGCGACCGCATTCTCAAGATCATGAACCGCGGCTACACCGCCCAGCAGTACCGCGACTTCATCGACCGCGCCCGCGGCTACATGCCCGACATCTCGATCGCGTCCGACTTCATCGTCGGCTTCCCGACCGAGACCGAGGAAGAGTTCCAGACCTGCAAGGACATCATCCGCCACGGCCGATTCAAGAACAGCTTCATTTTCAAGTACTCACCAAGGCCGGGGACGATTGCGATCGACCGCTTCACCGATGATGTGCCCGAAGACGTCAAACGCCGGCGGAACAACGAGCTGCTTGCAGTGCAGCATGAAGTCAGCGCTCAGAACAACCGGGAGATGATCGGCCGGACGGTGCAGGTTCTGGTCGAAGGCCAAAGCAAGCTGGTCAGCAAGCAGCAGGCTGCGGCTTACCCCAAAGCGCCTGCAAGCGGCGTGGAGCTGGGATGGGAGACCCGCAAGAAGGCCCGGCTCGCCGAGATTCAAACGATTGAGCCCGCCGTCACCAGCACCCAGATGGTCGGTCGCACGTCGGGCGATCAAGTCGTCGTGTTCGACGGGGAGATGTCTCTGAAGGGGCGGTTGCTCGACGTCGAGATCATCGACGCGAAGCAGATGACGTTGTTCGCGCGGTTGGCCGAGCTGCCGGCTGTCGTGCCATAGAACCAAACGGGTCTTGGAAAGCTGAAAAGGGAGAGGGAACCGATGTCGGAATCCGATGTGACGGGAAATGACATTCCGATCTCGGAGACAAGCTCCGAGGCAACCGCGCCGGCAGGTTCCCTTGCCTATTCCACCGGAGACGAACATTCGATCCCCGACCAGGCCCCGGTCGGACGTCTCGACGTGGCTGTCATCGGTATGAGGCTGCTGGCCACTTATTTCGTTGCGACATCGGCACCGGCGCTGGTCACCTATCCATTTCTGGCATTGTCGATCAAGAACATCTCGATTCAGTACGAGCTGGTACGGCTCGCTCCGTCACTGGCGGGCCTCGCTATCGGGATGGCGTTGTGGTTTATCGCCCGACCCGCGGCCCGGTGGATGCTTCGCGACGTGAGCGGGCTTGTCGGCGCACCCCGCGCTCGACTTTCGGCAGCCCACGCCCAATCGCTCGCGTTCTCTGTACTCGGCCTTGCGCTTGGTGCATACGCGTGTCGGCATGTCGCGACCATCGGGATCGCGGTTACGGCCCCCGGGATTGACGGCATGGTTCAAGACAAGAGTGCTCTGCTGCGAGAATCCGGGATCGACCTGTTCGTTGAAGGGGCCGTGGCATCCGGCATCTTCTTCGGTGCAAGGGGCATCGCATATCTCTGGCACCGTGCCCGTGCGACGAATTGAAGGCTCCGCCGAGCAGGCCAGTCAGGCCCGCCGTTTCATTGAACTGGTTTGGCAGCCGTTCCGACGTCAGATTCGATCGTCGTCAGAACCTTGTTCCATTGATCGGCAAAACGCCGGCTCAGTTCGGTGGTGGGCTTGGGCAGCAGGCTGCGTGCCTTGGCGATCACGGTCCGCGCCGATGCCGTATTACCCTCAGCGTGCCGCTTGCGTGCATCATCAATTGCAGCTTCGATCGCCGGCTGAACCACAGTCGCCAGTCGATAGCAATCCTCGGTCATCGTCGAAACGCCCGGCGCGGTGGCGTGGCCGACCTTCGGCCAATACTTCGCCTCATAGCAGAAGCCCGCTTCGGCGATCTGCTTCTCGAACACCCTGGCCCATTCGTAGCGGCCGAACGGTGCGGCGGGGTTGGACTTGGCCGTGTCGGCTTCACCGCACGACATGACAAAAGGGATCGCCGCGGCTTTGGGGTTGATCGACATCCACTGATCGCCCGTCGCCCAGGTGCCGCCCGAGTGGGCCGAGCAGCCGGCGACAAGCTCCGGATACTTCATCATGAACCGATGGGCGAACTGTGATCCGCCGGAGAAACCGTAAACAAACAGTTTCGGCCGGAGCTTGAACTGTTTCTGGAGGGATTCGAAGAGCCTGACCAGCTGCTCGTCGGCCTGCTTCTGGAGAAGCTGATACCCGTCATTGGGAAAGCTGGGGCCGACGACGATGCAGTCGCCGTTGCGCACCCAGCCGGCGAGCCCGGCGGCACCCTTGCCGTTGCCGCCGTAGCCATGAACGCCGACGACGAGCCAGTAGGTCTTTCTGGCGTCGATGCGGGACGGCTCATACAGGTAGTAATCTCGCCCCATTTCATCACGAATCGCCGCGTTCTCTGCCGCGCCGGCGGTCATGGCGGTGAGTGCGATCGTCATCAGCAGCAGGTGTGGTCGCATCATCGGATGGATTCCTTCAGACATTGACATCGTCGACCGCAATTCGCATTACGGAAACAGCGAGGTATTCTCGCGAAACGCGGACTGCTATCTAAATGACTGTGCGTGAATCGGCGCCGTTGTGGTGCAGCCGTCCCGGCTGCATCGCAGGCGGGACGCCTGCACCACAAGCGCTGAATCCCGCACTGCCATCTAGCGCTTCACCGCGCCGAATGCGGCGAAGCACCCATTCTTGTGAAGCACGACCACCTCGGCAAACCCCACCCGGCGGAGGAGGTCGGTCTGATACTCCAGCGGGCGAGGGGTGTCTTCCTTCTCGACGTAGGCAAACACATCCTGACGATACTTCTCGCCGGCAGTCCCGCCGCCACGCAGTTCGGAGAGATAAGCACCGTAGCGACGCCACATCATGGCCTGGATGCCGGGGTGATCGTGAGCCACCAGGTCGGAGATCCAGACCGATCCGCCCGGGCGCAACACGCGGTAGAACATCGCGAATACGGCCTCCCATTCGGCATCCGTTCGCAGATGGTGGAGCACGGCCGCTGCGGCAATGAGATCGAATGACCCCGGTTGAAGATCGAGGGAACGAACATCGTCCTGGACTGGCGTGACAATGCCCGTCGTCGCCGCCGAGACGCGCTCGACTGCACGGTCGAGCATTGGGCGGCTCAGGTCCACCAGCGTGCAGTGCATTCCGGGCAGGCGGGAAAGTAGCTTCAGTGCGTAGTTCCCGGCGCCACAGCCGACATCGAGCAGGGACCCCGCGCCCGGCGTGACAACGGACGCCGCCTCGGCGATCAATTCCAGCACCAGCGGCGCATCCACAGTAGCGGACTGCCCGGTCTGCAGGTTGCTGAACCGCTCGACATCGGCATCAAAACGGGCCCGGATTTCTTCAACGGTTGATTTCATGACGTGGCGATACTTCAACGCGCCGTTATCGCAATGTCACGCCAACAAAGAAACGGGCAGGCGAGATTCGCCTGCCCGTAGATACGTAGGACTATATTTACCGTGAATCCGGTGCAGATCCCCTTACCGCTGAGGAACCTGAACGAAGCCACCCTGGCCGGTACGAAGCGTGATCGTCTTCGACTGCGACGCCTGTCCGTTGCCAGTCAGTTGGTAGGGCTGCGCCTCGCGTTGGCCGTTTGCGGGAATGACCACGGTCGAAACGTCACCCTGCCCGCCGCGAATTGTCACCGTGCGCGACGACTGCGATTCGGTGGCAAAAGACGCTGAACTTGCGAGCAACAGGCTGGCGATCGCGACGAAAGTTGATTTATTGAACATGGGCACCTCTAAGCATTCGGTTTGTGTCGCTGCGGCGAACGATTCGCTGCATTGGACGACAGTAGGATGCCCGTGGGCCGTCCGAGGTGACAAATGGCTCATTCAGGCATGAACTCAATGTTTCATCACACCGCTGAGTTGGCTTGCCGCAGGTCTCGTCTGCTACTGCTTGACGGGCAGTGGTGCGCCAAGCTTGTCGCCATTAGCTTTGAACCCGTTGCCGTCGAAATCGACGTAGATGGGGTTGCTGATTGCCATCGGCGGCTCGCCGCCGGCACCCATCACCGGCGCGGTGGTGCCGCCTTCTTCGGTCGCGACCACGATCACATGCGCGTCGGCGGCGAACTTGATGGGCAGCACCTGATCGAATTTGACCACGCCGTCGGCGAACATCGCCGGGTGGGTTTTGCGGGTGAAGTTGAGCGTGGCGTCGGGCTTGCCATTGACGAGCACCTGAATCCTGTTCACGCCAAACCAGTTGGGGCACTGGACGCGAATCCTCAGTTTGCCGTCGCCGGAGATCCTGATGTCGTCACCGGGGATGGCCGGTGTCGTTGACTCGCCACCGCTGAGCCAGGCTTCGAGGAACGGTCCGCTGGACATCGTCAACCGGCCCTTTCGGCTTTCGCGGACCACATCCATCTCCTTGATCTCCGCCGGGATGTCGGTCTCGCTCTTGACCCAGTTGCGGATCGTGCCGCTGTCATGGAAGCAAATGTGGGCGTCGGTGTTCGCGACACCCGGCAGGCGATGACCCTGGTTCAGCAATTGGAGCCAGTTGAACATCCGGTCGTTGGATTTGTTGCCTTTGAAGCCGATGAACGGTTTCTGGTCCAGGATCGTGGTCGTCCAGATTTCAATCACGTCCGTGTAGGCGAGAGTGCCGTTGCCGCCGTCGGGCTTGCCGTCGCCGTCCTTGTCGAAGACAAGCCAGCCGATATCGGGGTGGTTCTGCTGCATGAGCTTGTCGGAACCGTTGTCGTGGTCCTTAAGCCGACGGATCTGTGTAAGCGCGTCCTTGTCGATCATCGGTCCACCACCGAACTGCGTGTGCGGATGAGCGTGCAGCGGGAACGTGTTGAGATGCATCAGCGGCAGGGGGGACCCGGTCAGTTCCATGCCGTCGCTGGTGGCCATCAATGCTTCGACCCCCATCGCCTTGAGGTAAGGCTTGTAGGAAGTGATGCGCTGGTGCTCTGTCGCGGCGGCAAACTCCACATGCTCGGCGATCAGGCAGGCGAGTCGGCCTTCGGTCTGCGTCGAGTTGTCGCCGCTGAGCGTTGAATGGTTGTGGAAGTCGGCGGAGATCCACCCCTTGGTATCGACGACGCGCGGGAGGCGGGCAGACACGGTGGCCTTGCGTCCGGGCGTCAGCTTTAAAGTCCGCCACGCCGCGTCGTACTCCGGCCCTCGCGACAGGAGGACGTAGTAGTCTCCGGCCGGCAGGGGGACCTCAAATTGTCCCTTCACGGAGAACCAGAGATTGCGGCAACCATCGGCGCGCTGATCGGGCCCCAGATCGGGATTCGGGGTCGAACCGACCCCAATAAACTGAACCTTCACCGGCGACGACTGTCCCGCTTCGTCAACGACATCAAACGCCACCGAGCACGCGGCCCCCAACTGCACCGCGGTCGATCGTTTGTCACCGCCATCAACCGTCACCGGTACGAAGGTATCGGCCCGGCCGGGCGTCGCAACCATCGCGATGAACTGGCCCTCCGACAGCGGCAGGTCGACGATACCCTTGGCCGACGTGAATCCACTGCAAACCACCGGCCCCTTGGCGTCGGAAAGTCGCTCGCCGGCGACGGCAGCCGTCTGGCGGATGGCAACGTAGGCGCCTTCCACAGGCTTGCCGGTGTCGGACGTCACGGCGACGGCGTACGTCTTGACCGCCGTTCCGACGGCGGCGGCCGCAGCCTGCTGCGCTCTGGCGGCGTCGTCGGCGACGACGAGCAGACGCGACAGGATCACCTCTTTGCCGGGCCCAATTTCCGCGGTGCCCGCGCCGGCCCCGGCCGTCACGGCATCGGGGTAGTCGATCAATCCTGCCGAGTTCTTGACCGTCGCCGACGATGGCGCAACCGACAACATCCCGCCGTCGGTTCGCACCAGCGCGTAAGCCATTCCGAAGTACCGGTCGAACGACTGCACGATCCGATGCTGCCCGGCAGCCGAAAACTCAGCGGGCTTCTCGTGAAAAAGCCGTTCTGTCAGACGCACTTTCACGGATTTGTCTGAGGTGTTGGTTCGGCGCGTAACTACCGTCAGATGCTGATCGCCGTCCTTCAGTGTGTAGTCGGTCACCGTCTCGATCGGGTCCTTGGCACTGGCCTTGCGCGTGGCGCGGAGCGTGACTTGGGTACCGTCGGACTTGATGACCTCCACCCGGTTGGCGGCGGGGCCTTCGCCGGCGAAGGCATGAGGGTGATAAACCGTCAGCTGGTCGTTGTTGGATCCCAGGAGTGCGAAGTCGATAACCGAACCCTGGGCACCAGTGATTCGCAAGTTCAGCTGCCGCTCGGGGAGCGACGAACCGATCACCGCGACGACCTTGTCGTTTTTCATCAGGAAGTCGCCGTAGATGGCATCAACTTCCTTGCCGCCGGGCACAAGGCCCCAATTATTCTTGTCGAGGGTCACGATCTGGCCGGCATGGGCCATACCGGTAAGGGCAGCACACACGCCGATTGCCATCAAGCCTGTTTTCAATGTCATCTGATCAATCCTCCAAAGATTCTGCCTGGGTCGGCCTGGACCATAGCCACCGCTCATGGCGCTTGGAACAGGAAACGATGAGCGTCCGATTCAGATACTGCGAGAGGTGCCTCTGGCGGCTACCGACGTGCGAGTGCAACTCACCCGGAGCATACCCCGAATTCGTTAAACATCGCCGGCGGCGACGCTCGGAATCCTGACGAGAATTGAATATGATACTAACAATTCGGCAACCGGCTGCAGCTTCGTTGGACGGTGCCGATCGTCTTCTGCCAGGATGGCAATTTGCAGATCCAACCCTCTGTTACCGTCACTACGCCATCGGACGCCACTCCGGCGATCACTCGACGCTACCTGCCAGTCAATCTCAAGCTCCTTCTGGGGCTGACCACTCTGCTGCTCGTTCTGTTTGCCCTGCTGCGGTTGGGCTTGATCATTCGTGTTCGTACCGCGGCGGACGCGAGCTGGTCGGAACTACTCTCGGCCTTCGTCATCGGTACACGCTTCGATCTGTCGGTCATCTCGTTCGTGATGACGCCGATCATGATCATCTGTTACCTCCCCTGGTTCGCGCCTTGGGCAGGTCCCCGACGGCGACGGATCTTTACATGGGGCGTCACCCTGTTGTTTGGCGTGATGGCCCTGATCCTGATCGCGGAGTTTGAGTTTTTCAACGAGTTTCAGGCGCGCTACAACCAGTTGGCAATCCGCTATCTGAATCACCCTGAAATCGTCGGGGGCATGACCTGGTACAACTTCCCGGTCGTCCGTTATCTGCTGGGATGGGCGGCGTTGACTGGCGTCATCCATCTGGGCGTCCGCACCGCGATGCGATTTGCCGGCGGAACCTCCAGTCCCGCGCGAGCGTCGGACGACACTACGGCTTCCATCGTCGAGCCGAAGGCCTCAAGCGTCAGTCGAACGGCAGAGTTCGTCGGTATCGGACTGATCATTGCTTCGATCGTCACAGGCGTTCGTGGCGGTGTGCAGGGTGAGCCGCTGCAGTGGGGCGATGCGTTTCGCGGCGACAACGAGTTTGTGAGCCAGATGAGCCTCAACGGGCTTTGGTCGCTCGCACATGCCGGCCTCGACTCGATCGATCGCGACCGCGAATCAGGGGCCTGGGCCAAAGGTATGGCACCTGACGAAGCGCGCCAGATTACCCAGAGGCTTATGACCGCCCCGGGCGAATCAGCGATCGAACCCGGCAAGCGTACGGCACTGCGAACGCGCGGCTCGGCCAAATCATCCGTCAACCTTACGACCGAGGACGGCCGGCCGGTCAACGTTGTTGTGGTCATGATGGAGAGCTTCTCGGGACGCTTCAGCGGCTCGACCGGCGCGCCGCGATCATTTACACCGGCTTTCGACAAGATCGCCAAGGAAGGCCGACTGTTCGATCGCGCTTTTTCCGCCGGATCGCACACGCACCAGGGCATCTTCGCAACGCAGCTGGGGTTCCCCAACCTGCCCGGCTACGAGACGCTGATGGAGAGCAGCGTCTCGAACCAGGAATTCTGCTCGCTCTCGTCCATCTTCCAGTCGCGTGGCTACCAGACGTTCTTCCTCTACAACGGCGATTTCGCGTGGGACAACATGCGCGGGTTCTTCCGTAAGCAGGGCGTGAAGACCTTCGTCGGCGGGGAGGAAATGCTCGTCGACGCCAAGTATCGCGATCCCGTCTGGGGCGTCTCCGATGGCGACCTGTTCGATCGGTGCAACAAGGAGTTCGAGGCGGCATCGAAGAAGGGGCCGTTCATGGCGGCCATCATGACACTCTCCAACCATGCCCCGTTCTCCGTGCCACCGGTGCCGGGTGCGCCGCCGATCACTGACATGGGCGAGCTCAACAAGCGACTTGAGGCTATGCGATACGCCGACTGGGCGGTCGGCAAGTTTGTCGAAGACGCAAAGAAGCTGAGCTACTTCAAGAACACGCTGTTCGTGTTCGTAGGCGACCACGGATTCGCCGTCCGCCCGAAGCTGACGGACGTGAACCTGCTTTACCATCACGTCCCGTTGCTTTTCGTGGCACCAGGGTTGGTCGGCGCGAAGGATTTGCCCGGCGTCGATCACCGGGTGGCGGCCCACATGAACGTCGCGGCGAGTGTGCTGGGGCTGATCGGCGTGACTGATACGCCGCACGCATCGTGGGGTCGCAGTCTCTTCGACGACACGTTCCCCGACGAGAACTTTGCCGTCTTCAAGATGAGCGGCGGCGGCAAGGCGGTTGCACTCGCTCGCGGCGACGAACTGCTGGTCCTCAACGATGCCAAGGCCGATCCGCAGCTTTTGAAGTACACCCTCTGGCCGCCCGCGGTAAGTCCGGCGACCGATCCTGATGCCCCCAACCGCCGAAAAGCGATGTCTCGCGAACTGCGGGCCTATGTGCAGTCGGGATTGGAAGACCTCACGCGGAGCAAGGCGGGTACGGTTCCGGCGGCAGGCAACTAGAGATGTCTGTCTGAGCGCCAGACGTTTCCAGGCGCCCCTCTACCGCTTGAGTCCCTCCGGCAGTTCTTTCAGGCGTTCAACTTCCAGCACCTCGGTGTAGTACCACGCCTTCCCGCTCGATTTCTTGTAGCCGACGACCTTCGCCGGATACTTTGCACCGTCGTGTTCTTTCCAATTGCTGAAACGGTGGATGTCGGATCGCCAGTCGATCCGGGCCAGCCGGCTTTCGGCTTTGTCGAAGTACAGGTCCATCGGCGGAGTGATCGTTCCGCTGACTCGCAAGCCAAACGCCGGCTTTTCCGCTTCGACAATTTCCGGGATCGCCTCGACCTTCGACTTCGGATCGGTCAGTGCCCCCAGCGTCCAGGCCCAGACCAGGAAGATCGCCGGCTCCTTCTCGTCCATAACGCGCTCTTTCTTCCCGAGCCACCAGTAGTTCGGCGGTTCGATGACGGAGACCCGCTCTTTTCCCTTGGCGGCCGGATCGGGGCTGACGTTCAGTCGTTCCTTGACGCGAAAGAGCTTGAGTAGTTTGTCTTCCCCGCCGGCTGCCTTGACGATCGTCGCAATACGCGCCTTGGTATCGCCGTCTGCGGCACTCAACGGCAGGGCGAACAAGACCGCGAACAGGACGATCGGAAGGTGGAACTGCTTCATATGTAGTCTCGCGGTCGGCACAATTGACATGGGCTGAATGCCGAAACAACCCCAGGCCGGCTATCGGGCCGGACATGACGGCCTTCGGCTCTCGCACCCTTTTACCGACCGAACGGCCATGCGTGGTGATCGCCCACAGACACAAGGTTTGTCCCGGCGTTCCCGGTTCGCTATGATTGGTGCGTAGGAGATCGTCCCAGCCCGACGCCACGGACACCCGAATGACCCCAGTAACCGCCGACGCCACCAATACCCCCCTCCGCGACAAAGTGCTGGCGGTGATCAATCTGATCCGCCCGGCCGTTCAGGCCGACGGAGGCGACATCGAACTGGTCGACATCCAGCCCGATGGGCAGGTTTCGATCCGTTTCCACGGTGCCTGTATCGGCTGCCCGAGCAGCCACATGACGCTTCAGCACGGCATCGAACGCAGCTTGCGAGAGAAGGTCCCCGAAGTGACGAAAGTCGTGCCTGTGGTGTGACAGGGCTTCGGGACACATTTCGCCTGAGGGTCGCTGATCGACCTTGGACCCCCGCTTAAGAGCCCACCAGCAAATCCGTGCCTTTAAGAGTACGCCCAGAACGCGGCGTACCTTTTCGCTCCACCTTTTGAATCCTGAATGACCGCCCTATGCCGTCTTGGCGACGCGCCGCCGCGGACCGCGGGGGACACGCTTGCGGCCGAATGCATCGGTCTCGGTCATCACCTTGCTGGCGCGGGTGTCGTCAAGGACCACCGATGCCGCCAATGCCCCTGACGCGGCCGAGCTGTTGATCGGGGACGTCGACACCCTCAGTGCGTGTTCGAGGCGTTTCCTGGCGTAGGCGACGTATTCCGCGCTCTGATCGATGCCGACGTACTGGCGGTTGTTCAGTGCGGCGCTGACGACCGTTGTTCCCGAGCCGTTGAACGGGTCGAGTACCACATCGCCGGGGTTGGAACTGGCTTTGATGATGCGGTCGAGGACCGCGATCGGCATCTGGCAGCCGTGCCAGCCTTCGCGTTCCTTGAACGTGCCGCAGATTCGGCTGACGTTCCACGTATCACTCACCGGGTCAAAGAAATCGACCGGAAGAAACGCATCGGCCGGCAGGTCTTTCTGCTGCTCCACGTACTGCGAATAGCCTGATTCATAGAACGACGTCTCCTGCGGGCGCAGGAACCAAGTGTCGTCGGGCAACTTTCCTTTGGCGTTGGCGCGGGAATCGCCGTAGGTCGTCTGGCGGGCCGAGGCGACGCGGATGGCGTCGGCATTGAACGTGAGGTTGGTCATCCCCGATTCGGGTTTCTGCTTCGTGAAGTAGAGGATGTGCGTGTGGCTCTTGGCGAACATCTTCTTGGTCTGTTGCCCGAAGGTGTAGTGCCAGATGATCCAGTTCCGCATGTGGAACCCGATCTTCCGCCGGGCTACGACGGCCAGATCGGCGGCAAACTCGTCGCCAATTGCCAGGTAGAAACTGCCGGTCGGCTTCAGTGCCCGGTGCACGGCCGACATCCAGCGTTCCGACCAATCAACGTACTCGTCGACATCTTTGCGGTCGTCGTAGTTGTGGTAGAGGTAGCCGATGTTGAACGGCGGGTCGGCGAAGACCAGATCAACCCAGCCTTCAGGCCCGTCATTGAGCACTTTTATCGAGTCGCCGCGGATGATCTGGTTCGTTTCGGGCATTCCGGCTGGATTGTAGAGCCGTGGACCGACATGCCCAAGGGATTGTGCTTTTTTCAACAGCCGGGATTTGGGCCGGGACCGCTTGATCGCGTCTAAACCCTTTACGAACGCTTGTTTACGCTGATTCATCCGACTCCCACTCCGTGGCTGGCCTTTGAACCAAGTTTCAGACCGTTGCGCGGTCCATGGGTTTCGAGGCGCTTCGCCCTATAATCGACCCCGGTCGGCACTAAGCATGAATCCCGAATTCCCCAAACTTCCGCCGGCGGAGCCGTCGCTTCAGCCAGGCGATGGCGCGGCGTCCTCCGGGGCGGATTCATGGGCAGACGGTTCAGGCCGGTTGCCTGCCGGACCGATCTTACGCCTGCTCGACGCCAACGCGAACCGCGCCCGCGAAGCATTGCGAGTTCTGGAGGACTACGCCCGCTTTATCCTCGATTCCGAGAGTCTGAGCGGTCGGCTGAAACACGTCCGCCACGGCTTGGCCGAAGCAGTGGGGCCGATCCTGCCCGAGGCGATCCTTCACCGCGATACGCCCGGCGATGTCGGGACGACGAACAAAACAGCCGCGGAGCTGACAAGGTCCAGCATCGAGGACGTCGTCGTTGCCGCCGGCAAACGGCTGGGCGAGGCGCTCCGTGCGATCGAGGAATACCTTAAAACGCTCGACCCGTCGGCGGCGCAGAAGGTCGAGACCTTGCGATACGCCTCGTACGACCTGGAACAACGCATCGCCCGGACCCTCCGCCCGCCGGCCTGCGATTTTGGCTCCATCGAGCTCTACGTACTGGTCACCGAGTCGGTCTGCAAAGGCAACTGGCTCGACGCGGCGACCGACGCCCTGATGGGCGGCGCGGACTGCCTGCAACTGCGGGAGAAATCGCTCGAATCCGGTGAGCTTCTGTCGCGTGCCAGGCAACTGGTCGCCCTCTGCCGGGAGTTCGGCGTCCCCTGCATCATCAACGACCGCCCTGACATCGCCGTGCTTGCTGACGCGGATGGTGTTCATGTCGGTCAGGGTGATCTGCCGGCCGTCGAGGCAAGGAAGATTGTCGGGCCCAACCGCATCGTCGGCGTCAGCACCCACAACATCGAACAGGCGCGGCAGGCGGTCCTCGACGGCGCGGACTACATCGGCGTCGGCCCGTTCTTCCGCAGTAGCACCAAGCCCAGGGACTTCATCGCCGGGCCGGAATACGCAAGGAAGGTCGCCGAAACGATTGGAATTCCCGCGGTGGCGATCGCGGGAATCACAGAGGAGAACGTCAGTGAAGTTTTGGCGACGGGGATCAGGGCCGTAGCGGTCAGCTCGGCGGTGCTGGGCGTGGATGATGTGAGAGTGGCGGCGGCAAGACTGAAAGAAAAGGTCAGGTCGGACGAGTCCGTCTCCCCGGTGGGGCAGACATTCTTGTCTGCCGATTCAAGGGCACGGGCATTCTTGCCCGGCCCGGTTCCGAGCATGTCGGCCCTTGAAAAGCGGCGTCGGCGACTCCCTCACTGGACCTTGGCAGGTTCTGCTTACTTCATCACCTTTCGCGTTGATAGCGGCGAATTGAGTGAAGCAGAGCGAACCATTGTCCTGACGCACATCCGCGAAGGCCACGAAAAGTTCTACTTCTTGATCGGGACCGTGGTGATGCCGGATCATGTGCATGCAGTGCTCGAACCTATCGGTGGCGTGACGCTGCCTCGCATCACCAAAGGCATGAAGGGCGTCTCTGCACGAAAGGTCAATTTGATACGCGGAGGCTCAGGCTCCGTATGGCAGGATGAGTCGTGGGACCGAATACTTCGAGATCAGGATGAACTGGATGAGAAGCTGAAGTACATGCTCGACAATCCCGTTCGAAAGGGACTCGCTGAAGACGGCTGGAGCTACCCTTGGTGGCTCTTTATGGGTAAGAGATGAAGTGTGTGCATGCCGGTGGGGCAGACATTCTTATCTGCCGCGGGCCCCCGACCCCGGCATTCCTGCCGGGTTGAGCGGGACCGCAGCCGGACGGCGGTGGAGCTGTTTCGCATGACCTCGACCGGGCAGGAATGCCCGGCACTCGGCCATTCGAGGCAGGCAAGAATGCCTGCCCCACCGGAAGATCCCTGCGCGACCCGCGATGCCTCAATTCGGACACGGATGTCCCAACCTTCCTCATTCCTTCGCCACGCCAAAGTCGTCGGCCTCCTCACGCTCGCGAGCCGGGTTCTGGGGCTGGGACGCGAGATTGTCTCGGCCCACTTTCTCGGGACCGGCCTGATCGCTTCGGCGTTTACTGTCGCGTTCACCATTCCGAACCTCTTCCGAAAGCTCTTCGGCGAAGGGGCGCTGTCGGCGGCGTTTATTCCGCTTTACGCCAGGGCGGTGAAGGACGATCGGACCTCCGCCGCCGATTTCGCCGCGTCGGGCATCAACCTGCTCGTCGCGATCCTCCTGGCCATCACCATTCTTGGCGAACTTCTATTGGTGGGCATTCTGGCCCTTTGGCCGGGGCTGCGGGCGGACCACCTGCTTACGCTTCGCCTGACGGCGATCATGCTGCCGTACGTTCTGCTCATCTGCGGAATGGCGTTTCTCTCCGGCATCCTCCAAGTGCACCGCCGATTCGCCGCACCTGCGGCGGCGCCGATCCTGCTCAACCTCTGCCACATCGCCGTGCTGGTGATCGGGGCAGCGACGCTCGGGCTTAGCGGTCGAACCGATGACGATCGCGCCGCCGAGCTGCAAACCTCCCTCGTCTACTGGCTGGCGTTTGCCGTGCTCGTCGCCGGCGTGTTGCAGACCGCCATCCTGCTGCCGAGCCTGCGTGCCGTCGGCTTTCGCTTCCGCCTGGCCGTCGGCCTCTGGACGCCGATGACCCGAAACATGTTCCGGCTGACCATTCCCGTCGCGCTGGGTGCCGGCGTCGTCCAGTTGTCGGTGCTGCTCGACCGAAGTCTGTCCACGTTGCTGATGGCCGGCGTCGATGCCGCCGGCAACCAGATCACGCACTTCTCGATCTTCGGCCAGGTATTGCGTTATCCGATGGAAGCCGGCGCACCCGCCCGGCTGGCCGTCGCGCAGTTTATGTACCTCTTTCCGCTGGGCATCTTCGCCACAGCTCTGGCAACGGCGATCTTTCCTTCGCTCAGCAGCGATGCGCTTGAAAAAGACCAGTCGAAGTTCAAAGCATCGCTTCGGCAGGGAATCGAGGCAGCCTTGTGGGAAGGCATCCCCGCGAGTGTCGGACTGATTCTCGTCAGCGAACCGGCGATACGGCTACTGTTCCAACACGGCCAAATCACGGCCCACGATGCCGACCTGATTCGCCATTCGCTGATCTACTATGCCGCCGCGATCTGGGCCTTCTCGCTCCTGCAGATCACCAGCCGGGCGTTCTACGCCGTCCACGACACGGCCACCCCCCTCAAACTCGCCATTCTGAACCTGGTCATCAACCTGGCGGTCGAACTGCCGATGATCTGGGTGCTCGGCGAAGCCGGGATGGCCGTCGGTACGCTGGTGGCGTTCACCGTGCAGGCGATCTGGATGCTCCGGATTCTCGATCGCAGGGTCGGCGGGCTCGAACTTACGACCATCCTCCGCCCCGTCCTCAAGATGTTCGCCGCCACGGCTTTGATGACCCTGGTCTGCTGGGGCGTCAGCCGGTTGCCGATCTATCCGACCGGCGACCGCCGGTGGGTCTGGGCGGCACAACTCGCGATCCTGATCGTGGTCGGTGGTGCGGCCTATGGCGTTGGCTGCCGGCTGTTGGGCGTTACCGTGATGGACCACTTCCTGCCGCGACGTTTCCGCCGAAGGTAGCAGGGACGGCTCTGCTCCCCGAGACGCCGTCGGAATGGTTGGAATGACCCCGCGATCGACTGGCGTTTGGGGGTCTTAGACGAACCCGCCCGTCCGCCGTATGATCCCTCCCCCTATGTCTCAGCAACCGCTCAATCGCTATTCCGCCAAGATCACCCAGCCCGCCACGCAGGCCGCCAGCCAGGCAATGCTCATCGCCACCGGTATCTCCGGTGCCGATTTGAACAAGGCCCAGGTCGGCATCTGCTCGGTCTGGTACGAGGGCAACCCCTGCAACATGCACCTGGCCGATCTCGGCATCGTGGTGAAGAAGGGCGTCGTCGAGGCGGGCCAGGTGGGCATGCGGTTCAACACCGTCGGCGTGAGCGACGGCATCTCGATGGGCACCGACGGCATGAGCTACTCGCTCGCCAGCCGCGACCTGATCGCCGACTCGATCGAAACTGTCATGGGCGCCCAGTGGTACGACGCGCTGATCGCGATCCCCGGCTGCGACAAGAACATGCCCGGTACCGTGATGGCGATGGGCCGGCTCAACCGCCCGAGCATCATGGTCTACGGCGGCACCATCCGCGCCGGCTGCGCCACCCTCAAGGGCAAGGAAGAAAAGCTCGACGTCGTCTCGGCGTTTCAGTCGTACGGTCAGAGCCTGGCCGGGGCGATCACCGAAGACGAACGCAAGACGATCATCGCCAAGAGCTGCCCCGGCGCCGGCGCGTGCGGCGGCATGTACACCGCCAACACGATGTCGTCGTTCATCGAGTGTCTCGGCCTGTCGCTGCCCTATAGCAGTTGTACGCCGGCCGAAGACCCCGACAAGCAGAAGGAATGCGTCGCCGCCGGCCACGCCGTCCGCAAGCTGATGGAACTCGATCTCAAGCCGCGCGACATCGTCACCAACCAGAGCTTCCGCAACGCGATGCGGCTGGCGATTGTGCTCGGCGGATCGACCAACGTCGTGCTGCACAGCATCGCGATGGCGCGGTCGTTCGGGCTCGAACTGAGCATCGACGACTGGCGGAAGATGAACGCCGAAACCCCGCTGCTTGCCGACCTCAAGCCGTCCGGCAAGTTCGTGATGGAAGACGTTCACGCCTACGGCGGCGTGCCCGCGGTGATGCGGATGCTGCTCGACGAGGGGTTGATCGACGGGTCCTGCATGACCGTCACCGGCAAGACGATCGCCGAGAACCTCAAGACGATCGCGCCGATCAAGCCGTTCGGCAACGGCCCCGGCCAGCAGCCGATCATTCGGCCGCTCAGCGATCCGTTGCAGAAGTCGGGGCACATCCTGATCCTTCGCGGCAACCTTGCGCCCGAAGGTGCGGTGGGCAAGATCACCGGCAAGGAAGGCACGCACTTCAGCGGGCCGGCGCGGGTGTTTGATTCTGAAGAAGACATGATCCATGGGCTGGAACAGAAGAAGATCCAGGCGGGAGACGTCGTCGTCATTCGCTACGAAGGCCCCAAGGGCGGCCCCGGCATGCCGGAGATGCTCAGCCCGACGGCGTCGCTCGCCGGGTACGGGCTGGTCGGCAAGGTGGCGCTGATCACCGACGGCCGCTTCAGCGGCGGGTCGCACGGCTTCATCGTCGGCCATGTCGCCCCCGAAGCCGCCGACGGCGGACCGATCGCGCTGGTGCACGACGGCGACCGCATCAACATCGACGCCGCATCGCATGCGATCACGGTGGACATCGAGCCGTCCGAACTCGCCCGCCGCAAAAACGCCTGGGAGCCGCCCGCCCCCAAGGCCAACCGCGGCTACCTCGCGAAGTACATCCGCCTGGTGAAGAACGCGTCCGAAGGCTGCGTGACGGACGAGGCGTGATGGCGAGTGCGTTATGGGAGCGCGTGCCCGGCTGTCCGTGACACGGGTTTCCAACCCGTGCGAGGTGCGTCGGAGTAGAAAAGCCGTCAATCTTCAGGGCGGCCGTTCTTCTTGCGTTTCAAAATAGCCAACTGAGGATGTACATCTGACGACGCAGGCGCACCTCGCACGGGTTGGAAACCCGTGTCACGGACAGCCGATCGCGGCGCAACCGGTCATGCCCAATCACGACAGTCTTAACCTGCGCATTGGTGTCGACGTCGGTGGAACGTTCACCGACCTGGTGGCGTTCGACGGGCAGACGCTGCGCGTCGTGAAGATTCCTTCCACGCCGCCGGAATTCCACCGCGCGGTCATCGCTGCCGTCGCGACGGCGGCGAGTGACGGCGGGGCGGCCGAAGCGATCGTTCACGGCTCCACCGTCGCCACCAACGCACTGCTCGAACGCAAGGGCGAGCCCGTCGCGTTCATCACCACCGAAGGCTTCCGAGACATGCTGCTGATCGGCCGCCAGAACCGGCCCGAGCTCTACGCGCTGCACGTTGTTCGCCCGGCACCGCTGACGGCGGAGGAAAACTGGTTCACTGTCCGCGATCGAGTCAGCGCCGCCGGTGACGTCGTCACGCCGCTCGACCACGCCGAGGTGGACGCGCTGGTGGCGACCATCCAATCGCGCGGACTGAAGCACGTCGCGGTCTGCCTCATCTACAGCTACGTCAACCCAGCCCACGAGCGACTGATCGCCGAGCGGTGCAAAGCGGCGGGGCTCACGGTTAGCCTCAGCAGCGACGTGCTGCCGGAATTTCGCGAGTACGAACGTGCGAGCACCACGGTCATCAATGCGGCGCTGCGGCCACGGGTGGAAGAGTACCTGACGAAGCTGGAATCGGGATTGGGTGGCATGGGCAAGCGTACTCGCTTGCCCGTGGCGGACGCCGACCCACAAGCCCACGGGCAAGCGAGTACGCTTGCCCATGCCACCCCTTCACCCACTCCACTGCAGATTATGTCGTCAACGGGCGGCACCCTTTCTGTTGTCGAAGCCTCCGTCTCCGCCGCACGGTTGGTGCTTTCAGGTCCGGCGGGGGGCGTCATGGGCGCGCTGCTGATCGCCAAAGCCGCCGGGCTCGAGAACGTCATCACCTACGACATGGGCGGCACC
Source organism: Humisphaera borealis (assembly GCF_015169395.1). Taxonomy (GTDB): domain Bacteria; phylum Planctomycetota; class Phycisphaerae; order Tepidisphaerales; family Tepidisphaeraceae; genus Humisphaera; species Humisphaera borealis. Next base: position 935,611 of record NZ_CP063458.1, read on the forward strand.
AGCACGGATGTCGCGACGATCGTGGGCGGCAAGCCGCAGTGGACGACCGACGGCGTCATCGACGGCCTGCCCATCCGCCTGCCGGCGCTGGACATCCATACTGTCGGCGCGGGGGGCGGGTCGATCGCGTCTCTCGACGCCGGTGGGGCGCTGCGCGTCGGGCCGAAATCCGCCGGCGCGATTCCCGGCCCCGCGTGCTACGGCCGCGGCGGCACCGAGCCGACCGTCACCGATGCCAACCTGATTCTCGGCCGAATCCCCGCCGACCGATTCGCCGGCGGGCAGATGCTCATCGATTCTACCCTGGCCGCAAGCGCGATCGCGCCGCTGGCGGCGGCGATGGGCAAGTCGGTCGAAGAGGCTGCCGACGGTATCGTCCGTGTCGCCGAAGAGAACATGAGCCGGGCTGTTCGCGCCGTCACCAGCCGGCGGGGGCTCGATCCGAAGGACTTCGCGCTGGTCAGTTTCGGCGGGGCGGGCGGGCTGCACGCGTGTGCGATCGCCGAGTCGCTGGAAATCCGGTCGGTCATCATTCCTCCCTACTGTGGCGTGCTGAGCGCGCTGGGCATGGTCGCCGCGCCACCCGTCGCCGACGTCTCCAAGACCGTTTTGCACCTGGGCGAAGGCCTCGACGACCACCGCCTGTATGCCGAGTACGGCCACCTGAACATGCTCGCTTCCGACCGGCTGCCGCAGGAGCAGCTCGCGGCGGTCGAGGCCTACGCTGACGTCCGCTTCAAAGGCCAGTCTTACGAGCTGACGGTGCCCGTCCGCGGGGCTGACCGTGAGCGGATCGAGCAGAGCTTTCGCGATGCCTACGCCGAGCGCTACGGCAGTCTGCCCAGCGGCCGGGCGATTGAGATCGTCACGCTGCGGCTGCGGCGGGTCGGCCGGGTCGCGCCGATCGAACTGCCCACCATCGACGCCGACAGCACGCCGGTCGCCGGCGGGTTCCGAACGAGGGAGCAGTTGCTGGCGGCCGGCCCTACACCCGGCCCTTTTCTGCTGATCGACGACCAGTCGACTACGTTCATCCCCACCGGTTGGACGGCACAGTGTGACGGGCGGGGGATTGTCACATTGGGGCGATAGAAGTTTCGCACAGGCAACCCGATTAGCGGTCGCATCGCAGCTGCACGCATGGACGAGACGGAAGAGTGGGCCTGCGGGGACCGCTTATTGGATAGCGCGTTGCGACTTACTCCGTCGGCCGTGTTGCCGGTCCGCCGTTGAGTTCCTCAATCCTTCCTTCCAGTTGCATCCAAGCTCCGATCAGCTCGTTGTTGTAGTGGTGGTCCTTTGCGTACTGCAGCAGCTCGCGAGCGCGCTGGATGTGGCCCAGCTCGATGTCGGCCGACGCCACCAGCACGTACGACCGCCAGTAGTTCGGCGCGGCCGCCACGCACGATTCGCCGATCTGCCTGGCCTCGGTCCATCTTCCCTGGCTGGCGTACTGCGCAAAGACGCCGCGATGCAACTGGACCGACTTCGGGTGTTCCTGGAGCGCGACGGCGTAGAGGGCAAGCGGGTCGTTCCAGCGGAGCGCGTAGGTGTACGTACGGAGCGATCCCAGTAGAAGCAGGGAAAGGACTGCAATCACCGCCGTCCGTCGCCGGGCCATGCTGCCGGCGGCGAAGCGCGTGATCCCGATGCCCGCCAGCACCGCCAAGAACGCCGACGGCAGGAACATCAGCCGCTCGGCCAGGATCGTCCCGATGATCGATGGCAGGTTGCTGACCACGCCGTACAGCTGCCCGGCCGCCAGCGTGCAGAACGCAACGGGCACGTCGCGACGTCGCAACGATCGGACGAGCAGGACTACCGAGCCGATGACCACCATCACGCCGACATAGAACCAGGGCTCGCTCCAGCGGACAGACGACCCGATCACCTCTGCGCCGTAATCGACCGATAGTGTGCGCGGCCAGAGCAGCAACGCGGCGTAGCGGCCGAGGATGACCAGCGGCATCAGCCAGCGGTCGGCGCCGGTGCTCGCGACCATCGGGTTCAGTCCCCACTCGATCAGCGCCCGATCCCACGCCAGGGGAAGGATCGCCTCGCGGTAGAAGAAGTAGCCGGCGATCACGTACACCAGGCACATCGCCAGGATCACGCCAAGCCGTCGCTGCGATAGATCGGGCGTCGCGATCATCGCCGCAGGTGCCGGGTTTCGACGACGCCCGAGCCATTGCAGACCCGCGAGCATTGCCAGCAGCAGGGGGAAGAAGATGCCCTGCTCTTTAGACAGCAGCGCCGCGATGCAGCAAGCGACGATCGCCGCGACGCGCCGGGCGGTCAGCCGTTTGCCGACATACAGCGTCAAGCCGCCGATCGTCGCCAGGGCACACATCAGTTCTGCCCGGCCGACAATGCCGGCGACCGCTTCGACATGAATGGGGTGAGCGGCAAACAGCAGGCCGGCGATCAAGCCGGGCCACCAGCCGGCAAGCCTTCGGGAAAACTCGGTGACCGCCGCCGCACACGCCGCCGCGAGCAGCCAGTTCACCAGGTGAAACGGCCAGGCCCGGTCGCCGGTCGTGTACGCCTGGAGGGCGTACGTCATGCTGGTGAGCGGGCGGAACAGCTTGTCGGCGCCTTCGGGAAAATACTGATCCGTCCAGAAGTAGCGCCAGCGGTCCGGCGATGCCAGCCTCGGGTCGTCGCGGGCGATGTACAGGTCGTCGTAGATGAACGTGCCGCCAAGCGTGACGGCGTAGAGCGCCAGCGACAACGCCGCCGCGACGAGCGCGGGCACTCGGCGACGTCGCCAGTGACTTACTCCATGCTGATCTGACGTCACTGCTTCCGTCACTTCTTCGCCGGCGGCGGGGTGCCGCCTTCCTTCAGGCTCGCCAGGTAGGCGATCAGGTCGGCGAACTCCTGCGGGCTCATCGCCTGCTCCAGCCCCTCGGGCATTGCCGACAGTTCGCTGTGCTTGCGGGTTTTGACGTCTGCCTTCTTCACCACGATTCGGGCGGCGGTCGAGTCGTAGATCTCGATCTCGGCCTCGCTCTCCGACTTGACGATGCCGGCGATCACGTCGTCATCCTTCGTCTTGATGATCGTCTGCTGGAAGCCGTCGAAGATCTGCTTGCTCGGATAGACGACCGATTCGACAAGCTTGGCCCGGTCGTACTTCCCGCCGACGCCGACCAGGCTCGGGCCGATCAGGCCGCCTTCGTTTTGCACCGCCTGGTGGCACTTCATGCACGCCGCTGCCTGCCCGTTGAAAACGGCCTTGCCCTTGGCGGCGTCGCCGGGGTTGGCCATCGCGAATGCGGCGAAGGCGTCGGGCCCCTTGGCCGCGCCGCCAACCGCCGGGGCGAACTTCGGGTCGAACAGCTTGCTGGTTCGATCTTTCGCGTAGATCTCCTGTAGCACCACGATCGCCTCGGGCTTGATCTTGCCCTCGGCCAGCCGCTGCTCGATCAGCGGCAACGCCTCGGCCTTGATCTTCTCGACCGCACCGCGGGCGTCGCGGACAAACCCGCGGTTCTTGTCGGCCAGGGTGTTCAAGTAAACGTCGAGCGCCCGCACGTCAGGAATGCGGCTCAGCGCCTGCAGCCCGTCGCCGCTCACCTTCTTGGTCTGCACCGCCTCGACCATCGCCGGCACGGCGTCTTTCGCTTTCATCTGGCCGAGCGCGACGACGGCGTTCTTGCGAACGTCCGTTCGCTTGTCCTTCAGCGTCACGATCAGCGCTTCGATCGCCGTCTTGTCGTTGATCGATTGCAGCGCGTTGATCGCGCCGTTCCAGATCTGCGGCTCGGTCGCGGCAATGCGCTTGGCGATCGCCGGCACGCCTTCCTTGGCCTTCAGGCTCCCCAGCGTGTCCATCGCCGGCTCGATGACCTCGGGCAACGCCGCGTTCTCGACCAGTGAAATCAGCACGGGCACGGCGTCCTTCGCGCCGGCCTCGCGCAGGATGGCAATGGCATCGGGGATGAGGGCGGCGGGGGCCTTGGGGTCCTTCAGCACCGCCGTTGCCAGCTCGACCGCCTTGCCCGATTTCGCCGGCGTCAGCGCCTTGAGGATCAGCGTCCGGGTCTCGACGTCCTGCGCCTGCCCGAACAGGTTCACGAGCAACTCGGCGTTGCCGGGATCGGGCGCGATGACCATCGCCTTGACCGCCGCCGCTCTGACGGCCGGGTCGGCGTCTTTCGCGAGATCGCGGATCGCGTTGAGGACAGTCGTCGTGCCTTCCCAATCGACCACCTTTGGCGGCCGTGGATTGCCAACCGGTTGCGTGGCCCACCAGTTGCCGCCCCAGGGCTTGGGCTGGCGATGCAGATCGGCCGCCGATAGCAAGGCGGTGGAACGGGCGACGGCAGGTTTGGTCTTGTCGAACGCGAGTTTCACGAGCGCGTCGACGAGCTTGGAGTCGTAGGTGTTCCGGAGGGCGTAGGTGACGTTGGCCCGGACGGCGTCGGAGTCGCCTTCAATCCCTGCAACGATCGCCGGCCAGGCGTCCGGGTTGGCTTTCCCAATGCGATGAAGCGCCGTGAACAGCGCGAAGCGGGCGAACAGATCCTTTTCCGAGTCCAGCGCCGTCAGGGCCGACGGCACGGCTTCGACCGAGCCCAGGCGGCCAAGGATCGTCGCCGCCTGAAAGCGGATCGCCGCGTCGGCATCGGCCAGGGCGGCCTTCAGGTCTCGTGCTGCCCAGGCAAGTCGCTCTTCGCCGATCAGTCGCATGATTTGTCGGCGAACGCTGGCATCGCAATTCTTGGCACCCACCAGTTCCGCGGCATCGCCGAGGATACGAATCCGAACCTTAGAGTCCGCCGGATGCATGCCGTGGATCGCCCAGATCGCGTGCCAGCGGGCGGCGGGGCTGGCACCATTGTCCTGGATGATTGCTCCTAGTGCCTTGACCGTCTCGCCATCGCCCTTTTCCGCGAGCCGCCGCTGCGCCACCATCCGCACGCTCCGCGCCGGGTGCTTCAACCCTTCGATCAATTCCGCCGTCGTCGCATCGAACTTTTTCCCCATCGCCGCTGGCACATACCATTCCGGTTTCGGCGTCGCGTGGTTCTTGCCGGTCCAGGTGACCTTGATCAGTCGGCCGACTTCCGGCTTCTTCTGGTGCCAGCCGCCGTAGCCCCAATCCGTCACCCAGAAGCCCAGACCGTCGGCGGTGATGTCGATGCCGAGCGGGCGCAGGTCGCCGCCGGGCGAGAGGAAGTCGGTCATCTGATCGACCTTGAACGTCCCGCTGTCGCGCGATACCTGGAAACGCTGGACCTTCCCCTTGCCCCAGTCGCAGTGAAACAGGTTGTCGCGGAACTCCGGCGGCAACGCGTCTTCGGTGTAGCCGATCGCGCCGCAGGGAGAGCCGCCGCCGTACTCGGCCATCCGCCAGAGCGTGTAGGGCTGGTACGGCTTCTCGGCCAGTCCGCCCTGCGGGGCCTTGCGGCTGTTGGGGTCGTTCTTGTTTTCGGGCGCTTTGTAGTCCCACGGATAGCCGTAGTAACCGCCGTCGACCATGTGGGTGAAGCGGGTCCACCAGCCGTGGCCGTCGTCGGTGTTGTCGTAGGTAAACTTTTCGTCCTCGCTGGTCATGGAGACGTCGAGGTGGTTGCGCGTGCCGGTGCTGTAGACTTCCAGCTTGGTGCCGTCGGGTTTGAAGCGCAGCAGCCCGCCGCCGGGCAGCTCAGCCTCGGACCCGTCGATGTTGCTCTTGGCACCCCACACGCCGCGATCGCCGACCGCCATGTAGAAGTAACCGTCCATCGCCAGGCGGATTTGCGCCGGGATGTGGTCGTTCAGCCCGCCGATGGTCGGCTTGCCGGTCTGGTTGATGAGGTCCTTGCGGTTGGCGGCCTTGCCGTCGATGTCGTCGTAGACGCTGAGGATCGGGTACTGGTGGACGAAGACTTTGCCGTCGAGATACGCCAGGCCAAAAACCGGATTGAGCTTGTCGGCCCAGACGGTGAGCTTGCCGTCGGGCCAGAGGCAGACGATGCGGTCGATCGGGTCTTTGCCGCCGTGGTTGTCGAGCGGGTCTTCGCCGATGAGCACCCGGCCGTCGGGCAGGGCACAGACGACCGAAGGCGATTCGATCTGCGGCGACAGCAGGACCGTCTCGACCTTCCAACCTTCGGGGGCGACGGGGGGTTTGGGGTCTTTACGCAGTTCCAGCGCAGGCCGACCATCGGCTGGGGCGGCCTGGCCCCGGCTGATGGCAGGAATCACGAGAACCGCAGCGAGCACGGCAAGGTTGCGAAGCATCGGGATCATGAGAATGGGTTCCGGCGAGAGAGCGACAACCGACAGTGGTCGACGGCTGTCCAGTGTACTCTGCCGGCGGCGGGTTGTTATCGGATCGTAGCAGGCGAGTGCAATTTCAAGGCAGGCGGTATCTCAGCCGGCAACCCTTCGGCGCAGGTCATCGACCGAAGCCTTCCAGTCGTCGCCTGCCTGTCCTTCGTACCAGAGCTCTCGAAGTTCCGAATCGTCGTCCAGGATGCGGTCGATCGCCTTGAGGGCACGGCGGATCAGCTTCGACGGGACTTTCTGGGGATGGTTTTCCACCCAGCGATCCACCGGCTCGGAAGCTGTGTCGCGCCGGCCCCAGTTGCCCTTTAGTCGGGCAATCACTTCGCACGCCGCGATCGCCGCCCCTGCGAAATCCATGGGAACGTAGTCGTCGCTCTCGGCAAGGAGTTCGTTGATCGCCTTGGCGACGAGAGACAAGTCCGAAACATCACCAAGTGTCGCGACAAAGTCGGCGGCGTCGTCATTGGCGAACGATTCGTGGCCCCAGGCACCCATAGGCACCCATCATACAACCAGCCCCTTGCCATCGGTAAACCGAGGCAAGGGGCTGGGGTGCAAGAGAGACAACTCTTGTAACGGTGCGTTCTAGTTACGGGCGGCGTTCACCGATTCGACCGGGACGTCGTACATCGCCAGCAGCACGCGGTGCGCCACGATGCGATACGCCTCGTTGATGTCATCCGGCCAGCCCTGTGTGCCGACCTGGTTAAGGTGAGCAATCAGGTTTGCCGTCAGCTTCTGTCCGTCGATGTTGTCGGGCAGATCGAAGCGCCAGATGTCAGGCAGTTCGTGGATGAGCGACGCATCGACCGCCGGCAGTCCGTGGCCGGCCGGGTAGCGGGCGACCGCGACGTTGCGGCCCTTGTCGAGGTTCGTATCACCGCCGGCGGCCTTGTTCGTCTCGGTCGCCTGTTCGGCGGCGTTGACGGCAGGCTTCTTGGCGGCGGCCATCACGGCACCCACGTTCGGCTGCACGGGCCAGTTGCCGATCAGCGCCTTGGGGTCGCTGATTTCGCCCTGGGCGACCACCACGTAGTTGTTGGTGCCGAAGACAACCTTTTCATCGAGGTCGAAGCTCTTGCCGTACTTTTCCTTCCAGCTTCGTTCCAGCGTCGCGACGCGATCGGTCAGCGGCTTCCAGTCGGGCTTGGTGTCCTTGTACTTGCTGATGCGATCACGGTCGGCATCGACCAGTCGGTTGACGATGTTGTCGAAGATGTCCTTGGACATCGACGCTTCGGTGACCGCTTCGAACGCGTTGCGGACGTCGCCTTCTTCCTTCAGGTCCTTCGGCGTGACGCCAGCGGGGAGCGCGAACGCCTTGGCCTCGGCGTTCTTCTCGACCTTGTCTGCAGTCTTGTCCACCGCGCGTTCGACACGCTCGGCAGCGCGATCGACCGCGTCCTCAGCCTTCTTGGCGGGCGTGGGCTCATCAGCGGTGATGGCCGGCTTCTGCTCCTGAGCCATCAACAGAGATCCGGTTGCCAAAGACGCCGCAATCATGAGAGATAAATGCTTACGCATGTAAAATCCTCCGTGTAAAGAGAGTGAAACTGTTCTCGCCACGGGGATCGAAGAAACAAACCGCGAGCCTGCGGTCGTGCCGCAAGGTCATGAAATCAATCTCATGGCAGACGACGCCTGAACCTGGTTTTTCAGAGCGTGCTCAAGCGGAGTGAAGAGATGGAGGGACACTCGGGCGTACCGACCGCTGATTGTTGTACCGAGGGTGATGACGCAATCCTCACGGCCGCTTATTGCAGCCCGGGCGTACGGCACGGTTCGGCCGACAGACTGTCGGACATGATGCGTCGATGTGTGTAGGGCGGCGTGGGCAAGGGACAAGCGGGCGACCTGCGCGGATCGCGTTGGTGGCAGGCGATTGCGAATCGGCGAGGCCGGACGGGTCCGGTGCTACTCGTCGATCCACTTGACCATCATCATCTGAGGCTGGTGAAACTTTGATTTGTCGGGAAACGCGACGCTCGCCTGCTCGATCGACTCGATGTAGCTCTTGTAGGCGGCCGCATTGCCGTATCGCGGTGCGAAACCCCGCGTGCCCACGATGAGGTAGTCGCCGCTGCGGGTGCGCAGGTTCGGGCGGCCGATCTCGATGGTGCAGGGGATGCCGGCACCATTCAGAAAGTCGCGCACGTCCAGCGCCCACTGCTGCTGGCTGGGTCCGTACGATTCAATGACGCAGTAGTTCAGCCCGGGGTCGCGCTTCGACAGGCCATTCACCACCGGCGAATCGACGAAGACCGCGTCACCGGCGCGCACCGTGGTGCTGCCATTCACCGACGGCGATGCGCCGGCCATCGCGCTGCCCGGGATGCGCTCGGCGGCCATTCGGGCGTCGCCACCGGGGACGGCCTTGGTGCCGCGAGGGTCCAGCACACCGGGCTGAACCGGTCCACTCTTGATCTCCGGCGTTGATGGGACACGGGCAGTGGGGGCACCCGTCTTCTTACCGGCGATGTAAGCGAGCCCGACCACCACAAGCGTTGCCACAACGCCGATCGCGACCGTCTGGAATCGCACCTTGAGCGTGACTTCCTGGCGGTCGCGGTCGATGGCGACCTGATTGCCCGGCTTGGGCGAAGAGTCGTTTTCAGAGCGGGTCACCGACAACCCGGCGACCTGGGACGACGAACCAGCGCCTCCGCGGGATGCTGCGGTGGCCCGGGGCACCGCCTGTCGCAGCGTAGGCACCGGCGGCGCTTCGTCATCCTGCGACTCATCCACGAAAACCTGTTCGGGGTTCGGGGCGATCGCAGGTGCGGGAGTTGAGACGGACTGCCGCGCGCTGCGCGAAGCGAGCGTCACCGCGGTGATACCGGCCGTGGGGTCTGTCGGGTCTAACGCAGGGGGAGCGGACTCGTCCGATGTAGCAGTGGAACCGGCCCGCTTTTCCATCAGGGCGGCGAACCACTTGCGAGTCACCGTGAAAATGGCAGGCGTGCCCAATGGCTTGAGCTGCGAATGCCCCGGTGGCGGTGCATAGGAGCGGCCTGCCGCTGTTGCCGAAGTGTGACCCTCGGATGAACTGCGGGCGCTACTGGTTGGTGGACTACTGCTTTGGGTGTGACCACCCTGGGTGTGACCGCTCTGGGGGTGGCTACTTTGCGATGCTCCACCTTGAGCGTTGCCGCTCTGGGTGGCGCCGCCTTGCAGCGAGATGCCCTGGCGTTCCAGCGCCTTCTGCTGGGCGGCTCGCATGACTTCAAATAGGGCGGTGGAGTTCTTGCGCTTGGCCATCCGTGACCTACCCTTCAAGTGTGCGACACGCTGACGTGACTAACGACAACGCGCCGCTGACGACCGGCATCCATGCCAGTCTTGAGTTCCCCGTAACCTGCCTCAGCCATTGCTACGGCTGACACCTTGCTCTCACATTACCTTCCATGGTTCGGGCCGCTCCATATTTCCATAGCGTCCCGCCGGGCAAAAGTGTACGAGTTGGCAATCCGGGACGCAACAGCGAACCCAATGTTTACCCAGAACTTACACGCCCTACAAACCTGACAGGCGGTCAGGTTTCCGCCCCTTACCCGGCCTTGGCACATTACACAGTCGACCCGGTAAGGCGCTCAATCGTATGTCGGACCGGTGATTGTCCGTATGTGTTCGACGCCGCGAAGCCCGGTTTACCGAGGCGACGCCGGCCCCGAGGTTGTCCCGGAGTTTCCATGAGTCGGCCACTGATGCAGCGCCCGGTGATGGACCCCCTGTTCCTGCAGGAGTTGCAGGCCCCACCGGGGAAACGCCGATGGGTCGCCTGCGCGGCCCGGGGGCTTCGCTGGGTGGCCCGGAAGCTCCTGAGCCAGCCGCTGACGCTGCGCCGGGACAAGCTCAAGTTCGCCGGCGACAGCCGGGGCAGCCGCTGGGCCTGGGGCGTGGCATACCGCCTGCTCTTTGCGCCGCTCGCGATGGCATTGGTCGCCGGCGTGCTGGTGTTCAGTGGCACTCACCCGCAGGCGGCAATCGCCAACGGCGACCCCGCGTCCTTTGGTGTCTACTACGACCCGGTCGAGTTCGCCAGCGGCGACGGCACTCGGCTGACCGGCTGGCTGGTTCCGGTCGTCGATGCCCGCCGCGTCCTGCTACACAAGGACCGCCTGCTCCATCAGAAACATCCGGCGGTTGTGCTGGTCCACGATCACGGCCAGTCGCCGGCGCAAATGCTCCCGCTGATCGCACCGCTGCACGAAGAAGGCATCGTCGTGCTGGCGGTCGGCCTGCGCGGCGTCGGCACGGTGGACCGCGCCCCCCAGACCTTCGGCCTCGACGAATCGATGGACGTCAAGGCCGCCGTCAATCTGCTTCGGGGTCGCCCGTTTGTGGACGACAGCCGGATCGCCGTCATCGGCCTGGGTACCGGCGCCAACGCCGTACTGCTGGCGGCGGAGAAGGACGAGAAGCTGTTCGCGATTGTGCTCGCCGATCCGATCGTTAGCGCCGATGAGGTCGTCGCTTCCCGGCTGGGACCCGATGCGTTCGGCCTCCGCTGGATGCAGCCACTGACCAAATGGGCGTTCGAAATCGGCTACCGGCAGGATGTCGATGAAATCAGCCTGAACCAGCACACCACGGTCTTAACGACGCGCAAGGTGCTGCGTGTGCAGAAGGCGACGATCGAGAACCGCCTGATGGCCGCCCCGACCGAGGAGATCCGCAAGTTCTGCCGCGAGACGCTGCGGCCATGGGATCATGATGTGAAGCCGTAAGGGAGGCGGTCAGGGTTTGATCAGGAGCGGCTCGGCCCAGATCGCATAGTTGCTTTTGGGCTCCGATCCGCGCGAAGTCAGCGAGAGCTTCAACTCGGCTACACCGCTGATGTCGCAGTCGAAGGCGTGGGCCGGTTCGGTACCGGCGACGATTGCCGACGCAAGCGTCTTTCCATCGCCGATGACCGCGAACTCAACCTTGCCCTTTTCGCCGAGTTGCGGATGGAGTCCGCCAAGAACGGAAAAGCGGGCATACGTCCCCCTGGGCAGATGGAACATCAGGGACTTGCCCATGCCTGCGCTGACGCCATTAGTGAACTCGCGTTCGGCAGTGCCGTCGCCGTCCGAGACGCGCAGCCGCAGCGGCATTGCCTTCTTTCCCTCGGCCAGAATGACGCCGGACCGCGCATGTCCCCAGTGAGGCGAACTGTAAAACTGCGACTGGGGGTAGTAGAGGCTCGCCGCTTCAAGCGGAAAGAACCCGCCGATCGCTACACGCCTGAGTGACTTCTGCTCGGCCTCATCGAACCGCTCGGCGCCGAGACAAAGAATCGTGTACATCGCATCGGCGACGACCTGTGCGTCCACTTTTGCGGCTTTGATCTGCCAGCTCTCGACGCGTTTTGCGTCGTCGGCGTATAGCGCCTGGATGATCGGCAGGGTCGTCGATCGTGCGTTGAGAATGCCGTCGTGGATGCGGTGCAGCAAGCGCCAGGAGGCTTCGTCGACCGTCGTCCCCAGCAGCGCGGGCTTGTAGTCTGCGAGGGTGACGGCAAACGTTCCGTTCTCGACCGGACCATGAAGCAACTGGTCCTTCATCGCATCGGGCGGCGGCATGAACTGCTGAAGCAGGGTGAACATGTTGTCGCCGGGCATCGTGTGGGACGGGCTGCCGTAATCTTCGATCTGGTGGCAGATCGTGCCCATGTAGCGGGCGGCGTCCTTCACGTTTTTGGCTCGAAGCGCGTCGACCGCCTTGCCCATAAAATAGCGCAGCGTCTGCAGGTTCTCCGGCTGCTGTGCCGGCAGGTGCAGATTGAGCAGGTAGACCTCGGCCCTTCCCTCGATCATCGCAAAGCGGGCGTTAGGGCGGTCCGTAAAGACGTTGTCTGGAATCATGCAGTACTTGCCGGCCAGCGGGGCAAGCTCGTCGCCGAGTAACTGCTGCTGCCAGGGCGGGAGTACCTCAAGCGCGGCTTTGGTGATGGCCAGATGCGGCTCGCCCCATGCGAAAGCGGACCCGGCAGGTAGGGCGATCGCGGCCAGAAATAGAAGCCTGAGCAGATTGAATCGAATCATCGGATCCTGATTGTACCGCAGGTAGAAATGAAGCCGCAGCCCGCGGGCAGTGCTCGCGGGCTGCGGTTGGGTTTTTGCAATCGACTCTACGCTCGCAGGCGAATCCTGCTGAGCGTAGCGGCTGAAGGTCAGACCTTCTTGCCGCCACCGCCACCGCCGCCGCCACCGCCACCACCGCCACCACCGCCACCACCACCGGCCTTGGGCGTGAAGGTCACGCTGGCAACCAGGGACGACGTGTCCAGGTCGGTCACGGTGAGCGTCTGGGTGCTGGTGCTGGTCGAGGTGAGCGTGAAGCTGTGTACGCCAGCGTCATCGCCATTGAACGTGTAATCCGCCGGCAGGCCCAGAGCGGTCGAGCTGCTCGAGAAATGCACGGTGCCGTAGTAGTTCTTTACCTTGTTGCCCCAGGCGTCCAGGATCGTGACCTTGAGGGTGAAGGCCGTATTGGGGGCGACGTTGGACGGGATCGCGAGCGTGACCTTCGCCGGTGCTCCGTTGATCACATCGATCGCCGCGAGCGTCGTGGTGAGCGATGGGGTCGAGGCATCGGTCGCCGTCACGCTGCTGTACGCCGTCTGCGAGGTCGCCGTCTTCAGTGTGATCGGGAACGAATGAGTGCCGGCATCTGCCGCGGTGAAGTTGTAGTCGGTGGGCAGCCCGGCCTGCGCGTCGGTGCTGGTGAACTTGAGCTTCCCACGATAGCCGGTGGCGACATTGCCGTAGGCATCGCGGGCGGTGATCACCATCGCAACTGACGATCCGGCGACAGCGTTATGCGGGCCGTAGCTGGTCAGGCTCGTCGCGGCGGCGGCGGTAACGCTAATGCCGATCTGCGTGCCCGACACGCTGAACGCGTAGTCGGTCGCCGTAATGGAGTGCGTGCCGGCCGTCTTCAGCGTGGCGCTGAAGGTATGCACGCCTGCGTCGGCCGGCGTGAAAGTGTATGCCGCCGGCAGTACGCCCTGGTAGTCGCTGCTGCCGAAGTAGACCGTGCCGACATAGTTCGACATCGCGTTGCCGAGTACGTCAAAGGCACGCACCGTGAACGTGTTGGCGGTTCCGGCGACCGTGCTGGCCGCATAGCCGGAAACCGTGAACGAACCCACATCGGCGGTCGTTCCCACGATCGTTTCCGTCCCGGTGATCGAGGGATCGGCGATATCGGTTGCCGTCAGCGTCTGTTCACCGAGCGTCATCAGTTTCACGTACGTCGTGCCACGCCCGTTGACGAGCGTCAGATCCGCCGGCAGGACCATGTAGGGGTCGGAACCGGTGAAATGAACGGTGCGGGTGTCAACGCTCGAAGCATTGCCGTACATATCGCAGGCTTCCACTTGAACGGACCGAACCTTGCCGATCGATCCCGATCCGCCGGTCAGCCGAAGGTACGCGACTTCCCTTGCGCGAACATTCACCGCGTTGGATGAGCCGGTGATGCTCGGCGTTGCCGTGTCGGTCGCGACAATGTTGCGGTAGCCGGCCGATTTGAGCGTAGCCGAGAAGGTGTGCATGCCATTGTCGGCGGCAGTGAAGGTGTAGTCGGCGGGCAGGCCGGCGAGCACATCGTTACTGCTGAAGTGGACGGTGCCCTGGTAGTCGGCACCCATGTTGCCGAAGGCGTCGAGCGCCATCACAGTGAAGTCGAACGGTGTTCCCGCTTCAGCCGACGTCGGAGCGGAGACGCCGAACCGAGTTGCCACGCCTGCGGTGACGGTGACGGCCTGGGTGCCGGTGCCGACGAACGGCGCGGTTGCCATGATCGTCTGCGAACCGACGGAGACCAGGCGCACGCCGGTCGCGAAGGTGTGCGTACCCTGATCAGCGGCCGTGAAGGTGTAGGTCAGCCCGGTGCCGCGGGCGTCGGTGGTCACGATGGACACCGTTCCGAGGTAGTCCTTGACCTGGACACCGGCTTTATCAACGACGGTGACGGTGACCGGAACGAACGACCCGGCCGCGACGGTGGTCGGGGCGGTGATCTGGAAGTTGGAGTTGGTCTGTACGCCGACCAGGCCGTTGTTGTCGTTGATATAGACCGAGACGGTGCCGTTGGTGGAGCTGATCGCGACGTCGGAAGCACCGTCGCCGTTGAAATCACCGACCTTCAGCGCGTTGCCGGTCGACACGTTGTCGATCACGGAGCCGTTGAAGGTGCCGTCGCCGTTGCCGGTTTCGATTGCGAAGCCGGCACCGGTGCGCTGGATCAGGTCGAGCTTGCCGTCATGGTCGAAATCGCCCTGGGCCATGTCGAGCGGGGCGGTGCCGATGTTGTAGGGGCGGGCGGGCTGGAAGGTGCCGTCGCCGTTCCCGTCGAGGACGGAGATAAAGCTTGAGCTGTAGGAATTGGCGACGGCGATGTCGACCTTTCCGTCGCCGTTGAAGTCGGCGATGGTCTGGGCGAACGGCGCCGAGAACGCGGCACTCGACTTGACCGGCAGGAAGGTCCCGTTGCCGTTGCCGAGGTGGACGTTCACCGTGCCTGCGGAAACCTGGTTCGTGGAAATGATGTCGGCCTTGAGGTCGTTGTTGAAGTCGGCCACGCCGACCGACGCGGGGCTACCGCCGGCGACGGAGTCCATCTTCGGCCCGAGGTTGCCCGCGCCGTCGTTCAGGAAGACGCTGACCGAGTTAAAGTAGTGGTTGCCGGCGACCAGGTCGGGCTTGCCGTCGGCGTTGACGTCGGCGACTTCGATGGAAGTGGGAGGAATCGAGATCGTGTAAGCGACGGGGGCCTGGAAGGTGCCGTCGCCGTTGCCCTTGAGGACCGTCAGTGCGCCGGTGTAGTACGACGCGAGGGTGACGATGTCGTTCTTGCCGTCGCCGTCAAAGTCGCCGACCTTCACGGCGACGGGCGTGTTGTTGGTGGGGGAGCTGATCGCCACCCCGAAGGTGCCGTCGCCGTTGTTGAGCAGGACGCTGGCCAGGCCGCGGCCGCTGACGCTGCCGACGGTGACGATGTCGTCCTTGAGGTCGCCGTTGAAGTCGGCGACGGCCATTGAGGCCGGCGTCGCACCTGCCGGGTAGACCGCCGGGGCCGAGAAGCTCATGAGTGTTCGGTCCTCGAGTTTCTCGACCGGTAGCCGTGTCGCACGGGCGATCTTTGCCCGGGCTGTTGGTGAGTTCCCCTGCTTGGTTTGCCGCTGACGCCTGCCGAAGTGCGTGAAGAACATAGCCAATCCTCGTTCTGCCGCTGCCCGGACGTCTGTCGCCCCGGCAAGGGACTTCTGTTGAATCGGGCATGGCTCGTTGCCTGCCTCGCTTCAACAAAGTAAGGATTTCTCGAGTTCTTCAGCCTGACTGCAAACATTGCAGGGAACAGGCTTTCCAAGCCCCAAGTCGAGGGAAAGCCCTGATGTCAGGGCTCGATTGCAGCGACGATGATAACCATTTGGCCGATTCCCTACGGAGGACCCCCTGCAATGTTTGCAGGGTAGAATTGAAGTTTGCCCATGCGGATTACCCTCATCCCGTCGGCGTATGACTTCTTTCGCTTGGTCGGCGGTGAATGATGAACCTTAAAACCCAGTTCTTCCTCTGGTGTTCGCTTCTACTGCTGGGCGTGCTGTGCCTCGGCGGGTTCAGCGTCTGGTCGCTGGAGGCGATGTCGCGATCGTCGCGCGCCGCTACCGCGTCCTACGCGGCGCAGGATCGCGCCGAATCCACCGTGACCAAGGTCGCCTGGCTGCGCGACAGTTTCCGTGGCACCGAGCCACGCACTTCGGACGACCGGCAGTACTTCGCCTCGGTGCGACAGGAAATCACCGAGATTATCGGCCACCTTCGCCAGTCGGCGCAGGTCGACCACGGCGACGCTGCGGCCGAACTGCAATTGAGCGACGCGCTTCAGGAGCATCTGGAATCGGCGGCTCGCCATGCGGGCGTGGGCGAGTCATCGGAGGGTTCCGGTACCCCGGTTCCCCTCAACCGGATGGCAGCGGGTGACATCAAGCGATCGGCCGAAGAACTGGAACGGCTTCGGCAATCGCTCACTGCAACGACGAAAACGTCCTCCGCCGCGGCCCGGCATCATCTGGTCGTCTCCTCACAACAGCTTTCGAGCTGGGTGACCGCGGCGTATGTACTCCTGGCGATCGTGACGGCGGCGTCGGTCGCGATTTTTGTCAAACAGTATCGATCGCTGGTTCGCCCTCTTTACGTCTTGCGGGGCGAGATGCAGCGCAGTGCCGCCCGCGAGTTTCGAGAGGAAGTCCGACCGGCCGGTCAGCGGGAGTTCCGCGATATCGCCGGCTTTTTCAACGGGCTGGCCCGCGACCTGGCCGAACTTTACCGGGATCTGGAGAACAAGGTCATCGCCCGCAGCCGCGAACTGGTCCGCTCCGAACGCCTGGCGAGCGTTGGGTTTCTCGCCGCAGGGGTGGCCCATGAAATCAACAACCCGCTGAGCATCATCTCCGGATACGCGGAACTGGCGGCCAACGGATTGCGGCGGGTCATGCTAGATGAAGGCGACATGGACTCATCGGCGTCCGGCGGGGGTTCTGAGGCCGAGGCCGAAGCACTTGCCGCGGCACTGGATGCGCAAACCATCATCCGCGACGAAGCCTTCAGGTGTAAGGAGATCACGAGCCGATTGCTGTCCCTGGCACGCGGCGGGACCGATGAGCGAAAGCCGCTCTGCCTCGACGACGTCGCCCGCCAGGTCGCCGTGCTCACCAAGGGTCTAAAGAACTACAACGACCGAAATGTGCTGGTCGATTTCCGGCCGTCCGACGTGCTCGATGTGGTCGCCAATCCCACCGAGATCAAGCAAGTGCTGCTGAACCTGACCATCAATGCCTTGGAAGCCGTATCGCCCGGTACCGGGCAGGTCAGGATCGCGGGCAAGCGGGCCGGCGAGTGGGTGGAGCTGTCGGTCGAAGACAACGGAAAAGGGATGTCCCGCGAGACACTCGAGCATGTCTTCGAACCCTTTTTCACCGCCAAACGCGGCGTCGGCGAGCCGGGAACGGGGCTGGGGCTGTCGATCACGCACGCGATCATTGAGAACCACGGCGGCCGGATCAGCGCCGAAAGCGCGGGCGTCGGCCGCGGCAGCCGGTTCATTCTCCGCCTGCCGGCCCTCGTCCGTGCCGTTGCGGCAGCGGCGGCCGTGACGGCAGTGGTGAACCCGCTCTGATGCCGCGTCGTAACCATCTGGAGCTGACGTGAAACTTCAACCCGGCAATGACAACTTCGACACCCCGCACGTCGCCTCGACCGGACGTGACGTCCTGGTCGTCGAAGACGAGTATCGCATCCGTGAAATGCTGGCCAAAGCGTTGAAGGAGATGGGCTTTACCGGCACGTTCGCCTCTTCGGCCGAGGCTGGTGCCAAGCTGCTCGCCCAGCGATCGTTCGACTTTCTCATCCTGGATCTGAATCTTCCGGGCAAGGGCGGGATCGCGTTCCTCGAGGCGTTGCGTCGCGATCATCACGATCTGCAGGTCATCATCCTGACAGGGTTCGGCGATCTCGAAGCGGCCCGCGCCGCCATCCACCTGGATGTGGTGGAGTTCCTGACCAAGCCTTGTGCCCTGGGAACGCTGGAAGTCGCGCTGGATCGCGCCAGTAAGCGACGTCGCGGCCAGGTCATCGCGGAACGTGCGGCGGCGGAGGAACGGGCACCCACTTTCGCGCAGGAGCCGGCACGGCCTGTGATGACGTCTTCCAGTCACGAGGCTGCGGTCGCCGACGGCGGTTCGATGGAGGAGCTCGAACAGAAGCACATCCTGCATGTGCTCGAGAAGCATAGGGGAAACCGCACTGCCGCCGCGGCCGAATTGGGTATTAGCATCCGGAAGCTGTATTACCGGTTGGGTCAGTATCAGAAGCAGGGATTACTTTCATGAAGTCCACCCGCGCCTCCTGCATCTTGCCATCGCATTGCCTTATGGTGCGGTCGTCCGCACTGGGCTCGCGTCAGCGTTGGATGGTAGGGTTCACCCTGGTCGAGCTTCTGGTGGTTATTGGAATCATCGCCTTGATGATTTCAATTCTGCTTCCGAGCCTTGGTCGCGCCAGGGAACAGGCCACGCGTATCCGGTGTGCCGCGAATCTGCGGCAACTCGGACTGGCGATGCAGACGTACAGTCTGGCCGAGCCCAACGGCAGCTACCCTCGCACAAAGTACGACCCGAGCAAAAAGCAGATGCTGCTTGATAACGCCGGCTATCTCGTCCCGGCGACTTTTGGCAATTCAGGATACGTCGGGGAGAACAACGTGCCGGCGAGCTTATTCTTGCTGATGAAAACGCAGAAGCTTTCGCCGCAGATGTTCCTCTGCCCCGCGACTGAAGGCGTCGCCTACCCGGAAGACCCGAAGCAATCGAGCAACTGGAAAACGATCCCGCTGCAGATGACCTATTCGCTGGCATCGGCGTTTCCGTCGGCGGCGAGCCCGGCAACGTCGCGACTGCAGTGGAAGAACACCTTGGGGGCCGAGTTTGCCCTGATCGCCGACATTAACCCCGGCACCCGGGGCGGAACGAATCCACCGAACAACACCGTCGCCCCTCCGCATACCGCAAGCCCGTCCGCCATGGCCGCTGCCAACTCCAACAATCACGGGAATACCGGCCAGAATGTGCTTTACGCCGACGGCCACGCCGAGTTTCAGAACACGCCCTATGCCGGCGAGTTTCGCAGTAACGGCATTCGCGATCACATCTACACCGCCGGCACCGGCGACGGGGGTATCACCAGCGAGTTGGCGATGCCGGTGGATGCACACGACTCTGTATTACTCCCGACGGACGATCCGGGTGGGAAGTAGCCGGGAGCATGTCATCAGGATGCCGGTGTGACCGCCCGGCTCGACGAGCTTAACGCGTTGCCCAACTCAGGGGTCGAAGGCGGTCACTCGATCTGCCGAAGCTGCAGTGAATCGATGACCTTCCCGTGTGCCAACGCGTTGGTGATCACTACCAGCCAGGTGCCGCGATCGCACCAACTCCGTCTCTTGAGGTACTTCAAGGCGTTCTGGATCGTCTCTTCGGGGTCGTCGCTGAAGGGCATCAGGAATGGCTCGACGCCCCAGGGCAGCAGCAACTGGCGGAAGAGCGCCTCGTCATCAGTGAAGGCGTAGATCGGCACGCCGATCGGCCGCAGCGCCCCAAGTGTGTAGGCCAAAAATCCGCTGCGGGTAAACACCACGATCCCCGACTGCCCCAGTTCCTGTGCCAATACTGCGGCGGAACGGAGCATCTTGCTCTTGGGCTCGGTCAACTTGATCGCGTCGTTCATCCCGCGGACTTCGACCGGCTCAGTGCTCTTGACGATGTTCTTCAGCACCTCCACGCACTCGAGTGGATACAGACCTGTCGTGGTCTCGCCCGACAACATGACCGCATCGGCCCGCTCGCGGACGGCGTTGCTGACGTCGGAAATCTCAGCCCGCGTCGGCATCGGAGCGCTGATCATCGATTCCAGCAGGTGCGTGGCGATGATGACCGGCTTGCCCTCGGCGAGGCAGTTGTCGACGATCCGCCGCTGCACCAGCGGCAGCACGTGGTAGTCGATTTCGATGCCCAGGTCGCCGCGGGCGACCATCACCGCGTCGGTCACCTTCACGATCGCTTCGAGGTTTCGCAGGCCGCTCTGGTCTTCGATCTTGGCGACGATCCGGGCTCTGGAACCGAGGCTGTCGAGCAGCGCCCGCAGGACCAGGATGTCGTCGCTTCGGCGGACGAACGAAAGTGCGTAAAAGTCGATCCCCGCGGCGACGCCGGCGCGGATATCCCGCTCGTCCTTCTCGGTCAGCGACGGAAGGTTGACATCAACCCCGGGCAGATTGATATGTCGGCGGGAGCCGAGCTTGCCCGGCGTGAGCACGCGACACAGCACGTGCGTTTCGTCTTTCGAGAGCACTTCAAGCCTTAGCAGCCCGCTGTCCACCAGGACCGTGGAGCCGACGGCGACATCCCCCGGGAGGCCGGGGTAATTGACGATCACACCCGTCACGCCGGGGGTTGGTGTTTCGGTGTAGAACTCGAACTCATCACCGATGTTGAGTTCGATCGCCTCGGGAACCGGGCCGGTACGAATCTCCGGGCCCTTGACGTCCATCATGACCGCGACTTGGCGCTGCAGCTGTGACGATACGCTGCGAATGCGTGCGACCAGCGACTGCACCCATTCGCCGGTGCCATGTGCCATGTTCAACCGGATGACATCGACCCCGAGGTTGATGATCTGCGAGAGCTTCTGTTCGCTTTCCGTGGCAGGTCCAACGGTGGCGACAATCTTCGTGTGTCTGTAGTAACCGCGCATGAATGTCCACTTCGGATGGTGCCGGGGCGAGGAATGGCCCCGGAGGAGCGCGGCGGATGGTTCCGTGGAGATTAACAGAGTCCCCGGGAACCGCAAATTGCGACAAGAACTTGTTCGCTGAATCCGAACAAACTCCCCGCGCAGCCCTGATATGCTGTCGATCACCGGGCGGCCCTGGCGGACAGGCAGCGACTTCAGGGCTCGACAGGACGTCGCACCGCAGATCTTTGTTCTTGTAGATTCGAACCTTCGCCCACTTCGACGGTATCACCGATGATGAGATTCGCCGCTCTCTTTTTCACAGTACTGGCTCTGACGTGCTCCACCACCCGGGCGACGACCGCCGCAGAATCGCCATCGCCCGGCGACCTTGAGTTCTTCGAGAACAAGATCCGCCCTGTGCTGATCGAGCGGTGCTACAAGTGCCATTCGCACAAGGAAGGCAAGGACAAGGGAGGCCTTTATCTTGACAGCCGGGCTGCGTTGCTGGCCGGCGGCGATAACGGGCCGTCGATCGTTGCCGGGGACCCCGGCAAGTCGAAGCTGATCGAAGCGATCGCGTACAAGAACGTCGATCTTCAGATGCCGCCGAAGGGAAAGCTTTCCGAGCAGCAGGTCGCTGACTTCACAGAATGGGTCAAACGCGGCGCACCTTGGCCGGCCGAGCAAGGGACGGTGGTCGCCAAGCCGAGTTCGAACTTCGACATCGCGCAGCGAAAGGCCGACCACTGGGCGTGGCAACCGGTCAAGCCAGTGGCGCCGCCGACGGTCAAAGATGCGTCCTGGCCGGCGGGGGACATCGACCGGTTCATCTTGGCGAAGCTCGAGGCAAAGGATCTGAAGCCGGCCGAGCAGGCCGACCGCCGAACGCTCATCCGCCGGGCGAGTTTCGCGATCACCGGCCTTCCGCCGACAGTGGACGAGGTCGAAGCATTTGTAGCCGATGCTTCGCCGAACGCGTTTGAGAAAGTGGTCGATCGCCTGCTGGCGTCGCCGCACTTCGGCGAGCGATGGGCGCGGCACTGGCTCGATCTTGTCCGCTACGCCGAGACACGCGGCCACGAGTTCGATCATGCCATTGATGGCGCGTTTCAGTACCGCGACTACGTCATCCGGGCCTTCAACGCCGATGTGCCTTACGACCAGTTCGTCGTCGAGCACATCGCCGGCGATCTGTTGGAGAAACCCCGGACAGGCCGCTCGGGGGAGGTCAACGAATCGATCCTGGCGACGGGTTTCTGGTTTCTCGGCGAATGGGTGCACTCGCCCGTCGATATCCGCCAGGACGAGACCGACCGCGTTGACAACCAGATTGACGTCATGGGCAAGACGTTCCTCGGGCTCACCATCGGCTGCGCCCGCTGCCACGATCACAAGTTCGACGCGATCAAGGACGAAGACTATTACGCGCTCGCCGGCTTCCTGCATTCGAGCAGCTACCGCGATGTGGCGTTCGAGAATGACACCTTCAACCGCGGCGTTGTGGGGAAGCTGGCCGAGATTGATAGCCAGACCCGGGCGAAGCTGCGAGCCGAGTTGGCGCGCGCCACGCAGCCGACCGCCGACCGACTGAACGCGTATCTCGCGGCCGCGGTCGCCCAGCTTCGCGATGCCAATGCAAAGCCGCCGGCCGATCTCAACCCGAGGATCGTTGCTACGTGGCGAGGAGAACTGCAGAGGGCCAAGACGGCGGCACACCCGCTGTTCGTGCTGGCATCAATCGCCCGGCTGAATCCGCCGGCGACGACAGAACAGGTATCCAAGGCGCTCGCCGAACTGGCGACGCCGGCGGCCGGGCAGGCCGCCATCACGGTTGTTGACTACGGCGCGGTTGCGCCGGGGCAATGGATCGCCGACGGTTTTGCGTTCGGTACCCAGCCACCTTCGTCCGCGGATTTCCGGATTGGTGCCGCTGACGCGCCGGTCGCAAAAGTCTTTGACGGCGCGACCGCCAGCAGTGACGCCGCCGGGACCAACGCCACCGGCGCCGATTTGCCCGGCTTGATCCGCACGCCGACGTTCCTGATCACCAAGCCGAAGCTGAGCATGCTCGTCCGCGGCAACGGCAAGGCGTTCATTTGCATCGATTCCCACCGGATGGTCCGCGGTCCGTTGCACGGCGTTTCGAACCAGCAAATCAAGGCCCCGGATTGGCAAATCAAAGCCGTCGATCTGAGCGGCTACATCGGTCAGCGGGCCCATATCGAGTTCGAGGCCGCCGGTCAGTCGTCGCTGGACATCCGGTTCGTTAAGCTCGGGGATACGGCAGAAGTACTGCCGACGCTGGGCGGATCGGTCGCCCGCGCCATCGGCGACCGTGTGACCAGCGTGGACGGCGTCGCAGGGGCCATGGCAGCCCAATTGACGCAAGCATGGCACGTCATCGCCAAGGCGACCGGACCCGCACCAGCCCACGCCGCACTCGCCGACTGGCTCTGGCAGAAGCCCGCACTTCTCGGCTACGACGACGCCGCGAAAGAACGCGTGTCGGCAATCCTCGCCGACCACGCCAAGAACCGTCAGCCGATCCGCTCTCAGTTCAAACTGTCCGCCACCGCGATGGCGATGCTCGACGGCACCGGCTTCGACGAGCGCCTGCTGATCCGCGGCCTGCACAAGACGCCCGGCGACGTCATCCCTCGGCGGTTTCTCGAAGCGCTCGACGGCCCGGCGCCGATGAAGATCGATCGCGGCTCCGGCCGGCTGCAACTGGCGCAGAAAATCGCCAGCGGCGATAACCCGCTCACCAGTCGGGTGATGGTTAACCGCGTCTGGCATCACCTCTTCGGCCGGGGCATTGTGGCGAGCACCGACAACTTCGGTCAGCTCGGGGATCGGCCGACGCACCCGGAGCTGCTCGACCACCTCGCCGCCGAGTTTGTGAAAGACGGCTGGTCAACCAAGCGGCTGATCCGCCGGCTCATCCTGACACGCACCTGGCAGATGAGCAGCCGTGAGACAGGAGTCGCGACGACTGCCGACCCGCAAAACCTTCTGCTGCACCGATCGAATCTCCAGCGACTGGAAGGCGAGGCGATTCGCGACCAGATGCTTGCGATCTCCGGCCGGCTCGACCCGAAACTGTTCGGGCCGAGTGTCGACGTCTACCTGACCGACTTCATGGAAGGCCGTGGCCGCCCCGGCAGGAGCGGCCCGATGGACGGTGCCGGCCGCCGGAGCATCTACACCGCCATCCGCCGAAACTTCCTCCCGCCAATGATGCTGGCGTTCGACATGCCCATCCCGTTTAACGCGATGGGCAAGCGCAGCGCGTCGAACGTGCCGGCTCAGGCACTGATCCTGATGAATGATCCGTTCGTCGTCGAACAGGCCACGCTCTGGGCCAAGGCCGTACTTGCCGACGAGAAGCTTGCCACCGCCGACCAGCGAATTGACCGGATGTACCGAATGGCGTTCGCGCGCCCGCCGTCTCCGACGGAAGTCGCCGATGCCAATGCGTTCCTTCAGCAGCAGGCGGCAGAACTGGGAATCGATCAGGAGAAGCGCGCGAACGACATTCGTACCTGGGCCGATCTGGCGCATGTACTGATGAACGTGAAGGAGTTCATTTACGTACCGTGACACCGGGTCCTTCGGAGTACCCCTGGAGACAGTCGGGTATTCCTGGGACCGCCGAGCGCCTGCTCGGCTCTTTGAATCTGTTTGGTGTTCGTGCCGAGCAAGCGCTCGGCGGTCCCAGGAGTCGTTCGGAACATCGAAGACGTTTCCCGTGACGAGCCATAGGAACGTCAAAATTGCTCAAGGCACCGTCCAATGACACACCACTGCCAACGCTTCGTCGCTCCCGCACTTTCCCGCCGTGACATGCTTCGCAACTGCGCCAGCGGGTTCGGCGCGGTGGCGCTGTCGGCGCTGCTGAACGACCGCGCCTTTGCCGCCGATACCGTGCCAACGCCCGGCGGCAGCCCGATGGCGGCGCGGGCTTCGCACTTCCCGGCCAAATGCCGCAACGTCATCTTCCTTTACATGGACGGCGGTCCCTCGCAGGTCGATACCTTCGACCCCAAGCCCATGCTGACCCGCGACCACGGCCAGCCCTTCAAGATGAAGATGGAGCCGACGCAGTTCGCCAACAACGGCAACACGCTCGGCTCGCCCTGGGCGTTCAAACCCGGTGGAACGTGCGGCACGCCGGTGTCGGACCTCTTTCCGCATGTCCGCGAGTTGATGGACGATATCGCCGTCGTGCGGTCGATGACCTCGGCGTTCTCCGAGCACACCAACGCCAATTACTTTCTGCATACCGGCTCCGGCCTGCAGGGCCGGCCGAGCATGGGAGCCTGGTTCACCTACGGTCTGGGCAGCGAGTGCCAGAACCTGCCGGGGTTCGTCGTCCTCAATGGCGGGCTGATTCCGCCGGGCGGGCTCGACAACTTCAACAGCGGCTTCCTGCCGGCATCGTACCAGGGATCGGTTTTCAAGCCGGCCAAACAGCCGGTGGCGAACGTCACGCCGCTGGAGGCCCGGCCCGAGCTTCAGCGCGGCAAGCTCGCGCTGATGAACAAACTTGACGCCGGCGCGGCACAACGCATGGGCAAGCAGGACGCACTGGAGTCGGCGATCGCCAACTACGAGCTGGCGTTCCGCATGCAGTCGGCGGTGCCTGAACTAATGGACCTGACGGGCGAGTCGGCGGCGACCAAGACGCTCTACGGTCTGGACGCGACCTACGACAAAACCCGGACGTTCGGCCTCGAATGCCTGATCGCCCGTCGGTTGATCGAGCGGGGCGTGAGGTTCATTGAGCTGACCGTCCCCAACACCGGCAATGACCGCTGGGACCAGCACAAGGAGCTCAAAAAGGGGCACGAGCAGAATTCGGCCGCGGTGGATCAACCGATCGCCGGCCTGCTGAAGGATCTCAAGAGCCGGGGTCTGCTCTCCAGCACGCTGGTGGTCTTCGCCGGCGAGTTCGGGCGCACGCCTTTCGCGCAGGGTGCCGACGGCCGCGACCACAACCCGTTCGGGTTCAGCGTCTGGATGGCCGGCGGCGGCGTCAAAGGCGGCACCGTCTACGGCGCGACCGACGACTACGGCTACAAAGCCGTCGACGGCAAGTGCCAGATCCACGACCTGCACGCGACCATGCTGCACCTCCTGGGCCTCGACCACAAAAAGGTCACCTACCGCTGGGGCGGCCGCGACATGCGGCTGACGGACGTTCATGGCGAGCTGATCACGCCGATCCTGGCGTGACGCCCTCTGCCCCGAGTACGGGGTAGAGGTGACAAGAGTCGGAGACGGACACTCATCCGGCTTTCAGTTTCGCAATCTGCTCGGCCACCTTCGCCAGATCCGCCTCAAACTCTCCGCGTGACTTGGCCCGAAGTGCCTCGTCGGGGATGCGAAGCAATGCCGAAGGATGGATGGTCGCCATCGTCCACGGCGACCATTCGGTCTTCATTACGTCTCCGCGCCGCTGGGTGACACGGAAGTCGCGACCGAGCAATGTCTGCGCCGCCGTCGATCCGAGGCAAACGAGAATCTGCGGCCGCACCACCTCGATCTCACGTACCAGCCACGGCTGACATGCCGAAACTTCACGGCTGCTCGGCTTAGCGTGAATTCGCCGCGTGCCGCGTGGCTCGAACTTGAAGTGCTTGACCGAGTTGGTCACGTAGCACTCGTCGCGGATGATGCCGACCTGCTGAAGCACCTCGTCCAGCAATTGCCCGGCCGGCCCGACGAACGGCCGGCCCTGGCGGTCTTCCTGATCGCCGGGCTGTTCGCCGACGAACATGACCATCGCGTCGTGCGGTCCTTCGCCAAAGACGACTTGTGAGCCGATATCGCACAGGTCGCAGCCGCGACAGTTCTTGGACGCTTCGGCGAGCACCTTCAGGCTGCGCGACTGGGGAATGAACGGCTCGGCCGTCCAGGGAAACGTGGCGGCCTTGCCAGCGGGGAGGCCACTCGCGTACGTCTCCGGCGACGTTGATGCACTGTACAGATCTCCGGCAGCAGCGTCTCCAGGCCTTGCCGATCCGCTGCTGCGGGGGCCGCTGCCCGGCCGGGCGTTTTCTCTCGATTTTCTGGTCATTTCCTCAACCCTTCTTGGTGCTTCGGCGAGCAGATCGGGAATGAGCTGCGTCTCCGGAAGCGTGGACCAATGCCGGACGGGCAGCTCTTTCTTCATCGCGGCGATCTTGATTCTGGCGGGGTTGAAAATGTTCGCGTAATAGGTCCGCCAGAGGGACTCTAGCTCGTCCGCTTGCGGTGCCTGCGACTGCGGCACGCCGGGACCGAAATGCAGCGTGTGCCCGTCCCACGCGACCGAATCATCTGGCGTCAGGATCGTCCACCGCATCGCCGCGAACCGGCCGCGGAAGAACGGTGCCGTCAGGCGAACGATGTAGTGGTCCGGCCGGTGCCAGGCGACGAAATGTTCTTCGCCCGATTCGGCCGGCACCTGTCGGAAGCGCACGAAAGCGGTCATCTTATGGCGGTCGCGGCGGACGTCGCGCTCCATCGCGCCCAGTTGATAAACGTCGTCGTCGGTCACCCGCTCCAGCAGTTCCGGCTCGCCGTGCGTCAGACGCCAGAGTGTTCGATAGAGCAGGTTCCAGCGATCGGGGTCGCGATGACAGGCGACCTTGCTCGCCAGGTCGAGGTACTCGCGTGGCACCCGGGTCTGTGCAGCCGGCTGCGACGAAACCGGTGGGGTGAGCGCGGTGTTCGACAGCAGCGACGGCTCATCCTCACGATCGAGCCAGAGAATCTGGGGTGGCGAGATCTGACCAGCGAGCATCTGCCGGGCTAGGTCGCGCCAGCGGTCGAAGTCTCGGTCGGTCGTGAGCTGGTACATCGAATCCCCTCCGAAACACTCGGTTGTCACACTTCTCCGGTCCGCGCCGACCCGGCCGCCGCGAACAACTCCAGCTGCACGTGCGGCGTTACCACGCGATGAGCCAGGTCGTCCCGATCGATTCGCAGCGCCTCGGGATTGTGGTCGGCGGTGATGACGAACGCCCGAATCCGCCGCATCGGCGCTCGCAGCTTCGCCAGGTCGTCCAGACGGATGCTCTGGTGCCGGCGAATCTGGATAATTCGATCGACATTCCGCACGCCGAGCCCCGGAATGCGAAGTAGCAATTCGCGCGGCGCCTTGTTCAGGTCCACCGGAAATCGATCACGATTCCGCAGCGCCCACGACAGCTTGGGGTCCATCTCCAGCGACAGATTCGGTTCGGCGGCCGTCGTGAGTTCATTGACGCCGAACCCGTAAAACCGAATTAGCCAGTCGGACTGGTACAGCCGGTGTTCGCGGATGAGCGGCGGCGGTTCCGGGGGCAGGCGGTCGTCGCCGTGAGGGATCGGACTGTACGCCGAGTAATACACCCGCCGCAGGCGGTGCCGCCTGTAAAGGGCGTCGGCGGTCTGCAGGATCTGCCCGTCGGTGCTGGCCGTCGCGCCGACGATCATCTGCGTGCTCTGTCCGGCGGGGGCGAACTTCGGTGCGCTCTTGTGTTTTCGCACCTCTTCGCCGGACGCAAGAATCTGCCCGGCCATCTCCTGCATCGTCTTCTCGATCTGCTGTCGCGATTTTTCCGGCGCGAGTCGATCAAGATCTTCCTGCGTGGGCAGTTCCACATTAGCGCTCAGTCGATCGGCGACCAGGCCGGCCCGCTCAATCAACTCCGGCGAGGCCCCGGGAACGGTCTTGAGATGGATGTAGCCGTTGAAGTTCTCCTGGTATCGAAGCAACCGGGCGACCTCGATCAACTGCTCCATCGTGTAGTCGACCGACCGAATGATCCCGCTGCTGAGGAATAGCCCTTCGATGTAGTTGCGCTTGTAGAACTCGATTGTGAGGTGTGCGACCTCGGCCGGCGTAAACCGCGCCCGTGGCGTGTCGCTGGTTACGCGATTGACACAGAACTGGCAGTCGTAAATGCAGTAGTTGGTCAGCAGGATCTTGAGCAGCGAAACACACCGGCCATCCGGCGTGTAGCTGTGGCAGATGCCGATTTTCGTCGTGTCGCCCAGTTGCGTGCCGTCGTTCCGCCGACGCGATCCGGAGCTGGCGCACGAGGCATCGTACTTGGCGGCATCGGCGAGAATGGCGAGCTTTTGACGCAGTTCCATCCGTGGAAGCCTTTCTCGTTGCCCGCATGACCGGTCACAAAACGACAACTAAAGTATATCCAAACTTATCGCTAACGGCCGGATAAGAATCGGGTTTCAAGGGAAATGAAAGCGCCGTGCTGCGCCACTGGTCGCGACGTTACACTTGGCGTCATGCAACCGCTCCTCCCTGATGAATGCCGTGTGCTCGGCGTGCTCATCGAAAAGCAGATGACCACGCCGGACCAGTACCCGCTCACGCTCAATGCGATCGTGAACGGATCGAACCAGAAGAACAACCGCTTTCCCGTGCTCGAGATGGACGACGACCAAGCCTACGCCGCGACCGAAGGATTGCGACAGAAGGGACTGGTGGTGGTCGTGGAGCAATCCGGGGCGCGGGTGTCGAAGTACAAACACACCGCCGCCGAGAAGCTCGACTGCCGGCCGGCGGAGTTGGCGCTGCTCGCCGAGCTGCTGATGCGCGGTCCGCAGTCGGCGGGGGAACTGCGGAGCCGAGCGTCGCGAATGCAGCCATTCGAATCGCTCCCTTCGACGGAGGGATTCCTGCGGTCGCTGATGGAGCGGGCCGAGCCGCTGGTGCGCCGGCTGCCGCCGGCACCGGGTACGCGTGCAGAAAAGTACGCCCAACTGTTGTGCCCCGATGCCCACCCGATTGATGCAATGGCCGTCGCCGCGGGCGCGATCGTCGCCGCCGAAACGGCGCGATCCTCCGCCGATATGCCCGCCAGCAGTTCGGCGGATGCCGAGCTGGTGAATCGCGTCGCCGCACTTGAAAGCGAGGTCGCAGCCCTGAAGGCCGCCCTGAGCCGACTGGCAGCGGAAATCGGAGCCGCAGACCCCATCGCGGGAGTCTGAACCTGCCTGACGCAGGACGAGGAAGCAGCCGAGGCCTGGTTGCGTTTACGGCGGCAGTTCCGCCATCAAGCGTGACCGGCGTTGACACCAAGCGCTTGCAGTACCACCCACGCCATCAGTACGCCTCGGGCCGTCCACATCGCGGTTCGCAGCCAATTGGTCCGTACCAGTGTTTGGCAGGCGGATGCGTCAAAGCCGCGAGACAGGATGTCGTGCTTGGGCACCTGCAGGAACGCCGTCGAAAGCCAGAGCAGGGCGGCCAGGCCGACACCAGTCCACGCGGCCCACGTTGGTAGCGCCGCATGTGGCCGAACCAGCAGCAGGACGGCCGTCGACATCTCCACCAGCATCGCCGGTCCGACGGCGAGCGTGGTGAAGCGAGTATGCCGGCGGTGGTAGTCGCAGAACCGATCGGCGCCCACCTGTGGAAACTGCGCGTAGTGAACAACCTGCACGAACCAGATCAGCCCGACCATGTACCAGGTGCTCGCAAGATTTAAGACCAGCAGCAGCGACGGGATTTCCATGGCCGGCATTGTAGGGCAGCTTTCAACGCATCACACCGGCCGCTAAACTCCCGACCCCTTACGAATTGGAGCGACACATGAGCAGCGATATCCGTATTTCCGTCACCGACCGTTTCGGCCGTCAGACCGCCAGCAGCGGCAGCAAGTGGGAGCCGATCATGGGCTATTCCCGCGCCGTCCGCAGCGGCAACTTCATCGCCGTCACCGGCACGGTCGGCGTCAGCGCCGATGGCTCCTATTCCAAGAGCCTCGGCGACCAGACCCGCCGCAGCCTGATGATCATCCGCGCCGCAATCGAAGCCCTCGGCGGCAAGATGGAACAGGTCATCCGCACGCGCATGTTCGTGACGGATGTCAGCAAGTGGGAGGAAGTCGCCCGCGTACACGGCGAAGTCTTCGGCGAAATCCGCCCGGCGACAAGCATCCTGGAAGTGGCAAAGCTGATCGACGGCGACGCGCAGATTGAGATCGAGGCGGATGTGATTGTGGGCTGACAATAGTCGCGTGCCATGCCCACGCCGGGCCATGACACTTGAAGACTGATGGTCCTCCCGCGTGGGCGTGTGTAGGTTGATTTCGGCCGCAGAGCACATGCCCACGCGAGAGTGTCTCGCGGAACTTGAAGCCCATCTCTCGGAGTGGGCATGTCACAAAAGACGAAACCGTTGCCCGAGGGGAAGTCCGACAGCATCCGCCACGGGCAAGCGAGTACGCTTGCACATGCCACCCAAACTGAGCCGCGGATCGGCACGATCCGCTAGAACATCTTCAGCTGATCCCGCTCGAAGTAGAACTTGCTCTGCGGCTGGTCGATCGGGATCTTGTAGTGCCCGCTCCAGCAAGCCGAGCAGTAGTCCTTCGGCTGGCCGCGCATGCACGCGGCCATGCCTTCGAGCGACAGGTACGCCAGGCTGTCGACCTCCAGGAAGTCGGCGACTTCCTGCACGGTGCGGTTGTAGGCGATCAGTTCCTGGTTGGTGGGGAAGTCGATGCCGTAGAAACAGGGATGGCGGATCGGCGGGCAACTGACGCGAAGGTGGATCTCTTTCGCGCCGGCCCGGCGAATGGCGCGCATCTTGGAGCGCGTCGTCGTCCCGCGGACGACCGAGTCTTCCACGATTACCACGCGCTTGTCGCGCACCACGTCTGGAATGATATTCAGCTTCACCGCGACGGCTTTATCGCGCGCGGCCTGGCCGGGGAGGATGAATGTTCGGCCGACGAAGCGGTTGGGGACGATGCCTTCTTCAAAGTCGATCTTGCTTTCCTTCGAGAAACCCAGCGCCGCCGACCGGCCGCTGTCGGGCATCGGCATGACGAAGTCGGCCTTCACCGGTGCTTCGCGGGCGAGTTGGCGGCCCATCGCCTCGCGGGTGATGTGCACGTTCTGCCCGAAGATCTTGCTCGCGGGGTTGCTGAAGTAGACGTGCTCGAACATGCACTGGGCCAGTTCGGGCGCGGGCACATCGTATTTGCGGGTGCTGACGCCGCTGTCGTCGATGCGGACGATCTCCGCAGGCTCGATATCGCGGACGTACTCTGCGTCGATCGCGTCGAAGGCGCACGTCTCACTTGCGACACACCAGTGGCCTTCCCTTGTGCGGCCGAGGGCCAGCGGACGGATGCCGTACGGGTCGCGGCAGGCCTCGATGCGGTCGGGGAAGAGGAACAGCAGGCTGAACGCACCCTGCAGATGCTTTAGAACGTGGATCAGCGGATCGGCCTTGCTGGCATGGCTCGGCTTGGCCAGCAGGTGGACGATGATCTCGGTGTCGGTCGTGCTCTGGAAGATGTGCCCGTGGGCTTCATATTCCTTGCGCAGCAGTTGAGCATTGATGAGGTTGCCGTTGTGCGCCACGGCGACCGGGCCGAGGGAGAACTCTCTCAGCAGCGGCTGCGCGTTGGCGAGCTTGCTGCTACCGGTGGTGCTGTAGCGCACGTGCCCGATCGCGCCGGTGCCGGCGAGTTCTTCCCGCAGCATGCGCGGCGTGAACACCTGGCTGACTAGGCCCATGCCTGTATGGCCATTCAAATCCTTGCCATCGGTGACGGCAATGCCGGCGGATTCCTGACCTCGGTGCTGCTGCGCGAACAGCCCGGTGTAGGTGATCTGCGCCGCTTCCTTCGGGCCCCAGATGCCGAAGACGCCGCATTTTTCTTTCTTCTCGTATTCATCGAGAAGACTGTCTTCAAGCACGGTGAGCGGAACGCTCAAGGGAATCTCCAGTGAGGCTGACCCGATGAGTCGGCCTCGCAAACAAATGGACCCGGTCAAGCTACGCAAAACGTCAGAATGTATCGCCCTTCGGTCGGGCAGGGAAAAGTTCGTTCAAGACGATCGTGGCGGTCGGCATGGCGACCGGCGAAATCACGTCATCCGGTGACAGTATCTGTCTATCGGTATAGCTCGCGTCCGGCGGGGTGTCGCGATCCCAATGGCTCGTCGAGTTCCATTGCGGCGTCCGGTGAACCTCTAAAGCGCGTTCTCGCAGATTTAGAATCCAATACTCTGGCACATCAGCAGCCGCATAGTACGCCGCTTTCCGCCGATCGAGGTAAAGGGACGAATCGGCGATTTCCACGATCAGTCGTGCGGTCGAAGGGTGCTGCGAATAGTCGTTGGGCGTTCCGAGGACAACGGCGATATCGGGTTCGGGCTCGGATGTGCCGTCTTCCAAGTCGAGAGGCATCTGCGGGCGAATCCAGTACTTGTCCACTGTGAACACTGGACGCAACGCGATGTCCACCAAGCTGATCGCCACGCTATGCCAATTGCCTTGGCCTGCCATCTCGTAGATCTCCCCACTCAGCAACAGCGCACGCTTACCCCGGAACCACCCCAGATCGGCCATCTGGTAGTATTCGTCTCGAGTCCAACGTTTGATTCTGGGTTCGAGCAACTTCATGATGAGCCAGCTACGAATCAAAGCCACGCGAACGTCGACTGCCGATTATAACCGCGATTCACTCACCCCTCCAGTAATGCCTCGGCTATCATCGGTCTCAGGAACGACCCTAACCATGACGCACCTCTCCGCCCATTAAGCACTTATGCGAGGAAAGCCGAAGAAAGCATCTCGCGAGAAGGACTTCACCAGTCGGTATCTGACCGGCGATTTTGACGAAGACCGCGTCGAACAGAACGAAACCTTCAGCGAACGCAACAAGACGCAGCAGCACGACAGGATGGTGAAAACCGCCGCGCTGCGAGAAGAACAATCGGGCATCGATTTCGAAACCTTGCCTATCGGGGAAGTCATCCAGGTGTTCTCGCTGTTCAGCGAAGTTGCTTATCAGGGCAAAACCTACCTTTGCGTCATTCGGCGAACGCTCACTCGCACCACGAATACATTCGTCGTGGTGGGGGACTTTGTTCGTTTCCGAATCGAGACCGAGCGCGGTGCGCCGTTGGTCGAAGGTGGCCCCGCGACAGCCGACCTGCAACCGGAAGGTGTGGTCGAACAGATCATGCCGCGCAAGTCGATGCTGACCCGCGCCGACAGTTTCAAAGGGACGACGCAGCATCCCATCATCGCCAACGCCGACCAAGTACTGATCGTCGCCAGCATCCGCCAGCCTTACGTGAAGTGGGGGTTGATCGACCGTATGCTGATCGCCGCCAAGGCGGGGGGCCTGAAGCCGATCGTTTGCCTGAACAAGGTCGACTTGGCAAAGCCCGAAGACGACGGCAAGGTTCCCGATGACCTGGCCGAGGCCAACGAAGTGCTCGCCCACTACGCCACGATGGACGTCGGCATCTGCCGGACCAGCGTGGATGCCGCGATCGGCCTGGAAGAGATGCGCGACCTGCTGGCCAACCGCATCACCGTGCTGGCAGGGCACAGCGGCGTAGGCAAAAGCAGCCTGATCCGCGCGATCGAACCCACGCTCGATCTTCGTGTCGGCATCGTCAGCCGGTACACCGATAAGGGCCGGCATACCACGACGTCCGCCCGGCGGTATCCGCTCACCATCGGCGGGGCGGTCGTTGATACGCCGGGCGTGAAGCAGTTCGGCCTGTGGGGCGTGACGCGCGAGAACCTGGAAGAGTTCTTTCCCGACATCACCTCGGGGAATGCGCCCGACTGGCGCAAGCTCAGTTATCGCCGCATTCTCGAATCGCTGCCGGAACCGGGCTATACCTGACGCAACCATGTCCGTGCCGATCGTTTAGCGGTCGCACCGCAGGTGCACTCTTGGTCGTGATGTCCTGGCTGGAGTGTCGATTCGCCCCTGAATTTCCGTAGCTACTCAAATCGCTTACGTCCATGCCGACCGACCCGAACGACCCGCAATCCCTCCCCCGCACGACGGCCGTCATCGACGAATGGGCCGCGACCGGTCATCACATCGGTGCGCAGGTCTATGTCTCGATCGATGCGAAACCGATCGCCGACTTCGCACTCGGTCTGGCCCGGCCGGCAATCGGCGATGCCGCACCTGTGCCGATGACGCGGGATACCCTCATGCTCTGGCTGTCGGCCAGTAAGCCGTTCGCGGCGGTCGCGCTGGCCCAGCTTCGCGAGAAAGCGTTGCTCGACTTTGACGACCCCGTCGTCAAGTTCATCCCCGAGTTTGCCGCCCACGGCAAAGACCGCATCACCCTCACACACCTTCTGACCCACACGGCAGGGCTTCGCTTTATTGAGCTCGGCTGGCCGGAAACGCCTTGGGATCAGATCGTCGCGACGATCTGTGCCGCCCAGATCGAGCCCGGCTGGATCGTCGGCGAGAAAGCCGGCTACAGCCCGTTTGCAAGCTGGTTCATCCTGGCCGAGGTGGTGCAGCGCCTGGACCCCGGTCGCAGAACCTATTCCGACTACTGTCGCGACGAGATCTTTCTTCCCCTGCGCATGACCGACACCTGGCTGGCAATGCCGCCGGAGCGTTACCGTGACTACGGCGATCGAATCGGCGTGATGATGAACACCTACAAGAAGCCGATGGAGCCGGCGGGGCTCGATACGGAGGTCGCCGCTGCCAACTGTCGTCCCAGCGGCGGCGGACGCGGCCCGGCCTGGCAGCTCGGCCGGTTCTACGAAGGGCTTCTGTCGTCCGCCATTCTTCAGCCTGCGTCGCTCGAAAAGCTCATCACGCCACACCGGGTCGGCCTGTTCGATCACACGTTCCGCAGCACGATGGACTGGAGCCTGGGGTTCAATACCAATTCGTCCCGATACGGCCCCGACACCGTCCCTTACGGCTACGGCACCAGCGCCGGCCCCCGCGCTTTCGGCCATGGCGGCGCGCAGAGCACCTGCGCCTTCGCCGACCCCGACCGTGGCCTGGTCGCGGTCATCACCTGGAACGGTCAATGCGGGGAACCGTCACATCATCGAAGACTGAAAGCGACATTGGTCGCGTTAGAGAACGACATCGGCTGAAGCGTGTCCGGTCGCGGCACTTGACGCGAAAGGCGCGGCAGTCATTCACATCCGATCAGCGCCCAGTCCTGTCGATTGTGCGCCTTTCTACCGCACGGTACACTCGCGCAGTCAGTGCCAGAGGGAGCATGTTTTGCGGAGGTGGGCGTCCACCGCGGTTCTCTCCATTGGCGACGAGCTTGGCATCGTAAAATCAACAGGACGATGATTCTTCGGCGGTGGTGTTTCCCATCCGTTCCCCAAGGGTTGTTTGAATCGAGCAGATATGGCCACGGAAGAACATCTCGACACCCAGAACCGATCAACCTCAACTGAGCAGCCTATCTCTGTCGTCGTTCCGTGCTTCAACGAAAAAGACGTCATTCGTGTCACTCACCAACGCCTGTCCAGCACGTTAAGCGAGATCGGACATGCGTTCGAGATCATCTACGTGGACGACGGCAGCCGCGACACGACTCTCGAGATCCTGCGCGAGATGCAGTTGGCGGACTCGAATGTGAGGGTCGTGGCACTTTCGCGAAACTTTGGCCACCAGGTCGCGGTTACGGCGGGGGTATCCAACGCGCGCGGGGAGGCGGTTATTCTCATTGACGCGGATCTACAGGATCCTCCCGAGGTCATCGTCGAGATGGTGCGCCTTTGGCGTACCGGTGTGGATGTCGCCTATGGCCAGCGAACCGACCGACCAGGCGAAACCGCATTTAAGCGATTTACTGCGAAACTCTTCTACCGTCTGATTAACCGCATGTCTGACGTGTCGATACCGGTCGATACGGGGGATTTCAGGCTCATGAGTCGTCGCGTTGTCGATGCGCTATTGTCGATGCCGGAGCGAGATCGCTTCGTTCGCGGAATGGTCAGTTGGGTGGGATTTCGCCAGGTCGCCGTCCCATACCGGCGGGAACCGCGCTTCGCAGGCGAAAGCAAATACCCAATCCTGAAGATGGTGCGTTTCGCGACCGATGGCCTGCTGTCGTTTTCACTAACACCCTTGCGCGTTTCGACAGGGATAGGCTTTGCTGCGGCCGTGCTTGCAGCTTTCGGCATTCTCTACGCATTGATCCTGAGGCTATTCACCAACGTATGGGTCAGCGGATGGACGCTGCTGTTCATTGCGGTGCTCTTCTTCAGTGGTGTCCAACTTCTGTCGGTGGGCATCATCGGCGAGTATCTCGGGCGAGTGTATCGCGAAGTCAAACGCCGGCCGCTGTTTCTGGTCGGCGAGAGGCTTGGTTTCGACCCCGATAGCCACGCCAACACGTCGCGGCAGGCTACCGTGGCCTCGCGTCAGGAACATGCGATCGACACGCGCCAGAGCTGATCGATGGTGAGCAGGTTGGGCTAGAAAGCATTCGCTGCCGAGACGTAATCACCCAATACATCTGAGATGACCTTATGAACTCTATCGACCGCGGATCAGGTGATCCGGTAGTTGTAATCGGCGGGGGGTTTTCCGGACTTTCCGCAGCATTGGAATTGGCCAAATCTGGAATTCCCGTCACTGTGCTGGAGGCCGACAGCACTCCCGCGGGACTTGCCGGCACGTTTGACGTCAATGGGCAGCGCGTCGAGAAGTTCTACCATCACTGGTTCACGAATGACGCACACATCATCGATCTGGTTAACGAACTGGGCGTCACCGATCAGGTCATCCATCGCCCGACGAGAACAGGGCTCTACTTCGCAAACACGACTTTTCGCCTCAGTCGTCCTCTGGACGTTCTAAAGTTCAAGCCGCTCGCAATGATCGATCGAATTCGCCTCGGCTTGCTCGTTCTCAAGGCGAGGAAAGTGAAAGACTGGCGGCAACTCGAAGGCGTTACCGCTGCTGAATGGCTTATTCAGTTGGCCGGACCGAAGGTTTACGAGGTGGTTTGGGAACCGCTGCTCAAGGGGAAGTTCGGATCGGTGGCCGACGAGATTTCCGCAGTATGGTTTTGGAACAAGCTCAAGCTGCGGGGGGGCAGCAGAGGCAAAGGGGGGGGCGAAGTGCTGGCTTACTACCGGGGCGGGTTCGCTGCACTTGCCGATCGGATGGCCGAACGCATCATCCAACTTGGTGGGCATGTCGAGTGTAATGCCCGAGTCACCGGAATCACTTCCGCAGGCGGCGCTGTAACCGGCGTCGTTGCGGGCGATCGAGTGTTTCCCGCCCGCGCGGTCATCGCGACGCCGGCGCTGCCCATTATTGCCGACTTGTTGAAAGGTCATGTCGCTGAGGCCTTCTCCGCGAGCCTCGGGAAGATCCGCTATCTCGCGAATATCTGCCTGGTGCTCGGCTTGGACAGAAGTCTGTCAGACACCTACTGGCTGAATGTGAACGACCCCCAATTCCCTTACGTCGGCGTGATCGAGCACACCAACTTCGAGCCAGCGGCGAGCTACGGGGGGCGACACATTGTCTATCTTTCGAAGTATTTGCCCGAGGATGCAGAGCTTTACCGCATGCGTGATGCCGACGTGCTCGCCTTCAGCCTGCCCCATCT
Source organism: Humisphaera borealis (assembly GCF_015169395.1). Taxonomy (GTDB): domain Bacteria; phylum Planctomycetota; class Phycisphaerae; order Tepidisphaerales; family Tepidisphaeraceae; genus Humisphaera; species Humisphaera borealis. Next base: position 973,548 of record NZ_CP063458.1, read on the forward strand.
GAAGCGGATGTTTCCTAAGTTCGACAAAAGTTGGGTGAAGGAACATCACGTGTGGCGAGCCCGATATGCACAGCCGATCGTCGAACGGCACTATGGCGCCATGATTCCCCCGGCCGGCACACCCTTGTCGGGCTTCCACATCGCAACAATGGCGCAGGTGTACCCGGAAGACCGGGGAACAAACTACGCAGTCCGGGAAGGCCGAGCGATCGGCAGAGACGTTGCGAGAAGTCTGGGAGAAAGTCCTCGGTGACGCACGGCCAGTACCCTCTGGATCCAGAGTCGCTTGTCCATCTGCCGGTAACGAGGGAAACAATGCCGCAAGCCGCCGAGATTAGCGTCGCCGAAACTGACGTCGAGAAGCCTGCCCCTCCTGACTCCAGGCCCGGATGGAATTGGTTTCTGCTTCTGGCCGTTGTTTGGCTGGCCGTAAATCTGCTGACCGCCGACCGCAGCCCGTCCGTTTGGCAGGATGAGGTCTCTTATTCCGACCCCGGCATCAATCTGGCGACAGGCCGAGGGTGGACGTCCACAGCGTGGCCATTTCAGTCACGCGATGAGTTCTTCTGTTCCAATGTCCCGCTGCACCCGCTCGCGCTGGCCGGCTGGGTACGGATCTTCGGCTGGAGCCCGACGGCGGTCCGCTCCCTGAACTATGCATTCGTGCTGCTCGCGGCGGCCGTCCTTTGGCAATCGCTCTATCGGTCGGGAATCGTGAGATCGATAGGAGCGCGCCTCGGGACGACCGCTTTGCTGTTCGGCACGGTCGGAATGGCGTTCTGCTTCCGCAGCGGACGTCCGGACATGATCGCATTTGTCCTGATTGCCATCATTTTCTCGATCGCCGTCGCAGATCGGGACCGGCTGTCACCGCTGCGTATGCTCGTCGCATCTGTATTGATCCCGCTGGCCGCGCTCCAAGCGTTGCCTTATGTCGCGTTCCTGGGAATCGTCGGGTTTCTCGCCAACAGAAGGTATTTCTTTAGAGTTGCGCTGGTCGGCGCCGGGTGCGTGCTTGGCCTTGGCGGATGGTTTGCGTTTCTCCAGTCGAAAGGGCTCTGGCCACGGTTCTGGGGTGCCGTAACTGGCGCGTCCCATAGCGGCGGCGGTATCACGACGCGGATCGCAGAGGCGATTGCCGGAGTCACGGAGGACGCGAGCGCACACGTGCTGGCTGCCGCACTGATCGTCTTTCTGATTCTTCGGCTGCGACATATGGGGCTGGCCGGCCTGAAGCTGCGCGAGCCCGCGGTCGTGGGCCTCGTCCTCGGGCTTGGCGTGCCCGCGTTCGTCGGCTTTGCCGGAAAGTTTCCCATCTACTACGCATGGATGAAACTGGCGCCGATGGCAGTGTGTGTTATGGCGGCGTGGGAACGGGAATGCGCCACGCCGCGTTCACGCCAGTGGTTGTCGCACGCGACGGTTGCATTTGCGCTGCTCGCCGCGGCCGCATGGCCCCTACGGATGGCCGTCACCGTATGGGAGTGGCGTCAGCGAGACTACGCCCCGGTACAAGCCTTCTGCACGGCACAGGTCACTCCCGCCGACTACGTGGTCTGCGACTACCAGGCTTATTATCCCGTCAAGCGCCAGGCCGCGATGACGTTTGTCTACAACTATATTCCGGCCATGAGCAAGGCGGATAAGGCAGCAGCGACCGTATTGATCATCGATCCGAAGGACGCCGCTGAGGTCATTGCAGGAATCGGTGGCACTTGGACACTGACGGCTGAGTACAGGAACGACACAAGGTCCGGGCAGGCGGTTCAAGGCGTTGCCAAGCTCTACAAGCTCAGCGTATATCGCCGTGCTTAACCATGCAGGTTGAGAGCGATCCGCGGGACTCGAGCACCCTGGTGAACAGGGACAGGAAAGTCACCTGTCATGGCATCACTGGCTCGGCCGGGCGTCGCCGCGCGGTGAGGAAGCGCGGCAGATCACCGCCGACTGGCCGGTTCCGGGGATTCGCGAGGTCATCCAATCTGAACGCTAAATGCAAGGGCGGTGATCCGCCGTCGTCCACCCCATTTTCGCCGGCACTATAGAGCACGGGATCGGTTCCGGTTCGATATCGGACAGGCGAAGCGACCGATAGCGCATCAATCATCCGACGGAGGGGCATTGTTCACCGCCGTCCGCGGCTTTCGCGGCTGTAGCCGCAGATTCGCGGCGATGTCATACTTCTGCCTTTCTGCACGAGGACTATCCGGATCCCTTTCGCGGCCTTCGTCATCTTCGCCGTCCCGGGCAACGCTGTAGATCATGGGACGGTCTCCTGTCGCAACATACCGAAGGCGAGCGCCGCGCGTCATGGGGTCTGTAGGTAGAAGGGTGAGGAACGACGGCAAAAGTTCATCCAGTGATTCAGGGAGCCGGCCCTGCTTTATCTCGTACCATCTCACCGCCAGAGCGACCGCTGCGACACGACCGTTGGCGATTGCTTCGAAGTGTTGTTCTGCGACACTCGTTACGTTTGGAAGCAACATGGCGAGAAGAACTGACTCGTCGATTTCAGGCGGTTGGGCGGGCAGGTTGGCCTTCATATCCAGTACATTGCCGTGAGTCGCCGCCGATCGCGCTGATTGCATGTAACGGATGAAAGCACGGCCGGATGCGCCGTGATCTTCCGGAAACAATCGCGTCCGTACCGCGTTCAGCACACCGGTCCGCTTACGCTCAAACTCCTCCGGATTTGGGTAAGTCAGCGCAGATTCCGTCACGCCGATTTGCATAACGAGTTCGCTATCGATCGCGCGACGCAATCCGATGGCTGTTTGTGATTCGTCGAGTAGCAACGCGATCAGCGCCCTGACCTGGGCTGCGCCTGCTTCCCCTTTGCCATCTCCGATCGCCAACGCCGGCAAAAATGACATCAGTGTCTGGCATGCCGAAGTACGTGCACTGTTGGCAATCAGATGGCCAACGAACGTCGGCGAGTATTCTAGCTTGTCTGCGATCATGACGATCGCATGTACCCTCTCGATAGCAGCGTCGTACCGCTGATTGGATGCATCAACAAGTGCTTCGCCCCGCAACTGGCTGATGAGATTCCGCATTTGAAGAAGGTGCGGAAGAAGCGTGTCCAAAAGCTGAGGCTGATACTGAATCTGCCAATCCAGGCCTGCTTTGGACAAAGCATTCGCGACCAGTCGATCCACCTCCAGACGATCTGCCAAGAGCGGTTCCAACGACTTTTTCTCGTCGTTCCGCAAGGGAAAGCCGAGTTCGAGCTTTCCCCAAGCGTCTTCCTCTCGATCGTACTGCGTTGCTTTTGCGGCAGCGAGCAGGTCGACCGCGGCGTTGTTCTCGATCGGGACGGGCGTCAGACGCAGGTCCGCAGTGGATACTGCCTGGCCAAGCGATCGCAATTCTTCAACCTGCACGCGAAAGAGTTCGGCGGACCTGGCGAGTTGATAGCGGTGCAGTGCTGGCGGCACTAATACAAGCCCTGCAAGGAGGAGGACCAACAGAAGGGCACCAATCCATCGCTTGCGGTTTCGTTTCGACATGGCGACCTCCCAAGTACTTCAGGCGGGGGTCCACGGTCACCCCTTGCCCCAGTTCCCCGCTCATCATACCCTCTGCCCACCCATGAGCATCCTCGTCAACAAGGACACGAAAGTCATCTGTCAAGGCATCACCGGCTCGGCCGGGGCATTCCATACCAAAGGGTGCCTCGACTACGGCACCAAGATGGTAGGCGGCGTCACGCCCGGCAAGGGCGGGCAGAAGGACGCCAACGGCCTGCCGATCTTCGACACCGTCCACCAGGCCGTGAAGGCGACCGGGGCCGACGCGACAATGATATTTGTTCCGCCGCCGTTCGCGGCCGACGCGATCATGGAAGCCGCCGACGCCGGCATCCGCGTGATCGTCGCGATCACCGAGGGCATCCCCGTCCTCGACATGGTCAAGGCCAAGACCTTTCTCGACGGCTACCCGCAGTCGGTGCTCATCGGACCGAACTGCCCCGGCGTCATCACGCCCGGCGAGTGCAAGATCGGCATCATGCCCGGCTACATCCACCTGCCGGCCAAGCAGGCCAAGAGCGGCAAGAAGGTCGGCATCATCTCGCGCTCCGGCACGCTGACGTACGAAGCGGTGTGGCAGTGCGCCAGCCGCAACATCGGCCAGACGACGGCCGTCGGCATCGGCGGCGACCCGATCAAGGGGCTGAACTACATCGAACTGCTGGGCATGTTCCAGAACGACCCGGAGACCGACGCGATCGTGATGATCGGTGAGATCGGCGGCAGCGACGAGAGCGAGGCCGCCGCCTGGGCCAAGAAGAACGTGACCAAGCCGATGGTGGCATTCATCGCCGGCCGGACCGCGCCGCCGGGTAAGCGCATGGGCCACGCCGGCGCGATCATCAGCGGCGGCGAAGACACGGCCGAGGCCAAGACTGCGGCCCTGACAGCAGCCGGCATCACCGTCGCCGAGAGCCCGGCGACCATCGGCGAAGAGATGGCGAAGCTGCTTGGCGTGAAGGGTTAAGCCGTTCTAAGCGGTCGTTGTCCCACCGAAGTACAATCCACCCCCGGCCGAACCGCTGAGCAGCCGTTCGGCCGGTTTGCTGCGCAGCAGCCCTCGCCACTGCAATGCGAACAGGATCAGAAGGCACAGCACTGCCGCGTTGATGTGCGTCGCGGCGACGAGATCGACATTCAGGTAGAGGATCAACCAGAGTACGACTCCCGGCCCGACGATCGACCGGGTCCAACCGAGCCCCGACAGCAACGCCACGGGGATCACCATCAGCAGCAGGTCGTAGTCCATGAAGTAGGGGGCGCACAACGGCATCGCGGTGAACGCAAGTGCGATGACGCGCTGACGATTGGCGGAGGGGGCGACGGCGTTTGATGACCCGGCGGTGTGGCATCGCACCCGCCAGGCGGCCCAACCGACCAGTAGCACGATCGCGACCGATACGACATGGCCGACGACGACCGCGACGCGCGACTCCACGCCGAGGAGTGCCCGCAGCGCAGCAGTCGGCGTCATCTGCCGGCCCCAGTTGTATCCCGGGTGAAGCTGCAACAGCCCGGCCTGCTGCGGAACCTGGGTGAGGAACTGCCACGTCAGGCCCGGCGAGAGCAACTCGCCGGCGGCCAGCAGCGCGAGCGATGTGAGCAGCATGCCCGCCAGGGCGCGACGCCCTTCGAGCATCCAGAGGGCAATGCCGACGGTGATCGCGAGTTGCGGCTTGAGCGACAGCAGTCCGATCAGCATTCCGGCGATCAGGACGTACCCGCGACGCCAGGCAACGAGAGCCGCCGTGAGGATGGCGAGGGAGATGAATGTGTTCTGCTGGTGCTCGACTGCGAGCAGAAACGGACAGCTCGTGATCGCCGCAATTCCAAGGAGCAGTGCCGGCCGCCGGTCAGGAATCCATCGGAGAATGATGCCCAGTGCGGCTGTCGCCAGGGCGGCGTTCAGGCCGATCCAGACGAGCAGGGCTGCGCGGTAGGGCATCAGCGCGAGCGGCGCAAACACGGCGGCGAAACCCGGCGGGTTGATCCACAGCGACTGCGAGACCTCGTTCGTCAGGTTCTGCTGGTCGATGATCGGCCGGGCCGTCGCGCGGATGACCTCGGCGTCGTACATCGCGCCTGCGCGTCCCTCGACGACCAGTCGCCCGGCGACGTAGGTGGGCAAAAGGTCGTGGCCGAATGTGAGCGGCTTCGCGCGGTCCAATACCCCGGCGGCGACGGCCATCGGGATGGCGATGGACGCTGCTGCCAATGAAAGCATCGTAGCGCGACCCAGGAAGGAGCAGCGACGGTGCGGTGTTGGAGCGTCCGTTGATTGGGTGGCATGGGCAAGCGTACTCGCTTGCCCGTGATCGTTCGGCGATCGCGCGAACCACGGGCCTGCGCCGAGGTTTCGCAGTGACCCAAAGAATCGCGCCGACATCAGCAGCACAATCACACTGACGCCTGTCGCGTCGGCAACGGCAGCGTTGAAATACATCCAGGCGTAGACGGCAGCCCACCCGGCGATCAGCCAGCGGTCGCCGGGCTGTCGGCCGGCTTGCATTCGTTCCGCTGCCAGCAGCACCGCCGGCACCGTCAGCAGGAGCAGGTCGTAGTCCATGTAGTAGGGCATCAGCAGCGGTGATGCTGCGATGGTCGCGGCGAGCAGGCTGTCGCGCGATCGACTCGAGGTCCTCTTCGTGACGCTTCGTGCCCTTTGTGCCTTCGTGGTGAATACGCTTAGCGTGAACGCTTTGCAGAGCGGGCCGACCAGCATCGCTGCGACAACAACAGCGCCAATCATCCAGAGCACGGTGACGATCGCCGGATTCGGCCCGCCCGTGCGGCCGGTGATGAGCAGTCGCCAGAAGCCGAGGAACGTCGTCTGCCGTTCCCACGGGTAGGGGCGATCGGTTCGCAGATAGGGGAGCAGGCCGGGAAGCTTGTGGAGGTAATCGCCGATCGCTCCGGGCATGAAGGCGAGCGTCGCGGCCAGAAGAACAGCCGACGTGACGATCATCCCCGCGATCGCCCGGCGGCCGAGCGTGCACACCAGCGCGCCGCAGACGATAACGGCCAGTTGCGGCTTGAACAGCAGCAGTGCACCCACGGCGCCGGCGGCGAAGGCGCGGTCGGATCGGGCTAGCGTGATCGCGCTGCAGAGAATCAGCAGCGACAGAAACGTGTTCTGCTGGCACGCCATCGCCTGCAAGGCGGGCATCGAGACGACGACCAGGGCGGCGATGATCGCGCCGTCCCTCGGTCGGCGTTTATCCGCCGGCAGCATGCGGTAGAGCAGCACGATGGCCGCCGAGAGTATCAGCAGGTTCGCGGCGAACCAGGTCCACAGCGCCGCTCTATACGGCAACGCCGACAGCGGAACGAACATCGCGGCGTAGAATGGCGGATTGAGCCAGGGGCCGGTTCGGCCGTGCTGTTCGAGGCCCGCCTGAACTCGCAGTTGCGATTGGAATCGCTCGGCGGCGGGATAGTCGGTCAGCAGTTCGGTGCGGCCTTCACGAACGAAAGTGCCGGCCATGTAAGACGGCACCAGGTCATCGCCGAAGAGGTGCGCAAATGGCGAAGTCTCCGGCCCGCCCAGGTGCAACGCAGCGGCGATGGAAATCACCAGCACTACCATCGCAAACGCCGCCAGTTGCAGGCGGTCGCGCAGGGTGCGAGGTTGACGGGTGGTCAGCACAACGGATCGAAGGTAGGGGCATTGCGCGTATCAGGCCGCACGGGCGAACGTCGGTCGTTCCTGTGGTTCCTGCATCGCGGCGGTGGCTTCAGTTATCGATCGCTTCGGCCACGCCACGGAGCACATCAGCACCGCCAGCACCGGCACCACGGGGTTGACGCGGGTGTGCTCGGCGAAGTCCGCGTTGATCAGCAGGATCGCGTACACCATCGGAGCCAGGACCAGCGTCGCCCGGTCGAGCGATCGACTGCCGGTGATGGTGCCGTCGGTCATCTTCATCGCCGCCAGCAGGACCGCCGGCACGGCGAGCATGAGCAGGTCGTAATCGAAGTAGAACGGCATCACGAGCGGGGTCGCCAGGAACGTGGCGGCGATCAGGCGGTCGCGATTCACCGGGGATTTTCGATCGGTCGTGTCGAACGGGTTCAGGACCTTCGCCGCCGGCGTCAGTCGCAGCAGCAGCACGGCGATTGCCGCGGTGCAGATGGCCGTCAGAAGCGTCGTCATCGCACTGGGCGGGCCGATCTCGGTCCCCTGCAGCAGCAGTCGCCAGAAGGCTTTAAGGGTGGCGTGGCGTTCCCACAGGTAGACGCTTTGTTCCTGCACGAACCGCACGTTCTGCGGCATGCGGCTGAGGAAGTCGCCGAGCGCACCTGGAAGGGTTAACAGGGTGACGGCTAGCAGCGAAGCACCGGTGATCGCCATTCCCAGCATCGCCCGCCAGCCGAGGGCGAGGGTCATCATCCCGCCGAGCACGACGGCGTGCTGCGGTTTGTACGCCATCAGCCCGGCGACGACGCCCGCAAGGATCGGCCGATCCGCACGCCACGCGGTGACGGCGAGCGTGACGATGAGCAGCGACGTGCACGCATTCTGGCCGTGCGACAGGGCGTGAATGAACGGGATCGACAGCACCATCAGTGCCGGCACCAGTGCCCAGGTCCGCCAACCGGAACCGGCGGGCAGCATGCGAACGAGCAGCCAGCAACTGACGGCGGCACAGAGGGCATTGAACGCCACCCAGACCGCCGTCGCCGTGCCGAACGACAGCTTCGCGAGCGGCGCAAAGACCCACGCGTAGAACGGCGGATTCCACCAGGGGCCCAGCGCGTGGCCGAGGTTCACGCCGTTCTTCGCGGCGATCTCGTCCTGGTACGCCTTGACGGCCTTGAGGTCGAACAGGTCGCGATGACGTCCCTCGGCAACGAAGTGGCCGCCGGTGTAGAACGCGATAAAGTCGAGCGCGATGACGTCGCCGGACGTCTTCGCGGCGGGGGGGGCTGCGGCGCGCCGGGCGGCTTCCATGCCGGCGACGATCGCCAGGAACAGCGCGACACCCGCGACGAGCAGCCAGAGGCGTCTTCGGTACGAACTGCGGCGTAAAGCCGGAAACATGAGGGTGGGTGCAGTATCGATGTTCACGACATCGGATGTTTATGACGGGTGGGTTAGATGTACGGGTAAGGATTAACCGAAAGTTCAAGCGATCGATTCTACGTTCCGCGTGAACGTTCCTCACGATACGACTCTGAGCGAGTTAGCTCCTGAAGCAGCCACTCACTGAAGTGCGACGCGACGCGCTCGATGGGACCCATCCCCTCAACGCATTGGAAAACCGCAGGATCTTCACCGTCCTCAGTTAGGAAGAAGTGGCAGGCAAAGCCTTGATGTACCAGGAATACAAACGCGTCTTGGGGGAGTTCGACCTTCTCATGCGAGGCAATTCTCTCCCCCGCACGCTGCAAATCTGCGAGATCGTCGTCAATCGAGTAATGGGATCCCGCTAACGCCTCGCACTCGTACCCGGCGATGCGGAGGAACGCCCGATAAGCCGCTGGGAACACTACGCCAAGCTGCTGCTCCAAATCACGAACGCTCCATTCGTCACAAGGTGACCCGCTCAGACCGCGCGCCGTAAACACTGTGACAAAGGAGTCGGTGACAGGATCGGTCATAGCAGGGCCTCATTGCTACCCTCATTCGCTGCATCGTCATTTCGAGGAGATCGGCATCGCTGGGAGTGCGTTCATCCGGACATCCTGCTCCGACGACAGGTCGCTCAATACCCGCCCGTCCTTCATGCGAACTACGCGCTTGGCATGCCGTGCCACGTCGGGCTCGTGCGTGACCATGATGATCGTCTGGCCCGAGCGGTGCAGGTCTTCGAAGAGCGCTAGGATCTCATCGCTCGTTCGGCTGTCGAGGTTGCCGGTCGGTTCGTCGGCGAGCAGGATCGCCGGGTCGTTGATCAGCGCCCGCGCGATCGCCACCCTCTGCCGCTGACCGCCGGATAGCTGGTTGGGCCGGTGCTTCATGCGATCGGCAAGGCGGACCTTGGTCAGCGCGGCCCTGGCGCGGGCCGACCGCCCCCACCAGCCGGTGCGGCTGTAGAGCAGGGGAAGCTCGACATTCTTCAGCGCCGTCAGACGGGGCATCAGTTCGAAGCTCTGGAAGATGAAGCCGATGCGGTCATTGCGAACGCGGGCGAGTGCCGCAGCGCCCATGCGGGTGACGTCATTGCCGTCGAGCTCGTAGGTGCCGTGCGTCGGGCGGTCGAGGCAGCCGAGGATGTTCATCAGCGTGCTCTTGCCCGAGCCGCTGGTGCCCATGATCGCGACGTACTCGTTCTGCTCGACAGTCAGACTGACACCATCGAGGGCGCGGATCTGCTCCTCGCCGACGACGTAGTGCTTGTGGATGTCGGTCAGGCGGATGACGGGCACGGTTAAGTCGTAAGGATGACGGATGAAGGGTGAAGGATGAACAGGGACGACGTTTCGGGTCGCGTGGATGGGACGGTTGCGGGCATCGTTGCGGGATTCGTCGTCGGCAGGGTCGCCGGCATGATCGCGGGAATCTTGGGAGCGACGTCCTGCTTCTTGACCTCCTGCCCGTTGGTCATCGTATCGAGCGCCTTGTAAGGGCCGCTGATGATCAGGTCGCCGGCTTTCAGCCCCGACAGGATCAGCGTGTGCGTCTCATCGCTCGCCCCTGGCTTCACGGGGGTCGCGACGGCCTTGCCGTTGACGTATCGGTAGACGATCGCGACGAACGCCTTGTCCTTCTCGATCTCCGGCGCGTTCTTCGCCTCGGCAGGCAACTGATCCACCGGCCGGCCGAGCACCGACTGGCTCGGCACACGAATGCCGCTGTGCCGGTTGGTTTCGATGTCGGCGTCGGCGTTGAGGCCGGTCGGGATGCGCCGTCCGTCGGTCTTCAGCAGGATCTTCGCCTCGTAATAGTTCGCGCCTTCGGTGGTGCGCGAATTGGAAGCCGTCGGATCGGCCTTGGCGAGCGCGACGGATTCGACCGTGCCTTCGAACGTCTCGTCCCGGTACGCCTGGATGCGGACGGTCGCCTTCTGCCCCGGTTTGACGGCGGCGATGTTGGCTTCGTCGATCCGCGCGACCATCAGCATCTGCGACAGGTCGGCGACTTCCATGATCGTCGACCCGACGCTGCCCTGAATGCCCGGCACCACCTGCTCGCCAACTTCCGCTTTCAGCTTCGTGATCACGCCGTCGATCGGCGACGTGATGACGGTATACGCCAGTTCGTCGCGGGCCTTGGCGATGTCGGCGTCGGACGCTTCCTGCTGGTGCAGCAGCACCTGAAGGTTCTGCTCCTCGGATTTCAGTGTCTCCTGCGCACCCAGGTATTGGGCAAGGATGTCTTCGTAATGGGCCTGTGCGGTGTCGGCTTCCGACTGCGAGATATCCTTCGTTATCGCCAGCTCGCGCTTCTTGTTCATGTCGCGCTGGGCATCGGCCAGTTGCGCCTTGGTCCCATTGAGCTGTGCCCGCTGGGCGGCGATCCGCAGTTCGTTCACCTTCAATTGGGCCGCCTGCGCCTTGGATCGCGCTTCGGCCGACCGCAACGCCGACTCCAGGTCCTTCGCATCCAGCCGCACCAGGAGCTGATCCTGGCTGGGCTGCGTTGTGCCCGGCGGGGTTCGTCGGACGGTGTCACCCTGGATGTGCGGCAGTTCGGCGATTCGCGCCGCCACGCGCGAGCTGATCGACACCTTCGTCCGCGGCTGGATTTCCCCGGGCACGCTGATCATCTCGACCAGCGGGCCCGACACGACCGGCTCCACCCGGACCGTCTCCTGGCCGGTGTCGTTGGCCATCGCGTTGCGACTGATGACCATGCCGACGCCCACCAGGGTTCCGACCACCAGCAGGACGCACACAATGACTATGATGGCGATCTTCAATGGGGTGCTCACAAACTCCGCGACCACGACCCTCCCCGGCGCTCACCGGCGATTGCGTCCACCGTGAGTGACCGGAACATGCCGGGAGTTTAACCGGAGCGGCGTTCATTTCTTCTCCGGCGTCTCCGATTTAGGCGTTTCCGATTTTGCGGCGTCTGGCTTGGGCGCATCCTTTGGCGCGTCCGGCTTCACTTCATCCTTTGGTTTCTCCTAGTCCTTCTTCGCGTCTTTCGCAGGACCGTCCTTTGCGGGCTCGTCACGCAGCGGCACCTTGAGCTCGTCGAGCGCCTTCTCGCGGCGCTGCTCCATCTCCTTCAACTGCTTCTGCTGCACGTCCTGCTGTTTCGCCCGCAGCTGCTCGATCTGCTCGATAATCTTCGCCCTGTGCTCGGCGGGAATGTTGGGGTCTTCCTGCAGCTTCTCCAGCACCTTCTCCATCGCCTTCACCTGCGCTTCGGCGACCTTCTGTTCAACCTGAACACCGCCGGCGAAACCCCGGGGATTTCCGCCGTTGATGAAGACCTGGCCCTGAAATCCGGCATTGCCCCCCAGCTGGATGGTGAACGCGCCGCCCGGCCCGCCGTTGTTGTACTTCTCGTAAAGCGCGAACGCCTCCGGGTTTTCCTTCTTCAGCTCGTCGGCGTCCTTGGCTCTGTAGGTTTCGGTGACGGGCTTGTCGTCTTCAACGCCGGTCACGTCGAGGACGATGCCCTCGGGCCCCTGGCGGATCTTGATCTTGTAGCCGTTGTCGTCGACATCGACATTCCGCTGCCCGTTCACCATCGACACGCTGACGCTCTGGCGATGGGCGTTGCCGTCCTTCGCCGGGGCGGCGGGGGGGAGACGACGCTCGGCCTTGCGGATCAGGCTGCGCACCCGGGCGCGAACCTCGGGGTCGTCGGCGTCCTTCGATTGCTTGAGTGTCGGCACGGCCGACTTGCCCAGCTCCAGCAGCTTCTTCGAAGCCGCTTCGCGTATTGCCGGTTCACCGCTCCCGAGCTGGTCGATCAGCGCCACCACGGCCGGGTCCACCGGCTGCGGCTTTTCCGCTGCCGGCTGCACGTCCGGCGCCGGGGCGGCAGGGGCCTTGTCCACGTCTGCCGCCCGCACCCCGGCGGTCGCGAGGCCCAGGAGTGTGAAACCCGTCAACGCCAATCGAAACGTGCGCATGTTCGTTCCTTTCTGATCTAGATATTCGGGAGCACTGCCGATCGGCAATGCCGTGCCATCTAGGACGCTTCCCGACGCAATTTCCAACAGCGCCATGCAATTGATTGCCCGAGGCACACAGCGTCGCGATCGCAGCCGGCCGGCGCGGCGGAATGGGTCTCGATTCGGTGGCCAGATTTAATAGGATTCTGACCGAAATCCTGATGGCCTATCGACAAAAGCGACGCTAGTGTACCACGCCCGGTCGCGGAGCGGCCGGCATTCTCAGTGAAGCCCCTCGGCACGGAGCCCAATTGCAGTTCCAGAACCGGTCGCAGACGACCGCCCTTCAACCCACAGTCGAGCAACTGGAATCGCGGCGGCTTTGCGCCGTGAATCCCACCGTGGTGGACGTCGCGGTCTACTACACGCCCGCCGCCCGCAACAGCGTCGGCGGGGTCGAGAACCTTTCGCATCGTCTCGATCGCGCGATCGCCGATACCAACGTCATCCTCGCCAACAGCCGCATCGACGCGACCGTCCGCCTCGTCTGGTTCGGCGAGACCTCGTACAAGGAATCCGGCACCCTCGCGACCGATCTCGGCCGGCTGCAGAACCCTGCCGACGGATACCTCGATGCGGTGCATGCCCAACGCACCAGCCGCGGGGCCGACCTGGTTCATCTGCTGGTCGCCGACGGCGACGACGGCGGCCGGGCCTACCAGTTGGACGACCCCTCCAAGTCCTGGTCGGAGTTCGGTTTCGCCGTCTCGCAGGCACGCTATACCAATATCGAGTACATCTTCGCCCACGAGACCATGCACAACAGCGGTGCCGGTCACGATGACACCGACACCGGCAAACGCCAGATCCCTTACGCTTACGGCCTGGGCGTCAAGACCGGCACGCAGACCGTTCACACCCTGATGGGACCGGGCACCCGACTGCCGTACCTGTCGAGTCCGGACCTGAGCTGGCGTGGCCAGCCCCTCGGTATCGCGGCGGGTTCGACGCAGGCGGCGCGTCTCGGACACGCGGCCGACAACGCCCGCGTGGTTCGCGAGTTCCTGCCCCGCGTCGCCGCTCACCGCTCCACCTTCGTCACCGACGCCACGCCGCCCGCCGCCCGCCTGATACAGTCCTGGGTCGATAGCTCCGGCAAAACACTCAGCATCCAGGTGGCACTGGCCGACGATTCGGCGATCAACGTCAGCACGCTCGGCAACACCGACCTGCGAATCACCGGGCCCAACGGCTTCAGCAAGGCCGCCACCTTTGCCGCCGTCGATCGCGCCACCAACGGGTCGCAGCGACTCGCCCGCTACAAGGTAGACCTGACCGGCTACCCCGCCGACCCCGCGCTCTATACCGCCACCCTCAACAGCGGGCAGATCGCCGACATTGGCGGTCGCACGGTCGCCGGGGGCACGCTCGGGCTTTCAGGGGGCGTTACCCGCTTCGGCGACCGCGCGGGGCCCAATCTGCAGACGTCCCTCGAACTGGGCGCCGTCGACGGCATGAGCCGCGTCATCACCGACGGCATCGGCGACGTCGATCCCCTCAACTTCTACCGGTTCTCGCTCAAGACCGCCGGCACGATCACTGCCCGCCTCGCCGGCCTCTCCGACAACGCGAACCTCTTCCTGGTGAAGGACACCGACGCCAACGGCGAAGTCGATTCCGGCGAAATGCTGGCATCGAGCACCAACGCCGGCACGTCGGTCGAGCAGGTCAGCCGGTCGCTGTCGGCGGGGGTGTATTACCTCTGGGTCACGCCCGCCGGCGGGGCGGTCACGAATTACACCCTGTCGCTCAAGGCAACAGCCGCTGGTCCGGGGTCGCCCCCCAGCCAACCCCCGCCCACGGTCAATGGCAGCATCCGCGGGCTCGCCTGGCGCGACAACAATGCCAACGGCGTGCAGGACAGCTGGGAAATCGGCCTGTCCGGGTGGTCCGTGTATGCCGACGTCAACGGCAACGGCGTCTACGACTCGGCCGACGCCCGCGCGACGACCGATTCGACCGGTGCCTACACGCTGACCAGCCTGCCGCCCGCAAACTACACCGTTCGTTCGATCGATCAGTCCGGCTATCGCCGAACCACACCGGCTTCGACCAGCGTCGCCGTCGCGGCGGGGCAGTCGGTTATTGGCATCAACTTCGGGCATACGCCTCGCGTGCTAATCAGCGGCGTCGTCTACACCGACACCAACCGCAATCAGGTCCGCGACGCCGCCGAAACCGGGCAGGGGGGCTGGACCGTCTATCGCGATGCCAACAATAACAGTCGGTTCGACGCCGGCGAATCCGCCTCGGTCACCGATGCCTCCGGCTACTGGTCCATCAAAGACGCACTGCCCGGAACGTTCGTCGTGCGACTGATCGCCCGCCCCGGCTACAGCAGTGCCCCCGGCGGCTGGACGCTCGACCTCACGTCCGGACAAACATCCACCGGAAGAAACTTCGGCGTTCGAGCCGGGGCCTGACGGGCGACCCGGAGAACACGAAGGCGCGAAGGCACGAAGAAGGCACGAAGAAAAAGCCAGGCTTTGTCTGAAAACCTGATTGGTGTGCCATGCCCACGCCTGGATATCACTTTTGAATCGAGAGAGGCTCTGCCGCGTGGGCATGCGATCACGCGGAACTGTGTCGCCCGCACATGCCCACGCGGGGGACAGTTCTAGAGGTCCAATGCCGCAGCCCGGCGTGGGCATGGCACACCACTTTTCAGACAGAGCCTGACAAAGAGGGGTGCCCGGGCCTTCGCGACCTCTTCGCGGCTTCGCGCCTTCGTGTTCTCTTCACTTCGGACTGCCGGCAACGCGACTCGCGCATCAATCTGCTTGCCGATTCCGCCCTGTCTTGCCGGTCTTTGGTTCGCGGCGAAAAGTGCCGAACGAACCCGCGACGCCATTGCCGAACGAACCCGACGCAAGGGTACTGAAGGCACCCATCGCCCGCGTCCCTTCCCGCCCCGACAAGTCTGTTTTGTCCGCCCGGTCTGTTTTCCCCACCACGTCTGTTTTCCCCGCCACCTCTGTTTTGCCGAACGAACCCGGCGCGAGCGTCCGTGTCGAACCCGGCTCCGGCAATCCGGCTTCCGCCCGACCCTCGCCCCGCGCCGGTTTAGCGGTCGCACCGCAGGTGCACTCCGACCGCACCCCCTTCGATGTGCCGACGGATGACGACGCACCGCCCGATTCCGCTTCACAAACGTTGGGTGTCACCTCACAAACCTCGGCAGGCGACTGCTCGCGTGCGGCTGTACCCCGGCCGTGGGGATTGAGCCCCTGCAACAGCCGAAGTTCGCGCAGGCAGGCCCGCAGCGATCGTTCCAACCGGGTTTCGTAGCGTTGCACGCGGTCGAACACGCCGTCGTCCGCCGCGCCGATCAGTTCATAGATCAGGTCGCCGAGCGCGCCCAGTTCCAGGTCCGGGTCGCCACGGGCTTCGCGCCGGCCGCCGTGGATTTGCGCTTCGATGACCGGAATGCGCCGCAGTTTCCACGCCATCTCCGCGGCCCGCTCGGCGAGATTTTTCTGCACCGTTCCGACGGCGTGCAGCTCGCGCCGGTAGTCGTCCACAAACGCCTCGTACTCGGCCGGGTCTTCGTCCGGCGTCAGCAGGCCGCGGGCACAAAGCCCGTGTCGCAGCGCGTTCAGCCGGGACTGCGCCTTGCCTTCGTCGGTGACCGGCCCGCGCGACTTGGCGCCGTTCACCTTCGCCTGCTCGGACCGCGACAGCCGAGGCGAAGCGACCGGCGGCGTAGCGACCGGCGGCGGGGCGTCGGACGGTGGGGCGGTGAGCGGCGGGGCGGCGACTGCTGGAGCGGTGACTGGCGAGGCGGTGACTGGTGGCGGCGCAGCGGCAGTGGTGCCGGCCGGAGGCGGGGCGGACATGCCGGTCGCAACGGCCCCACCGGCCGGAGCGCTCGCAGCGGCACCGGCCTGCCCCGCCACGCGTAGCTTCACGGGCTTCACACCCGCCACCGGCAGGGCCGTCGTACACCCCGGCCAGTGCCGCCGGGCTTCAGGCGGCAGGGCCGAAAGAATCGCGGCGAGCTGCGACTCGGAAAACGACGATGGACCCGCCGCGAACGCCGCGCACGAACCGTTCGAGGACGCAAAAGTAACAGACATGGGAGTCTCCTTTCCCCGCCGACGTGCGGCGGGCCTGGTTGCCATGTTTGTATTTTGTACGGTATGCGGAAATTGTCCAGAAGAATCCGGGTTCGCGGTGCCCTTTTCGGTCCGACCAGCCAGCAGATGAACGCCAAGACGCCAAAGCGCCAAGAATCCCAATGCCGCCTCTGATCGTCCTTGGCTTCTCCGCGGCTTGGCGTTCATCTCATTCTTCGGCCCGACCGCATAGGTCTCCGGAATACCATGGTGTCAGCGCGAAGTTCCACACTCAGGGCAGCGGACTGGTGACGCTCGCATGTCGTACCCGCAGGTGAGGCAGAGTCCTTGTTCGCGGCGAAGCGTGCGAATCTCATCCGGCGTACGGACTCTCCACCGGCGGACGTATGAATTGATGATCGAGTAGAGCAAGAGCAGCGGGCGGCGACGGAGGAGACGGCAACTCGGCCTTTTGCATGCAACCCCGGTATGCCAATGCCAGAAGCAGGAGAGTGGTCCGCATATCGCGGGATTCTTCCGGAGGTCGCGAGCGGGCGGGAACATCTCAGTGGCGGCAGTTGGTGGGGTTGTTTGAGTGAACTTCCCGCAGGGTATGCTATCGAGCGATGCTTCGCCGCTTGTTCATGTTCCTGTCGGCGCTTTCCGTGGTAGTTTGCCTGGCAACGTCCGCGATGTGGCTAAGGAGTTACGGCCACAAAGATTCGGTCTCAATGTGGCCAACACCGTTCCGCGGCGTGTGCGTTACATCTTGGGAAGGACAAATCCTGTGGAAGGGCAGGACAGAGGCATTCAATGCTTACCATCCACGACGCGAGTCGGAAGTTGCGACTATTCCGTACGCAAATCTCGGCGACGACACCTTGATGGTCGACGTGTTCCTATCGGAGAACAGTATTCGTGAGTGGGAATTCTTCGATAGAAGCCGGTCCGGTTTTCTCTCCAAGTTGGGGATCGATTGGGCCAGCGCTGAGCGTAATCATCCCGGGATGGGAATCCCGGACTGGGACCGGCGCTACTGGGTTTGGTATGCCGCGACTCGGCACCAGACGTTGGTCGTGGTGACTTCAATCCTTCCGATGGCATGGTTCATCGGCGTGTGGCGCAGGCGGCGATTGCGATCGCGGATCGGTCTCTGTCCGACCTGCAGCTACGATTTGCGTGCCTCGCCCGAACGGTGTCCGGAGTGCGGGACGACGGTCGGCGGGAAGGGCATCTGCAGGGGTGGGCGATGAAATTGCGACCTCGCTGATGGGGTTGAGCCGGGCGCACGGGGCTCCGGCGTACCGGCGACCCTTGGCACAATCATTGACCTAAACATCGTCGGTTTTCGACCCCGGCGGGGTCATAGCGATTAGCCGGGGGTCGCGCAGCGCACCCCCGGTGTGGTGCGATAATGCCGACGACCCTGGAAGGGTCGCAGCCCCGCGGCTACCGATTGGCCCACCAAGTCCCGAAAATATGGTCTCGCGTCGCCCCGCCGGCGTGGCATCGAACGCACGTGGCGATGCGTCCCGACTCGACCTTGTCCGATCCTTTTGCGACGTAGAAATACTCCCAGTCGCCGCCGGCGGGGTCGTAGCCGGCGGGCCGCTTGATCATCCCGCCGAGGCCGGCGTGCTCCCAACCGGGGTCGGCAGGGCCCTTGCCGGCCGGGCCGTCGGCCGCGAGTTTCTCCTTCACGACGACCGATCCCACAGGGTACGCGGCCGCCGATACGTCGTACGCCTTGGCCGCGCCTTCGTTCATGTAGACGCGGATCGCGTGGTTGGCACGGGAGTCTGGAACGACAAATGTAGACGAGTCGCAGTTCACCACGATTGGTGAGATCCTTTTCGATGGGGTCATGAGGGTCATGTGCCCCATCGTTTGGTATTCGCGGGCGACCACTCGGGCGTCGGGCTGCGGCGTGGATTGAGCGGGCGGCGACGGAGGAGACGGCCGCTCGGCCTTTTGCATACAACCCGGCGACGCCAATGCCAGAAGCAGGAGAGTGGTCCGCATATCGCGGGATTCTACCGGACATGGCGAGCGGGCGGGAACATCTCAGTGTCGGCAGTTGGTGGGGTTGGTCGGGTGAGCTTCCCGCGAAATTGCGACCTCGCTGATGGGGTTGAGCCGGGCGCACGGGTCTCCGGAGTACCGGCGACCCGTGGCACCAACATTGACCTAAACGTCGTCCGTTTTCGACCCCGGCGGCGTCACGGGGACTCGCCGCGTTGAGCCGCAAGTGCCATTTGGACGTCGGCAGGTTGGACGAAACCAAGCCTCATGATCACTTCGCCCATCAAGCCGCCGTGCTTTCTTTGATACACCAACGCCATGACGACTTGCTCGCGTGAGACTTTGCCCATCCTGACCAGCACGCGTCCCAGCGGACGACCCTTGAGCTGGTCGGGCGTCGAAATGTCGGATGAGACCGCGGGCCTTCCGAGAAGACTCCGGCCGGGTGATGGCCGGATGCCGACCGGGTTGTCGGGATTGACGGGGTATTGGATGCGTTCCCAGAACATTGCTGCTGGATTGTAGCGATGATTCGAGTCTGAATGCCCTACTCGATTCCGCCCTGGTCGAACTTAACATAACATGGATTATCGGACGTGGCAGGGGGATTTGATCCGGGAAAAGGGGGCTTCGGCGTCATCCGCTGATCGGCCCTGGCCATTGCAGATTCCAGCCGGTCTGCGTCAAAAACTCTCGCACCTTCCGACCCGTGAACAACTTGTACTCAATGTTGATCCCCACCTCGCCCGCACGCAGCCAGAGCAGATTGCTGAATCGCGGATGCACGATGACGTCGATCGCCGGGCGGCCCACCTTCACGACCATTCCGTAGTCTGACGGCTTGGTCACCGGCCAGTCAGGGTGCTCTCGGATTTCGCTCGGAAGCGAAGCGTAGTTCGACGCAGTTCGCTTTTCTTCGAAGACGGCCGCCAGTTCAAAAACACCGATAATGAGGTCCAGCACACCGTTCGATGTAGTGCCTGTGCCACCCGGCAGGCTTGTATCGATGGTTGCATAACCCAGCAGATAGATTGCGTCGGCCGAGGCAATTACCAGACCCTTCCCCGGTACACCCTTGAAGGCGTAGTTCTTCCCGATCGCCATGAACTTCTTCACGCTGCACCTTTAAGCTGGATATCCCCGTCAATCCGGATGCCTGTCGAAGATAACCGCGGGTTGACATCGCACCAAACAGAATCGGAACGAGCCGCGCGGGGCGGGATGAGCCAATTTCCCCCGCTTGTCGCCGCTGCAATTCCCGTTACCCTCTCCAGACCACCCGCCGCCGCCCGCTGGAGTCTGAAATCATGTACACCCTCGTCTGCCCAGCCAGTCCGCGTCTGCGGCTGCTGGCGATCACGCTGTTGGTCCTGGCGACGGCATCTGCATGCGACCGCCCGCCCACCGGGTCGACCACTCAGCCGGCGGCTCGCACCTTGGTTGTCGGCACCGAGCCGACGTTTCCGCCGTTCGAGGCCCGTGGCGAAAAGGGCGACTTTGTCGGGTTCGACATCGACCTGGTCCGTGCCATCGGCGCCAAGGCTGGTTTCAACGTCCAGTTCAAGGACCTGGGGTTTGACGCGCTGATCCCGGCCCTGAACGCCGGCCAGATCGATGTCATCGCGTCGGCGATGTCCATTACAGACGAACGCAAGAACGCCGTCGATTTCTCGGACCCGTACGTGGAGGCGGGCCTGGTGATCGCGGTGCGGCAAAACGAGCAGGGCGTTCGCAACGCCGAAACGCTGGTCGGCAAGACGCTCGCCGTGCAACAGGGATCGACCGGGGCCGAGGCGGCCGACAAGCTTAAGGCGGCGGGGAAGGTCAAAGAGATCAAGTACTTCCAGACGGTGCCGCTGGCGATGATGGAGCTGACCAAGGGGGGCGCCGATGCGGTGATCAACGACCGCCCCACCGCTGAAAATTACGTTGCGAGTAATCCCAACCAGGTGC
The DNA here is from genome assembly GCF_015169395.1 of Humisphaera borealis. Lineage (GTDB taxonomy): Bacteria > Planctomycetota > Phycisphaerae > Tepidisphaerales > Tepidisphaeraceae > Humisphaera > Humisphaera borealis. The sequence continues at coordinate 994,182 of NZ_CP063458.1, forward strand.
GGGTGTTACCGGAACCGGTGCAGAGCGACAGCTACGGGCTGGCGATCAAGAAAGGCAACGCCGACCTGCTGGCGAAGATCAACACGGCGCTGAAAGAGCTTAAAGCCGAAGGATTCCTGAAGCAGCTCGAGGACAAGCACTTCGCCGGCAAGACGGTCGCGGGGACGTCGGCCGAAGCGCCCAAGGGTTTCTCGGGCCATATGGTGGCCGTGCTGCCCGACCTGGTGAAAGGCGCCGGCATTGCCGTGCTGGTGGTGCTGATCGCCGAGGTGATGGGAACAGTGCTGGGGCTGGGACTGGCGCTGATGCGGTTATCGGGCAGCGGGGTGTTGTCGGTGGTCGCGGCGGTGTACGTGGACCTGATTCGCGGCACGCCGATGCTGGTGCAGATCCTGTTCGTTTACTTCGGCGTGCCGAGCCTGATCAGTTCGTTGACGGGGTCGCCGTTCAACCCCGATCCAATCATTGCCGGCACGCTGGCGCTGGGGTTCAACAGTGCGGCGTACGTGTCGGAAATCTACCGGGCGACGCTGGGCTCGATCGATCGCGGGCAGAACGAAGCCGCGTGTGCACTGGGGTTGTCGCCAGTGCAGCGGTTCCGGTACGTGATCTTCCCGCAGGCGTTCCGGATCGCGATTCCGCCGTTGGGCAATGAGTTCGTCACACTGTTGAAGGACACATCGCTGCTGTCGGTGATCGCGGTGATGGAAATCGTCAAGGCGGGGCAGTTGTACATGTCGCGCACGTACGCCGTCTTCCCGACGTATCTCGCGATCGCGCTGGTGTATGTCATCCTGACGCTGGCGATCACGAACATCCTGCGGGTGGTCGAGCGGCGGATGAAACTGCCGACGTGATGACGAAGGATTGGCCGGGATGGCTGCCGCCGCCCCGCCGTCGAATCCCCAACCGCCCCGCCGTTAACCCGCCACTTTTTTGCTTCTGTCACTTTCGCCGCGATACGAACAACCGAACTTACGGACCATCCATGATTGAAGTTAAAGGCCTTAAAAAATCGTTCGGGGCACTGGACGTGCTCAAAGGCGTGGACCTGGAGGTCCCCGCGAACCAGGTGGTTTGTTTGCTGGGCCCGAGCGGGTCGGGCAAGAGCACGCTGCTGCGGTGCCTGAACCTGCTCGAACGCCCCACCGCCGGGCAGATCATCGTCGCGGGTCAGGAGATCACCCGTGCCGACGCGGATTTGTCGAAGATCCGCGCCGAGGTGGGGATGGTGTTTCAGCATTTCAACCTGTTCCCGCACATGACGGTGCTGCAGAACATCACGCTGGCGCCGATCAAGGTGCGCGGAGAATCGCCCGAGGCCGCGGAGAAACGCGGGCTGGAACTGCTGGCCAGGGTCGGGCTGTCGGACAAGCCGGCGGTTTACCCGGGGCAACTGTCGGGCGGCCAGAAGCAGCGCGTGGCGATCGCGCGGGCACTGGCAATGCAGCCGAAGGTGATGCTGTTCGACGAGCCGACCAGCGCGCTCGACCCGGAGATGGTCGGCGAAGTGCTGGCGGTGATGAAGTCGCTGGCGCACCAGATGACCATGCTCGCCGTCACGCACGAGATGGCGTTCGCGAGGGATGTCGCCGACCGGGTGTTGTTCATGGACGGCGGCGTCGTCGCCGAGGACGCCCCGCCGGCCGAGTTCTTCACACGACCGAAGACCGAGCGGGCACGGGCGTTTCTGGACATGACGCCGGCTTCAGTGTGATGGGGTGCAACGCAAAGTACGCGGAAGAAATACCACCACGGAGGAACGGAGACACACTCGGCGGCTCGAGAATCTTGTCGTGAAGGAAGACCGCATTTCATGTCGTTCCACGACATCCATTCGGTTTTAGCCTGAGCCGGATCGCTAGTGAATTGGCTGCAACGCGTCGCACTCGAGTTACCCTCCGTGTCTCTGTGCCTCCGTGGTGCTCTCTGTCTTCGGGCGTGATGGCGTCAAATCGTTCTTATTATATGTTTTTGCAACCGGACGCTACCATAACGGCCAATGCGGGACCTTTCGGGCAAGCGGGTTGTCATCACGGGAGCGGCGGGCGGAATCGGTAAGGCGATTGCGCTGGAGTTCTGCCGTGCCGGCAGCCGGTTGATCCTGCTGGACGTCAACCAGCCGGCCCTTGAGGCGGCCGTTGCGGATTGCCGGGCGACGGGGGCCGATGCCGTCGGCGTTCACTGCGATCTTGCCGACGCCGACGCCATTGCGCTTGCGGCCGACCGTTGTCTGGCCGCGTTCGGCGGGGTGGACGTGCTGGTCAATAACGCCGGCATCGCGTTCTACGGACCGACGCACGAGATGCGCCTCGATCAGTGGGAAAAGCTGATGGCGGTCAATCTGCTGGCGCCGATACGGCTCATCCACGCCCTGCTGCCGTCGCTCCGAGAACAGCCCGAGGCGCACATCCTGAACATCGCCAGCATCACCGGGCTGGTGCCGAAACGAAGGATCGCCGCGTATCAGGCGAGCAAGTTCGGGCTGGTGGGGTTGAGCCAGTCGCTTCGTGCCGAGTACAGCCCGTACGGCATCGGCGTGACCGCGGTCTGCTGCGGGTTCGCCCGGACGGAACTGATCGCGACCGCCCATCGCGACGGCATGGCGGCAAAGCCCAGGGCGATGCGGTCGTGGTGGTCGGTGTCGCCGGAGTATGTGGCCCGGCGGGCGGTGGCCGGCGTTCGTGCCAACCGGGGGCTTGTGGTGGTGCCCTTCCTGGCGCGGCTGTTCTGGTGGGTGCAACGGCTCTCGCCGGCCATTCTCGATCTGCACGGCCACTGGGTGCACTGGCGGTCCAACCGCCGGCGGCGGGCGAAGGCACGCCGACTGCGGTCGAACACGCCGAGCATGCCTCAGCCGGTGCCGGCCGGGGCTAAATGATCTGGCGACATGATCGGGCTAAGTCATCAAACGCCCGATCAGAGAGCCTTCTTCGCCCCCGGCTTGTTGATGGTGTTGTAGATCTCCCACTTGCCCTCCTTGCCCGTAGCGTCTTTGACATTTCCCCTGATGCGCATCTGGTTCGCCGCGACGAGCGGCTCTGCGGTTTCCAGGAAGACGGTCTTGCCGTCTTCCGACAGCGTCACCTTCTTCACCTCGACGACGTCGTGCTTGGCCTTGGTCGGGTCTTTCACCGAGAACTCCGGCGATCCGTAGTTGCCGGTCCACTTGTAGTTCCACTGTTCGATGTCCCAGTTCTCGACATCCGTCGCCGACGCCTTGTCGAGCGCCGTGCCGAACGTGATCGAAAGCCCGTTCACGTGGGCGTGGAACTCGACCGGCATGCGCGTCGGCTGGCCGGTATGGCGGACGCGGTGCAGAGCGCCTTCGCGGCCGGCGTTGGTCTGCCAGCCCTTCAGGCCGGTGACGTAAAGCTGGCCGTCGCCGGGATTGAAGCGGGCCCGCATCAGGCTGCTGTCGAACTTGAGCGGGAACTGCACGAACGCCCCCTGCATGACGCCGTCTACGGTTTCGGTCATGCAGTTGAAGAGCGTGCTCTTGCCGTAGGACATGTGGAGCATGGTGCCGTTCAGCGGGCCCCATTTGCCGGCCTTGGGCGCGAACGCCTGCCCGCCGGAACTGTTGTCCATGCTCATCGGGATCCAGAAGATGGGCTGTTCGAAAGCGGTCGGTGCTTTGCGATCGGGCGTGTGGGCGGCGGGGACCATGCCGTAGAACAGGCCCGGCCGAATCCAGCTCACCTTGCACGCCGGCTCCCAATGGCCCTGGTTGTCGCTGGCGGTGAGCAGGCGACCGTCGTCGCTCATGCCGGTGCCGTTGGGCGCGCGCAGGCCGGTTGCGATCACTTCCATTTTCGAACCGTCGCGGCTCACCTTGATCATGGTGCCCTGGTGGTCGCTCTTGACGTTCGGCGGCCAGGGGGAGCCCTTGGGATAGTAGAAGTTGCCCTGCGGATCAGTCTGCAGGTCGAGGCAGAACTCGTGGTAGTTGTTGGTGACCTGCGCCTCGTTGTTGATGTTCTCGTAGAAGTCGGCCTCGCCGTCGCCGTTGAGATCGGTCAGGCGGGTCAGCCCGTCGCGGCCGATGACGTAGATCTTGTCGTCGATGATGCGCAACCCCAGCGGCTGAAACAGCCCGGTCGCGAAGCGCTTCCACTGGATGTCTTCGAGTTTCTCGTCGATGCCTGAAACCACCCACACGTCGCCGCCGATGGTGGACAGCGCGGCGCGGGTGCCGTCGGCGAAGAAGTCGAGCCCGGCGAACCGCGGGAGCGCCTTCCAGGGGTTGTCCTCGGGCGCGGGAATGGTGTCGACGACGTAGGCGTCGTCGGCCTTGCCGGAGGTCATCAGCTTGCCGGTCGCCTTGAGGGGCGAGCCCCAGATCGCCGGGCCGCCTTTGGTGATTACCGCGGGGTCGGCTGGTTCGAGGGTCTTCGAGGCCGAGCGGTGCAGCGCGGTGAAGCTGCCGGCTTCGGCCTTGGGCCCGGCCCAGACCCACGCCTGGAACACGTACGCCGTTTTGCTCGCCGGAAGGTGCGCGACGAGGCGTCCCTTCTCGTTGTCGAGCGTCGCACCGGCGGGGGTCTTGACCAATCCCGCCATCACGACGGATTCGGCCGGCTGCTTCGCTGCCACGCCGACCAGCGCCGTGCCTTCGGTCCGCACGGCGACGCTGGCGGCATCGGCGGCGACATCAACGTCCGCCAGCAGCAACGTCAGCGGGCCTTCGTGGGCGGCGACGTGGAAGGTGCGGGTGTACACCGGGTTGGGCCCCCCCGCCGCCAGACCGGGTTGTTCGAAGACGTGTGTCTTGCCGACCGTGTAGCTGAACACCACCTGGTCGCCGTGGCGGTACAGGCCGTTCCAGCGGGCCTGATCTTTGGGGAGCGGTCCGAGCGTCAGGTTCTTGTCGTATTTCGATGGCGAGCGCGGGTCGTCGAGCGATCCGCCGCTTGACCAGCCGGGGCCGACCTTCGTCGCCACGCGGGCCTGGGGTTCCACCTTCGGCCCGGGCTTGCCCTTTTCGAGTTTCTTTCCGGTGTAGACGCCGATCGTCGGCGGGCCGCCGTGCGAGGCGGTGAAGGAGGTGCTGTTGCGCGGATCGACCAGGCCGGCCCAGCCGTCGTAGGACTGGCCGTCGGCGGTGGCTTTGACCCAGCCGACGCTCATGCGGAGCAGTTCGGTGTCGAAGCACATCGCCGCCTCGTCGCCCTTGCCCAGCTTCACGATGACGCCCTTGTAGGTGAGGTTGCCGTTGGGCGCCTCGAGCGTGTTGATCATGAACGAGCCGTGCTCGGACTGCTCCAGCGTCTGCGCGATCGCCCCCGGCGCCGCCACCATCGCCAACAAGTAAACGAACGTCGATTTGAACGAAGAGAGCCGGCGTGCCGAGAATTGCATACCGCTCTTACCCGGGCCATCGGCGACTGTTGTGTTCGCTGCCGGGTTGAACCCTCATTCAGCCCCAAAGCCCCTGAAGCAGCTCCTTTTCCGGTACGCCGAGCGGGAACTTCTTACTCAGCGGATGATCGGCGATCCCCGCGAACTGTCGCAGGGCGGCGTGGATGTGTTCCGGCCGCACGCGAACGCCCTTCTCCTTGTCGCACGCGAGCGATTTGGGGTCGAGCGGCACCAGGAACTGCTTCTCGTCGGTCGCGCCCAGCACCCGGTTGCCGCGGATTCCGGCTCCCAGGAACATGATCGACCCGATCGACCAGTGGTCCTTGCCGTTGCCCTTGTTGTAGTTCGGCGTTCGGCCCATTTCGCTCTGCACGACCACGACCAGCTTGTCGCGAATCTTGAGCTCCTCCGCCCGCCGCAACACGTACGCGACGCCCGCGAGAAACTCGGGGATCAGCTTCATCTGGTCAACGTCGTTGTTGGCGTGGCTGTCGAACTGGCCGATTGACAGGTTCGCCGACACGCACACCCCGGCCTTGAACGATGCCAGCGCGATCTCCGCCTGCTGGGCCAGCCGGTCTTTCGGCACGTTGGACGGAATGTGCGGCGTGACCCGCTGCAGGGCCTTGGAGTTCACCTGCGCCGCGTACAGCATGTTTTCCGTCCGCTCCTGGCGCGGCAGGCGGGCCTGCGCGGCCCGCGCCACGTTCGATTCGCGCAGCGACTGCTCGATACGGCTGAGCGCGAAGTCGTCGTGGTACGGCGACCGCACGTTGCCCTCGATCGCGTCGGCGTTGGCGATCTTCTGGAGCGACGGCAGGTACGGCACGCGCGACATCGCGACGACATTCCCCGTCGCCGAGTAGTTGCCGAACGTCAGGAACGACAGCGGGCAGGTCGGCCCTTTGCACGCGGCGACCAACGCGGCGAAGGTCGGATACGCCAGGCTGTCGAGCTTGCCGGTCGCCATGTAGCGGGCACCCGGCGAATGGTTGTTCACCGAGTAGTCCAGGCCGTTCATCACCAGCAGTTCGCTGCCGAACGCGGCGTAGAAGTCCTCGTTGCTCATCCCGCCGTTGATGTGCTTGGCGTTGGGCGCGTACTTGTGCCGGCCCTGGGTCAGGATGTCGTCTTCCTGATAGAGCCGGTTGATGCCGCCGATGCCCTTGGGGTCCATCAGGTAGGTGGTGTCCCACCCGCCGGAGGCGTTGAAGACGATATAGAACGGGCCTTCGTAAGGAGGCTCTTCCTTCGTCGCCGCCCGCAACAACGAACCCGCCCCGCCGGGACACGCCAGTCCCAGGCCGACCATGCCGCAGAGTTTGAGGAAGTCGCGTCTCATGGTTACTCGTACAAAAACTCATGCTGTCGCAGCAGGTAGGTCACCACCGTACGCCACGCACGCACGGTGTATTTCGGATCGGGCACCGGCTTTTCCAGGTTCTGCCGGCAGGAATAGGTCTCCTGCTTCTCGATCCCCTTCCGCTCGGCCGCATCGGTGACGACGCCGGCGAACAACTGGTACGTCCGATCGACTTCCGGCGAGTCGGCGGCGTCGAACCGGCCGAGGATCTGCTGGTGCAGATAGACGATCGCCTGGCGAATCTTCGCATCGGCCTCGGCGGATGACCCGGGCACGACATCGGGCTCGATCTTCGGGAACAGCCGGCGGTCCTGCGGATCGCGGCTGAAGTCGAGCGCCACCTGTTTGCACGCGACATCGTTCGCGAGAATGCGCTGGATCGCGCCCATCGCCCCGCTGGGGTCGGTCGCGCGTTCGGTCACTTCCTTGGAATCGATCCCGCCGTACAGCATCGCGAGCTGGTCGTTCAATCGTCCCCACGGCCTGCCGAAGATTGCTTTGACCTTGCGCTCGATCTGCTCGGGCGCCAGCATGCGACAGACGCCGACGTCATCCAGTTCCGCCCGCCGCTGCGGGTTGGCCAGCACCGTGGCAACGCCATCCGCCCGGTAAAACTCCGACTCGATCAGGTCCTTGAACACGTTCTTGAGGTTGAAGTTCCCCCTGGCGAACCGGACCGCGATCGCTTCGATCTGCCGGCGCTGCTCGGTGTAGGCCCGGCGTCGGGCGGCGAACATGGGGTCGTCGATATCCTTCGGCGCCAGCAACGGTCGGCGGCCGGTCAGGATGTACTGCACGTGCTCCACCATCGCGACGGCAAAGCGCGGGTCCTTTGCCGTCCGCTCTCCGAGCCATTGCAGTGCCCGCCAGCGGTCGGCCGTCGGCAGGTCTTCCCCTTCGAAGCCGGGGCCGAACATGTCCTTGAACCAGCCCCCCTTCCGCTTGCCGTAGACGCCTTCGAACTTCCAGTAGTCCTGGAACAGCCCGGCGACCGGATCGAGCGTGCGATGACACACGGCACATTCCGACGCCTGCATGGTGGGGACTTCAAACTTCGCCGTCACTGCGGCCGCATCCGACACGCGGGCGGCCAATTCCAGCACGTCTACACCAAGGAAGTGCTGGTAGTACATCCGCGCCCGCAATCGATTGCGGTTCGTCTCGGTCGTCGGGTACCGCTTGAGATACTGAAACGTGCTGAGAATGCCGGCGTGCGGATAAAAACCGGTCGCCGAATCCTGATCGTCGTCCCGCGTGCGGGCGACGAGTTGCTTGAGCTTGAGGGGGATGTACTCGAACGGGTCGTCGGGGTTCTTGAACCGCGACTTGATGTCGTCGAACACGCCATACCCGCGGGCGGTGTACGGCGTCACCATGATGTAATCGGCGGTCACGATTTCCGTGAACGGGCGGTCGTTTCGAACGATGTGCTCGATGAGCTTCATTGGCTCGCCGAACATCGCCTCGCGGTAGTCCGCCGCCAGCTTGTAGCGGGCCTGCGTCTGGGCCTTGGCGTCGCCGGCGGCAGACAGATCGTACTTCTGATACCAAAGCCGGCTCTTGCTGAAGTGCTCGTAAGAGAGCGCCAGCTCCGCGCCGCCGTCGTAACCGACGGTAAGAAAGACGTCGTTGAATCCCTCGCGCAGGCGGGCGTAGAACGCGTCCTCATTCATCACCGCGTCGAGCAGCGCGGGCAATGCCTTACGACCGTCTTTAGTGATCGCGGCAAGCTCTGTCTCAGTCGGCAGGCGCCCCGCCAGCGACAGCGTGACCCGCCTGAGCAGCTTTCGATCATCAAGCATGATGACGCCGTCGAAGAACGGCGTGGCATCCCGGTCCACAATCGCGGCACGCTCGGCCGTCGCCCGCGCCATCGCCGCAGGGTCGGCGGTTCGGCGGACGTACTCGGCCAGGATGCGGTAGCCGGTCGAGTCCGGTTTCAGCACGCCCTTGCCGCCATGCTTAAGCTTGCCCACCACCTTCAGCAGCATCCGAGACTGATCGCCGTCCTTAACGATCGCCATCTTCGCGAACTGGTCGCGGTTGTAGCGAAGCGTCTCACCGCGCGAGGCGGCCTGCGTCTTGACTGGGTCTTTCAGGACGAACTTGCTGTCCTCGGCGTCGCCGCCGGCCTTATGGCACTCGAGGCAGGTTTGGGCCCCCACCTTGGCCCAGACTTCATTCTCGAAGTAGCCGTCCACCGGCGCGGCGCAGCCGGCACCGGTGTAGGCCTTGGTGTCCTCCGCGGGTTGTGCCGGCACCCTGCCGGGCAACAGCACGGCCGCGAACAGGAACACGCTGATTGCGTTCAGTCGAGCACGAGATGACATGCAGCGTACCTTCCATGGAAGTGTCAGCCTTGCATACCGGGCAAACTGCTTCGTGATGGCGCGCGGACGGGATTCTGAGTACGCCCGGTCCGCCGGATGGCTCGGCAACATAACGCATAACGTTCGCTCCGGATCGTGGTAACATTCGGTAACGCGGCTTCGCGGATGCCGCAGAACTCGATCATTGTGACCCACCCCTGCCATGACCTTTCGCAAACCCAATCGCCGTGACGTCCTTCGTGCCAGCCTCGGACTCGGCGCGGGCCTGGCCCTGCCGAACTGGTTCATCGAAGAGACGATGGCCGCCGACGAGGCCGTCAAGCCGGTGAAAGCGGCGAACGACCGCCCCCGGGTGCTTTGGATCGGTTGCGGCGGGCGAGGGAACTCCGTATCGCGCGAGGTCAAGCCGTTCGGCGATATCGTCGCCGTGTGCGATGTCGATTCCAAGCATGCCGCCAACGCGATCGCCGAGTTCCCCAAGGCCGAGAGCTTTTCCGACTTCCGCAAGGCGATGGACGAGACCAAGTTCGACATCGTCCTCAACGCCACCCCCGACCACTGGCACACGCTGATCAACATCGCTTCGGCCCGGCGCGGGAAGGACATCTACAGCGAAAAGCCGCTGACGCTGACCATCGATGAAGGCAAGCACCTGATCAAAGAGATTCGCGGCAACAAGCGCATCCTGCAGACCGGCAGCCAGCAGCGGTCGGACGCCAAGTTCCGGCTGGCGTGCGAGCTGGTCCGCAACGGGCGGCTCGGCAAGATGAAGCATGTCGATGTCGTTCTGCCCGCCGGCCGGACTGACGGCCCGCTGGCCACCAAGCCGGTGCCGGAGAACCTGGACTGGAATTTCTGGCAGGGGCAGACCAAGGCGACCGACTACGTTCCCGAGCGCTGCCACCAGTGGTTCCGTTTCTGGCTCGACTACTCCGGCGGCACCAACACCGACTGGGGCGCCCACCACAACGACATCGCGCTCTGGGCCCTCAACGAGATCGCCCCCGTCGAGATCGAAGGCAAGAAGCTCTCGACCAACGTCCCCGGCGGCTTCACCACGCCCGGCGACTACGAAGTGAAGTTCACCTACGCCAGCGGTGTGACGCAGACGGTCCGCAGCCATCCGAACTACATGTGGAACGGCAGCCGCAAGCCCGGCGCCCCGCCGTATGCCAAGCCCGATGCCGGCAAGCCCCCGCACGATACGCACGGCGTCACCTTCCACGGCAGCGACGGCTGGCTGTTCATCACCCGCGGCAAGATCGAGGCGAGCAACCCGGACATTCTGAAGTACGAGTTCCCGGCGTCGGCCGAGCGGCTCTATGTCAGCACGAATCACGCCGCCAACTTCTTCGACTCCGTCAAGTCGCGTAAGGACAGCATCTGCCCGGTCGAGGTCGGCCATCGTTCGGCCTCGGCGTGCCACCTGGCGGTCATCGGCACGCTACTGGGCCGCAAGCTCAAGTGGGACCCGCAGGCCGAGCAGTTCGTCGGCGACGACGAGGCCAACAAGATGCTGTCGCGGGAGATGCGCAAGCCCTGGGGTTACGACGCGGTGTGAGCGATGGCATTCCGGTCCCCGGTTTTACCCGGTCCGTCCGGCGATGCTACGGGCGTCGACGCCGGAAGAATCCGTCAAGGTCCCGCGCCCCATGTACCACCGCGATCACCTTGATGGGTGTGACTTGCCACCGGTAGACGATGACGTACGAATAGACCGACCAGAAGCGGAATTGGTGATCGAGCAGATCGTCGCGAAAGTGTCCAGGCCGGGCATCTCGCCGAGCTTCTGGCACTCATCGTATATCGACGCGATGACGCGGTCGGCCGTCGATTCGGATGCCTCGTCGGCTAGATACTCCCCTATCGCCAGAGTGTCGGCCGCCGAATCGTCAGTAAAGACGAAACTGCGTGTCATGCCGTCCGCCCCGCGCGACGGCGCTTGGAGGCTTCGATTCGTTTCAGCACTTCATCCGGGTCAATGACCGGCCCGCTCTCCGAACGCTCCGCTGCCGATCGAAGCTTCGACTGAAGAACACGGAATGCTTCGTCACGATCCCGCTCCTGAAGTTCGAGCAAGCGGAGTCCTTCACGTACCACTTCGCTGGCGGTTTGATAACGGCCGCTCGCCACGCGTTGCTCAACAAACCGTTCCAGTTCTGCGGTTAACGACACATTCAAACTGCTTCGGGAGGGCATGACCTCATTGTGCAATCTGGGGCAATGGGTGTCAATTTGTGACACCCGATCCTTTTTCTATCGGCCCACCCCGCACCGAGCGCATCGGCGACCGGTAACCCCCAGCCGTGTGCCGCAAGAACTGCAATGGCCCGGCGACCGCCGAAGTGTTCGCTGAATGATCCACCAGCCGGCCAGGGCGGCCAGATAGCCCGTGGCCGCCCAAATGCCCAGGATCAGAAGCTCAGATGTCCGGCACGGCACAGGTGCCGACATGCCGGCCATAACAAAGGTCTCCAGCTTCCGACTGATGAGCCAGATCCAGGTCGCGTAGAACAGGAACGTGACGGCGAGCGTGGCAATCCATGTCGAGAGTCGGAACGTCATCGTTGCCACCGATGAATCGTTCGCCGCGTCCAGTTTGGCTTGGAAAAGTTCAACCATCGTCGAACTCACCTCCTCGCGGTATGGTTCACGCCATGGCGCCTCGCATACTCGCCGTCGGCGAAATCCTCTTTGACGTTTTCCCCGACCGGCGGGTGCTCGGCGGAGCCCCGGCGAACTTTGCCTACATGGCCCATCGGCTCGGGGCCGATTCGCACCTGATCTCCCGCGTCGCCGACGACGCCGACGGCAAACGGGCACTGGCGGAACTGACCGAGATCGGGCTTTCCATCAAAGGCGTTCAGGTCGCGCCGTCACCGCCGCCCACGGGCCTGGTCGATGTCACCGTCGCCGGCGGCCAGCCGTCGTACGTCATCAAGACCAACACCGCCTGGGACGAGATCGCGGTCGATGAGACGGCGATCGCCTTGGCCCGCTCCTGCAACGTCCTTTGTTTTGGCACGCTCGCCCAGCGGAAGGAACCATCGGCATCATCCATCCGGCAGATCGTCGCGGCGGCCTCGCCTTACACGCTACGCATCCTTGATATCAACCTTCGCAAGCCGATGGTGAGTGCCGAGATCATCCAGCAATCGTTGCAACTGGCCGTCGCACTGAAGCTCAACAGCGACGAACTGCCTGTGCTGGCCGAGATGCTCTCGCTGACGTCGTTCACTGAGAAAGGCCAGATCGCCGAGCTGGCCGAAAGGTACGGCTTTCAACTGGTCGTCCTCACCCGCGGCGACGCCGGCAGTTTGCTCTATTCCAACCGGCAGGTCGATGAACATCCCGGCGTGAAAGTGAAGATCGTGGATGCCGTCGGTGCCGGCGACGCCTTCACCGCCGCCACGACGATCGGCTTCCTGCGGGGCTGGCGGCTGTCCAAGATCAACGAGATCGCCAACCAGATCGCTGCGTACGTGTGTACCCAGCCCGGCGCGACCCCGCCGATCCCGCCGGAGCTGCGGAAGCACTTTGAGGGTTGAAGAGGGAGAGAGAAAGTTCGAGAGCCGGGATGGACGAAGGGGGAATTGCGATTTCAGATTTGAGATTTGAGATTTGATTCGAGATTCGCGATCCCAATCTCAAATCTGAAATTTCAAATCCGACATCGACCCCTCCCCTTCATCTCCCTAATTGCCCCACGAAGTCCCCACTTCCCCCGTTGACGGTCACCGGCGCGAGGCATAGTCTTGCCATAGCCGCAGACGCCTCGGCGTGACAGCCGATCGCTTCGCCGTTGCCGCAGGCGCATCTGTGTGACCAGGAGAAACCATGCCCATCGAACACAAGCCGCTCCCGTATCCTTCCGACGCCCTCGAACCCCACTTCGACAAGCAGACGATGGAGATCCATCACGGCAAGCATTACAAGACCTACGTCGACACCTACAACGGCATGCTCGCCAAGGCCCCGTCGCTCGAAGGCAAGCCCCTGCACGAGGTGCTGGCCAACAACTGCGCCATCGCCCCGGATGACGTGAAGACCGTCGTCCGCAATCACGGCGGCGGCGCTCACAACCACGCGCTGTTCTGGGAGATCCTCGGCGGTGCAGGCCATGGCGGCGGCAAGCCGACCGGCAACCTCGCCAAGGCGATCGACGCCGCGTTCGGCTCGTTCGACGCCTTCAAGGAGAAGTTCGAAACCGCCGCCAAGACCCGCTTCGGCTCCGGCTGGGCGTGGCTGGTGAAGAAGGGCGACAAGCTGGAAGTCACCAGCACCGCCAACCAGGACAGCCCGCTGATGGAAGGCGCATTCCCGGTGATCGGCCTGGACGTGTGGGAACACGCGTACTACCTGAAGTACCAGAACAAGCGCCCGGACTACGTGTCGGCGTTCTGGAACGTGGTCAATTGGTCGGCCGCCGAGGACCGGTACAACCGGGCGAAGTAACTTTTGATTCCCGACGCACCGCAGGCCTGTGACGCGCTTCTCGCGAGGCGCGGCACAGGCCTGTGGCATTGGACGGGGGAATTGCATCGGGTCATGAGCATCTGGATACGTACATTCTCGCCGCGACCACTCGGCCCGCTTAACGCGGAAGCGTTGCAGTCAGGTATTCGAAAGCGATTGTTGGCGGCACCGTTCAATCCCGACGAGGAGGAGGATCCCGAGGTCGTCTTATCGCGTCTTCGCATTTCGCCACGCAGTGCTGACCTCCTTGAACTCTACTATCGGGCCGACGCGAAACGATTCATTCCCGTCGAGCGGTGGGTAGGCGACGCCGCGGCCGAAGAGGTCGAGGAAGCATTGGAAGACTTGGAAGATGCCCTGGACCCCGGCGCGGCGAAGGTTCGGGCCATTCTCAATCGGACGGTCGAGACTGTGGCATTCGAACTGAAACTCAGCGATGCACAAGGAATGGGCTGGCCTCTGGCCATTGCTGCGGCGGCGACATTTGCCGAGCAATGCAGCGGGGTGATTTACGCGGAGGATTCCGGCTGGATGGTGCCGAGTGGTAACGAAGTAGAATTTCTCGTCCAAGAGTAGCCGGTTTGTGTGCCATGCCCACGCCGCCCACCGGCTCTCGAACCTCGCTGCGTACTCCCGCGTGGGCATGCGATTCGGCGGTACTCGCGACGTTCGCCACATGCCCACGCACATCGCAATTCATTTGAGACATTCTTGCATATGCGACCGCTGACCATCCTCGGCTCCGATACCTCGGTGGGTTGTCGCATCGGAGGCATCTGCCCGTTGGGATTGGAGTCCCATCTGGGTCGTCCCAACGGCCAATACTTTGGCACGTTTCCATTACTCGCTCAAATCGGCACGGAATTCTCACTCTTTCACCGGTTCGACCCGGCCGGTCATGACCCGGCGCGTGATCTGATACCGTTCAATAACCAGATTCTTGAACCTAGTGATCTCATCTGGGTTGTCGTCCACCCTTCCTCCGTAAGGGCTCCGGCGTCGCCATCTTCATTTAGGGGGCGAGCGCTAGCGCTCGGGCCGGAATCTGCCGACGACGTGGACGACGCTTGCGGCGGGCTGATGCGATACTCGGGCAACAAATTGGGTGGACTGTGTTACTTCGAACGATATCAGGTAGCGGACGATGTTCCGTCGCTGGAAAGAGAAGGGTTCGAACACCTTTTGCAAATTGGCATGGAGGGCTGCGGCGTAATCGATGGCTTTCCATGGGATCCCGGCACGTTGAACGTGTGGGCTCGGAACGCATCGGATTCGCGCACCTACCGGTTCTGCGTTCAGCAGTGATTGGTCTCCGGTTGCGGCGTTCGGCATACGTCCACGCTCGCCATCGCCCGCAAGTTCGAACGCCGCCTGAAGGCGTGGGCACACGGCCCCGGCGGGGCCGACGCCGCTTGCCACGGGTGGAGCGAGGTCGGCGAAGCCGGCACGCGGAACCCGTGGTACAGAAATCGCCCGCGCCCCGCCCCGGATGGGGCGGACGAAGGGTTGTGAGACGTGACGCGTCGCTCGGCGGAAGACGATTCGTCCGCCCCGCCGGGGGCGGCACAACGGGGGTGAAGTTGTCCACGGGTTTCGCGGCGTCGGCTTCGCCGGCACCGCTCCACCCGTGGCAAGCATCGCCGGCCCCGGCGGGGCCGAAGGCAGGATCAAACGATCATCGCCGGACGGTGCGTATCGCTTGCATGTCAATGGGATCTCGTGTGCCATGCTCACGCTGCTCAATGGCTCTCGCATTTCGTGGCGTTCTCCCGCGTGGGCAATTCAGCCGCATTGCGGCGGCTCAGCCATAGCCTGGGGCGTAAGCGCCAGGACAAGTGAAACGCCGAGCCCTGAAGGGGCGACTCAGCCGGTCGTTCGCGATTGAGCCGCCCTTCAGGGCTCACCTTTGATATCGATGATGACCTGGGGCTCGCGCCCCAGGCTATAGCTGAGCCGCCGCGTTGCGGCTGATTGCCTTCGCCGCCCCGCTGACCACAACAGTCCCACCGCGCCCAGCGCCGCCGCCGTTGACGGTTCGGGGACGACCCGGTCGTAACCGATGACATCGAACGCGCGCTGGTCGATGGTGGTGAACGGCAGCAGGTTTCCCGCGCCGGCCGTCGGGTCCATGATGCCGATGCCCAGGCCGTTCTTCCAATGCGACTCTTCGTAGATCGCACCCGTCGAGAAGTCGGCGATCGATGACGTGCCGCCGTTGACGGAGAAATACTTCCGCGTGCCGTCGGCGGTCCAGTCGATCACGCCGATGCCGCCGCCGGTTCCGATGCTGCGGGACGAGAACCGAAACAGGTCGAGAGGGGTGACGAACTTAAGCTGGTTGTCGTTCAGGCCCGGCGCGGCTCCGTTGCCGGCGAGGATGTCTACGCCGCTGACGAAGCCGAGCATGTGGCCGATCTCGTGGGCGGCCGCGCCGACGAAATCCACCTGGCCGGCTGTGATGCCGTCGCTGCGGTCAAAGTCGAACGCCACCGCGTTGCCGAAGGTGATGATGCCATCCGGACCCGTGCCGTGAGCCGGGTAGAGGCCCAGCGCCTTGGCATTGGCCGACGACATGCGGATGGTGCTGTTGTTCTCCGGCCCCGCCTGCCCCGCGCCGCCGAGGCCTGTATCGAAGTACGGCGTGGTGCTGACGACGCCGTTGGGGTTGTTCGCCGTCCGGTTGATCAGCATTGCGAATGCGGCCCCAGCCTGCAGGTTGCTTGAACTGGCGTTGTCGTCGGCGGTCTTCTTGTCGGCCAGCATCGCGTTGCGGACGGCGGTGTAGCTGTAGGGGTCGTAGAAGGTTTCGGTGTGGCCGATACCCCCCGGCGGCAGGCTGACCGCGTTGATGTGGATGTTGACCGTGATGGGGTCGTTAAACCGCGCCGACCACATCGCGCCCGCCTCGGCGAAGCCGGCCATCATTTGCGGCGTCGCCGCGCCGTCGTTGGTGATGTTGAAGATCAGCTCTGCGGACGCGGGTTTGACGCAAAGGCCGAGCGCACCGAGAGCGACTGCGGCATGAAACATGCGGCGGAACATCTTGAACTCCTTGGGAATGGTGAGGGTTTAAAGCCGATTCAGGCTGTGTTGTTCACTACGGATGACACGGAAAACACGGAAGGTTCTCGTCCCCGAAGGGGTCGGTGATGCTTGCCACGGGTGAAGCGAGGTCGGCGCAGCCGGCGTTGCGGAACCCGTGGATCAGTGCGTCTTCGCAACTGCCCCGGCCGGGGCAGAGGAAGCGTGACGCTGCAAACCGTACGGGCCTCGCGAGCCTCCTCCGCCCCGTTCGGGGCGGCTCGCGATGGAATCTCCACCCACGGGTTCCGCGACATCGGCTTCGCAGACGCCACTCCACCCGTGGCCAGCGTCCTCGACCCCTTCGGGGTCAAAACGGTCGGATGATTAGGGCCCTTGAACTGGAACTCTTCAAGGCGGCGTAAGAACGCCCCGCGAGTAGGCCCGAATCTCCGTCGCGGGCTTGTCGTCGGCGTAGAACACGCCAACGCTCATCCCGACCGCAAGTTCCGGCGCGGCGGCGAGGCGGTCGTTGACCTTCACCCGCGTCGTGCCGTCAAACGCCACGGTGATTGCCGGGCCGATCTGCGGCTGGATGACGATCGACGCCGCCGTCACCTGGCTGACGAGGCCCGTCACTACCTTCGGCGGCGCGGGTGGCGGCGGAGGGGCGGGCGGCGCTTTGGGCGAGTAGGCGCGGACTTCCGTCGCCGGCTTGTCACCCTCCACGAACGCCGCGGTGGACATGCCGACCTTCAGCGCGTCGGCCGTTGCGACGGCGTCATCCACCTTGATGACGGTCGCCTTGTCGATGGCGACGGTCACTTCGCCCGTCCGCCGTCTGAGGGTGATCTGTCCGTCCTGCAGTTTGGTGATGACGCCGGTGATCGCCGTCGGCGCGGCGGCGACAGCTTCGTTGGCATGGAGCATCGTTCCCACCACGCCGCCGACGGTCAGCACGATCGCCAGTGCGGTCGCGACGGCCTTTGTCTTTGCCCAGTACAGCATGTTGATCGCTCCTCGGGTAAGTGCCAGGGTCTGTCCGGAAACTGCCGCCGCCGATGCCAGTTCTCCCGCCAGGGCAGCGCTGGCGGCGTGAGAGGTTGTCGCCACGAACGCCGGCGTGACCTCGGCCGACGCCGCCGACCCCCACGCCCCGGCGAGCACGGCTGCCGATGCTACTGCGCCGCGCCGATCGAGACGGCCCAGGCGGTCGCGCAGCATGTCGCGGGCGCGGTGCAGCCGGACGGCGATCGCATCGACACTGCAACCGAGCAACGCCGCCGTCTCGGCCTGCGAGCGCCCTTCCAGGTGATGAAGGATGAGCGGCACGCGGTACTTTTCCGAAAGCCGGTTGAGGGCCGCGTGCAGCGCATCGAGCCGGAGGGGTTCCTCGTGGGAGGCAAGGATCTCATTCCGCATCCGGGTGGCCTCCTCTTCATGACGGCGGCGGATCGCCCGCGCCTTGGCCCCGCGGGCGGCCACGTACCACGCCACCCGATGCAGCCAGCCGACCAGGTGCTTGCGGACGGACGAATGGCCGGCCTTCTGCGCCAGCGTCAGGAAGACGGCCTGTGCGGCGTCCTCGGCGTCGGGCGTGTTGCCCAGCACCGACCGGCAGACCGCCAGAACCATCCCGCCATGCCGCCGCACCACTTCGGCGAACGCCGGCTCGTACCGGTGGTCGATGAACTCGACCAGCAGTTCGCTGTCAGTTCGCGTGGGGGCGGTTGGGTCGTCCGGCGGGGTCATCTATGGGGTAATCCTTCGCGGTGCGGCAGACCTTACAGAAAATTCGGAGGATTTTTCGGCGGGATTGGAACTGGGTAAACCTTTGCAGTTTGGTAAGTGTTTATCGCCTACATGAGATTGCTATACTGCCAGCATGGTTTCCCCACTTGCACGCGTAACGATCGATCCCGGCATCTGCCACGGGAAGCCCTGCATTCGGGGTCTGCGGTATCCCGTGGAGTTACTTCTGGAACTCCTTAGTGGCGGAATGACGTTTGACGAGATCCTGTCGGATTACCCGGACCTCGAGCGTGAAGACATCCTCGCCGCGCTGGCCTACGCAGCGAAGGTCGTCCACTCGGGGCGTTTGGGCCCGGTGGCGTCGTGAGATTTCTTATTGATGCACAATTGCCACGTCGCGCCGTTGCCTGGTTCGCGGCAGCCGGCTGCGAGGCGCGGCACTGCGAGGCGCTGGTCGACGGCAACCGAACGGGCGACTTGGATCTCGCTCGTCAGGCCGACCGCGATGACATGATCGTTGTGACGAAGGATTCTGACTACGTCGATGGACACCTCCTGCGCGGGTGTCCCAAGCGACTGCTGCTGATTTCGACCGGGAACATAGGCAATCAGCAGCTTCAATTGCTTTTGACAAAGCATCTGGCATCGATCGTCCAAGCATTTGTGACCAGCGTTTTTCTTGAACTTGATGCGAGTGGTGTTTCCGTGCGTGGTTGAAGTGACTCCGATCGCGCAATTTTGATCCGCCGCAGTGAACCTTCCGCCCCGCCGATGCGCTTCATCTTGCGTATGGCACCCTCAAATCCAACGCGCGTCTTCCTTGGCTTTGCCGTCGCCCTGTTCGCCCTGACGTCGGCCGGCTGCTTCTATGTCCCGCTCGCCCGATCGCCGGTCGACAAGCAGTCCGTAGACCCGCCGACGCTTATCGGCGACGGCGAATCGAAGAAGCCGATCCAGCCGAGCCTGGCCACGAAGCAACAGGTCGTCCGGCTGATCGGCGAGCCCGATCGCGTCTCGGCCGACGGCAAGGTGCTCGGATATTTCCGGCAATACACGGGCGGCGCATGGGTCGCCCCGCTCTTCCTGTACGCCTGGCGGCAACGCGTCGACGAGGCGTATCGGCTGGAGTTTGACGCGCAGGACATCCTCATCCGGCATCGTTCGGTGGAGGCCGTCGCATCGGACGGATTGCTGAGCCCCGGGTATGGACCGGCGCGGGATGTGGTGGCGTTTCTCGATCAGATCGGTCCGCCGGCACCGCCGCCCGCGGGGCCCTTCCCGCAGCCGATGCCGCCACCGATGCCACCCGTACCGCCCTACCCGCCGGCGGTGTCGTCGCCCTATCGGAACTCGGTCCCCGACGGGCAGTGGTATGAGACGAGGTAAGGATCATCTGTCGGGCGGTATGATGCCGAGCGGTGCTTCGCCGCCTGTTGCCCATCGTCGCAGCCCTCTCATTGATTCTGTGTTTGGCGGTGGTCGTACTTTGGGTGCGAAGCTGGCACGCGCTCGACCAGTTTACAGAAGTAGTAGGCGGGCACCGGTACACGTTCACTTCAACAGAAGGGGTAGTATCCGTCATCGGTCCGCCGCCCGCGGCCAGCAATCCAGACACTCGAAAGTCCGCTGACGCGGCGGTCGCGAGCATCCGAAATAGCGACTTCACTTGGCTGGTGTGGTTGGACAATAGTCGTTTGCTCGTGAGCGTTGACTCCATCTGCCCACCCAAGCGGCGCGCGGGATCGGGATCGGCTTATGCTGAGCAGGCGTTCACTGCCGCCGATCTCGCCCGCCCTCTTTTAAGTGCCTTGGACGATCCGGCCCGGTTTGCGGCGGCCCACCTGCTTCTGTGCCGCGGATGGTCCACTTGGAGCAAGCGATTGGTCGCAAGCCAGCTTCCGGTTGATGAAGGGGCAGGCGTGCGCGAAGCACCATACGATGAGTTCCTGGACAGCGACGGCCAAGCGATTTGGGCGAGAGTCGTGCAGGACGGGTTGACGATTGATCTGCGGCTGCCTGCTGAAGATGGGGCGCCTGCGTTCAGCGGGTCGGTCGGGTACGACTTCGTCGGTTATCCTGATCCGAAGGATCTTCCAGCCATTCGCCAAAGATGGACCCGGGAACTCGGCGTAACGATGGCGGTTGTTCCGTACCCCGCGGCAATGTGGGGCACGTTGGTGTTACCCGCCGTGTGGCTGTTGACACTCTTCTGGCGGGCGGGTGTTCGTCGCCGTCGTCGTTGGTCGAACCGTTGCCCCGCCTGCGGATACTACCTCCGCGCCACGCCCGACCGCTGCCCGGAGTGCGGGAGCGCGGCGTAGGGTGGCGTTGACCCCACCGCGCCGCGTTCGAACACGGGTTGTGTTACCTGGCGTTCAAGGATGGACGGTTATCCACACACTTCGTCATCGCGAGCGGTGCGGTGGGATGAATCCCACCCTACTTAGGGCCGCCGCGAGGAACGGGCCTTGATACACCAACGCCGTGTAGAGCTGGATGAGGTCAGCGCCGGCGTCGAGCATGGCTCTGGCCGACTCGGCGTCGTTGATGCCGCCGCAACCGATGAGGGGGATGTTATCCCCTACGTGCTTGCGGATCTCGGCGACCCTGGCGCGGCTGATCTGGCGGAGGGGCTGGCCGCTGAGGCCGCCGTCCTCGCGCGGCTCGCCGGGCTGTTTGGCGAGGGTGTTGGTGGCGATGAACCCTGTCGCGCCGGCGCTCAGGCAGGCGTCCAGCACGCTGCGCAGCAGGTCCCCTTCCAGTTCAGGCGCGACCTTCACCAGGACAGGTTTGCCGGCCGCCGGTTCGAGGACGGCGCGGACGATCGCCGTCAGTTCCTGCGGGTTCTGCAACGCCCGCAGGCCGGGCGTGTTGGGGGAACTGACATTGATGGTCAGCACGTCCGCGTGCGGGGCGAGGCTGGTTGCGGCGAGGTTGTAATCTTCGGCGGCGCGGTCGTTCGGCGTCGTCGCGTTCTTACCAACGCTCAGCAGCAACGGCATGGCCGGCCGGAGCCCCGCCGCCTTCTGCTCGGCCAGCCGCTCGGCGACTCTTCTTGCGCCCTGGTTGTTGAAGCCCATGCGGTTGATCAGCGCCTGCCGCGCCGGCACGCGAAACATGCGCGGCTTGGGTTTGCCCGATTGCGGTCGCGGCGTGACGGTGCCCAGCTCGGCAAAGCCGAACCCGAACGCCCACCACGCCAGCGGGGCCTCGGCGTTTTTGTCGAGGCCGGCGGCCAGGCCGACGCGGGTGGGGAAGGTAAGGCCCATCAGCTCAACGGGGCGAACGCTGGGCCTGGCGATGAAGTTGCGGACGAGCCGGCAACGCTCGGCGCGGCCGGCGAGCCAGCGGGCGGCACCGACGCCCAGATCGTGGGCTTCTTCGGGGTCTAGACGGAACAATAGCGTGCGGGCCAGGGCGTAGGACATGCAGAACCGTCTATAGCCATCGGCGCGGCGATCTCAAGGCCAGTGTCTCGATCCATCACACACAAAGTGCAGGATTCGAGATAAACCCGGAGCTTGGACGTTGCGGCAAGGTCGTCAGCCGGAGGTGGCGATGGCGGCGCGGCGGGTGCGTCGTCTTGCCTGAACGATGTGGACGAGCTGGTCGAGGATGACCGCGATCAGGATGACCGACCCGATGATGATCATTTTCCAGTTCTCATCGGGCCGCCAGTCGCCGATGCGGAACATCTCGATACCGTTGACGATGATCCGCATGATCGCCGACCCGATCAGCACGCCGATGACCGTTCCCTCTCCGCCGCGCAGCGATACCCCGCCCAGCACGACGGCGGCGATCGCCTGCAGCTCGTCGCCTTCGCCGACGGTGTGTTTCATTTCGCCCTGGTAGGCGGCGTACATCACACCGGCCACGCCGGCGAGAAACGCCGAGATGACGTAGGTGGAGCATTCGACGCGCTTGACGGGAATGCCGGAATAGCTCGCCGCGTCGCGATTGCCGCCGATCGCGAAGAGGTACCGGCCGTACACGCTGAAATGCAGCACGTATGCCGCCACCACGAGCACGCCGATCATGATGACGATCGGCCAGACGATGACTGGCGCGCCGTTGATTTCGAACAGGCCCTGGCGGACGAAGTCGCGGAATCCGGCCAGGCCCAGGTAGATGCTTTTGCCCTCGACGATGGTCTGGGAGACGCCTTTGAGAACAAGCATGCCACCGAGCGTGACGATGAACGGTTGCAGGTTCAGCCGGGTGATGAGCAGGCCCTGGGCCAGGCCCACCAGCAGTGCAACCGCCAATGCAACGGGGATGCCCGTCCAAAGGTCGAAGTTTAGCCCGCCGTAGTTCGTTGGAGCGGAGATCTTGGCGATGATGACGCCGGTCAGCCCGATGACGGAGCCGACCGACAGGTCGATGCCGCCGGTGATGATGACGAAGGCAATGCCGGTCGCGAAGACGGCGAGCATCGCGATCTGGCGCGACGTGTTGACCAGGTTATCCTGGCTGACAAAGCTGGGGTTGCTGAGCCAGAGGACGATGAACATCAGCGCAAAGGCGCTGAACATGCCACGTTCGCGCGCCCCCGACCGCCAGAGTGCCGCAAGTTTTCCGCTTCCCGCGATCGCTGCGCTCATGCCGCCAGTTCCTTTCCAGTCATCAACATTGCGACTCGTTCCTGCGTGAGGTCCTGGCGGGGCAGAATGCCGCGCAGTCGTCGCTCGTGCATGACGACCACCCGGTCGCTGATGCCCAGAACCTCTTCCATGTCGGACGAGACCATCAGGATGGTCATGCCGGTGTCGGCCAGCGACTGCATATGGCGGTAAATCTCGGCCTTGGCGCCGACATCGATGCCACGCGTCGGTTCGTCGAGAATCAGCACCTTCGGCGACATCGCCAGCCACTTGCCCAGGACCACCTTCTGCTGGTTTCCGCCGGACAGATTGACGACCTTCTGCCGGATGGTTGGCGTCTTGGTGTGGAGGCGGCGGACCTCGGCTTCGGCCGTTTCGCTTTCCCTGCGGCGATCGAGCCATCCCCAGCGGTTGTAGCTGCCGATGCCGGGGAGGGAGGTGTTCTGCGCGACGGTCATGGGCAGGACCAGCCCGTGCCGCTTGCGGTCCTCGGGGGCCAGGTAAACGCCACGGTCGATCGCGTCGCGCGGCTTGGCCGGCCGGAAGCGTTCGCCGTCCAAGACCATCTCGCCGCCGAGTGCGGGGGTGACGCCGAAGAGGGTTTGCATCAGTTCCGTACGCCCGGCCCCGACAAGGCCGGCAAATCCGAGGATTTCGCCGCGGAAGGCGGTAAAGCTGATGCTGGCGGGCGAGCCCGGGACGAGAAGGTCGCGGACCTCGAGCATCGGCAAGGGAGGTATGGCGGCGGCCGGCTTCTGCGGGAAGTAATGGGCGCTCAGCTCGCGGCCGACCATCATCGCCACCACGCGATCGTGGGTCGCCTCCGCCCGGCTCAGGTCGCCGACGTACCGGCCGTCGCGAAGGACCGTAATTCTGTCGGCCAGCGCCAGCACCTCTTCCATCCGGTGGGAGATGTAGATGACGCCGATGCCGTCGGCTTTGAGCTGGCGAATGATCGCGAACAACTGTTCCGACTCGCCGGCGGTCAGGGACGACGTCGGCTCGTCCATGATGATGACGCGGGCGCTGAGCGCCAGCGCCTTGGCGATTTCGACCATCTGCATCTGCCCCGCCGTCAGCCGGCCGACGAGCGTGGTCGCCGGCAACTTCAGCCCGACCCGGCGAAGGAGTTCCTCTGCCTTTTGACGCATCGCCGCCCCATCCAGCATCGCCAGGGGACCGAGCCTGCGTCGTTCGTTGCCGAGGAAGATGTTCGACGCGATGTCGAGCTGTGGAACGAGCATCAGCTCCTGGTGGATCAGGGCAATGCCGAGCTTCTTGGCATCGGAGACGCCGTCGAGGGCGATCGGCCGCCCGTCGATGCTGAGGGTTCCTTCGTCGGGGCGATAGGCTCCGCCGAGAATTTTCATCAGCGTGCTTTTGCCGGCGCCGTTCTCGCCCATCAGCGCAAGGACTTCGCCGGGGTGCAGGTGGAGGGAGACGTCCTGCAGCGCGACCACGCCGGGAAATCGCTTGGTGATGCCGGCCATCGCCAGGAGCGGAGGATTTGTCGCGGAGGAGGTCATGATTGGATTCTCTCTCCCTGTACTCGGGGGAGAGGGTCAGGGTGAGGGGCTGAACGTCGAGCAGGCTTCGCAAAACAACGACGCCGCACGTTCGGCCCCTCACCCCAACCCTCTCCCCTTGAGTACAAGGGGAGAGGGGGCAGGTCACTTCTTCATCTTTTCCAGCTCGGCCTTGAACTCTTTCACGTTCTGCGTCTTTTCCGACGTCGCGCCGTTGGTGATCACCGTGACGCCGGTATCGACCTGATCGCTCTTGGGCATCGCCGCTTCGCCTTTGACGGCCAGTTCATGCAGCAGCTTGGACGACTGGTAGCCGAACTGGAACGGCTTCTGCACGACGGTGCACTGGATGAGCCCCTGCTCGACGCCTTCAAGGGTGGCATCGTTCTCGTCGAAGCAGGCGATCTTCAGCTCGGCCTTGCGCGGGCTCCCCTTGACCACGTCGGCAATCGCCGGGCCGTTATATGCCCAGAGGCCGATCAGCAGCTTGACGTCGGCCTGGCCGTTGATGACCGACTCGACATTGGTTCGGGCGACATCGCCCTTCTTGGCGTCTTCCTTGGCCTGGAGCAGTTCGATGCCGGCGGACTTCACGGCGTCCTGCACGCCGCGATAGCGCTCGCGGGCGTTGTCGGCCGACATCGTGCCGACAAAAACCGCGGCCTTGCCGCCGTTGGGCAGCAGTTTCATTGCAACGATCTGCTCGCCGAGTCGCTTGCCGGCTTCGTAGTTGTTGGTGCCGATGTAGACCAGGCGATTGCTCTTGGGGGCGTCGGAGTCGTGACACAGAACGTTGGTCTTCTCCGCGGCCCGGTTGATTTCCGGAACTTGGGCGTCTGGGCTGAGCGCGGTCACCGCGATGCCGTGATACCCCTGGGCGACGAGCGATTCGAGGATCTGATTCTGCTCGCCGACTTCGCCTTTCTGCGGAATCTTGACATCGACCGTGACCTTTTCGCCGCGTGCCGTTGCTTCCTCGACGTACTTTCGCACACCGGCGGCCGCCAGGTTCCAGAACGGGTCGGGATTGTTGGTGACGAACGCGAGCTTGATCGCCGCGCCGTCGGGGGCCTTGTGGACCTTGGTGGCGCGGGCAGGGCTGGAGGCCGACGTATTGGCGGCGTCGTCGCGTTTGCAGCCGCAGACGCCCGAGCAGACCAGCGCGGCGACCGCAAGAAACGCGGGGAGTCGATTCAGAGACGATCGGAAAGTCACAGGTTCCTCCTCAATGGTGCCGGAACTTGTCCGGCAGACGTGTTCGTAGTGATCCAAAGAAATGTCATCGGAAAACGCGCAATTCCCATACTTCCTCGCCCCTGTACTCAGGAGAGTGCCGGTGTGAGGGCCTGTACGTAATGGGTTGTGGATCGCGAACACCGAGCATCAAAGTAGGTGTCGAACGCGGATACGTCGATCCGCCACGCGACGACGCGCCACTGCGTCGGAGTTCGGTGTTCGCTATCCATGTCCCTCACCGTTCGGCCCCTCACCCCAACCCTCTCCCCCGAGTACAGGGGAGAGGGAGTCGCTCCCGTCACTTCTCCGTCGAGAACTTGTACACCGTCGTCGACTTGAAGGTTTCGCCGGGGCGAAGGACGACCGTCGGGAACTCCTTCTTGTTCACCGAGTCGGGATAGTGCTGCGTCTCGAGGCAGAACGCCGCGTGCTTCACGTAGGGCTTGCCGCTGGTGCCGCTGACGTCACCCTTCATGTGGTTCGAGGTGTAGAGCTGAACGCCGGGCTCAGTGGTCGTGACTTCCATCACCCGACCGCTTTTGGGGTCGGTCACCTTTGCCGCAGGACGAAGCGTGCCGGGCTTGCCGTCGACGACGAAGTTGTGGTCGTAGCCATCGAGAGCGCCGAACTGGTCGATCCGCGCACCGATCGCCTTGGGCTTGGTGAAGTCCAGAGGCGTACCGGCGACGGGGTCGATTTTGCCGGTGGGGATGAGTGTTTCGTCCGTCGGTGTGTAGTTGGCGGCGTTCAGCGTCAGCACCTGGTCGTGGATGGTGCCGTTGCCCTCGCCGGCGAGGTTGAAATAGCTGTGGTTGGTCAGGTTGACGATCGTCGGCTTGTCGGTGGTCGCCTTGTAATCGATCTTCAGCTCGTTCGCGTTGGTCCAGGAGTAGGCGACGGTGGTGTCGAGGTTGCCGGGATATCCCTCTTCGCCGTCCTTGCTGACGTAGTGCAGCGACAGTTGGACGCCGTCGGGGATGTCTTTGGTGGTCGCCTTCCAGACGCGTTTGTCGAAACCGACTTTCCCGCCGTGCAGCGAGTTGGGGCCGTTGTTGATCGCGAGGGTGTAGTCGGCGCCGTCGAGCGAGAACTTGCCGCCGGCGATGCGGTTGGCGACACGGCCGGTGATCGCCCCGAAGTAGGAGCTTTTCGTGAAGTAGGGTTCGAGCGATGCGAAGCCCAGGACAACGTTCTCGAGCCTGCCCTTGCGGTCGGGCACCAGGATTTCGGTGATGGTGCCGCCGTAGGTCGTGATCTTGACCTGGGCACCCTTGGCGTTGGTCAGCGTGTAAAGCTCGACGGCCTGGCCGTCGGTGGTTTTACCCCAGTCGGCCTTGGCGATGCCGGTCTTGGTCATATCGTTCGCGTCCTTTTTGACGGCCGATTTGCCGTCGGTGGAATTGTTGTCGCTGGTCTTGCATCCGACCAGACCGGATGAGAGTCCCAGAGCCGCTGCACAGGCCAGGGCAATGGCCGACAGAAATGTACCACGATGCCTGCTCTTGAGAGCCGACCCGTTCCTCGTTCCGCGCATGGGTGGTTCCTTTCGAGATGCGTATGAGCGTCGGCGGTCGGCGCGAAGCCGTGAGACGCTGGTCACCGCCGACTGGTTGTAGCGCGCATGGTAACGCGATGCGGGCGGCGCGTCATCTGGGGTATCGAGCAGCACTGGTGGAGGATCAGGTTGTCGTCGCAACACCCCGCCGCCAGAGGTACCAGGTCGCGATCGACCGCCACGGCCGCCAGGGCTCGGCCAGCCGGGTGACCTCGATTGCCTTCGGACGCGCGGGAAGGTCGTAGATTTCTCGAACGCCTTCTCTCAGTCCCAGGTCGTCGACCGGCAGAACATCGGGGCGGTTCAGGACGAACATGAGAAACATCTCGGCCGTCCAGCGGCCGATGCCGTTGACCGCCGTCAGGGCGTCGATGACCTCTTCATCGCTCATCGCGGGCAGCTTGCGAACGGGAATCTTCCTGGCCACGAAATGGTCGGCGAGGTCGCGGATGTAGGCGTGCTTCTGGCGGCTCAGGCCGCACGCTTTGAGCTGCTCGAAAGGGGTTGTCTCGAAGAGCCTGACCACGGCCGCTGGCGTGGGCTTGCCGCCCCGGAAATGCTTGCGAAATCGGCCGAACAGCAATGTCGCGATGGCGGTCGAAATCTGTTGGGAGTAGATCGACTGGCACAGCGCGACGAACGGATCGCCGCGGGGTGCGAGCGTACAGGGTCCGACCCGGCGGATGACGGCGGCGAGGCGCGGGTCAGCTTTCTTCAAATGGCGCACCGCGACGGACCAGTCGGGCGCGGTGGGCGGCGGTTCGAACCACATCATGCGGTATCTAGCACGCCTTGGCCTTACATGGAACGGGTGTTCCCGCGGCACCTCATCACCAGGCAGCGATGACAAAGGAAAAGGAGCAGGCGCTGCGTGCACCTGCTCCTTCAAGGTTAGCGGGAAAACTTACTTGGCCGGCGCAACTTCGGTAAGCAGTTCGGCAACCGGCAGCGCAAAAGCCGCGGTCACCGGGCGACCATCGATCTTGCCGTGCGGGGCGTTGAGCAGCCAGCAGGCGGTCGCAAACGTGTCCTCGGTGCGGACGTTGAGTTCGTCGTCGGTGGTCAGGTCGAAGTTTTCGCGGACTCCGGGGCCGTTGGCGATCCAGGGGATGTGGCGCGACCGGGGATCGTCCGGGCCGTGGCCGAGTCCGGTGCCGCCGTGGTCGGCCGTGACGATCACGACAGTGTGCGAGAGCATCTCGGCATCGCGGTAGGCATCGAGCACGCGGCCGAGCGCATAATCCGCGGCAGCGACGGCCTTCATCTGCTCCGGCGACCCCCACTTGTAGCGATGGCCGGCGTTGTCCACGCCCGGCAGGTGAACGAACATTAGCTGCGGCTTGATGTCGCGGATGATCTTGCTCGCGGCGTGGGCCACGTCGTCGTCTTTGTCGGTCTTCTTGTCGGTGATTGCCGAGCCGTCCAGGGTGCCTTTGACATCGAGCACATCGAACTTGCTCTTGCCCGCGGCCATGCCGGTTTTATAGCCGGCTTTGCGGGCGTAAAAGAACACCGTTGGGACCTTGGGATACACCGGCTCGCTCAAAGGGAGGTCGGCATTCCATTCGATGCCGTGTTTCCGAGGATCTACGCCAGTCAGCATGCTCGTGTGCGACGGCAGCGTGATGGAGTTCGGCGTGGTTTTGGCCCAGAAGCTGAACGCGCCGGTCTTATACAGCCGGTGAACGTTCGGCATCTCGCCCCGCAGCATGATGTCGGGACGGAGCCCGTCGATGCTCACGATCAAGACGTGATCGGCACCATCCACCGGGCGCGTGGCCGGACGAGTGGTCGGCGCAAGCGCCTCAGCTTCCTTGATCCATTTCGGCTTAGGGAACTTCTCGGCTTCGCCTGCATCGACCTTGGTTTTCGACGCCGGCGATTTGTCCGCAGCCACGGCCACGGCAACGGTGAGTCCTGTCAGGCACAGCAGCATGACGCTGCATCGAATCCGGGGCGACATTCATCCTCCGCGTCAGTGGGGTCCGGGCGACGGAAAACACAGTGGTTGCCCGAGGCCTCGCTTTTCGAGACTACCCTGCGAGAGTCGTTGGTCCAACCGATTTCGCGTCGCTAACGAAACCTTTACTTCAGTGGGCCTGTGACTCCAGAATCTAGGACATCGTCGCGGGAGGGACGGCCCACCGTTCGAGAAGTTGCTCACGAGAGTCGCAGCCGATTCGCTGCAGTTCCGCCGCGATCGAACGGCGCAGGGCAGCCGCATTGCCGCGACGGCGCCGGATGATTGTCTCAATGTCGCTGCCGCCGACGAGCTCGCGCAGCAGTTGAAACGGCGTCTGGTCGGCCTTCAGCGGGTCGCCCGACTGCGATTCGGCATGGATTCTGGCCAGGTGCTGGTCGTGAGCGTACACCCAGGTGAATCGCGAATGGACGAGCGAGACCATGGCGCGGTGTGCGGGCGAGAACCTCGGCAACGCGCGGGGTCGAAAAAAGGTGATGCAGCCTGCGAGTTTCAGACCGTCCAGCCACGCGAAGTCGTCCAGGCAGGTTTCGGCGGCGCTCTCAGCGGCCATCGCGTCGGCGTAGGTGGAGCTCTCGATGACGAAATCCGGGTCCACAGCAGTGTTGATGTCGTCCGGTGACGGTTGCGTGGTGCGACGCGGGCGAGACTTGTGTCCGGTTGGTGTCGCCGGTCCCCCGCTGCCGCGCCGGTGGTGCCGCTCGGCGCCAGTACTCGGGCGGTTCACCATCCGCACGGATAACGCCGACAAGATCGACTGCCTGCCAGACGCTAAGTCGGTACGCGTGACAACCGAGGTCGCCCGCTGGGCACTGACGAGTTGGCACAGACCCGTCAGAAGGCGTCGTTTACGCTCGACGGGATCGGTGCCGGCAGTATGCAGATAGCCGGCCAGTTGCAGTACCCTGCCGCAGGCGATCATGGTCGCCGACGGGGGCAAACCGAAGGGTTCCGACGTTCGTTTCGATGACGATGGGTCGTCGGACAGGACATTCGATTGGCGCTGTTGCAGCATGCGGAAACTCGCGTTCGAAGCTGTTCGGGCGATCGCTTCCCCGGCGACCGCCGCCGGTTGTTGATCCCGATCACGGAAGGGCAGGTTCGCGATCGTTCGGCGCTGTCGCCAGATCGCTTAAACGGGGGATCGCCGGTTTGGGGTAGGCGGTGTCGGAGCGCCAGGTCCGGGGCGAGATCAAATCTCTCGGGTTCTTCCCGTCACGGCTCTGTGTGCATGGCGCTACGACCGGTATAATCGCGTGGACTGCCGGGCTGGCGATGGGGCAAAGGTTGTTCCACGTTTCTGGAGGACTGTCGTTCATCCTCCCGGCCGGGCATCCAATCTCACATACCCGTGCGGAGGCACGAAACTTCATGGCGGACAACGCGACCAATCAGGAATTCCCCACTGTGCTCGGGCCCGATGCCAGTTTCAAAGGAGAGTTGACGTTCGAAAAGGGAATGCGGTTGATGGGCAAGCTCGAAGGGAAGATCACCACCCCGGGCCGCATTCACGTCACCAAGGAAGCCAAGATGTCGGCCGACGTGGAAGCCGGCGCGATTATCGTCGAAGGCGACGTGCAGGGGAATCTGTCGGCGACCGACCGCATTGAACTGAAGAACTCGGCCCGCTACGAGGGAGACCTTCGCGCCAGCAAGCTGGTCGTCGACGAAGGCGCCGTGTTCAGCGGGCATGTCACGGTCGGACCCGACGCGGTCAAGAACGCACCGAAGATTCCGCCGCAGGACTTCAACAAGCAGAAAGCGCCGCAGAACCAGCCGAACCAGCCGCAGGGACAGAAGTGATGTCGTAAAAGGTCGTCGGTTGTGGATCGTCGACGGTCAGGTCGTTCGCGACTGACCCGCGGCGGTGGTTCGCTCCGGTCGAGGACGAAGCATCTCGCCGCGGCGCTGTCGCGGACTTCCGCCGGCGCTCCACAATCGACGGCCGACAATCAAACGAATGCCTCCCGACCCGCCCAACCGGCCAGCCGTTGAGACGGTGACCATTGCTTGCCTGCATTGCGGCAAGCTGCAGGAAGTCCCGCGCAAAGCGCAAACCGTCACCTGCAAGCATTGTTACAAGCGGCTCGAACTCCAGGACGTGGTGATCCCGAAGTACGAGGCCCGGCGCGCGATCGAAACGCTCGGGATCGTCACCATCGAGAAAAAGGGCCAGGTTATCGCCGATCGGATTCACTGCGGCGGGCTCATCGTTCGGGGCAAGGTCAAGGCTGAGATCACCAGTCGCGGGCCGATCCTGGTCGGCCCCGAGGCAGACGTGATCGGCAACGTAACGGCACCGACCATGGCGATTGGTGCCGGGGCGGTTCTGAACGGGCATTACGAGGTCGGGAGGGTCCGCGCTACAACGCCCCCCGAGCCGACATCGCCCGAGCCGACATCGCCGGACCCCGGACCGCAGGAGCCGACACCCGATGAAGGCCCGATCGATCCGGAGGCGTGAGAACACCGAACGCTGCGCCTATCGGCCGAACTTCAGGGACATCACCCACTTGCGCCAGTCTTTCTCGAACGCTTCGAGTGTCTGTGGGGCGACGATTTTCTTGAGTGTTTCCAGCCCCGTCGGGTCGGTCTTGCGGTTGTCGCGGAACGCGACGTAATACTTCTGCAGAAGCCCCTTGTCCTGAAGGTAGAGCATGAGGTATCGCGCCTGGGCGTAGTTAATCCCGACGCGGTCGTCGCTGCGGAAATCGTCGTCGGCCGTCAACTCGGCCAGGGTTCGCAAGGTGTCGGCGGCGATCGCTTTCTGAAGGCCCGGCAGACGCCAGTTCGGCAGCCCGGTGATGGTCCGCCCCTCCGGCCCGAACTGCGACTGCTCATACAGGCTTGCGATCCCTTCATTGAACCAGTCGGGCACGTCAGGGAAATCGGGCGCGATCAATGCGTGCGTCAGTTCGTGGACCAGCGTTCCCAGGCCGGTGCTGACGTTCATCAGCATGGTCCGGTCGTGATGGCGGTAGAAGCCGAAATGGGGAACGTCGGCGTCGTCGAACCACTTCTTTGCCAGGCGCTTGTAGGGCCCTTCGGATTCGAACAGCAGGATAAGAACCGGCTCGTCGGGCCTAGCCTTGAAGAATTGCGCCTGCAGCGCTGTGGTTGCCGCGGCGACAGTACCGTCACGATACCTGATGAGCTGCGCGGGCGTCCCATTTCCGGCGATGACGTAAGGCGGCGAGACGAGGTGATTGAACTTCTCCTCGGCGAATCGTGCCTCCCAGCGTTGGGCCAACTTTTGAGTCTTGGCCGCAATCTCAGGATCTGCCGCAGATGGGGCGCTACCGGGAGCCAAGGCGGGAGCCGTCGCCGGTCCGGCCGCGGATTGCGCGCTCCGACACCCGATCGCGAACGTAAGAACTATAACTGATGCGGTCACTTGAGATTGCGTCATGTTGAACTCCTCACCGAACGGAGGAAAGTTTATCCGAATCGACATCGTATCGGGATTGCCCTACTGGCGCAGAACTTGTTAAATCGGGAAAGGCCTGCCGCCTATGACGAAGCGCGCTGCCCGCGTGCCGAACCCCGCGGGCGGAAAACTATCGGACAGTCGGCCAAGGGTTCGATACAGACTGACGGCGATTGATGTCGGAGCGCTTCGCCGTGAGATCCGTCCCGCTCTCAGGAGTTTAGAAACCGATGGCCTACGTCGTTGTCAGCTTCAAGGACAAAGAAGTCGGTCGCTGGCCCCTGGGCAAGGCGCTATCCATTGGCCGGGCCGGGGAATGCGACATCATCGTCCGGGATATCCTCCTGTCACGGCGGCACTGCCAGTTCGAACCTTCCGGCGCGGGCTGGGTTGCGGTTGACCTCGGCAGCAAGAACGGGACACGTCGCGGACGGCAGCGCATCAACCGGCATGGTCTGGCCGACGGCGACGTGCTGACCATGGGCAAGACCACCGTTCGATTCGTGATCGGCCGGCTCCCGACAGAATATAAACCACCAGCCAAGCGACCGACCGACCCATTCGAGGCGTTGTCGGGCACGGTCAGCGATTTCGACCCGGTCGCCGCCGAGGCCTTCTGCCGCGAGAACGGCCTGCCCAAGCCCCAGCCCATTCCTCGAGAGCCGGCCGCCTACGCCAAGGACGACCTTTACGGCCTCCTGAACGAAATTGCCTCCAGCTCGTGGGATTCGATCTACGCCCAGGCATCGCAGCCGAAGCGGCCGATTCCCCGCAACGGCACCCGCGTCTCATCGACGGCCCGGGCTGGCGTCGATCTCCAGGAACCCGGTGTGGCGGTGGCTCCCCGAAAGCGGTCTCGACTGGCGTTTTCAGAGGAATTGCAGGTCAAGGATGCCCGTACGTCGCGTCCCATCCGCCCTGCCAGTCCGCTCGATCTTTCGACGCTGAGCCGCGCCGGCGGGACCTTAACGAGCCGATCCGCGGCATCGAAAAACGCCGCCCGCCGAAGCCAGGTCGCGCTGACGTTCGGGGTCATCGCACGGCCATTTGTCGCGCTGCACCGCTGGATCGCGCCGGCGGGAAGAATCCGGATGTTCTAGAGCCGAACCGCCTCGCTTCGGTTCGTCTTCCAAATCCTCCGTTCCCACCTTGCAGGCCCGATCATTCTGGCCATAATCCGACCTCCCTCGGACCCCCATCGGTGGGGGATTCCAGAGAGTTTCTGCCGATCCCGTAGTGTAAATCCGCCATGGCTAAGGCTCGCGCCATCCTCAAGCGTCGCAAGTCGCTCCGCAACATCCGCAAGATCACCAAGACGATGCAGATGATCGCGACGGCGAAGTTCCAGAAGTCGCTGAAGCGCGCCGTCGGCACCAAGCCATACACCCAGAAGGTGCGTGAACTGGTGCGCGAACTGGCGGCAAGCGTCGGCAATGTTGAGCACCCCCTGCTCCGCCGGCCCGATGCCACCACCCAGACCAACCGCATTGGCGTGCTGGTGCTGACCAGCAATCGCGGTCTGGCCGGTGCTTACAACGGCAACGTCCTGCGGACGGCCAACATCTTCCTTCGCGAGCAGCAGGCGGCCGGCAAGACGATCGACCTCTACGTCGCCGGCAAGAAGGGCGTCACCAGCTTTAACTTCCAGAAGCGGGCGATCACCCAGAAGATCGAAGCGCTCGATACGCCGGCGTACGCCAGCGTCGAAGAACTTGCCAACGACCTGATGCACCGCTTCGAAAAGGGCGAACTCGACTCGGTGTCGGTCGTCTACATGAACTTCATCAGCACCGGCGTGCAGAAGCCCGATGTGATGACGCTGCTCCCCCTGGCCGGCGTGCAGGAGGCGGCCGACCACATCGGCCAGCAGGTCGCCGAGAAGGAGCAGCAGGCCAAGAGCGGCGCCCTCGATTCCAAGCGCAGCGGTGAAGGCGTGACGCACGAAGAGATCGCCCACAGCACAACCACCTACGACTTCTCTCCCGACGCCAAGACGCTGCTGGACGAAGTCCTGCCGCTGACAGTGCGGACGGCGTTGTTCCAGACGTTCCTCGACGCAACGACGAGCGAGCACGTCGCCCGCATGGTGGCGATGAAGAGCGCGACCGACAACGCCGAGAAGATGGGCAAGATCCTCGCGATGCAGTACAACCGCGCCCGTCAGAGTCAGATCACGACCGAGCTCATGGAAATCATGGGCGGCGTGGAAGCGATGAAGTGACGCTTCGGTATGGGAGACTGAGTGACGAATGAAGAACGCTCCGCGTCGCGCCGCGGCTAACCACGAACCCGGTTAGCCGCGACGCGGAGCGGAGCGTTTGTCGTCGGTCGAGCGATAACGCGGTGATGTCACAGCGCGCTTCGGAGTATGTCCTGCAACGTTTGATCACTCAGCAGCACCGGGTTGAACTTCATGCTGCTCGCCTTGCGGGCGAGGCTGACCATCGACTCGACCGCTCCTTCTTTGATGCCGTAGGTAGAGAGCTGGGGGATTCGCAGTTTCTGGTTCAGGTCCAGAACGGCATCGGCCGCCGCCAAGTGCAGTTCCTCAGCAGGGCGGTCGGTCTGCAGGGCGATGATGCCGCCCAGGACAATGCACTTCAGCCGCGTGACACTGTTGCCCTTGGCCGCGGCCACCGAGGCGTTAGCCTTCAGGACGTGCGGCAGCAGCGCCGCGCAGACGACGCCGTGCGGCACGGGATAGTTCGCCCCGGTCGGCGCGGCGAAACCGTGGACCGCGCCCAGCCCGGCGTTGGTCAGACACACGCCGCTGATCAGCGCCGCCAATGCCATGTCTGACCGGGCGGCGATGTCAGTGCCGTCGGCAACCGCCAGGGGCAGCGCCGACCATGCCAGCTCGACGCCCTTCAGCGCCAGCGCATCGGTCAGCGGACTAGCACCGGTCGACAGGTACGCTTCAATGCACTGGCACAGCGCGTCCATCCCGCTGGCGGCTGTCACGTCGGCCGGTACACCAACGCCCAGTTCAGGATCGACCAGCGCTACCCGCGGCAGCAAGAGCTCCGACCGGATGCTCGCCTTGAACTGCTTCGACGGCTCCCCGACGACGGCATTGCGTGTGACTTCCGCGCCGGTGCCGGCGGTGGTCGGAATCGCAATCCAGGGGGCGGCGGGTTGAGTGATCTTCTTTCCCGCGCCGATGACTTCCATGTAGTCCAGCGCCGTGCCGCCGTTGGTGAGCAGCCCGGCGATCGCCTTGGCGGCGTCGATCGCGCTGCCGCCGCCGACGCCGATGACGCCGGTGCAGCCGTCCACGCGCGCGACGTTCAGTCCGGCATCAATGTCGGCGACGGTCGGCTCGCCCTTCTGGCGATGGACGGTCGTGGCGACACCCGCCGCGGCCGTGCGGTCGCGCACCTTTGCCAGAGCGCTGTCGCCGCCGTTGTAGACGACCAACACACGTGGTCCCAGTGGCTGCAGTAGATCGCCGAGCACGGCGATCTTGCCGGGGCCGAAGCAGATGCGGGGGACAGAGAAGAAGTCGAACATCATTCGCCGTCGCCGTAGAAGATGGTGTGGTTCTTGGTCGCCTCGCGCGGCTTGGCCATCCAGTCGGTGACCGCGTCGCGCCAGCGGAAGTAGTGGGCCTGCTGCTGGTGGAACGCGAAGTCCTCCTTGGCCTTGTAGACCTCGTAGAGGAAGAACCGCGTCGGGTCGTCTTCGCCCTGGATGACATCGAACCGAAGGTTGCCCGGTTCCTTCCGCGTGTTGCGGGCGTTATCGAGAATGGCCGTCTTGAACAACTCGACGAACTCCGGCTTGACGTAAACGTAGACTGCGACCACGAACATGGGATTCTCCTCGTAAGGCAGGGACGACCCGCCGATTTCATGGACACCTGTCTTATCAGAAGGACCTTCCCTGGCACAGTCGTTAGCATCTATGCGGTGGGATAAGTCAGAGGTGTCGGTTGGCCGCACTCGGGGCAGCGCTCGCTGCTTGATCGCAAGTCGTAGCCACAAGTGAGACACAGCCCGTTGGCCAATCGACGAAACCGAAGCATTCGCCGTCGCACAGTCAGTCCAAGCCAAATGATGGGAAGCGGGTACAGCGCCAGCACTAGCTTCCAGATGGCGACTTCACCCAGAATGTCATTCCCTCGTAAGTAGTAGTCCGGCGCGGCCTGTCCAGCCGTCCGCGTGTCCTTCAGGATTTCGCCTCGTCCAGCGTCGTCGCCCGAAGCCGCCGAAAGGACCCTCACGTTCCAATCACCCGGGAGCATGCGGCGTACCGGCGGGTTCTTCTCAAAGATGCGGAAGACCTCGTCCACTTCCATATATATCATGCCGGACGCAAACGAGACTGTGCGGGTGCGCACGATCGACCCCTTCGCGTCGGTAGCCGAACCGTACATCGCCTCCGAAAGGTCGTGCTCAGTGATGAGGCCGATCTCAAGCCAACGCCATGGGCTCATGATCCAGATAACGGTAAGACCGACCGCCACCGTCAGCAGGCAAACTGCGGTCGTTGTCCAGGCGAACTTAACCAGCTTTCGGAAACCCATGCCCGACAGCATATGACTGTGGCCGGATACGAGGCACCCTCATTTGTCGGCGACTGTGATGAACTGTGTTGGGCCGACAAGCGTGACCTGTTGGCCTGACAGGCACAATTCGTTGACCGGCGAGCAGAACAGTTTACGCTCCGCACTGTGGCTGATGCACTTCACGGTAAATCCATCGTCATCATCGGCGGCACGACCGGCCTGGGCCTGTCGGCTGCGCGGGCGTGTATTGCCGAGGGGGCGCGGGTTGTCGTCGTCGGTCGCAATGCCGAGAGCGCCCACAGGGCGCAGGTCGAGCTGGGCTCATCGTGCGTTGCACTCGCCGCCGACGCCACCGACCCCACCACCGCACCGCGGGCCATCGAGCAGGCCGTTACGCATTTCGGCGGGTTTCACGCCCTGTATCACGTCGCCGGCGGCAGCGGCCGCAAAATGGGCGACGGCCCGCTGCACGAAATCACAGACGAGGGCTGGCGGTTCACGCTCGACCTGAACCTGACGTCCCTGTTCAATTCCAACCGCGCCGCCGCGAGACAGTTCCTGAAGCAGGGTTCCGGCGGCAGTGTGCTGAACATGGGATCGGTCCTCGGTTGGTCGCCGTCGCCGGCGTTCTTCACCACTCATGCGTACGCCGCGACCAAGAGCGCGATCGTCGGGTTCACGAAAAGCTGCGCCGCGTATTACGCCACGCACGATATTCGGTTTAACGTTCTCGCCCCCGCGCTGGTTGAAACCCCCATGGCCCAGCGGGCGGCGAGTGACGAGCGGATCCAGAGCTTCATCCGCACCAAACAGCCGCTCGACGGCGGCAGGATTGGCCGACCCGACGACTTGGACGCGGCGGCCGTCTACTTCCTGTCGGACGGTTCGAAGTTCGTTACTGGGCAAGTGCTGGCGGTCGACGGAGGCTGGTGCGTGAGCGAAGGACAGACGGACGAGTGAACGGAGGTCGGTCCGCCCCTTTTGGCGCCTCGCCCGAAGGGCAGGGAGTCGCGCGGAGAATGTGAACTGTCGGTCGCTTCTCAACCGCACTGGAAGTGTTGGAGAACGGAATAGAGTGCACCTTCGGTGCGACCGCTAAACATCACCGTCGTGCAGGAAGCGTTACCCAGGATCGCGAACCCAACGAACAGACAGGCACGAACCATGCCGCATGCCATCGGTCTCGACATTGGCGGAACGAGTCTTAAATGCGTGGTGGTAACTCATGACGGCCATGTGGCCGATCGTGTCAGCGTTGCCCTGGACATTTCCGATCCGCAATGGCCGGCATTCGTGCGATCGACGTTTGAGTCGCGGAGACGCTACGCCGAGATCATGGATGACTATCCCGACTCGATCCGAGTCGGCGTCTCAGCCCCGGGCATCGCCCGCCCGGACGGATTGTCCATCTGGTGGATGCAGGGGCGGCTGGCCGAACTGGAGACGATCGACTGGCGAACGTACCTCGGCAGCGAGATTGCGGTTCCGGTTTTGAACGACGCACAGGCCGCACTGCTGGGCGAGACCTGGCTCGGCGCCGCCGCGGGACAACGCAACGTCGCCCTGCTGACCCTGGGCACCGGTGTCGGCGGTGCGGCGATGGTCGACGGACACCTGCTGAAGGGCGCGATCGGTCGCGCGGGACACCTGGGGCATATCAGTCTCGACCCCGGCGGATCGCCGGACATCACCAATTGCCCGGGAAGTCTTGAGAACGCGATCGGCAACTGCACGGTCGCCGAGCGGACAAAGGGTGCATTTGATTCCACGCTGGCCCTCGCGGCCGCCGCGTCGCGCGGCGATCCGGCGGCACTTGAAGCTTGGTCCCGCTCGATCCGCGCCTTGGCCGCCGGGATTGCCTCGATCGTCAATGTGCTCGACCCCGAAACGGTGATCATCGGCGGCGGCATCGCGACGGCGGACGATGCGCTGTTCTTGCCCCTTTCTTCCGAACTCGACCGATTCGAATGGCGGCCGCACGGTCACCGGGTGAAGGTCGTCGCTGCGGCGCTCGGCGAGTACGCCGGCGCGATCGGCGCGGCACGGAACGCGATGCTTTGCGATAAGTAGGGCGGGCACTGCCCGCCGGAGACAGTGACGATTGCCGAGGCGTGTTTAAATGGTGCGGCTTGCCCTGCCGCCGAACGCTCCTTTCGGCGGGCAGTGCCCGCCCTACGAATCTGACGTCGGTCGTTGACCCGCGGCGGGACCTTCCTCGACAATCCCGAGCACATGACCCCAGCCGAAGACTATCTCGCAAAAAGTGAAGGCCTGATCGCCGCCGTTCGCGCGCAGCTGCCGCAGATTCGTCAGGCCGCCGACTGGTTCAGCCAGACGATACTTAAGGGGCGGATGGTGCACGTGTTCGCTTCCGGCCACAGCCGGATCATGGTGGAAGAGATGTGGCCGCGCTACGGCTCGTTCCCCGGCTTCAACCCGATCGTGGAACTGTCGTTGACGTTCCACAACCTCGTCGTCGGCGCCAACGGCCAGCGGCAGGCGATGTTCCTTGAGAACGTCAGCGGCCTGGCCGAACGCATCCTGCGGAACTTCGACCTGTCGCGGGACGACGCGGCGCTGGTGATCTCTTCCAGCGGCTGCAATGTGGTGCCCATCGAGATGGGTGAGCTGTTCCAGGCGCGCGGGATCAGGACGGTGGCGATCATCAGTCGCGAACACAGCGAAGCCAGTCGCAGCAATGACCCCCGCGGGAAGAAGCTGCAGGATTTCGCCGACCTGACGCTGGACACCGGCGCCCCGCCGGGCGATGCGATGGTGAAGGTGGAAGGACTTGATACCGCCGTCGCGCCAGGCTCGACCGTGGGCGGATGCCTGCTGATCAACAGTATCAAGGCCGAAGTCGCCCTGCGTCTGACCGCCGCCGGCCAGCCGCCGAAGGTGCTGAGCGGCGGGTGCGTCGTGGGCGCCGAGCGGGCCAAGGAACTGTTCGAAGCGGCCTATGACGAGCACGGGCGTCGGCTGGCGAAGCTGTATCAATCGCTCGGCGCAGTTTGACGCGTGAACCCAATTCGAGATTGGCCAGAAGGATCCCATGCAACCCATCCCCCTCCGAACCACCGTCATTGGCTCCTACCCCTTCCCCTCCTGGCTCGAGTTCGCCGCCGCGCATCTCGATCGCTTCGGCCCGGCCGACGTGGCCGAGCTTCAAGATGATGCCACCGTGGTCGCGATGACCGACCAGATCATGTCGGGGCTGGATGTCATTACTGACGGCGAGCAGTCGCGGCTGGACTTTAATCTTTCGTTCTATGGCTTCATCGAAGGGATCGATCTGGAGGCAGCTCCGCCCCGCCGTTTCGGGCCGCCGGCCCATGACCAGCGGGGCAAGCACAAGGTGGTCGGGGAGCTTCAAGCGCCACGAGGACTGGGAGCGGTCGAGGAGTTCAAGCGGCTGCAGCGGCTGTCGCCCCCTCCCGAGGCGAAGGGACCGACGCTCAAGGCGAGTGTGCCGGGGCCCTATACGCTCGCCGGCAGGCTGTTGCCCAACGCCCAGTACAGGGATCGATGGGCACTCACCGAGGCGCTGCTGCCGCTGGTTCGTAAAGAGCTGGAAGATCTCGTCGCCGCCGGCTGCAGGGAGCTGACCGTCGATGAACCCTCGATGAGTTGCTACGCCCACAAGGAAGACCCGAAGCGGTTTGTCGAGATATTCAATCGCACGGTCGAGCCGATCGTCGGCAAGTGCCGCTTGAGCACGCACCTTTGTTTCGGAAACTATAAGGCACGCGCCGTCGGGCCTCGACGGTACGCACCGATGTTCCCCGCGTTTCTCGACATGTCGCTCGACGAGATTCATGTCGAGATGGCGAGTCGCGAATTCGCGGAGATCGAAATCATCGCCCAGATCGCCAGGCGGCGGGACGTGGCCGTGGGGATCATCGACGTCAAAAGCTACTACATCGAAACGCCCGCCGATGTCGCGGACCGGGTACGACTTTGCCTGAAGCACGCGCCTGCGGACCGCCTGTCATTCGCCCCGGATTGCGGCCTGTCGCAGACGGCGCGCTGGGCGGCGAAGCAGAAGCTGGTCAACATGGTGGCTGGCGTAGGGCGGGTACGGAAGGAACTGGGCTTGTAGGGGCCGCAATGCGAGCCGCACGTTCGCGGTTTGTCAGGATAAGTCCTTGTCGTCCTTCCAGCGATCGCTAAAACATCTTTATGGCACGCGATCGCATCGTAGGCGTCGGCTCGACGGGCGAAGAGGAAGAGCGCCTCAACTTCGCGCTTCGCCCGCAAAACTTCGCACAGTACGTCGGGCAGGAATCGCTGATCCGCAAACTGCGGATCGCCGTCGAAGCCGCCAAGAGCCGTAAGGAGCCGGTCGATCACGTGCTGCTGCACGGCCCGCCGGGGCTGGGCAAGACAACGCTCGCGCACGTGGTCGCCAACGAAGTCGGCGCCCAAGTCCATGTCACCAATGGGCCGGCCCTGACCAAAGGTGCCGATCTGGTCGGCATCCTCACTAAGCTCTCTTTCGGCGACGTGCTGTTCATTGACGAAATCCACCGCCTGTCGGCGGTCGTCGAAGAGTACCTTTATCCAGCGATGGAGGACTTTCGGGTCGATATCACCATCGATCAGGGCGCGCATGCCCGCACGATGACCATCCCGATTCAGCCGTTCACCCTGATCGGCGCGACGACGCGTCTGGGCCTTCTCACCGGTCCGATGCGCGGCCGGTTCGGCATCAGCGAGCATCTCGATTTTTACGCGCCCGAAGCGCTTCACGAAATCCTCAAAGCCAACGCCCGGCAGTTGAAGACCGTCGCCGACGACAAGGCGCTGTGGGAGTTGGCCCGCCGAAGCCGCGGAACGCCACGTGTCGCCAATCGCCTTCTTCGGCGGACCCGCGATTACGCCACCGTGGAGGGCGACGGCAAGATCAATCTAGAAAGTACCAAGCTCGCCCTCGAACTGGCGGCGATCGACGACCGCGGCTTGGACGAACAGGATCGCGTATTCATGAAGACCATGATTGACGTCTACGACGGCGGTCCGGTCGGGATTGAAGCGATCGCCGCCACCATGGGCGAAGAGCGGGACACGCTGGAAGATGTCATTGAGCCGTACCTGCTGCAGAACGCGTTCATCACCCGAACGCGTCAGGGCCGCCGGGCAACAAAACTGGCCTACGAACACCTGAAGCTGAAGTGGCGTCCGCCAAAAGATGAAAACGGCGGTCAGCCTACGTTCTTTGATGGCGATGCAA
The DNA here is from genome assembly GCF_015169395.1 of Humisphaera borealis. Classification (GTDB taxonomy): domain Bacteria; phylum Planctomycetota; class Phycisphaerae; order Tepidisphaerales; family Tepidisphaeraceae; genus Humisphaera; species Humisphaera borealis. Next base: position 1,036,551 of record NZ_CP063458.1, read on the forward strand.
ACTCGTGAATCAGGAGGGATCCCATGTCGAACGTATCCGCCGGTCCTTCGACCATCATTCCCTGCCTGCGTTACCGAAAAGCACCAGCCGCGATCGACTGGCTCTGCCAGGTCTTTGGCTTTCAGAAGCAGGCGGTCTACGGCGACGGTGAGATCGTCCATCATGCCCAACTCACGCTCGGCGGCGGCATGGTCATGCTGGGATCGGTGATCGAATCGGAATGGGGGAAGCTGATGAAGCAACCCGACGAGATCGGCGGGTTCGAAACCCAGGCCGTGTCCCTCGTCGTCTCCGACGCCGACGCGGTATATCAGCGGGCAACGCAGGCCGGCGCGGCGATTGTCATCGACATCAGAGACGAGTCCTACGGCGGTCGCAGCTTTACGTGCCGTGACTTGGAAGGACACGTCTGGAATGTCGGAACCTATAATCCGTGGAAGGTTTCCGCGGGCTGACACTGTTAGGGGCGGCAGCACCAACATTGGTGCAGAGCTTGCCGGCGCGTGCCACCATTGCTAGCCCGGCAGCTTGTCGAACAGTTCGAAGGCGACGACCGCGGCCCGAGTGCGGTCGGGGAGTTCCGTGGGATCAATGGTCATCGCACCGTGGTATCCGGAAGCTTCCAGGCGGGCGAGCAGTTCGGGCCAGCTCGTGTCACCCTGTCCGACGATGGCCGGCCGGGTGCGACCGCCTGAACCGCCGACGGCGTCGCGGACGCGGACGTGTCGAATCAGTTCTCCCAGGCGACTGAAGACCTCATCGGGTTCCCATTCATCCCGAAGGAGCGCGACCGGGTCAAGATCGATCCCGAACCAGGGGCAGCTCGCCGCCTTAAGGGCCCGTTCTAATGCCGCGTAGGACGACAGATCGCATCGCAATGCGAGGGTAACGCCGGTGCGATCGGCCATCCGGCCGAGCTCGACGAGAGCGGCGTCAACTTGGGAGAAGAACGCCGAATCGGTGGTCGCCGGCGGTGCTTCGCGTTTCTCGATCGCGGCCAGTTCGCTCGCGGTCGGGAGCAGGATCAGCCCCGCCATCCCGGGTTCGACCTTGGGCGCGGGCTTGGCCGCTCGTTCGGGTTGCGGAAGCGGGCCGAGATCGACCGTCAGCAGGCCGGCGGTCAGACCGCGGGCCACCTGCATCGCGTCGGCCAGGCGCTTGAGCAGCCGATCGACATCCGCGCCGGGGCCAAAGCCCTTTGGCCCCAGATCGGCCGAGATCGCGACGAGCTGCTGTTCGTGCGTCGCCAGCAGTTGGCGGACATCGCGCAGGCCCGTTCCGGAAAGCTGGGTCAGGTCGACACTGCCAAAAACCAGCGGGAGTTGCAGGCCGGTAAAGCCGAGTTGGCGGGCGACCTTGGGAGCCAGCCGAAGATCGTTGGCGATGGCGGTAGCGACGACGGACAGGGTTCGAGTGCTTGCAGACATCCTGCATAGTGTAGCGAAGCGCGTGTTCTGAATGTGAGTTCGGCGCGATACGATAACGTCCGACTGCTTCGCCGAACCGTCCAGGAGTGTACCGATGTCCAAGCGTTTTATGATCGCCCAGCTCGATGAGATCAAGCCGGTCCCCTGCCCCTGCGGCCAGGCCCGCCGAGCGTTCGCCGAGGAAGGCAACACGCTGGCCACCATGCACCTGACCGACATCTGGGCCGACGCCAAGACGCATTACCACAAGAAGATGACCGAGATTTACCTGGTGCTGGAAGGCACCGGCGAGATCGAGCTCGACGGCGAGCGTTACCCTGTGAAACCGATGACCGCGATCTTCATCCGCCCCGGTTGCCGTCACCGGGCGATCGGGAATATCAAGATCGTGAACGTACCGATCCCGGCGTTCGATGTGGAAGATGAGTATTTCGATTGATTGGTTCCCTCTCCCCTGTACGAGGGGGAGAGGGAGTGAAATCAGCCGAGCCTCTCCAGCTCCGCCTTCATGGCCGCCATCTGGTCCTTGGTCTGCTGAACAAGTTTCGGCGGCGCCTTGGCCAGGTACTGTTCGTTCGACAGCCGCCCTTCCATGCCGGCGATCAGCTTGGTGAGCTCTTCCCGCCGCTTTTCGATGCGCACCTTTTCAGCCGCCTCATCGACCAGGCCCTCGACATAGATCTCACACCCCGCCGAAAGCAGCTTGGCTGCGCCGGCGGGCGGTTGAACGTCGGGGCCGACTTCCTTCAGCGTGCAGAGGGACAGGCCTTCTATCACCTCGCGGTTCATCTCGACGGACCGTGCCCGTTCGGACGGGCAGTTGATGCTGACGGCGACCACCTGCTTGGGGTTTACCTGCCGCTCGTTGCGGATCTGCCGGATGCCGGTGATCAGTTCCTGGACCTTCGGGAAAATGTGCTCGGCGGCTTCCGAGACGTCGCCAACTTTCGGCCAGGCCGCCGTCACGAGCCGGGGGCTCGGCGGGCAGTCGATCCTGCCGGGCAAGCCACGCTGCGGGCGGACCTCGTTCAGTTTCCACCAGATCGTCTCGGTGATGAACGGAATCGCCGGGTGCATGAGACGCAATGAGCCGTCGAGCAGCGACGCGAGGATGTTCGCCGTCTGCGGCGCGCGGGCGGAATCCCTCATCGCCGGCTTGATTGCTTCCAGGTACCAGTCGCATAAATCCCGCCAGAAGAAGTCGTAGAGACTCTTGGCGTAGACGTCGAACCGGTAGTCGGCGATCGCCTGGTTGCATTCGGCAACGGTCCGGTTGAACCGGCTGACGATCCAGCGGTCGGTCATGGACCATTTGCTCTCATCGACGCCCGTCGGGTCCGCCAGGGTGGACCCAATTGCCTCCAGACTTCCCAGCGCGTACCGAGCCGCGTTCCAGATCTTGTTGCAGAAGTTCCGACCGAGGTCGAACTTGCTGCTCGTGTTCTTCGCCACCGGCATGTCGGCGGTGGGCTTGGCCTGGCCGCTGGCGTAACCGTAGCTGCTGACGATCTTCTTCTTGGGGTCGCTCGGGCAAGATTGAATCGGTGCGGCGACCTTGTATCCGCCGCTGATGGTCGTCATCTGCGGCTTGAAGGTTTCGCCGGTGTGCGGGCAGACCAGGTCCACGGGCATCCGCAGGTCCTGCGTATGCGTGGTCATCGCGGCGAGCGTGTAACGCATCGCATCCGCGCCGTGGGACTGGATGATGTCCAAAGGATCGACGCCGTTGCCCAGCGTCTTGGACATCTTCTGGCCTTCGCCGTCCTGGATCATGGCGTGGATGAAGACGTCCGTGAACGGCAGGCAGTCGCGCAGATAAAGGTTAAACATCACCATCCGGCTGACCCAGAGCGTGATGATTTCGCGTGCCGTCGTCAGCACGTTCGACGGGTTCCACTTGGCCAGTTCAGCCGTCTCGGTCGGCCAGTTGAGCGTGGACAGCGGCCAGAGGCCGGAGCTGAACCAGGTGTCGAGGACGTCGGGGTCCTGGGTGTAGCCGAGCTGGTTGAGGAGTTCCAGCGCCGGGCGGTCGTCTTCCTCGCGGACGCAGATGAAACTGTGCTGAAGATCGATCGGTGCCAGTTCGTTGGTTCGGTCGGCATGGCGAATCGCCACGCGGCCGTCGTTCTTCAGGCGGATCAGTTGCTCGATGAGGCCTGAGAGCTGCTCGTCGGTCTTGCTGTCGACGGCGTCGTGATTCGTGAATCCCCAGACCGGGATGCGATGCCCCCACCAGAGCTGCCGGCTGATGCACCAGTCGCGGATGTTCTCGTGCCAGGTCTGGAAGGTCTTTGCATACCGCGCGGGATAGAAGCGGAGCGTTCCGTCCGCTTTGGGCGACGATTCTCGCTGCTCGAACTGCTCCGGCGCCATCGCCCGGAGCGCTGCACCCGCCAACCGGTCATCCGTCACCTTGCAGTACCACTGATCGCTCAGGTACGGCTCGATCGGCACGTGGCTGCGGTAGCTGTGGCCGACCGCGTGCTTGTAGGGCTTCATCTCTTCCAGCAGGCCCTGCTCCTTGAACCATTTGACGATGAGCTTGCGGGCCTCTTCGCGGCTCTTGCCGAGAACGAAGCCGGCTTCGCCGACGTCGGTCCAGCCGTGCTTGTCGGAGATGCTGGCATCCGGCGCCATCACGTTGATGACGGCCAGATTGTGCCGCCGGCCGATCTCGTAGTCGTTGGGATCATGGGCCGGCGTAACCTTCAGGAAGCCGGTGGCGAACTGCGCCTTGGAGTCTTCCGGATCGCCGCCGTGGGCGACCGACAAGACGACATAGTCGTCTTCCACGATGGGGATAATGCGATTGACGATCGGGAGTTTGATGAACTTGCCGCGCAGCGAAGCGGCTCGCGGGTCCTTCGGATTGATCGCGACGGCGGTATCGCCGAGCATGGTCTCGGGGCGGGTCGTGGCGACAACCACATACGTAGGGTCCGCCTTGGCGGACGCGTCGGCTGACACGTTGGTGTTGGCGTCGGAAGCGTTGTCGCCGTTCGCCGCGTCCGCCAAGGCGGACCCTACAGAGGCGCCTTCTGCGTCCACGAGAGGATAACGCAGGTAATAGAACTGCCCGTCGACATCCTCCATCTCGACTTCGTCGTCGGCGAGCGCGGTTTGGGTGACCGGGTCCCAGTTCACCAGGCGTTTGCCGCGGTAGATCAGGCCGTCTTTGAACAGCCGGTAGAACGCTTCGCGGACTGCCTTAGCGCGTGGCGGATCCATGGTGAACGCCTGGCGTTCCCAGTCGCAGGAACAGCCCATCGCCTTTAGCTGATCGGTGATCTTGAGTTCGTATTCATCTTTCCACGCCTGGACTTTCGTGAGGAACTGCTCGCGGCCGGGACCGCCTTCGGCTTCCATCCGCTTGAAGTCCTTGAGCGCGGGCTGGCCTTCGGCCTGGAGCCGGCGGTCGACGATCGTCTGCGTGGCGATGCCGGCGTGGTCGGTGCCGGGCAGCCAACAGGTGTTGTCGCCGGCCATGCGGTGGTAACGGGTCAGGATGTCCTGGATCGTGTTGTTCAGCGCGTGGCCGAGGTGCAGCGCAGCAGTCACGTTGGGCGGCGGAATGACGATCGCATATGGGTTGCCCGGGTTGGCCGGCTCGGCATGGAAGCAGCCTTCCTTCAGCCAGACGGCGTAAGCTTCGGACTCGACGGCGGAAGGCTCGTACGTCTTGGAAAGTTCGGTTGGCATGGCGGCAGTGGGTCGCGGTTCTCGACGAATGCAAAAATGCGAAACAGGCAATGAAAAAAGCAAAACGGCCTGACGCTACGGCGAATCGGGGAGTCTACGGCGGGGTCACAACGGGGGCAAACGCGTGGCCGTCGGCTAGGCGACGAGCCTGATCGGCTTGCCCGACCTTACGCCCACCGCCGACAGCAGCCGACGCCAAAGCTTGGCGCGGAGCTTCTTGGGATTGTGGGGGACTTCGGGCGCAAAGCGGATGAAGCCTCCGGCCTTGGTGCGGTGGCCGCCGCCCTCGCCAAGGCGGGCGATGATCTTGTGCATCACATCCGCGGCGGATCGCTCTTTGGCCCGCGTGCGGAGACTCAGGACGACGCCGTTGTCGGTTTCGGCAGTGACCAGGGCCCACTCGGCCTGGTCGAACCGCAGCAGCATGTCGGCCATGATCGCCGGTTGTTCCATCGACTCGATGTTGTCGAGATGGCTCATCAGGGCGTTGCCCTGAAACTCGGCGTTACCGAGCGCTTGTGCGTAGGCGCGGAAATAGGCCTGCGGGAGCGGCGTGAACCTCATCTGGTAGAGCTTCCGCGGATCGGCCGACAGCGTCAGGCTGGATAATGCGATGTTGTCGAGATCACCCGGCGTACCGGCGGCACCGGCCAGGTCAGTCTCGATGGCGTAGAGCATCGCAGCCGCCAGGTCGGCGGGAATCGACTGCTCCAGATCCATGAAGTAACTGAAGATGATCGAGCAGGTCGCCCCCACTTCCGGACGGACATCCCAGAGGGGTAGCTTTGATTTCCGACCGCGGCCACGGTGATGATCAATCACCACCGTGGGAAGCAATCCTGGCGGCAGCGGACTTGATGAAAACTGCGGCTGCGTATCGACCATCACAATGGCATCAAACGATGCAGGGTCGATCTCTTCCCAGTTCTTGAGCTTCCCATTGGCGACGCGGAGGAAGGCGTCATTGATGCCGCCGCCGATCCGCCCCTTGGCGGCCAGGGTGATCGAGGGCCGGTCCTGCGTCATTCCGAGGCATTTGGACAGCAGGTACGCGAGCGCGACTGCCGAGCCCAAGGCGTCGGGGTCGGGGTGGATATGCGTTGTGACGAGGATATTCCTTCGCGTGGCCAGCACACGGAGGAACTTGCCGGCGCGGGGCCGCGCGCGGCTTCGGCGTTCTGCCGCCGAAGCCGACCCGGCCAGGGTCTGCACGCATGAATCCACAAACGCCGTCATCGTTCCCTATCTTAGGCCCGCGCGCAACCGATCTGACGACCGGCAGTCCGCCGATGCAGGAATCGGCAAGAAGTCAGGGTGGCGTGAGGCAAGGGTTTGGACGCCGATAATGACGGGGAGCAGAAACCAGAAGCACCTTACGTTGCGCGTTGTTTACGGACGACGAGCGCCAGTTTCGGCCACGCTTCGGGAAATCCGTCGCCGCTCCCGATTCGACAAGGATCGACGAGCGAGTCTTTGCTTTCAATTGACGGCTCGTCTACGGCATAATGACGAGGCATGAGGTGCACGAAACATGGCTGACACGAACGACACACCAGAGGGTGGGACCAGCAAGTCGACCGAAGGCGGCGAACCGGCAGGAGGAGGTTCGGGCACAGCGACGAAAGTTCGACCTCGTCCCAAGAATAAATCGACCACCAAGCAACTACCGCCGTGGAACGTCATCCTGCTGGACGATGACGATCACAGTTACGACTACGTTATCGAGATGCTGGGCAAGGTCTGCGCTCACCCAGTGGAGCGAGCCATGCAGATGGCCAAAGAGGTTGACAGCACCGGCCGGGTCATTGTGCTGACCACTCACAAGGAACGGGCCGAACTGAAACGGGACCAGATCCTGTCTTACGGCCCGGACCAGCGGATCGCCCGCAGCAGCCAGAGCATGAAGGCCGTCATCGAACCGGCTGAAGATGCCGGTTGATGGGGTGACGAAGTGGTATGGTGACGTCGCGATCGCGGCGCACACGCACCAGGACGTCCCGCCACAACTCCAGCGAGTCAATACCCGACCCCGAAATGCCCAGTGATCGTACCTACCACATCCGACCCGTCCTAAACGGACAGACCCTAGCAGCAGGGCTGCGCGGCCTCGACAGTGATTTGTCCTGGAACGACGCCCGGAAGCTGGTCCAGCAACGGCGTATTCAGATTAATGGGAACCTGGTCCTGGATGACACGAGACGGCTCAAGACCGGCGACGTGGTCAAGATCTTCGAACAACCGCGAACGCCTCCCCCGGCCGAGCGGGACGTTCCCGTGCTGCACATCGACCAGGACCTCATCGTGATCGACAAACCGGCGGGCATCACAACCCTCCGGCACGCCGAAGAGAAGGAATGGGACGACGCGCGCAAGCAGCGTCAGCCGACACTCGACGAAGTGGTACAGCGGCTGTTGCCGACGGTCTGGCCTCCGAAGGCGACGCAGCCAGACTCCAATCGCCCGCAGAAGAACACCGATCCGCCAGGGGTGATGCGTCGTCCCGGCGGAAGACCGGTGGGGTTGCCTGCGATCGGACTGCCGAAGGTCCGGGCGGTGCACCGACTGGACCGCGATACGAGCGGGCTGATGCTGTTTGCCCTTTCGCCTCGCGGCGAGACGGCATTGGTCAAACTTTTCAAAGAGCATTCCATTCGGCGGGTGTACCGGGCCGTCGTTCACGGCTTGGTCACGCAGGAGCAGACCATCGAAAGCTGGTTCGTCCGCGATCGCGGCGACGGTATTCGCGGCAGTTCACCGAAGGGGCAGGCGGCTTCGGACGGCCAACATGCGGAGACTTATGTCCGACCGATCGAGGCCCTGGGCAGGTACACGATTGTAGAATGCCGGCTCAAGACTGGCCGCACGCACCAGATCCGAATCCACCTCGCCGAGGCGGGCCACATGCTCTGTGGCGAAAAGACATACCTCCGCCCCAAGCCCGAAGCCGACGCCGTGCACGACAAGAGTGGCGCTCCGCGGCAGGCGTTGCATTCGGCATCGCTGGAGCTTGAGCATCCCTTCTCAGGGAAAACGCTTCAGTTCGAATCCCCGATGGCGAGGGATCTTGAAACGTGGTTGAAGAAGATCCGCACAACGTAACGCGACGACCGAATTCAGCGGTCATCCCATCAACGCGCACAAACCTACTCGTCCGTCGGCTCTTGATCCGGCTTTTGCGGATGAATGGTCACAACGATCGTCCCGGCGGCGGCATCACCGGCGCGCTGGCGAAGGGGGGAAAATGGAATCAGAAGCAGGGGAAACAGCTGCAGCAGGACATCGATCAGTCGGAGGAGGTTTCGTGTGGCGAGCTGTCCTTTGGTTGCAGGCTGCCCGGTGACCGAAATGACGCGAAGCCCACAGATCATCTTTCCGAACGACCGACCCGCGAATACCTCGGTCACCAGCGTGACGAAAAGGTAGATTGCGAACCCGCCAGCCATGATCAGGTTGGCTTGGGCCAGTTCCCGGCTGTCGGGGTCGGATCCGTGCCAGCTGAAACCCACGAAGAATCCGGTGATAAGCGGGACGGCATCGATCATGCCGGCGAGCAGCCGCTGGCCCAGGGGTGCCAGGGGAAGGTCGTCCGGGTCGATCTCCAGGTCGCTCAGTTCAGCCCGCCGACGGAGCGACGACATGATCGCAAACGCCATCGCTGCGGCGACCAGCCCGTACCGAATGATTTCGAAGTACGGGAGTCCGACAGGCTCAAACGTTTGAGCGCGAGGCGTCTCAACAGGGGCGAAGCTGACGCCGTCGTACGCCTGCTCCGACATCGCGTTGTCTTTGAACGTGATCGAGCGGAAGTAGTTGAATGCGAACGCGGCAGAACGAAGATTGGGAGCCACTCCGGCCGTGGATGCCAGCTTCATGTCGTTCACGAGTCCGGCGGGCGCGAGGTCCACCGCCGGGGACGACGTCGGTCGGGTGCCCGCGGCAGCGGTCGCCGGACCACCGACCACCCGGGAACCGTCGCCGATACGAGGGACTGAGCGGCTCGCGCCGAGTCCGGCGGCGTCGAACACCAGGACGTGATCCGGTTCGCCGGGTGATTCGATGGCAGGCGAAAGCCACACCGTCGGCTTCGCCCCGCCGGGCACAAGCCTTGCCATCCGGGTGCTTTCCGGGATCCGGGCGCTTCCGACTTCACGCCACTTCGTGCCGTCCAGCCGCCAAAGCCGCAACTGCGCCGGCGCTTCTCTAACCAATAGAATCGGGGTTCGATCGTGGATGATCAGCGAGACGGCGTCGATCGGACGGGCGACGTCGAAAGGTACATCGCCGACCGGCTGCCAGGTTCCGCCACCGTAAACGACGATCGAAAGCATCTCCGGCAGGTTCTGCAGGGGCCGCGAGCTGGCGGTCGTGGTGGCCGACGTGGAGGGCGTCGTGGCAGGCGCCTGGGAAGGTACGCGAGTTGAAGTTGCCGTGGCGGGCGAGGTGGCGGTTGCCGGTGAATGCGGAACGGTCGCCGGGGCAGTTGCCGGCGTGGCGAAACGAACCACGCCACCGCGGACCCGGGCCACCGCGTAGAGCCCGTCACGGTCGGACGCGAGATCGACCAGTCGGGCGTCTGGCAGCGCCAGCGGCATGCCGAGGATCGCTCCGTCTTCGGACTGCAAAAGCCAGTTGCCGTCGTCGGTGAGAACGGCCAACTGTTCGCCCAAAGGGGTAATGGCGAGCACTCGGCGGGGAATGCTCTTGCCGAACTCGCGGAAATTGCGGCTGAGGTTACGGCGGTAGATCTGTGTCGAAACCGCCGGCGGATCGATCGAGGAGGATCCGGTTGCCGAAGGTGTTGATGCCACCGTCGTGCGGGCGAAGTAGAGCCATTCGGAGCTGCTCCAGAGCGGCCCGACGGCAAAAACGTCGTGCCGCGGCGCGTCCTGAGCGACTGCCGATACGGTCACCAGTGCGCACAGAGCCAGAAGGGTGGCCAGCGCGGCCGGCGAGGAGCCGGCGCGAGAGGTCCGGACGGTGTCAATCTTTGCAGTCTTGATCAAGCTTGATGACCTCTCGAACGCCTGCGTCCGCGGGCAATACGCCGGGGAACACGATGCCCCGACGCGTCGGCACGCCTTTGTTTTCCAGTCTGACATCCTCGAGCTTGATCGACATCGTCGAGCCGCTGTCGGGGAAATACAGCTTGTACTCCGTGGCAATTCTCGGCCAGTTGGCCGGCGGGGTGTCCGCGACCTCGACGGGCTTGTGGCCGGAAAGGTTCGCCCTGAGCACCGGCCGGCCGTCGCGGTCGAACAGGACGACCAGTTTCGGCAACTTCGTTCGCCGGTCGTACCAGACCTCGCGCTGCGCCGCCAGTCGCTGGGGCCCTGCGCCCGCCCCGCCGGCGGTGGCGACCCAGAGCATCATGTAGGCGTCGGCGTCGGGGTTGAACCGCATCACCGGGCTGGGCATCTGCGTGAAATCCGTCCCGATGGTGCCAATTCCCAGAACTTCCATCACCAGGTTCGGCTGGATCGGCACGCGCCTCACGCACGGTTTGCCCGCATTCCGATGCTCGCCGAACCACATTCGGTCCGCCTCGGGAACCAGTTTCAGCCAGTAGTACTCGTCGGTGCTGCCGACCTCGAATACGTCGCCGATGAGATCCTTCTTCCCTACCAGGCGGAAACCCATGGGCGCCTTGTAGAGCATTGCTCCGGTGCCGTTGACGAAGTTCTTCTTTCCCGTCTCCGGATCGACCACGTTCGCTTCGTAATAGTGAGTCGACCAGATCGTCGGCAGTTGCGCGTTGTTCTGATTGATGTCCTGGACGACTTTGACCAGCGTATCGGTCGGGCCCGAATAGCGATCGGGAACGACACCGACCGGCTTGTTGCAACCGACGGCAGCAAACGTGGCGCAGACGGCCCACAACATGGTCTTGTGAAGTTTCATAACTCTGAAGCCCGCCGGGGCCGACGAAAGTTCATCGCGTCTTCCATGCAAACGGCATCACGTTCCTCGCAACTTTCGGGGCTCGACGCCATCTACAACTCTTCATTCAGGATCTGCCCCATCTGCTGGCTGACCTCCAAAGTCTGTTCGGCGTTGAGCTTCGGATCAATCAGTTCGAGCGTGTCCTGTCGGCCCTTCATGCGGACGACCCAGATATCGCGTCCTTCCTCCCGGCGCGTCTGGTCATAAATCACCATTCGCTTGCGCATCAGGATCAGACCCAGCACGAATCGAAAGTTCTGTTTCGCCGGCTCGGTGGCGTCTGCAAGCCGCTCGAAAAGGGTGCAGAGGACTTCGTCGTCGACCAGCAGTTTCCGCTTTTCTTCGGCCCGGGGCATGACCGACTGCCAACTCGCCAGAAGGTCTGTCTTGTCGGCCTGGTCCCAGCAGCCGAGCGAAACGTCAATCCGCTCGATACCTGCGAGGGTTTCACGGACGCCTGCCATGAACTTCTCGCCGGGAGCAATGGCCTGACCGGAAACACAACAGATTCCCGCGGGCTTGGGAACGGCCCATTGGCCGGGTTTCGAGGGCGCGTTGGAAACAGGTTGATCCGCTGGTGCGGCGGATGGTGGGGATTCAGTCGGGCCGGCGGCCTGCGGCATTGAGGGACCTCCGTGTCGGGATGTGCCGGTCAGGAATCGGTCGTTAACGGCACATTCGCGCGGCGCATGGTAGCGGATCAACGCCGTCATGCGAAGGCGTCCGGGAGGCCCATGGCGGAATGGGGCGCGGGGTGGCTGGCTGACCCGCGGTCAGAGCGCGGTAAACGAACGGGAGCTGGTGCCGTCCGGACCGACGGCAAACCGCACGGGCCTGGCGCAACGGGGACAGTGGCCGGCATAGCGGGTGCCATCGGCCGACCGATAGATCCGCTGATAGACACCGCAGCAGGCGAAATGGATGCTGAGGAAGGGTCGGGAGTTAGTGGGCGTGCTCGGCGCCGAGTGGGAGGCGGGCGTCTCGGCCGTAACTGAAAGATCAATTCGATAGTCGCGCGGGTCGCCCGGCATCGCCGCTCCTTTCAGTACTTGAGAGGCGCACGAAGCATCGTCCGGAAGACACCGATTACTTGAAAGATTATTGCCGACGATGATTGCCGAATCAGCCAGTCGTCTGTTGCAGGCGATCCCAAACGCGGGGCGCGACCTGGCGAATGAGCGCGGCGGAGCGGGTGAGGACCTGACCGATCGTCGCCTCGATCTGATGCCTCTCAGCGGGGTCCTTGACGTCGGCAAGATTGACGCGGACGTTGTAGATCGCGCAGCGTGCCGTCGCCATCGCCAGATCGGCGCAGACGGCCAGGTCGCTCAGGAGATAGGGGTTCACGAAGTTGATGACCCGGTCGCACACTTCGAGAATGCCGACCGCGGCGGCGGCCATGTCCTGTGGGGCCCGGATGCACGCTTTGAGTGCGGCCTTGATCTTGGCGGCGCGTTCCGGCGATTCCGGGAGTTTTCGTGCCGCCGTCAGCGCGGCGTAACTGGCCTGATCGTCCACCATCGCCTTGGTGAGCGCGAGCCGGTGCTGGTGCAGGCTCGCCAGGGCCGGGACCAGTTCGCCTTCGAACGCTTCCAGGCCCTTCTTGCCGATCGAATAGTTCATGACCATCTCGCCGATTGCAGCGGCAAGGGCACCGGTCAGCGCAGTAACCGCCCCGCCGCCGGGCGTGGGACTTCTGGCAGCGGTCGCGTCGAGGAAGGTGGCGATCGGGGTGGATGGGTCGTGCATGTCGGACAGTTTCGAGGGGCGACGGATCTCAGGTCGATCGGGTTTTCGCAAGATGGCACTCGTGCCACGATCTGGGCGGTAGTCAGTCGAACTCACATCATCGACTACGAATGGGATCAACCCGGGTTCACGCCGACCATGAAAATGTGCAAAATACTACGACCGATATATCGACCCTGTTTCGACCGCCGCCGTGTACCGGGCGCCTACTTCCCTGCGTCGTGCTGGATGCCTCGCGGTGTTAACTCGACGGCACTAAAGGCTTTGTACTCCCGGGTGCCTTCCCGGGTGGTCACCAGGTCCGGTTTAGGCGTCGAAACCGTTACAACGCATCGGGAAAGGCGGCGGGCGGCGATGTCCCGAACATCGTCCAGCTTTACCGCCCTGATGTTATCGGCAAATCGTTGATGCCAGGTGTAGCCCAAGCCGTAGAGTTCGTCCAACGCGGCCTGCGTCGCCTGCTGGGCAGGTGTCTGGTTGTCCAGCGCCTCGGCCACGACGATCAATTCCTTGGATCGGTTGAACCAGTCCACGTTGACGTCCTGCGGCGAACCCTGCAGGCGCGCGATGTTCTCGAGGATGACGTCGATCACCTCGTTGACCTTGTCGGGCTCGCACCCGGCATACACCATGAATGTGCCGGGGAGCGAATCGTTCAGGCCCGGCGAGTTCTGCCCGTGGACGACATACACCAATCCGCGACCTCGCAGGATTTCGTAGAGGTAGCCCGAACCATACTGGTAGCCGCTGGCCATCGTGTCGCCGACGGCGATGGGAAAGTTTTCGGGTTTGCCGACGACCGACTCGGCGTTGTACCCCACCACCACGCCCGCCAGCGCCTGCTCGGTCTTGTTGAGCGCCACTTTCTCTACCGTCACGCCGGGAACCTTGGGCGCAGCCCCTTTGCCGGGAGCATTGGCAGCGACCCCGGGACGATTCGGCACAATCTTTTCGGTCCGGGCGAGCGGCGTCTTGCGGACGATCGCCTCGACCCCTTTTGGATCGATATCGCCAAACACGGCGATCACTTTCTTCCGGGGCGTCACTTGGCTGGCGTACCAGCTCTTCACCTGTTCCGCTGTGAACGCCTCGACATTCGCGGCGGTACCCGTCGCCATGAACTGGTAAGGCGAGTTGCTCGGACCGTAATAAGTCTTCTTGAAGTACCGAAACGCCTGGTTGGTCCAGTCGGCATCCTGCCCCTGAATCTGGGCCAGCACGCGCTTCTTCATGGGCTGCAACTCGGCATCCGGAAAGGTCGGGTTGTTCACCAGGTCGGCAAATGCGTCGTACGCCTTGGCAAAGTCCTCCCTCATGCAGCTGGCCGTCCAGGACCAACTGTTGTTGCCGCAGGAGGCATCGAAATCGCCGCCGATGGAATCCCAGAACTCCGCGACCTGCTGCGCGGACCTGGCCTTGGTGCCGCGGGAGACCATCTGCATGGTCAGGTTGCCCAGGCCATTGGTCTTCTCGTCCTCCGCGGTCAGTCCGCCGAGGGTGTAGAGTTGCATCACGACCAGCGGCGTCGTGGTGATCCGCCTGGCGAGAAGAACGGTATTCTCGTCGAGGTCGATCTTGACGATCTGGCCGTCCGACGCCTTTTCCGACGGCTGCGTAGTGGCCGGGCTGACCGGACGCAGGAGTTGCTCGGCCTTGGGCAGCGTGGGGGCAAACTCCGTCGGCAGGAGCGCTGTCGTCAGCAGCCGCTGGCCGTTGAAGTACTTTTTCGCGACGGCCTTCACCTGATCGGCATTCACCTTTTCAATCCGCTCGACATAGTGCGATGCAAAGTGAGGATCGCCCGTGGTGATAAAGTCGGTCGCCATCAGAGAGGCGACAGCCTCGGCGGTCTGCATGTTCCTGATGTGATTGGCCCGCAGCTGCGTCTTGGCGCGGACTAGTCGCTGCTCGTCGATGCCGTCGGACTTCACCTTCTCCAGCAACTCAAGGGCGGCCTCGGTCGCTTGCGGAACTTTGGCGGCGTCCAGCTCGATATCGATCTGGAACGAGCCGTCGGTGTAGCTGGGCGTCCAGGACATGACCGAGACACTGCTGACCAGTTCCTTTTTGTCCCGGAGCACCTCGGTGAAGATCGAACTTTCGCCCCCGCCCAGGGCGGTGGCGAGCAGGTCCAGGGCGTAAAGGTCTTCGTGCTGAAGCTGGACGGTGGGCATCGCCAGTTGCAGCTTGGCCTGGCCGAGGCCTGGGAAGGTGCCGACCATCGAGCGGGGAGAAACCACCTTTGGCTCGGCGGGAATGTCGCGGCTGAAATCACGGCCCGGCTTGGCGTGCTTCACCTGTTGCTTGACCGCCGCGAGCATCTTCTCCGGATCGATGTCCCCCGCGACCGAAAAGACCAGGTTGTTCGGCACGTACGCGAGCTTGAAGTAGTTGTAGACGTCATCCCGGCTGAGGCCCTGGATAACTTCCTGATAGCCGATGACCGGAATGCGGGCCGGGCTCACTCGGAAGCGGTTGGCCGCGGTCATGTAGTAAAAGACGCTGTCTGGTTCCCCTTTGCCCATCTCCAGTTCGCGCTGAACGACCAGATATTCGCGCCGATACTCCTCCGGAGTGATCTTTGCGCCCAGCATCCAGTTGCAGACCAAGTCCACCGCCGACTCCATGTGCTCAGTGGTCGTGTTGATGAAGTAGGCGGTGTGATCGTCGGTGGTGTAGGCGTTGGAGTCGTTGCCGATTTTCTGGAGCAGGTCGCGGTTTTCGGCTTCGGTGCGCTTCTCGTTCGACCCACCGGCGACGAGGTGTTCCAGAAGGTGAGAGAGCCCACCGCCGAGCCATTTACCTTCGAAAACGCCACCGGTGTAGCAGTAACCACGAACCGAGACCGCCGGCGAACTGACGCGCTTGCAGATGACCGTCGTGCCGTTGGAGAGGACGGCGATGACTTCGTCCGGAGAGGAAACGATCCGGAACCGCTCGACGCCGTAACCGGCCATGTCGGCGGTCGACTGGAGGAGTTCGGGCGATGCGGCGGTCGCAGCGGCGGGGGCAGTCGCGGCGGCACTGGAGGGGCTTGCAGATTTTGCTACTGCTGCCTCTTCCGCGGGCGGCACATCAAGCGCTTTAGACGGCTTCCCCACAGCCTTTGTCTCGGCGGGCGGGAGCTTCGCGGCGCTCCGCGATTTGGAGCCTGCGTTCTGACAGCTTGCGGAAAACGCGACGGCCAGCGCCAGGCAAACGATGCGAGTATTCATAGGTTGTCCGTAGGGTCCGCCTTGGCGGACGGGCGAAAGCCGACTGGAAGCAGCCCGCGGGGTCCGCCTTGGCGGACACGCGAAAGCCAATGGGAAGCAGCAAATCCGGTAAACACTCGAGCGTGCCGTCAGCCCGAGACGCGTCCGCCAAGGCGGACCCTACGGGCACTCAGTCCTTGGCGACCAGCTTGGTTCCGCAGATCGGGCAGGTGCCGGGCATGTCCTGCACGACATCATGATGTGCCGGGCAGGTGTAGAACGTGACGTCCTCTTCGACTTCACTGAGGTAGGTGAGTGCGCGTTCCAGTTCGCTCTTGAGATGCCGAACCCGCAGCAGGCTTTTGACGCGTGTCAGTAGCTCAAACTTGTTGACCGGCTTGCTGACGAAGTCGTCGGTACCGACCTCGGTCGCCTGCTCGATGTCGCCGAGTTCATTGAGCGCGGTCACCATCAGGATCTGAATATCCTTGGTCTTCGGATCGCTCTTGAGTTTGCGACAAACCTGGAAGCCGCTGATCTGGGGCATCATGACGTCGAGCAGGATCAGGTCGGGGTTGTGCTCCGCGACACTCTCAAGGGCTTCGGCACCGTCAAACGCGGTGATGATGCGAACCGGCAACGACTCGAGGAACGCCTGCAGGAGCTCCACGTTCTGCGGGTTGTCGTCGACGATCAGGATGGTGGACTGCGGCAGGAATGATTCGGTGTTGGGCAAAACGCGCGGCTCCTCGCCGCCGGTGGCGGATGGCGTCAATCGCAGGCGGGGAGGATCGTTATCTGTCATATGTGAGTGGGTCCGATCTCGGGTACGTCGCATCCAGACGGCAATCGCTCGGACCAGCGGCAAAACGTTGCAACCGTCTGCCGGCTCGGCATATGTAGTTATATTCGTGGGGTCCGCGGCTGTAAAGGAATGACGGGCGATCACATGCCCCGCCGTCCCCGACTCATGTCCGGCACCTCACGACGTTATGTCTTAACCCGAACGAACGGTCGCGATCCGGCTCCCGAGCGGTTCGGCAGGCTCGGCCGCGTGCCAGAATAGACGCACGCAGCGGAAACGCGGTCGAGGGCGTTCATTTGAACATACTGCTCAGGAACGCAAAGCTCTTGTCGGCAGCCGTCTGTGGCTCTGCGGTATGGGTGTAGAGTTCGACCGTCAAGAACCGGTCGTACTTCGCGGCCTGCAGAGATCGCTTGAGCGTTGCCCAGTCGAACGATCCTTCCCCCGGGATCATGTGGTAGTGCTTTCGGCCGGGCAGGTCCTCGACGTGCAGATTCCAGATCCTCCCCGCCAGCAACCCGACGGCGTCCTCGATCGACTCGCCCATGACCACGCTGTGTCCGATGTCGAGGTTGGCGCCGAACTTCGGGTGGCCTAGGCGGTCGATCCATTCTCGCAATTCCGAGGCCCACTCGAGAAACAGTCCGGGTTCGCACTCGATACCGACTTCTACGCCGACCTTGTCGGCATGGTCGAGCACGGGCTTGATCGACTCGGCAAACTGCGCCGCCGCCTTGTCCGGGGGCATGCCGCCTATGCACCGCCCGCTCGTGATGCTGATGTTCCTAGCCCCCACCGCAGCCGCGAAATCGAGCGTGGTCTTGATCATCGCCGTGCGGTCGGCACGGTACTTCGCGATCGGACTGATCAGGCTGGGCTCGAAATAGGGTTCGGGCGGCGCGTCTTTCCAGTAACCGAACGAGCAGTTGCAGTTGATGTTGCTGACCGCCAGACCCGTCTCGTCGAGCACCCGGCGGACTTCATCGGTCAGAGCGGCGTTGATCTTCGGCGGATATGCGTGCGGCTCATCGGCGAGAATCTCCACCCCTTCGAATCCGGCTTTGCGAATCCCACGGAGTGCATCGACAAGTGGGAAACGTGTGTAGGCGTTGGTGGAGAAGGCGAGTTTCATCGAGGGAATGTTACTGGTCACTTGTCACTTGTCACTGGTCACTGGTTAGTTGTTAGTTGTTAGTTGTTAGTTGTTAGTTGTTACCTGCCTGTCCACGGGACGCCGACCGATTGCACGATCCCGTAACCGCGATGAACAAGTGACCAGTGACAAGTGACCAGTGACAAAAGTCGTCACCTCGACGTTCGCAGTCGCAGCATTTCCCGAACCAGATCGTTGCTCGTCTTGACCTCGCCGACCACCACGCCCTGTGCCCTTTCCAGCAGCGCCTCGGCATCGGTCCGGCGTTCGCCCAAGGCCATCAGGGCGGCGATCGCGTCTTCCTCCAGCGCGCTGCGCCGGGTGACGGCCTTGTCGATGCTCGGCGTCTTGTGGTCGTAGCTGGTTGCGAACGCAGCCACCTTGCCGGCAAGTTCCGCGACAATCTGCTCGGCAAGCCGCTTGCCGATCTGCGGGAGTTTGACCAGGAATCGTGCGTCCTTCTCCTCGATCGCCCGGGCGATTTCGCCAGTGGGCGAGATCAGCGCCTTGAGCGCCTTTTTCGGGCCGATTCCCTTTACCGTGATGAACTTCTCGAAGAAACGCTTGTCTTCTTTGCGGAGGAAAGCGATCAGGCGCGGCTCCATGTTGCCGCCGGAACTATCGCCTTCGAAGTAGAGGATGGTCTGGAAGGTCATCTCCTGACCCACGCCCGTCGCAAGAAACGCGACGTCAGAAGCCGGCACGAGCGCTTCGTATACGATGTGCCCGGCGCGGAGGTGAATGCGGTCTTCGTCGACCTGGGCGAGGGTACCGGTAAGAGATGAGATCATGGCGCGGGTTCGCGGATGACGAACGGGGAAGTTCGAATGGCGAAGGGGCGGTCAATCAGACAGGAGCAGCGTGCGTTTGTGAATTGAACCTTCGCGCTTCGCTCGTCATTCGCGTTTCGTCATGCACCATCACCGCATCACCCACTTCGACCCCTTCTTCTCGATCGGATCGACACCCGGGGCGACGTCGTCGCCGAGAATGCGGTAGGTCACCGAGTACTGCTTGCGAAGCAGCAGGCGGTCTTCGTCCTTGACGTCCTTCAGTTCTTCGGCGGCTTTCTTGGGGTCAACGGCGACATACTGCGCGCCGACCTTCTTCATGATGACCGTCTCGCCGGACAGGCCCGCGGCGAAAATTGAAAACGTGCCCATTTCCTTCAACGGCTCCGGCCAGATCGCTACGCCGTCCTTGGCCTGCTCAGGGCCGGGCTTGATGATGCCGGTGATCTGCTTCGGCGATTCCAGCAGCTTGATGCCTTCCTTCTTCTTGATCGCTTCAAAGACATCGTTGGGGATCGCGCGATTGGCCCGATAGGTCTTGCCGTTGTCGGCGAGCATCTCAAAGACCGGGTCAAACTCGGCCGCCTCGTTCCCGGCATTGCTAACGGTGTAGGTCATGTACCAGTAAGCCCGCGGCGACAGATCGCCGGGCGTGCGAGCGACGATCCGCTTGGGCGTCTGGTGGCGGAAGTTCAGTTCCCAGGAGACCGGGTAGAACGACGGCTCCGGATATCGCGCGACCGCGGTCTGCGCCGACGCGCACGTAACCAGCTTCGGCAGAAGGCCAACGCTCGTGGTGGCAGCAAGGCAAAGTGCGATCCCGCAAGTGCGGGCGAGTTTTGGCATGCCGTGGGTGATAGCCATCGCGGGAAACCTCCGCCAGTCAGGGACATGTCGTCTCTGCGGCATAAGGGAACAAATGGAAAACAACAGAGAAGCAGGAGGCTTGACGGGTGTCTAACTTCGCGCGCCCGTAGCCCCTTCCGCACCGAGAGCTTATCTTACTGCCCGTGCGGCCGCTATCCAATCTTCATCGCAAAGCCAAAGCGTTGCTGGGTTTCGGCCCGACCGAAGCCGGATTAAGCGCCCCCACCGGCCCCGCCGATGCCGCTGCCCCGCCGGCGGCGGCCGGTATGGCGGCGGCGATGCCGCCGGCGGATGCAGCGATCCACTATCGCCCGCCTCGCCGGGACGAGCTGCACCAGGCCGTCCGGATGATCCTATCCCAACCCGGACAGCTTGCCGACGAGACCCAGGTTGCCGATTTTCTCCGATTTGCCGAGCCCAGACGGGTCGATTTGAGCCTGTTCCTGGTCGCCGAACGCCGAAGTCGACTGCTCTGGGCCCTTTTGCCGATGCTCAGCCCCGGGCGAACGGCCTTGCTCCTGTCGCCTGCGCTGCCTCACGGATCTGCCGAACGCCTGGCCGCAGGCGAGTTGATCGAGGGAATGTGCGCACAGCTCGGCATCCGAGATGTGCTGCTGACCCAGGCCCTGCTCGACCCGGCCGACAACACCGCCCGCGACCTGTTCCTGGCCCACCGCTTTGAGGTCATGGCCGAACTGCTTTACCTGGCGGGTGAGCCACGTAAACGGCTGACGACACCAGTCCTGCCACCCGGCATGGCCTGGGTCGGCTATACCGAACAGACCCACGAGTTGTTCAAACAGGCGATCCACGCGACGTATGAGAACAGCCTGGACTGCCCTGGCCTCAACGGCGTCCGCGACATGGAAGATGTCATCGCCGGCCATCGGGCGGCCGGCGAGTTCGAGCCAAAGCTCTGGCGTCTCCTGGTGGAACTCGGGCCGGATGCTTCTGCCCCACCCAAACCGCTGGGCGTGCTGCTGCTGTCTCCGATACCCCAGGCGGGCTCGGTCGAGCTCGTCTACCTCGGACTCGTTCCAGAAGCGCGAGGCCGAAGACTCAGCGACTTGCTGATGCGTCAGGCGATGATCGCCGTAATCGAGCAGGGGATGAGTCGGCTCACGCTCGCGGTCGATGCGCGGAATGTCCCTGCGCTGAAGCTCTACTACAAACACGGCATGGCCCGAGCCGGATCAAAGCTTGCCCTCATGCGTGATCTGCGCAACCCATAAGTTGGTCGCGACCCATCTCGGCGGCGATCCAAGTGTCTCCGGCTCTGGGGTGTTTAGTGTGACACGCTGAAGCAAGCCCTTTGCCGTACGGGTGAGTTTTCCACAGGGTGGCTGCAAACAGCGTGCGAACAAAATCGATATTTGCATTTCATGAACGTCAGGAAAAGACGGCGTTCCGCAACGTTGTCCACGAAACTGTCCCCACCGGCCGTCCACACGGTGCCGAAAAGTGGAGAAGACGTGGACCGATTTTTCTTCAAGTTCGGCAAACGCGGCAGGTTCGGGGTTTGCCTCGTGGTGGGCGAGAAACCCACGCTTAAACCGCTTGTCACCCGGGTGGGGCTTCACTATCTTCCGACCTTGTTCGAAGAGGTTGAGGGTCCGGTAAAGACGCCTGCCACGGATCAGGCGCGTCGCTACCCAAGATCACATCTGTCACTCAGAGACCTTCGACCTGGTTTGACGTAGGGACGCGATTTCATCACGGACGATGCGAGGCATGAGGCCTCTTGCCGATGCGAGGCATCGGTCGGTCGAAACGACCCGCCCCATTTTCGGGGTGGATTGCTTCTCCGGCTGACGCCGCCCGTTGGCCGATGTACGCACAGCCGCAGGGTAAGCTGCGATTGTGTGGGTGGCGTTAAAACGCCGCCGTCCGGATGCCAGATCGCGGGCCCCGCCCCCGTCAACTCGACCTCATCAGGTCGAAGCACGTTCGGGGCTGGAACGTTCTGATTCCCCGGTACATCGGAATACGACGCGGTGCCAAACCCCGCTCATTGGCGACGAACCTAACCCCGGCGATGGGTGCCGGGATATTGGGCCCGTTGGAGTCCGCGCATCTGTCGCCAGTCCGTGGGAGCGGACCGGCGCATTGGTAGGGATGCCGACTTTCGGGGCGTTTACGACGGATAGGCTGACGAGTCGGACGACTCATGGGGAGAGTCCGGCCGGTGCCCCCTCACGGGGACGCCGTGGCCCTTCCGCGACGACGAGAGGCGACGATGCGATCTCCTAGGCGCACGTCGACTCAAGGCTCATAGGGAAAAGGAGCTCACTTGAGCTGCGTCACAGTACAGGACCCCCAGCTGGTGCGATTGGCAGATGCCATCGCCCAGCGGGTGGGACAGCAACGTTTTCATGTGTGGTTTGACAACTCAACCCGGCTGGACCTTCGACAGGATGGCCTGGAGATTGCCGTTCCGAATGATTTCATCAGCGAGTGGATCAACAAGAACTTCGCCGCACCGATCCAGGAAGCAGCTCATGAAGTTCTCGGTACCCAGTTGACCCTTCGGTTCAGCGTGGTGCCCGAACTCTTCGAAGTCGGCGACGGCGACGACGGCGCATCCAGCGCCGGCAACGGTACGCCGGACGCGCAGATGCTTCAGCAGGCATCGGGCGTACTGAAGCAGGGCCGGCGGTCGTTCGATGTGGCGGCTCCGATTCCCGTCGGACAAAAGACAGCCGGTGTTGCCCGCTTACGACGAGATATTGCAGCGGTGCTACCCGTCAA
Organism: Humisphaera borealis; assembly: GCF_015169395.1. GTDB lineage: Bacteria > Planctomycetota > Phycisphaerae > Tepidisphaerales > Tepidisphaeraceae > Humisphaera > Humisphaera borealis. The sequence continues at coordinate 1,058,924 of NZ_CP063458.1, forward strand.
CGGCCAATCGCGGTCGGCCGGCGGACACCCGGTGCCGCGGCCGCAACCGGCGGCGAGCGGGAACAATGGCAACGGTCGTAATGGCACCGGTGCGGCATCCACTACCGGTGGGCCTTCACCGATGCCCGGTTCCGGCCCCCGCCTGCGGCACGAATTGACCAACTATGTGGTCGGCGTAAGCAATCAGCTCGCGTTCAATGCCGCCAGTCATGTGGCTGAGTTCCCCGGCACGCAATACAACCCGCTGTTCATTCACGGGGCCTGCGGTCTGGGCAAGACTCACCTGTTGCAGGGACTTTGCCGCAAGTTCATCGAGTGTCACCCGACCAAGCGGTGGGCCTACCTGACCGGCGAAGAGTTCACCAACGACTACATCACCTCGCTGCGGGCCAACAAGATTGACGGCTTCCGCAGGAGAATGCGCGACTTGGACTTGCTCGTCATCGACGACGTGCATTTCCTGTCGGGCAAGACGCAGACGCAGGTGGAGTTCCTGCACACCTTCAACGCGATCGAAGCCAGCGGCCGGCAGGTGGTGCTCGCGAGCGACGAACACCCGAAGATGATCGCGGAGTTCGGCGAGTCACTGATCAACCGCTTCGTCAGCGGGATGGTCGTGCGCGTCGATCCGCCGAACTATCAGATGCGGTGTGACATCCTGCGCAGCCTGTCGCTGCGGTCGGGCGTGCCGCTGAGTGAAGAGGTGATCGGCTGGGTGGCCCGCCGGGTGACGCAAAACGTGCGCGAGCTGGAAGGTTCGATCACGCGCATCATGGCGCACGTCAACCTGACGGGCTGCGCCGCCGACGTCGCCACGGCCCAGGCCGCGCTCGGCGACATCGACCGCCAGCACGCACATCCGGTGAAGCCGGAGAACGTGCTGAGCAGCGTGTGCGAGTATTTCGGCCTGGAGCACAAGGACCTGATGTCCGGACGACGTCAGCGGACGATCAGTCTTGCCCGCAGCGTGGCGATGTTCCTGGTCCGCAAGACCGCCAAGCTCAGCTTCCCCGAGATCGGCACCCGGATGGGCAAGCGAAATCACAGCACCGTGATCAGCGCCTGCCGGAGAATTGAACGCGCCGTCGAACGCAATGAACGCCTGGCCTGGACCAGCAGCGTCGGCGAACGGGAGGAAGAGGCGATGGAACTGGTGCAACGGCTGGAGGAGCACGCGCGGGCGATTGGGTGATAGTGTATTTGGGAAATGTGCGTCCGGGTGCCATGGGCTGCGGTACTCCGCTGCCCGTGGCCGAGGGCCGTATTGTGCTCGAAGGCCAATCAGATGAACGGGGGCCGATCCACTATCGGTAACACGATGTCATCGGCCCCCTCATATGCTCGAGCACTGGACCAAGGCCAATCGATTGAATTCCTCACGAGCCCGCGTCGAACAGGGTTGTCGTGGATGTACCGAACCGCTGACCAAATCGCATCCAGTTTGAAGATATTGCGATCGTACCCACCGCCCTGCTGCCAGAAGCGATACTCGATTCGTCCGTTCGGTCGGCAGACCTTCAATTTCTCAAGCCAATTGGAATTGCTCTCGCGTAACCATCCCACTGCTTGACGGGCGACGGGAAGTTTGATCGCCGTAAGGATTGCAGCCATCTCGTAGACTTCCCGCCGTGGTAGCAGCAGGACATGCACATGCTCCGGCATCACGACATACGCCCAGAGCTCGAAGTCTAGTTTTTGTCTTGCCCGATCGAGTGATTCGACAAACCATTGTCGGCATCGATCGGAGTTCAGGATGGGCAGTCGCTGATTGCATGAAAACGTCAGCTCATGAGCATGCCCCGGAGTATTGAATGCCTTCCGAGTTTTCGTGGCACGTTTGTCAGGCTGGTCCATCCTGGCCCCGCGGTCACGCCCGCCACGGGCAGCGGAGTACCGCAGCCCATGGCACCCGAAAATCTGACAAGCTTCACGTCTATGCCACTTCCGCAAGTTCGTCCGGAACCGGCTCGTGCTTCTGCCCCACTTCGCGGTCCCGCTGCTCCCGCCATTCCAGGAAGTCATTCAACGCCTTATCGAACTCCGCGGCTGAATTGATCAGCCGGACCCTCTCCTTCAGAATCGCACAAGGGTGCATGTTCTTGGCGTACCAACTCACCCGTTTGCGAAGTTCCATCACCGCCCCGCGTTCGTTGCGGTACTTGCACAGGTTGTAAAAGTGCCGGCGCATCGCGTCGACCTTTTCCTGGATCGTCGGGGGTGGCGGGATGACGCCAGTCGTCAGGTAGCTGGCGATATCCCGGAAGATCCACGGAGCCGACAGTGCCCCCCGCCCGATCATGATGCCGGCGCACTTGGTGTACTTGAACATGTGCTCGGCTTCCTGCGGCGTGCGGATGTCGCCGTTGCCGATCACCGGGATGTGTTTTACCGCCGCGACCACTTCGGCGATGCCGTCGAGGCGGGCCTGGCCGCTGAAACGCATTTCGGTCGTGCGGCCGTGGATCGTCACCAGCGACACGCCGGCGTCTTCAAGCTGCCGAGCCATCGACGGCGCGACGATGCAGGTATCGTCCCAGCCGAGCCTCAGCTTGCAGGTCAGCGGGCATCGGCGAAGGGATGCCTTGATCTTTTCCACCATCCGCAAGGTATTGTCGGGATTGCAGAGCAGCTTCGAGCCGCCGTCCTTCTTGGTCACCTTATCGACCGGGCAGCCCATGTTGATGTCGATGATGTCGGCACCGTTGTCTTCGGCCCAGCGGGCGGCTTCGCACATTCGGTCGGTCGCCGAACCGTAAAGCTGCATCGCGAGGGGCTTGTCCTCGTCGCAGGTGGCAGTGAGGACCAGCGTATTGGCCGTTTGGCGGAGAATGCCTTCGGGGCTCAGCAGATCGGTACACGCCAGGCCGACATGGCCAAACGACCGCGCTATGAGCCGGTACGACACGTCGCAGTAACCGGCGATCGGGGCGAGAAACAGGTTGTTGGCCAGTTGGACGTGGCCGATCTTCAGGGGCGACAGCATTGGGCCATGATTCTACCGCGAATTCTGCGCTCTGCACGATGCGTCCGCCAAGAGAGCGTCAGTGTCACTGACGCCTGCTCGAAGACGCGTCATTCGACGGCCCGCCGAGTCAACGCATCGGCTCGCCGCCGGGTACAATCCCTGCCCCATGTACGAGTACCATTGAGTCCCTCAGGTACTCGGCGGAATCAGGAGAAGTAATGACGTCTATCCGTTCTCTGGTGTCGGCGCTGGCCGTTGCGGCGTTCATCGCGGTGTGGTCGGTGACGTCGCCGAGTGCGATGTCGGCCGACGCCGCGGCCACCCAATCCCCCAACCTCAAGTTCTACTACCCCCTGCCGCCGGTTACCGATCCCAAGCCGATCGACGTCGACGTCTGCGTCTACGGCGGGACCAGTGGCGGCGTGACGGCGGCCATCCAGGCCTCGCGCATGGGCAAGAAAGCCGTGGTGGTCGAGTTCGGTATCCATGTCGGCGGCCTGACGACGGGCGGCCTGAGCGCGACCGACGGCGGATCGGCCGCAGGCGGCCTGGCGCGAGAATTTTATGGCCGCGTCGGCAGCCTCGCCGGGTTCCGCCCCGCCAAGGCCGAGCAGGTCATGCTCGACATGCTCAAGGAAGCCAACGTGCCGGTCCTGTTCGAGCACCGCCTCGTCTCGGTCACCAAAGACGGCAAAGACATCACCTCAATCAAGTGCGAGAACGGCGTTGTCATCAACGCGAAGATGTTCATCGACGCGACGTACGAAGGCGACCTCTTCGCCGCCGCAGGATGCTCGTTCCATGTCGGCCGCGAGGCCAACCACGTCTACAACGAAACGATCAACGGTGTGCAGCCGGGCAAGAAGACCCACCAGTTCGTGAAAGACGTCGACCCCTACGTCGTCCCCGGCGACCCCAAGTCGGGACTTCTCTGGGGTATCTCCCCCACCGGCCCGGGCGAGAAAGGCGCGGGCGACAATCTCATCCAGGCCTACAACTTCCGCATGCAGTTCGAAAAAGGCGGCCTGCCGTTCGTCAAACCCAATGGCTACGACGCCAAACGATACGAACTGCTCCTCCGCTACATCCAGGCGGGTGGCGGCCCGGGCGTCTATCCTCATCCCGGCGACAACAACAACAACGGCGCGTTCTCCACCGATCACATCGGGTTGAACTACGAATGGCCCGACGGCGACGGCAACTTCAGGGCCAACCGTAACGAGGAGGCCTATTTCAAGAAGCTGTACGAAACCCGCGAGAAGATCTACCAGGACCACATCAACTACCAGATGGGACTGGTCTGGTTCCTCTGCAACGACGAGCGCGTGCCCAGAGAAATTCGCGACAAGATCGGCGAATGGGGCATGGCCCGCCATAGCTTCGAGGCGACCGGCGGCTGGCCGCACCAGCTCTACATCCGGGAAGGCCGCCGGCTTCTTGGCGAGCTCGTCATGACCGAGCACCACTGCCGTGGGGCACAGGTCGTCGACGATTCCGTGGGACTGGCGCAGTACACCATGGATTCGCACAACACCCAGCGGTATGTCGTGATCGACCCGAAAACCAACAAAGCGGTCGTGCGAAACGAAGGCGACGTGCAGGTGGGCATTCCCGGCCCCTATCCGGTGGCGTACCGAGCGATCGTCCCGAAGGCCGATGAGATCGCCAACCTGCTCGTCCCGGTATGCCTCAGCAGTTCGCATATCGCCTACGGCAGTATCCGCATGGAGCCGGTCTTCATGGTCCTGGGCCAGAGCGCTGCGACCGCGGCGTGCATGGCGATCGACGACAAGTCATCGGTGCAACAGGTGCCCTACGAGAAGCTCAAGGAACGACTGCTCGCCGACAAGCAGATGCTGGTCTGGACCGGCCCCAAGCGCACGACGCCGGCGGTCGGATCGGTCGCCGTGGACAAGCTTCCGGGACTGGTCATGGACGACGCCGCGGCAACCTTCGTCGGTGATTGGGGAACCGGTCATGGGCCCGGCTTCGTCGGGGACGGCTACCGACACGACAGTGACGTGGACAAAGGCACAAAGACCGCGACTTTTGCGATCCCCGTCAAGACCGCCGGCAAGTACGAGGTCCGCATCTCGTACGCCGCCAACAACAACCGCGCGACCAATGCCCCGGTCAAGATCAGCGGATTTGCCGGCGGTGAAAGCAAGATGATCAAGGTAGACCAGAAGAAGTTGCCGCCGATCGACAAGCTGTTCCTGTCGCTGGGAAGTTATGAGTTCGCGGCAGGATCAACGGCGACGATCGTCATCAGCACCGAAGGAACGAACGGACACGTGATTGCCGACGCGGTGCAGTTGTTACCCCAGTAGGGGCATACGGCAGTATGCCCGCCAGCCCCGTCATGCTTTAATACGCGAACTACCAGCACGTAGTCGGGTACACGGCCGTGTGCCCCTACGATTGCCTCAACGAGGGATCCTCATGCTTCGCAAGTTGGTCATGTCGATGATTCTTATGTCACCGTTGGCGGTTCTCGCCGCCGACAAACCTGCCGATTCCGCTCCCGCCAGGGAGAAAGACGGCCTTCCGCTCGTCTTCCATGAAGACTTCTCAGAAGGTGAAAAGGCGATCGAGAAGTTCGACATCATCGACCCCACCGACTGGAAGATGTCGAAGAACGCCGCCGACAAGTGGGTGTTGAACCTCTTCAAGAGGCCGACCGATGCCAGCTCGGGCAAGCTGCCGGTCCGCAGCCCGTTCGGCCGGGCGATGGTGAAGGATCTGTATGTCGGCGAGTTCGTTATGGAAGTGAAGATGACGAGCACGATCCCCGCGTACGGGCATCAGGACCTGTGCCTGCATTTCGGCGAAGTGGACCCGACGCACCTGTACTACGTGCATTTCGGCCGCAAGCCCGACCCCAATGCCGGCAACATCTTCATCGTCGACGGCACGCCGCGCAAGAACCTGCTTCCGCCGCACGACAAGGGGATTGAGTGGACCGAAAAGGAGCATGTCGCCAGGGTCGTCCGCAAGCCCGACGGCCTGATCCAGATCTACTTCGACGGCAAGCTCTGGCTGGAAGTGAAGAACGACAAGTTCCCCGTCGGCCGGGTTGGCGTGGGTTCGTTCGACGATACCGGCGAGTTCAGCGAGATCACCGTCTGGGGCAAGAAGGCAGAGAAGCCCGCCCCGCTGCCACAACCGCAGCCGCAGCCGACGGCCAAACCCGCCCCCGCCACCAAGGCCCCGAGCAAGACGGAAGCCAAGCCGGCGAAGTAAAGCTTGCATTTGTCACATGGGGCGTCCGTGACACGGCTTTCCAAGCCGAGCGAACTGCGCCCGAGCGTCGGACGGTATTGATCCTCTGTGACCCCCTCACTTCGTCAGAATGAAGTCGAAGGATCTGAGGATTTACGATTGTTGTACGCGGGGCGCACCTCGCACGGCTTAGAAAGCCGTGTCACGGACGCCCGGCAGAAAGCCCGATGATCATGCTGCGATATCGAGGGTTGGCGTTGTGTGTGGTTTCGCTGGTCACCGGTGCGTCGGTGGTCGCGCAGGTGAACAAGCCGGCCGATCCAAAGTCGGCGGACGCAAAGCCATCCGCCGCCAAGCCCAGGAAGCCTGCCACAAAGCCGGCCGAGAACAAGCCCGACGAGTGGCTCGCGCAGATGGACTACGGCCCGTTCCTGATGACGTCCGTCGCCCGCAGCGGCAAGGCGTACAAGAGCGAAGGCTTCCAGGCCGACAACGGCCCGAAGTTTCCGGTCGACACCATCCCCGACATGGTCGCGACGAAGGGGATCGTCATCCCCCTCGGCCCCAAGGACGCTAAAGGCAAACCGGCCGCGACCGTGGTCTTCGATACCGAGCGCCTGACGATGGCAGCCGGCTGGATCGGCGGCTGGTTGGATGTGACCGGGTCGATGTTGACGAACCACAAGGGGACAAGCCTGGTGGCGATGGAGGGGAAGGAAGCGTTTCGCTTGTCTGCTGCTGATCCGGCCGTCGGAGGGATCGCCCCCGGATCCGCAAATACGCGGTTCATCGGCGTCTATCGGGGCGACAAAGCGGTCGTGCTCTCTTACGAATTGAAGGGCGTCGCCGTCCTGGAGACCTCCGCCTTCGACGCCGAGACACAAACTTTTTCGCGTCAGTTCCAGTTTGGCGAATCGGCGGGTCCGGTCTCAGTCCCCCTCGTCGATGCCGTGAACGAGGTGAAGATCATTAACGGGCAAGTGGCCACCCTTGGTGCGGGCGACCAAAAGCTTCGCGTCGCACTGACGAATCGTAGCTCCCCTGGCGAACTGTCGGTTGCAGGTCAGCGGCTGGTTCTATCCTTCCCCGAAGGCAAAGGTGGCAAGGTAGAGGTGACTCTCACTGTGCAGGGAGCGAACGCGCCTGCTTCACTGCCGGCAGTGAAGCCCTCTGACTTCCCGTCACTCGTCGCGGCCGGACCGACGCGATGGAAACCCATCACCACCGCCGGCAAACTCGGCGACGCACCCGGCACCGCGCCGAAGAAAGGTGCCGACCCCGCCTTCGTCGTCGACGACCTCACCCTGCCGTTTAAGAACGACTACAACGCCTGGTTCCGCCTCGGCGGGCACGATTTCTTCTCCGACGGACGCGCCGCCGTTTGCACGATCAACGGCGACGTCTGGATCGTCTCCGGCATTGACGCCAAGCTCGAGAAACTGACCTGGACGCGGTTCGCGACCGGCCTCTATATGCCGCTGGGCCTGCGCGTCATCGACGACAAGGTTTACGTCTGCGGCCGCGATCAGATCACGCGGCTCCACGACACCAACAACGACGGCGAGGCCGATTACTACGAGAACTTCAGCTCGGCAGGCGAAACCCACCCTTCCTACCACGGCCTGGTCTTTGACTTGCAAACAGACGTCGCCGGCAACTTCTACTATGCCCGCGGCGGCATCGGTATGAAGCCTGAGCTCGACGGCCATGGGCAGTTGATTGCGCTGACCAAGGACGGCAAGACTGCCAAACCCATCGCATCGGGCCTGCGTGCCCCGAATGGGCTGGGCGTCGTCCGCGGCAAGTGGGTGACCGTCGGCGACAACCAGGGCAACTGGATTCCGACGTCGCGCGTCAGCCTGATCGATCCGGCCGTGACCGTGGGTGCCAATCCTTTCCTGGGCTTCCTGCCGCACCACCATCAGAAGACGATGCCCAGTGAGGCCGCCCCGCCGATCGTCTGGATTCCGCACGCGCTGGACAACTCCAGCGGCGGGCAGTGCGACATCCCTGCCGGGGCGTGGGGCGAATACGCCGGCCAGTGGATTCACACCAGCTTCGGCGCAGCGTGCGCCATGCTGCTGCTCCCTGATGCCGCGACGCCGGACGGCCAGATGCCGAAGCAGGCCGCGGTCGCGCGGATTCCGCTCGACTTCGCCACCGGCATTATGCGGCCGCGGTTCAATCCGAAAGACGGACAACTCTACGTCAGCGGTGTGGGCGGCGGATGGCAGACCAAGGGCACCGCTGACGGCGGTCTGTACCGCATTCGCCACACGGGCAAACCCGGTCACCTGCCGACGAAGTTCGCGGTCGTATCCGGCGGCGTGCAGCTCAGCTTCGCCGTCGCCCTCGATAAGAAAGACGCCGCCGACCCCGGCAACTACGCCGTCGAGCAGTGGAACTATAAGTGGACCGAGAAGTACGGCTCCCCCGACTTCAGCGCGATCAACCCCGAGAAGGCCGGCAACGACGAAGTCGCAGTGAAGTCGGTCATCGTGTCGGAAGACGGGAAGACCGTCACGTTGAAGCTCGACAAGCTGATGCCCGTCAATCAGATGTTGATCGAATGCAAACTGATCACCGCTGACGACAAAGATCTGGACGTGAAGGTCTACGCGACGATTAACTCGGTCCCCTAACTGGATCGACAACCACGGCGCCGTAATCATGAATGGAACGGACAGCCCGAGGCCGTTCTCAAGAATGAGCGCTTCGGGCTGTCTTACGTTCGTAGGCGCCAAATCACGCAGCTCAACTCGTCAGCGTGGTCCTTCGGATGGCATCGGCGAGCGACTGGCCGTCGATCGGCTTGACCAGATGCTCGCGGAAGCCGGCCTGGTGGCTGCGGTCCACGTCCTCGTCCGTGCCGAACCCGCTCAGCGCGATTCCTCGAACGACCGGCTTGAGCACGCGCAGTTGCCGCATCAAGGTCAGCCCGTCGCCGTCCGGAAGCTGAATGTCGCTGATCATCAGGTCGAGTTGATCGCCTCGAATGTGTTCAAGCGCCGCTGCCAACGTGTCCGCGGTCGCGGTGGTGTGACCTGCCATGGACAATACGGATTGCAGCGCGGCGCGTGTCGGAGGATCGTCTTCGACAAGCAGAATCTTCAGCGGTTTCTGCGGCTCGACCTCCAACGGGTCTGGTTGCTATTCCCGCAACGGTACCGGCGGGAGCGGCAGTTCGACTGTAACGTTGGTACCGCGGTTCTCGCCAAGACTGGATACGCGAACGCTGCCGTCGTGGACTTCTGCGATGGCCTTGACGATCGTGAGACCCAGGCCCAGTCCACCAAACTGGGGCGAATTTACTCGCCGCCCCTGCTCGAAGGGTACGAACAGTCGCGGCAGGATTTCGGGATGAATGCCGATCCCGGTGTCCATGGCCTCCAGGAAAAGCCTGCCCTCGGGAGAAATCGAATCCGAAGTGCGGATCAATACGCTTCCCTTTGCCGGGGTGAACTTGATCGCGTTGCTGAGCAGGTTGGAAACCAGTTGCTGCATGCGGGCTGGATCGGCATTCAACTGGTGCGACGCCGCCCAGAGTTCGACGGTCAACGTGATTTTCTTTTCGGCTGCCAGCGGTTTCTGCGATTCGACCACCTTCTCGATGACCTCGGCCAGATCGGTTGCCCGGCGCGACACGAAAAACTTTCCACGCTGAATCCGTGTCACATCGAGCAGGTCGTCGATCAGACGGCTTTCGAGCTCGACCTGCTGGCGGATGACGCGCACCTCTCGACGATGCTCTTCGTTCAGGGTCCTGTCGCGTTCCATCGAAGAGGCATAAAGCAGGACCGGCGTGAGAGGGGTGCGGAGCTCATGGCTCAGCATCGCCAGGAACTGGTCCTTGGTTCGGTTCGCCTGCTCGGCGACGCGCCGCGCCTCCTGGGCCGCCTGTTCGGCGAGCTTTCGCGCGGTGATGTCAGTGACGATGCCTTCGATAGCGACCGGTTTGCCGTTGTCGTCGTAGACGCCGTGGGCCTGATCCCAAACCCACTTCTCGCGTCCCTGACGCGTCGTGATCCGATACTCCAGATGAATGGCCGTTCGATCCGTCAGGGCCTTAAGAATGGCTTGACGGTTCGGGGGCAGATCCTCCGGATGGACGAGCATGTCCCATTTCACGGCGGCCCGGGTGGTGAAGTCTTCCGGCGTGTAGCCCGTGAGCGTGGCCGCGAAATCAGAAAGCAGTTCGAAGGACCAGATTTCGTCGTCGATGCCACACCGGTACACCATGCCCGAAAGGTTGGAAACCAGCGACGCGTAGGCGCGTCCGCGCTCGTTCAGCACGTTGATCATCCGGTAGCGCTCCAGCGCGATCCCCGCAAGATGCGCCGCGGACTCGATCAGCCTTAAGTCCGATCGTGTCGGGGCGCGTGGCTGGCCGTAGTACATCGCGAACGTGCCGAGGATCTGTCCTCTGGCCCCGAGAATGGGCTGCGACCAGCAGGATTGAAGTCCGAAGCGGTTGGCCAATGACAGGAATGGCACCCAAAGCGGGTCCGTTCGAACATTGCTGACCACGACCCTTTCGCGACGGAACACTGCGGTCCCGCAGGAACCGGCGACCGGCCCCACCTGGATTCCATCGACCATCTGGTTGTATTGGGGAGGCAGACCCGGGCCGGCCGCCACCCGAAGGGTCTTGCCGTCAGGCTCCAGCACCAGCACCGAACCGATCATGCCGGGGGAGTTCGATTCGATCGCCCGGACGAGTTCGTTCAATGCCAACGACGGAGGCTCGCCGGCGACGATGCGCTCCAGCACGGTGTTCTGCGTTTTGCGGTCGCGCAGCGCCGACTGAAACTCCTCGAAAAGCACAGCGAGCACCAGCGTCGAAATTGCCACAATGGAAAAGTACGTCTCGGCCCATTCGGCTTGATCCAGAATGGCCGACTCGTCGGAGCCCGGCAGTTGTCCCCCTGTCGAGAGCTGCCAGGTGCCGACGGTTCCGACAATCGCGATCGAGATCGCGGATCCGAGAACGCCGGTCCGGAACCCGGACAGCAGGAGGATCGGCATGGACGCATAGACAGCGACGCGCGCCGCAATACCGGGCATAAACTGTGCCTGGAACAACGTCCAGGAGATGACGGCCAGCAGCGAGAGGATGCAGACGGCTTCGATTCGTCGACGAACGCTGAATTGCCGAACACGCCGCACGGTTGCCGCGAGCATCAGCGGCGCAAGAATCACGATCCCCATCAAGGTGGAACTCGCCCAGATCCGCCACTCCATCAGCACATCATGGTGATGGCCCATGTACGCGAGTACGCCCATGCCGGCCGTGGCCGCAACGATTGTGACGGCGGAACCAACTGCACCCAGCGCGAGCAATTCCCCACGCGTGGAAAGTGGCTCGTCCTGATTGAGGAGCGGGCGGAGAAAGACCGCTCCGATAGTCGGCACACCGATATCAATCAGCATGAACATCAGGACGACATCGATCCGTCGTCCCGTCATCGCATTGGCCAGGATGCTGGCGGCCACCATCGCCGCGACGTACCAGAACCAGGCTCGTCGTTCGATGCGGCAAAGAAGTGCCAGCACAAACGCGGTCGGCGGCCAGACAAAGCTGATGTCGTCCGGCCCGACTCGAAAGTGAAGGGAAAGCGCCGTCAGAAAGTAATAAGCAATACCCGCGCCCGCCGCGCCTAAGGCAAGCCGTACCCTTGTCCCGTCAATGCCCATGCGAGCAGGATACCACAAAGAGCAGCGGTGGCTCCGGGCCTCCAACGACGTAATGCCTGGCAAGGGACTTCCCTACTGCCGACCGTCGCCAGCACCATTCTAGGGGTTATTAGAGCGTTCCCTTGGTGTAGTGGAATCGAACCCCCGCCGCTTCGGCGGCCACAAGGAGAACCTCAATTGCCTTCAAATCTCGAAGGATCGGGTTGGGTTGCTTGTAGTCGTTCAGATTCGCGGACACGAAGGCATGGATCGCACGAACCGAGACCAGCGCCTCGGTGGGGCTGAACCAGCGTTCGGGGGAAGACGCATCTTGCTGGGGTCGAAGCCGTCGGCTTCCATTTGCGCCGCAAGCACCGCGGGGTTTTCCGATAGCATCGATGTGAGCGGTTCTACCTTGCACCGGCGTGCGGTGAAGTCGAGTTTGTCCGCCTCGCGTACGAGGGCCTTGCCGGTCGCGCCTTTTGAATAGGCCGCCAGAGCCGGAATCTCTTTGTCTAACGTGACGAGAAGGGCCTGAGCCATGGGTGGATGTTCCGCGAAGTCGAGTCCGGGCAGGCGTAAAGAAGGCCGCCCGGGGTGGGTGTTGCAACAGTGACGGCAGGTGAGGGTTGTCGTGTTTGCAGTGCTTCTTAGACCAGCGCCAGTTCACGCTCGCGGACGGCGGTGCGAAGTTGCGCCATCGCATAGACGGCCGCCTCTCGTTCGCAGGAGCCGATGACCGTGCCATGTTTTTCGTCTGCAACGTGCTGGTCGTCGAGCGGCTCACCGATCGGTGCCCAGGTGGCGCGGTAACACGAAAACATGAGGTTGTGCTTGATGCGCAACTCCAAGCCGGCGCGGGCGAAGCACTGCTGAACTGCCATCACGCTGGGATAGCGGCGGCCGTCAGGAAGGGTGTCCAGATCCATCGAGGAGTCGGGGGACCAACCGGTATCGACCAGTCGGTCGACCGCGTAAGTGAGGTTCATAGTCGTCTCCGTCCGTCGCCACAGGCCCCGCATTGGTAGCCTGTTCTTCAATATTCTGACGCCGGTGGCAATGCCTTACAACAATGTGTCGGCAGGGAAACCAGTTAATCTGAGCGGTTTCGGCAGACTTTCTGGAGGAACGCGATTCGTCCAAACGATCATCATGCCAGGCGGTCGGGCGCTTTTGGCCCCTGTCGCCCCCTTTTCAAGAAACGCGCCGGCTGCTACGATGCGGGACTTCCACGCGATCGGCGTTGCCGACTGCGCGGGCTGGCAGCTCTCGCGATGCGGGCGCTTGGTCAACGCATCAACGGGATGCAACATCGGCGGTAGAGTGCCGCCCGGGCGAGGCTGTAAGCCTTTCCGATATAAGAGGATACGAGGTTCCGACATGTCTGAAACCCAAACCGCCGAAGCCACCGAAACCGTCGATGCCGTCGAGCAGCCCTTCGAATATCCCGTTACCGTCGAAGACGCCGGCTCCGGATCCAAGAAGGTGTCTGTCGAAATCCCGCGCGATCGCATTGATACCGAAATCAAGAAGCAGTTCGGGGAACTCCGCAAGCAGGCCGCGCTGCCCGGCTTCCGTGTCGGTCGCGCCCCTCAGAAGCTGATCGAGAAGCGCTTCGCCACCGACGTCAAGAACGACGTCCGCCGTTCGCTCATCTCCGAAAGCTACGAGCAGGCGATCGAGAAGAACAAGCTCCAGGTGCTCGGCGAGCCCGAGTTCGAAGACATCGAGAAGGCCCAAATCCCCGATGACGGCGGCCCGCTGAAGTACAGCTTCAACGTCGAAGTTCAGCCCGACTTCATCCTCCCCGACATCGCCCAGATCACCGTTAAGAAGCCCAAGATCGACATCAAGGAAGAAAACATCGACCAGGCGATGACCAACCTGCGTGAACAGCAGGGCGCTCTGGTTCCGGTGGAAGACCGCGGCGTCGAAGAGAAGGACTACATGACGGCCGACGTGCACGTGAAGCTGGAAGGCAAGGTCGTCGCACATCAGCACGACGCCCAGCTCGTCGCGCGTCCCGGCCGCATCGGCGGCGTGCAGATCGACGACCTGGCCGACAAGGTCAAGGGCATGAAGGCCGGCGAAACCCGCAACTTCACCGTCAAGGCCCCCGAGAACCATCCCGACGAAACGGCCCGCGGCAAGGACCTCGAGGTCGAAGTCGCGGTCAAGGACATCAAGCGTCTGGAATTGGCCGCGATCACCGAATCGTTCCTGGCCGACCTGGGCTTCGAAAAGGAAGCCGAGCTGCGGGACGCCCTTCGCGAGCAGATGCAGGAGAAGATCGACTTCGACGTGCAGACCGCGATGCGTGAGCAGGTCGCCCGTTACCTGTACGAGAACGTCACGCTCGACCTGCCGCAGAAGATGTCCGAGCGGCAGGTGGACCGCGTGATCCAGCGCCGGGCGATGGACCTGATGATGCGTGGCGCGACCCGCGAGCAGCTCGAAGCGAACATCGAAGCCCTTCGCGCCGGCGCCGGCGACGAAGCCCAGCGTGAACTCAAGCTGTTCTTCATCCTCCAGAAGCTCGCCGCCGACCTCGGCGTCGATGTCGACGAGGAAGAGCTCAATGGCCGCATCGCCTACATGGCGATCCAGCGCGACCAGCGTCCCGAGACGCTCAAGAAGGAAATGGCCAACAATGGCCAGCTCGTGCAGATGTACATCCAGATGCGTGAGCAGAAGGCGCTCGACAAGGTCCTGGAGACGGTCAAGGTCGAAGTCGTCGAAGTGAAGCCCGAGGAAGAGAAGAAGGCCGAGTAACAGGCGTAGGGCCAGACGCCCGAGCCGGTTTCGACCTTCGAACGATGAATGTAAGCAAGGGCGATCCATATTGGGTCGCCCTTGTTGTACGAAATGGCTCCGTCAGTGACACGGGCTTCCAGCCCGTGCGAGAGGCGTGGAAGTCTGGAAGACGTTGGTATCAGCGTCCTTCCCACTACAACGCACCCAGCACGGGCTGGAAGCCCGTGTCACTGACAGAGCGATCCGAGTTCCACATCAGGATGCGTGGCACACGCAATCGGTTGGCATCATGAGCACCGCCGCCAAAATCACCGCCCCCAAAGGCACCGTAGACATTCTTCCGGCCGAAGCCGCTAAGTGGCAGACCGTCGAGCGCATTGCTCGCGAGACGGCCGCCGTCTTCAACTTCGGTGAAATCCGCACCCCGATCTTCGAGCACACAGAACTCTTTCACCGCGGCGTGGGTGAAGGCAGCGATGTCGTCTCCAAGGAGACCTACACATTCAACGATCGCGGCGTACCACCGACCTCGGTCACCCTGCGTCCTGAAGGCACCGCCGGCGTCGTTCGCGCCGCAATCGAAAACGGCCTGTTGAACGATCAGGGGGCCCGGTCGAAGGTCTACTACATTGGCCCGAACTTCCGTTATGAGCGCCCTCAGAAGGGCCGCCTTCGCCAGCACCACCAGTTCGGCGCTGAAGCCTTTGGCGTCGCCGAGCCCGATCAGGATGTCGAATGCATCCTGCTTCAGATGGAGTTCTACCGCCGGTGCGGCGTGCGCGATCTGGAACTTCAGGTGAACAGCCTCGGCGATCGTGAGAGCAAGGCCCGCTACCGCGACGCGCTTGTGGCGTATTTGTCGCCGAAGAAGGACGCGTTGTCGGAAGACTCACAGCGGCGTCTGGAAGCAAATCCGCTGCGCATTCTCGATTCGAAAGACCCGCGCGATCAGGAGGCGTGCAAAGGCGCTCCCCCGGCCGCCGAAAGCCTGTCCGACAAGAGCCGGGCGCACTTCGATCGCGTACAGAAGCTACTGACCGCGTCGGCGGTACCGTTCCGCGTGAACCCGAACCTCGTCCGCGGCTTCGATTACTACACCGAAACACTGTGGGAAGTCACCGCCGGCGGATTGGGCGCACAGAACGCGATCGGTGGCGGCGGCCGATACGACAATCTCGTCGAACAGCTCGGCGGCCGTCCGACGCCCGGCGTTGGCTTCGGCAGCGGCCTCGAACGGCTGCTCCTGGCCTTGGAAGGCCAAGGCGTCACTTTGCCACTGCCGCCAAAGAAGCTCGTCTGGCTCATCGCCCATGGCGACGCGGCTCGCGATCACAACTGGAAACTGCTCGGCGACCTCCGCCAGGCCGGCGTCGTCGCCGACATGGATGCTTCTGGCCGGAGCGTCAAAGCCCAGTTCAAACAGGCCGATCGCGAGCAGGCGACGCACTGCATTGTGGTTGGTGAAGATGAATTGGCGAGCGGTACAGTGAAACTGAAGGACTCGGCGACGAGGACGGAAGTGTCGGTTCCGCGTGCGGATGTCGTGCAGAAGTTGAGTTGAGTTTCGTTCCTTCTCGGAAGGTACGCGGGCGAGGGTACGAACGTCGCGACTCTCTTTTAGCGCCATCCCCGAAGGGGTGGGCTTCGGCGCGGATCTCACAACGAGCGTCCCGTATGTTGGACGAGGACGCTTGTGGTTGTGAAGATGGATTGCGCGATTAGCGCCGAAACCCACCCCTTCGGGGATGGCGCTAAAAGCAGACTTCGTCCCGTTCCCTATACCTCTCTCCCGAGTACGGGGGAGAGCGCACCTGAAGCGGCGCGTTCCTTGACGACCTCAAATCCCCGCTTGTTCGGGTCAGGCGCATGCCCGATCCGCCGAATGATCAGCACCGACAGCATCGCCCACACCAGGCAGACGCTCAGGAACATGTACGGCGCGAAGTAGTTCGCAGGGTTCGCGGCCCCGGCGCCCATCGAGTCGACCCACGCACCCATGATCCACGGTCCCGTCGCGCCGATCGTTCCGGCGATCGAGAGGAACAGGCCGACGACCCGCCCGCGGACTTCGGGGACAACGCGTTCGAGCGTCGCCGCGTCGCTGATGGCATACGATCCGAGCTGACAGGTTTGAAAGAGGCACAGAAGGATTACCACGCCGACGATGCTGCCCGCTTGCGATGCCAGGGGAACCAGGCACGCGCCCAGCACCAAGTGTGCGATCAGCGCCGGTAACCGCCGTCGGCCGGGGCTCAGGTACACGGCCAGCGGGTTGACGATCACGCTCAGCAGCATCATGCAGCCGACGACGAGGCCGGCTTCCTTTGCGCCATAGCCGTACGCTTTCTGAAGGAAGATGCTCGCGAGCGAAAGCCCGGCGACGCCGGCGAAGTCGCGGAAGCCGAGTGTGAACGCGAGCCCGACGACCTGCCATCGTAACCGCTTGCCGAGGGTATTGGCCTTGTTGATCGGCAACGATGGTGGTTCGGGCATGGAAGCCAGGATTTCCGCGGAGGGGACGGGCAGGCCTGAGTCACCTCGTCGGCGGAAAATGCGGCTTGGCGCCTCCCTCGCGAAAATGAGGAAAATCACCCCGATAACAAGGCCGATCAGTCCCAGTTCGATCAGCGGCCGTTGCCAGTCGGCGACACTCCAGAGATGCCAGGTGGCAGACTCGGCGCGCCAGCCTGCGTATTGCGGTCCGAGGAAGAAGCCCAGGCCCGACCCTGCGCCGAGCAATCCGATCGCCATGCCCGGCGATTTGGGATAGTGGGCCGGTACCATCGCGTTGGCGGCCGGGTGGAAGAGCGAGCCGGCGATCCCGGCGACAATCGCCCAGACGATCAACCACTCGTAGGTCCGCGTCAGCCCCATCGCCAGTACCGCCAGGCCGTTGCCCAGCAGGCCGATGCCGAGCAGGACCTTTCGATTGAATCGGTCGGCGAGAATGCCGGAGACAAATGCCAGACCCCAATAGACGACGTTATAGATCGTAACCACGATCGCCGCCTGCTTGACGCCGGGCAGCTTCAGGTCGGCGACGACGAGCAGGTACAGCGGAACAATGAGCACGCTGTAGGCGTGCGTAAAGGCATGCAGACCCGTGGTTAGCACGAGTGTCAGATTCGAGCGGGTGGCGGTCGGCAGGTCGGTGTCGGTGGTCATGTCCGGTCGGCAGTTCAGAATCGGCGAAAGGGAAAGTATAGGCACAAACCCGGCGAGGACGAGATCGAGGCCAACAGAGTGTATCTATCGTTCAACAGGGGACCGATTCTCCGCTAACTTCAGGTTGTGATCATTTCTCGCATCGTCATCGTGTTGTCGTGCCTGGCGCTGGTCTCGCCCGCTGTCTCTGCTGCACCGGCAGAAGCGGGTAAGGTCAGCTTTCGAAAAGACGTCGCCCCCATCCTGCTCGCCCAGTGCCAGACCTGCCATGGTGCGGAGAAGGTGAAAGGCAAGTTCCGAGTTGACACGTTCGAACGCCTTTGGACGCCGGGCTCCAGCGGAGATGCGCCGGTCAATCCCGGTTATGCCGACAAGAGCACCCTGTACCGCCTGCTGGTGACGGCCGACGCCGACGACCGCATGCCCAAGAAGGCCGACCCGCTTCCCAAGGCGCAGATCGAGATCATTCGCAAATGGATCGACAAAGGTGCCACCTTTGACGGCCCCGACAAAACCGCGAGCGTCGCGAGCTATGTGGATGGCGGATCTCTCGATGTCGCCCCGACGGTCTATAAGCGGCCGATCCCGATCACCACGCTTGCGTTCACCGACGGCGGAAAATCCCTGCTCGCCGGCGGGTTTCATGAACTGACGCAGTGGGATCCGAAGACTGGCAAACTGGCCGGCCGAGTTCCCCTGCCCATCCAGCGGGTACAGTCGATCGCGGTGGACGGCACCAGCGGCCGAGTTGCAGTCGTCGGCGGAACGCCGGGGGTGAGTGGTGAACTGCTGTTGATCAACCCGGGCGGCCCCGGCAAATCGCTGTTGGCGATCGCCAGCCTGGTCAAGGCGTCTGACGTGATGTTGTCCGTGCGCTTCAGTCCGGACGGAAAGACGCTTGCCGCGGGCGGTGCCGACGGCAGCCTGCGGGTATTTGACGTTGCCAGCGGCAAGCTGCGATGGAGATCAGACCCGCACGCGGACTGGGTGACGGACGTCAGTTTCAGCCCCGACAACCAGTTCCTGGTGACCGCGAGCCGCGACAAGTCGTGCCGGGTGTTCGAGGTGAAAACGGGTCTGGCCGAGGCAAGTTACAACGACCACACCGAACCGGTGTTCGCGGCGGTTTTCTCTGGCGACGGCGGTCACGTCTTCACCGCAGGCCGCGATCGCCGAATCCACATGTGGGCCAGCAGCAACGGCAACGCCAAGGGCCGCACCGACGGCTTCGGCGGAGACATCGTCCGGCTGGAACGGTGCGGCGATCGGCTGTACTCCGTCTGCGCCGACGGCACGCTGCGCGAACATGCGTCCAATCAGGGCGTTGCCCCGAGCGAGAAACCCGCAACGCAGCCCGATGCCAAGAAGAAGGAACAGAAGGAGAAGCCGCAGCCGCGGGCGCTGACGCGCGAGATCAAGGCGTCCACCGAGTGGCTGTATTCAGTGACGGCGAGCGAAGAATCGGGCCTTGTCGCCGTCGGCTCGCACGACGGAAAGGTGCATGTCTACGACATCAGAAGCGGCAAGCCAGTAGCGGACTTCGTCGCCGCGCCGAAGTGAACTGGCGCTTGGTCACAGTTGAGAGTTGGGATTGGGTGGCATGGCATTAGGCGGCAGTGCCTGCCCTACCCGTCGCGACTTCGAGTACATTCCCCGCGAGCATGGACGCGCGCACGCCAGTCATCCCGGCCAACGTACCGAAAGTCCATCACCCCCGCCGTCATGCCGCCGTTCGGACGGATGACTACGTCTTCTCGCAACTGATTCCGTACATCGGGAACAAGCGCAAACTGCTGCACCTGATTGGCCAGGCGCTGGATTTCACAGGCGTGCCGAGCGAAGGAACGTTCGTCGACCTGTTTACCGGCAGCACGGTCGTCGCGCGGTGGGCGAAGCGGCGCGGATTGCGCGTGATCGCCAACGACTGGGAGCCGTACTCGCATCAGATCGCGACCGGGACCGTGACGTTGAACGCGCCGCCGGCGTTTGCGGGTGTTGCCGCGATCCTGGCCGCCGGCGGCGGGCACACGGCCGTGGGTCCTTGCAACGAGCGCGTGTCCGCGGTCTTCGGCCATCTCAACGCCTTACCGCCGGTGAGAGGATACGTCTCGACCCACCTCTGCCCCGCCGACGATGACGACTTTGATGTTACGCGCGAACGGATGTTCTTTACGCAGGCCAACGGCCGGCGGATCGACGCGATTGCCGAGGAGATCGACGCCTGGATGCGCGGTGGCGCGATCGACGCCAGCGAGCGCGCCTACCTGATGTCGGCGCTCATCTACGCCGTCAGCTATGCGAGCAATACGTCCGGCGTTTTCAAGGGGTTTCACAACGGATGGGGCGGCAAGACCGGGACGGCTCTTTACCGCATTCGCGGCAGGCTGACCCTCGCCCCGCCGGTGCTGCATGACAACCGACGACAGAACATCGCACTGCGAGAAGATGCGCAAAAGATCGCAGTCGAGATGCCGGCAATCTGCGGCGGTGTACCCGATGTCGTCTACATCGACCCGCCCTACAACCAGCACCCCTATGGGAGCAACTACCATGTGCTCAACACGATCGCGCTGTGGGACAAACCGGAACTGAGTCCGAGCATCGTCGTCGACGGAAAGGCAATGGATAAGTCCGCGATCCGGAAGGACTGGAGGACCGAGCGGCGATCGCCGTACACCTTTGCCCGCCAGGCGACGACCGCGTTCGAGAACCTTGTTGCCGCGATCGATGCCCGCTGGCTGTTGGTCAGCTACAGCACGGATGGCAACATTCCCGCGCGGCAGATGCTGGAGACGCTCAGCCGACGGGGTCGGGTGACCCTGTTCACCGAGCGATACAAGCGCTACCGCGTTAGTACGCCGCGGATGTCAGCGAAAAGCCATAACACCGAGTTCGTTGCGGCGGTGGAGGTGGGGGCGAAGTCGAACGCCGATGAGGTCAATGCGATGGCCGAACGACTGAGCTTAACGTGAACACCCCGGTACGTCGGAGGGAATTCGGCGTTCCGCGCGCGGCTTGAAGTTCGATGTTGATTCGCCTGTGATACGAGGTCCTTCGGAGTACCTCCGGATGACATTGGTACTCAATCGCTAATTGCGACCGGCCACGACGAAGACCTCGTTCCGTACCTCTGTGTTACTCCTCCTTCCCCTTACCCCGTTTGCGCACCGGGTTGGGCACGGCCTTGCTGTATTCGGCGAGATAGCCGGTGTTGACCGCCTCCCATTTGGCGACCATTTGCTTGAGCCGATCCGGCTCGGCGGCGGCGAGATCCTTCTCTTCGTTTCGGTCGGTCGCGATGTTGTAAAGCTCCCAGCGGTTGTCATCGACGACGGCCGAGACGACCTTGTAGTCGCCGACGCGCAGCGCGCGATTGCCGACATGGCTGAAGTACAGGTAGTCGCGCTCGATGGGAACATCCTTCGCCAGCGCCGGGAGCAGCGATCGGCCCGGCAGCGGTGGTGCTCCGGTCGGGCCTTCGGCCTGTCCGCCGGCCAGGGTCAGAATCGTCGGCACCAGGTCGATCACGTGCCCCACCGCATGTCGAACTTCACCGCGGGCGGCGATGCCCTTTGGCCAATGGACGATCAGCGGCGTGCTGATGCCTCCTTCGTGCACCCAGATCTTGTGGCGGCGGAATGGGGTGTTGGAGACGGTGCTGCCGCCGGGCCCTAGGCACAGGTGCGTTGCCGCCGATCCCATTGGCGCTGCAGGATCGTGCCCGTCGGCGCGAATCATCACTTCGGCGCTGGCACCATTGTCCGACAGGAAGAAGATGATCGTATTCTCCATCGCGCTCATGGCGCGAATCTGGTCCAGCACCCGGCCGATCTCACGGTCCATCCGGTCGATCATCGCGGCGTGAATCGCAAACTTCGTCGCCTGAAACTCCTTCTGCTCGGGTGTCAGGTCGTTCCAGTTGGCGGCGTAACGAAGCTCGGCCGGGCCGTAGATGTCCAGGTCGGATGCTTTGCCGCTGGGGGCGATGATCTGCGGCTCGGGCTTGGACAGGGCGCAGGTGGAGATGCCCATTTTCTGTTGCCGTTCGTAGCGCTCGGCCCGAAGAACATCCCAGCCTTTGCGGTAACGCTCGCGGTACCTGGCGATGTCTTCCGGCAGTGCCTGGATCGGAAAGTGCGGCGCCGTGAACGCGACATAGCTGAAGAACGGCTCGGCCTTGTGCTTCTGGGCGTGTTCTTTCAGGAAGTCGATCGCGTGGTCGGCGATCGCGGTGGTGGCGTAGTAGCCGCTGTCGCGGGCGACTGCCGGAAGCGGCTTGTCGTCGAGCAGGTGGTTCTTGGGGGAAAAGTATCGGCCCTGGTCGGCGAGATTGTAGGAGTGTTCGAACCCTCCGTCGGCGACGATCCTCGGCGCGTTGTTGACGTGCCATTTGCCCGAGTGGTAGCTGTGGTAGCCCAGAGGCGTCAGTCGTTGCGGCAGCAGCTTCGTCCAGGCGGGGAATGTACCGGTCTGCGGGTCCATGCCGATCTGCTGCGGGTAGTAACCCGAGAGAATCGCCGACCGCGTCGGCCAGCAGCGGGCGGTGTTGTAGAACGACGTGAACCGAACGCCGTTCGCGGCAAGCTTGTCGAGGTTCGGGGTTTCGATCTCCCCGCCATAGCACCCCACGTCCGAGTAACCCAGGTCGTCGGCGAGGATGATGACAACGTTGGGCCTGGCAGGCGACGTTTCAGCCGCGTCGGACGGCCACGTGAACACGACGGCGGTAAGAACGCAGACGACGGCACAGGCGGTTCGAAGCATCAGATCTCCTGGGTTGGGTTCGGCCCCCCAGATACGATCGAGCCGCCGATGTATTTCGTGAACGCGAACTTCCCGGCCAAACCGGACAGGTGCCGGCACCAATTTCGGGCAATTCTTCGAAGTCGCCAAAGGGGGTTGCCGATAGAAGGCGTGGAGTACGTCCTTTTTCCGAAACGAGCAGGCCCCCATGGACCTCGTCAGCGCACTGTCATCCATCTCTCAGGCCCAGACCGGGCAGGCGATCCAGACCAAGGTTGCGCAGAAGGTGATGGACAGCCAGCGCCAGGAGGGCGAGGCAGCCCTTCAGTTGCTCGCCGCCGCCGCCCAGACGTCGGGGGCCGGTGACGAACTGACCGCCAAGGCGACAGGCCTCGGCGGTCAGATCGACGTCTTCGGCTAGTTCATTGTCCGCCCCACACCATCGCCGCGGGCTCTCCGCACCGCATCCCTGTTTACGCCATGCCCACGCAAGCTTCGTTCGCAGTGGCGTAGAGGTCGAAATCCGGCTCCCCAGTAATCTCCCGAAAGACTTCACGAACCTGACGGTGCCCGGTACGGAGCAGGAAATTGCTGTTCGTGCCGAAGCTCTTGTGACCCAGCAGGTAGTAGTCCGATCCCACGCTCGGAACGGTCGGAGGTCCCTGCAAGGCATTGGTGTGTGAACTCGAATCGACCGACAGGTCGTTCGTGCCCAGAGCCGCTTCGGTAGCGTGGAAATCCGCGTACGCGGGGGTGACGCCGAGGGGTTCGTGAATCATCTCGTCCGGTCGGAAGCCGACTGCTGCGATCATCTCATCGACATGCCGTTCGACGACCCCATCGCGACCGCTCAGCCAAGCCGTCAATCCGTGGGACGCATCTAGGCGATCGACGGTGGCGTTTTCATGAACGTCGAGCCAGGCGGGCGGACGGGCCAGTAGTCGAAGGGCGGCTTCGGCGAGGGCCCGTCGGGCGGGTAGTGGGTCTTCGTCGGCCAGGCTCAGCACTTCGCCCCACCGCCGCACAACCCAGGTGACGCGGGTCATCGGCGATTCGGCCGCCAGAGTTGCCAGGTGCTGCAGGACGGTCAGTGCGGACGTGCCGGCACCGACCAGCATGGTCCGGCGGTTTTCGAAAGACGCGCGGTCGGCACCCAGCACATCGGGGACGGTGTACCAGATCGCCGACTTGACTCCCGCTTCGCCCACCGCCGGGACACCGCCCCGCCCTGCCCAGCGGCGATTGCCGTAGGTGCCCGAGCAATCCAGCACATAGTCGGCGTGGTCGATCTGCTCGATCCCGTAGCGATCGCAGACGAGCAGTCGAAAGCGGCCGCTGCGGCGGCGGTTGCCGGGCGTTGTGTCGGGCTCTTCATGGCCGACCGCCAGAACGCGAAAGCCGGTGTCGATGCAGCCTTGCAGCAGATCCGACTCGGCCAGGGGAAGCAGGTACTGATCGACGAACTCCTGTCCGGTCGGGCAGGCGTTGGAGGCAAACAACGGATCGTTGCCCAGCGTCGCACGCCCCAGCGGCGTCGTGTTCAGATGCCATGGCGTGAACATTCGCACGAATCCCCACGACGCTACGCTCGCTCCGATGTCCTTGCGTTCGGCGAGCACCACATCAAGCCCGGCGGCTCTGCCGTAGGCGGCCGCCTCCAGGCCGATCGGGCCGCCTCCAATAATGAAGATCCTCTGACCTGTACCCATGGCAGTCACCTCGGGATGAGCGATTGGTTATGGGTCTGGACGAGCCAGAAGGCTTGAAGGGTTTCACCTCGGCCATGTTTCTGAGCCGGAGCCGCTCGGGGAATGCAGCGGCCCGGTGAATCACCGAGGAAGACTCTGTTTTTTACCTATCTCGGGCTTAACCGCTGCCAGTTACATGCCGATGTTTCAGTGCGTGGGCCTTACCAGTTCTCAACAGGAGATGAGATGAATCTGACGTCTGTTCTGAAGCGGATGTGCAATGATGAAAAGGGTGGCGAGGTGCTCGAATACGCGCTGATCGCCGGCCTCATCGTCGTGGCAGCCATCGCTGCGATCAAGGGTGTAGGGAGCAAGGTTCTGGCCCGCTGGACCTCGCTGAACTCCAGCATGTAAAGCGCCGTCGCAGGCTCGATGGGGGTGACACGCGGCCGCTTCCGGCTACACTGCCCGGACGATGCGCGCCTTGGTCTTCGACAGCCGGCTTTCGTTCCAGCCCCGCCAGTCGGAGCCCCTGCACTCTTTGGGCGACAGCCTCATCCGCGTCCGACAGGCCGGCATCTGCTCGACCGACCTCGAGATCACACGCGGCTACATGGGTTACAAGGGGATCTTGGGTCACGAGTTCGTCGGGGACGTGGTCGATTCCGCCGACCGGCAGTTGATCGGCAAGCGGGTCGTCGGCGAGATCAACGTGGTTTGCGGCCGCTGTGACCTTTGTCTTTCCGGATTGAGCACCCATTGCAGAAACCGATCGGTACTGGGCATTCTGAACCACGACGGGGCGTTCGCCGACTACGTGCGACTTCCCTCGGCGAATCTGCACGTCCTGCCTGATACCGTTGACGACGATCAGGCTGTTTTCGTCGAACCGCTCGCCGCCGCCTACCAGGTGGTCAAACAAATCAAGCTCGACAGCAACAAGTGGGTCACCGTTCTGGGCGACGGCCGGCTCGGACTGCTGGTCGCACAGGCCCTTCGGGAGACCGGGGCGCCGGTGCGTGTCATCGGCAAGCACCCTGACAAGCTGGCACTGTGTGAAAAGTGGTCGATCCGAAGCCGCCCGCTGGCGGACATCGTCCCTCGTCACGACCAGGACGTGGTCGTCGACTGCACCGGGTCTGCCGGCGGATTCGAGCTGGCCATGCAGATGGTCCGCCCGCGGGGGACCATCGTGCTCAAGAGCACTGTCGCGCAGGGCAAGCCGCTGAATCTTGCGCCACTGGTGATCGACGAAGTGAATGTCGTCGGCAGCCGCTGTGGACCGTTTCGCGAGGCGATTCGCGCCCTCGGCGAGAAGCGAATCGACGTCGCGAGCCTGATTCATCGGCGAATGAAACTCGATCAGGGCGTCGCCGCGATGGAGTTAGCCGGTCGACCGGGTGTTCTGAAGGTGCTGTTGTCCATGGACTGAGGCAGGCAATCTTCGGAGCTTTGGTGGTCGACAGTTGGCCCGATGCTTGCGACTGGCGACAATGGTGCGGGTTGCAACGTCAGTTTTCGTCCGGGAGAGTGCCGCAAATGACCGAACTTGCCCCGATCGCAGCAGCCTGGGTTCGCCGTCTGGCCTCGGCTTCGATTGCTCTTTCTGTGTTGTTTCATGTCGGTTGTACATCACTTCCGGGCTCGAGCCAGTGTGACACCCCGCAGTGGGACCCTCCCGCAGCAGAACTCAGACGGCTCGTGCCGCGTGGAGACAGCAGCAATGCGCTGATGGTGGTCATTCCGTTCGGCCCGAAAGGTCTGACCTGCAACCCCCGCGCGGTCGCCGGCCTGGAAGCGATGGTCCGCGATGGTGGATACACGGACGTTTACGTGCTTTGCCCCGGGTGGCATGACGGATGGCAGTCCGCCATCGGTTGGATGGATGCCTTTGCCGCCGGTTACGAGCGCGCCCGGACCTGGGCCGGAGACGCCACGACCCGGCCCGCGGCCTACAAACCACTTTATGTCGGCGTCGTCTGGCCCGGTGAAGTCTTTAACCGAGCCTATCCCGCGTTCGGCAGCGAGGCGCGGCGATCGCCAATGCGGCCGGACGTGGATCGTTCAGCGATGCTGAGCGTGCTGACGACGGACCCCAGCGAAGAGTCCGTTCAGCGGCTGATCCAGGCGCTGCGCGATCGAGGGCATGACCTGCGGGCGACGCGCCTCGAGAAGATGCTGGCCAGCCCGCTCGGCCCCACCCCGCCGGAGCAGATCGACCTTGCCGACTGTCTTTTGCCGCTGTTCGGCCCGGAGGACGAGCCGTCGGTGCCTGGTTTGCGTTACGCCGTCACTGCCGGAAGTCCGCCGGTGAGGCGGACGGTCGAAGCGAGCCGTTTCGGCCTGATCGGCATCTCGGCGACGCCGTTGCCACCGATGTCGGCGATCGAACTGCTGGAGGTCTGGAAAGATGCGCTTCGGACCGTTGCGGTCACCGTGAAACGCCCGACCACCGACGGTACTGCGGCGAAGGACAATGCCGCGGAGTACGGACTGAATGTCCTGGAGCTGCGCCGGTGGGCGATCCGGTCCGCGGATTTAAGGGTCATCAACGATCGGGCCTACCGGTTGGGGCGGTCGGGCCTGCGTGACCTGATGGACCGGGTTCGGCTCACGAACGGACCGCGCGTACACGTCGTGGCGCATTCGTTCGGCGCCGGGGCGGCGCTGGCGGCACTAACGCCGGCCGCGGACGAAGCGGCAGGTACGCCGGAGCGGGCATCAGCACCGTCGGCGACCTGGCCATCAACGGCCCCCGCCGTCAGCCCCGATGCCGTCGTCGGGCCCGCGCCGCGGCTTGTGGATTCGCTCTTGCTGCTGAGTCCATTGGTCAACCACTGGGCTATGGGCGGAGCGCCGCCGATCGATTCGGCCGTGCCGCCGAAATTGCAGAGTGCCGCGGCACCCGGCGCGTTTCACTCGATCGCGACCGGACGCATGGTTCGGTCGGTCGTAGTCGTCTACAGCTCGCGGGACTGGTTCGCGACTTCCTATGCGCCATTGGCGACGCGACGCCCGACGTTCGAGGGCATGGCGTCGGCGGACAGCTGGTCTGGCCCGGGCAATGGCTTTGCGACGATGGGCGGCGTCGGACCCAACGGCATCGATCCGCCTCCGTATCGCGAGGGTCTGATCGCTCCCGGTGCCGGACCGCAGGCCACACTCCGATACAACTTCCCTGGCTCCTCAGCGACAGTGGTCGCGATCGACGCGTCGGCATCGCTCACCAATCATGGCGAAGCGAATGATCGCACCATCTGGTGGCTCTTTGCCAATCAGGTTGAAGCGAGTAGATCGCCCCGGCTCGGTGCTCAAACGCCGCCGGGCGTCAATCCCCGCGCCCAAGTTTCACCTTGATCGTTTCGATCTTGCCGTCGCGAAGCACCTCCAGTTCGATCGAGTCATCGGGGCGGAACTTCTGAAGCCCGGAGTAGACGTCGTCCGGCGTTCGCACCCGTCGACCACCCGCCTTCTGGATCACATCGCCGATCGTGATCTGGCCGTTCTCGTCCTGCGCCGCGCCGCGCAGGCCGGCGGCTTCGGCCCCGCTGCCGGGAGTGACACCCAGCACA
Source organism: Humisphaera borealis (assembly GCF_015169395.1). GTDB lineage: Bacteria > Planctomycetota > Phycisphaerae > Tepidisphaerales > Tepidisphaeraceae > Humisphaera > Humisphaera borealis. The sequence continues at coordinate 1,086,706 of NZ_CP063458.1, forward strand.
AACGCGCCCTCTTTGCCCGTGCGCTTGGCGAGCAGTTCATTCACCCTGGCATCCATCGCGACGCCGAGCACCGGCGGTGTGTACTTGCCGGTAAGAATGATTTCCTCGACGACCCGCTTGACCGTATCGATCGGGACGGCAAACCCGATCCCAGCGCTTGACCCTGTAGGACTGTAGATCGCCGTGTTCACGCCGATGAGCCTGTTGGAGCTGTCGAGCAGCGGGCCGCCGGAGTTGCCGGGATTGATCGCCGCGTCGGTCTGGATGACTTCTTCGATCGGACGGCCCGTCGGGCTCTGGATCGTGCGGCCCAGCGCCGACACGATACCGGTGGTCAACGTCTGATCGAGGCCGAACGGGTTTCCGATCGCGAAGACCTTTTGACCGACCTGCAGATCATGGCTCGTGCCGACACGGATGGGCGGCAACTTGGCCGCCGGCGCATCAATGCTCAGCACTGCCACGTCATGGAGTGCCGAGACGCCGACCAGCTTCGCCGTGTAGGTGCCGTGATCCGACAGCGTGACCTTTGCGCCGTTGGCGCGTTGAACGACGTGATAGTTGGTGACGATGTGGCCGGCGCTGTCCCAGACGAATCCCGAGCCGCTGCCGGCCGGAATCTCCATCACGTTACGCGTCCGGAAGTCCATCCGCTGTTGCAGCGTCGTGATGTAGACGACCGAAGGACTTGCGGCTTTGAACAGGTCGATGGTGGACCGCTCGTCGGCGGCAAGTTCGCCGGCGGGGGTGACCTTCCGCGATTCGACCGCCGGCGGGCGATCGGGTGACGTCAGACGCCAGATCACGCTGGTCACCATCACACTCAGGAACGCCACGATCGCCAGCAGCGGCAGGATGGACCGCCGCGGCTCTCGAAAGCGCGTAGAGGTCGGGCCAGCAACAGGAACAGGGCGGCCGGTGGCGGACGGGTAAACGAAGAACTCCGGGGCATCGGGCTCGCGGCTCATATCCGAAGTTTAGCACCGCAACGGGCTTGTCGGCACGCGCCCGGCGCGTTGCGCCCGAAACCCTGAGTCGCGGCGGATCCCGCCGGCGCGTCGTAAGCGGCGGCGGATCGCCTAAGATGCCGCCATGACGATCACCCTGATCATTCTTGGTCTGATCGCGCTGGTCTGGATCGGCTTGTACCTGAGTCCCGTTCACCGTTCGACCTTTACCGAGCCCCTTGACGCAGACGCGGGCGAAGGGGCGTTGGACGGTACGCAGCCTCCGGTGACGCTGATCGCCCCGGCGCGAAACGAGTCGGCCGTTCTGCCGCGGACCGTGCCGACCTATTGCCGTCAGGAATACACCCGTCTCCGCGTGTTGATCGTCGATGATCAGAGCGACGACACCACGCCTACCGTGCTGACAGAACTTTCGCGCGTGCACCCGGAGCTCATCCACATGCGGACAACGGAGCGGCCTGCCGGCTGGATGGGCAAATCCTGGGCGGTGGCGTCGGGGGTGACGTTCGCGCGGGGCCTGCCGTCGGTCGCGTTGGACACAACGCCCGAGCAGGCGGCCGAGGAAATCTACTGCTTCACCGACGCCGACTGCGCTTTCCATCCCCGCGCGCTCGCGACGGCTGTGCGAGTCATGCGGGAGCAGAACGCGGACATGCTTAGCGTGCTGCCACACATGGTGCTGGGACACTGGAGCGAGAAAATCGGACTACCCGCGCTGCTGACGACGCTCGGAATGGTGTTCCCCCTCGGCAGCGTGAACAACCCGGCCAGCTCCATCGCGCTGGCGGCCGGGGGATTCATCCTGATTCGCAGATCCGCGTACGAGAAAGTCGGCGGGCACGAATCGGTGCGGTCGCACATTGTGGAAGACGTGCAGCTGGCGCGACGGGCCAAGTCCATGGGCGTGCGGCTTCACACCCGGCTGACCCGGAACCTCGTGACCACCCACATGTATGAAGACTGGAACGACCTCTGGGAAGGTCTGGCGAAGAACGCCTACGCGGGCATGGACTATCAGCCTCGTAAGTTCTGGGTCGGACTAATCGTGGGCATGATGGTGGCGGTGTTGCCGCCGGTATATATGGTCGCGACGCTGATATGGGTCATCGCCGCTCCGTCGCCCGCGGGCTGGACGGCGTTGGCGCTGTCCGCGGCGATCGTCGCGGCACAGGCGGCGATTCACGCCCGCACCATCCGCCACATGGGATTGCCGCTCTACCACGCGGTGCTGATGCCGGTGAGCATTGCGCTTTACCAGGCGATCGCGGCTTCGTCGGCGTTCCAGTACCACTATCGCGGTGGCAACCTCTGGAAGGGCCGTCGCGTCGGCGGGCCGGCCGTTACCGAGCCCCAGCCCCCCGGTTGAGCGACTGGGTCTGATCGACGGTCCTTACGCGGCCTTTTCCAGCGGGGCTTCGGGCACGTTCTCGAGCGTGACTTCGCGCGGCATCACCTTGCGATAGCCGAGCTGCCGCAGCACTTCGAGAATCTCCGTCCAGGTCGGATAGAGCTTCTTGTTGACCTTCTTGTACGCTTCGACGGCCATCACGAACTCGAACTGGTCACTGTGCATCTCGCCCTCCTCGGCGCTACGACGGTCATCACTACGACGAATCCCCGCGCCGCGACGGCGTTCCAGGCCGGTCTCGTCGCGACGGCTCTTCACCCGCCGCTCAGGGCCGGTATAGCCCGCTTCATCACGCGACTTCTGACGCCGGTCGAGGCCCGTACGCCGGTCCACCTCGCTCTGGCGTCGTTCGGTTTCCCCCGCCGCCTTGAGCGGTTCGACCACAAGGTCGGTTTGGGGATCGACCATCGACAACTTATCTGCTGATTCCTGGCTCATGGCATTTCTCCTGAACGGGCTCCAACATCGCTCCGTTAAGCTCCACAAGCATCATCGAGTGCATTGGCCGACCGCTTTAGCGCCAGGTCGTATAAAACCGGGAACCCCTGTACTGACGTAAAATCGAGTCCGATAAAACTGGCGGTGCTCACCCACGCCGCGGTCGTCGGGTCGCTGGCATCACTGCAATCGCATTAAACGGCGCAGTGTCCGCGCCGCTCGAAGGCACCGCTGCTATTCGCGAGGCGTGCTGACCATCGGAAGGATGCTCGCCGGGCCGTTGCGGCCTGGCGGAATGACATCCTGCTGGATGGCGCTGGCGGACCGGTTCTGCTCCGTCGGCCGAAGCAGCGTGATCTTTCGACCGGTGTGCTCGGCAACGTAGATGTAGCCCGTCGCCGGCGAGACGCACAGGTCGACCGGATCGTGAAAGTGCGTGAAGCCGTCCAGGTTGGTGACGAAGTGGCGAATGTCGCCGTCGTCGCCGGGTGTCAGAGCGATGATGTCTTTGCCGCCGGAGAACCGCACGACGAGCACTTTGCCCCGCAGCGCCGGAAACGCCTGGCCGCGGTACTCGGTCATGCCGCACGGCGAAAGGTTCTTGCCGAAGTCGAACGAAGGGAATCGGTAGTTGCGGTCGGGCACGACGCCGACGGGATACTCCGCCACCTCGCAGGCATCGATGGCTGCGGTGGGATTGCCGCCGTTCATCACGAACTCGGCACGCAGTGGGTTGGGGTGCCCGTAGTAGCCGCCTGATTCCAGGCGCAGCAGGTAGTCGTTCTGGGTGCCGACCTCCTTGAGGCCGGGAACGGTCGGGCCGTCATAGCCGCCCGCGGCGGCCTGATCGAATCGTCGCACGTCGCTGGGTCCGCCGGCGGGCGTGTTGCCGCCGCGGGCAGAGCCGTTGAGCGTGGCATAGAACCGCCCGTTGCTATGGAACAGCAGGTCGTAACAGTTGCGGGTTCCCGTGGCGACGATCGTCAACGGAGCGCCGTCGGCGAACGGATCGTAGTTCACTTCCGCGCCTGCGGTTTGCGAGTTCAGCGGGAGCGACGACAGACGCTTCATGTCGAGTCGCATCACGCATGCCGTCAGCAAGCGCTCCGGACGGTATCCCCATTCGTGGTCGGCTTCACCCATCGCCGTGTTGCTGGCCTGCGCGAAGTACATCGCGCCGTCCGGACCGAAACTGATCTGCCCCGTCGTGTGATCGTGCCGCGCCCTGGGCAGGCCGACGACGATGTCCTGATAGTTCTCGAGGTTCGGGCCCGACAGGCGGCTGATTTTGCCGCTCCAGTCGGGGATGACCTTCTTGCTCATGCCGTGAGGCGTACCGGCCTTGCTGCGGACGTTGTCCCCTTCGGGCATCCGATCGAACGGGAATGTGCCGTGAGCGACATAGATGATCGGGTTGTCGCGCGTGGCGGCGGGGTCGAACGTCAGGCCCGTCATGATGCGCGGGCCCTGATTGGCCGCCAGCACGGTCGTGATGACCTTCGGAGCCGACAGCGACCCGTCTGCTGCGACATCAAATCGCACCACCTGACCTGCGATCGTGCTCGCGTAGAGCCGTTCGTCCGGCCCAAAAGCAAGCCCCGTATACCAGTTGCCCGCCGAGAGCGGCTGTTCCACCTTCACGGCTGCGGCTGGGAACTCGCTGTAAACCGTGCCCGCAGCGGTCGAGAACGTGGTGCTGTGCTGCTCGAACGACGCGCCTCCCGTATCTTTCAAGGCAGGCAGCACTTCGAACGTGTAGAGTGCGTTGAGTTCCAGCGGCTTGAGCGGACGGAGCACAATCGCATCTCCCCCGCCGCTCGTATTGACCAGCGCAGGGACCTTCTCGCGTGCGTTGCCCTTTAGAAGCATCACGCCGTTTTCCAGCGTCTTACGGTCGATGACCTTCCCCTTGTTGGGAAGCCTGACGTCGGCGGCGATGAAGGCGTCCGGCGGCACGCCTCCGGTCATGTCTGCCGGGCGCACCGCGACGACCGTCGGCTTGCTAAGATAGACCGGACTTTCCGGGAAGATCACCCGGAGCATTGCAGTTTTGTATCCACGCCCCTTGGCCCAGACGGCGGCACTTACTCCGACCGCCAGGAGCAGCAGAACCACGCCCAGGCGAAGCCAGCGGGACGACCGTCGACACGACTGTGTCCCCCGCTGCGCGTAGTCGGGGTGATGGACCGAGGTTGCCTTGTTGTCTTTCATCAGGCCAAACGTCCTTCCCAGGCGGCAGCATTCTCGCCGCCATGGGGATTACAAGTCGGCGAAGCACTAACAACGCGTAGCGGCGCTTCCGGTCAAGTCGCCGGAAGAAGCCCACTCCCGTTGGTATCGGCCTCTGAAGGCACAAGCTTGTCCGCAGGCCGAACCTCAAGCCGTGCGGGCGAAATCAATCCACCCCAAGCTGACGCCTTGCCCCGTTCACCGGGCCTACGCGGCGTCCAATAATTACACACCGACACCTATTCTACACTCTAGACCGCGTCGGGCGAGCCGACAGATCGGAAGACGCAGCCAGAGCACCTGCAAACCCCTTGCTATCACTGTATTAACACTCCAACGGCGAATCGGGATCGTCGGGATCACGGTTCCGCCAGCGGCGGAAGTGGCTCAACCGCCGGTCCGGTCAGTACCCGGCCCTCGGGGCAGAAGCGACTTCCGTGAACCGGACAATCCCAGGACTTCTCGACGTCGTTCCACACAACGACACCCTGCTGATGGGTGCAAAGCGCCGAGCACTGATGAATCTGCCCTTCCTTGTCGCGATACGCCGCGACCTTGGTCAGCCCCTTGCGGAGAATCGCCCCACAGTCCACGGCAATATCGTCCACCGACGACACCTCGCCGGGCGTGAGCAGGGCCGCGTATTGAGCAACGGCGTTCAGGTTTTCGCTCAGGAACGTCCCAGGCGAGCTCAGGGGTTTTCGCTGCGGTCGATACAGTTCCGCCCAGGGCGATTCGACTCCGGTTATCAGGTCGGTGACCAACTTGGCCCCGAGCACTCCATGGGTTAGTCCCATCCCGCTGTCGCCGGTGATGACGTAGCAGTGTTCATTATCCGCGGTCGGAACAGCGCCGATAAAGGCAACGCCGTCGTCCGGCTCATTGACTTGTCCGCTCCAACGCCAGGCCAGCCTGCCGACACCGTCGAAGTTCTCGCGAGCCCATTGTTCGAGGCGGGCGAACCGCTGTTCCTGATCGGGCCGATGGTCGTGCTGTCCTGTTTTGTGGTCTTCCCCGCCAACGAGCAGAATCGCTGGCTCGCCCCCGCCCTGCCCCTGTTCGAGGCGGGCGTAGTGATACGGGTCGAGCATATCCCAATAGAGGCCGTCGGCGATCGCGCCGGCGGGCACCTCCAGACCCACCATGTAGGTTCGATAGGCTGCGAACTTCGTGTAGATACCCGCCCAGTTGTTGATGACCGAGGGGACATTCGTGGCGGCCAGGCCGAATCGTGCGGTCACCTCGAATCCGTCCGAGGTGGACGCCTTAACACTGCCCTTCACCGTCGCCAGCTCGTTCACGAACGTGTGCGTATGGACGCGCACGCCCATCGCGGACAATCGCCCGGCCAGTTCGCCCATGAAAATCAGCGGCTGGAAACGAGCCTGTCGCCCGAAACGCAGGCAAGGCTGCCTGCGGGTTCCGGTGGCATCGCAGGCGGCCAGTTGCTCCACATGGGGCATCCCCGCGCGCTTGGCAGCTTCGACTTCGCGCGCCAGGGACGGCACCTCCTTCGGACCGGCGAATAGATACGCGTCGAGCCGAAGAAATCCGCATTCAATTCCTTCGTCCTTGGAGACCTTCTCGATGAGATCGATCGCTGCCGCATGACTTTCATACTGGATACGAGACCCCGTCTAACCGTGGGCGCGTTCGATCTCGTAGAAGCGATCGTCGATCGCGCTGGCCAGATGCGCGCTGGTTCGACCCGACTCGCCACCGCCAACCTCTTTCGCCTCGAGTACAGTCACCGACAGACCCGCCTTGGCCAGCAGGTAGGCCGCCATCAGCCCCGCGATACCTGCCCCAACGATGCAAACGTCCGACCGGATGTTCGCCTTGAGCGCCGAGAAGCTTGGCGGCGTGTAATCGCGGTACCAGATCGGATCGGTTCTGCCAGACGGATTCGCACCCGACGCCACGATCAACTCTGCTGGGATGCTTTGTGCGTTAGACATCGCAGTATCCTTGGCGCGAAACCTACCGGCGTCAGCGCTCGAAATACCAATGAAGCTGCACTATCCCGGTGAATCTTCATTCATGTCGTGCTACCGAACTGCTCCAGTCGTGCGCAAGGTTGTCCTGACTCGCTGACAGCATGTCTTGAACTGCGGCGCATATGCCCGACACAGGTTCAAAAGGCCCCAATTCGCAGGGTGGCACGCATCATGCAAAGAGATCGACACGTATGAAATGAAGCTTCATGCACGATCTCCCCAGTGAACACCATGCAACAAGACACCGACGGCAACGGCCGAAAAATCAGCGTCGCGTCCGCAAGCACCCCGCAGACCCAGAAGGAGCCTTCGCCTCCGTACTCGCCGCAGAAGCTTTCCAAGCCCGGCCTGGAAGCCGACATGACGCAGAAGCCGCGCTGGCAAGCACCGCTCTACAAGGCCGCGGGAAAACTCGAGGGCAAGTCGGCGCTGATTACCGGCGGCGACAGCGGCATCGGCAAGGCCGTCGCCTACCTCTATGCCCGCGAGGGCGCCGACGTCGCGATCGTCTACCTGCCCCAGGAACAGGTCGATGCAGAGGAAGTTCGCGCCGCCGTCGAGGCAACCGGCAGGCGTTGTCTGCTGATTCCCGGCGACGTCCGCACCAGTGCGTTCTGCCGCGAGGCGGTCGAGCGCGTGGTCGCAACCTTCGGGCGGCTCGACATTCTCGTCTCCAACGCCGCCTGGCAGGATCGCCAGGACGACATTCAGGATCTGTCCGACGAGCAGATCGACCGCACATTCAAGACCAACATCTACGCCTACATCTATCTGGTTCGGGCGGCGGTGCCACACATGAAGCCAGGCTCGGCGATCATCGCGACCAGTTCGGTCGCCGGCCTCAAGGGGGGCGGATCGTTGTACGATTACTCGGCCACCAAAGGCGCGATCGATTCGTTCACCAAGGTGCTCGCCAAGGAACTGGTGGACAAAGGAATCCGCGTCAACAATGTCGCCCCGGGCCCGGTCTGGTCGCCCCTGAATCCCGCCGACCGTGGACTTCCGCCTGAAGAGGTCGCCGCCTTCGGCAAGAAGACACCGATGGGTCGTGCCGGTCAGCCGGAGGAGATCGCACCGGCTTACGTCTTCTTCGCCAGCGATGCCGATTCCTCGTTCATCAGCGGCGTCGTGCTCGAACAGTCCGGCGGCGAAACCATGGCAGGATGACCTTGCCGATCCTGTCGCGACGCGCGTCGATCCCGTCGATCCCGCAGCATTCACTCGGACGCTGCCGGCGATCGTCCCGACGCTCGCGGCGGCGACAGCATCAGTGATCGCAGTGAACTGATGAGCCGCGCTGCATCGATCGGCTTCGAAAGGTGTAACGCAAACCCGCCCTGCTCGCTCCTGGCCCGGGCTTCGCCAAACTCGAGCCCGCTCACGGAAATGCCCTGGATCGTCTGGTAAGCCGTTCGCATCGATCGCAGGACGTCGCAACCATCGCGCCGTGATTGCAGGTCGATGTCGCAGACAAGAAAGTCGGGGATCCATTCGCTGGCCGTGCGCAACGCACTTCGATAGTCGGTGGCATAACGACACTCGAACTGCTCGTCCTCCAGAAGTTTCGCCATCATCCGTGCCGACAGGTCGTCGTCCTCGACCAGTAGGATGCGCGGCCTCGTGCAGCCAGCTCTGCTGCGCTCCGGCCCTGGATGACACCTCGCGGAATCGGATTCGCCAGAGGGCACGGCGTTGCCCTTTCGGTGTTCCAGCATGGTGATGTACCTCGTTGCAACGTGCGTCAATCCGGCCGTCAAACTTCGGTCTGATGATAGACAGCGTCACCGCACCGCGCGAGCCTGAAAAATTTCTGCAAGTGTGACATCCTGTCCGCCCTGCCGTTCCTTCGACCCGTTGCATGGCAAGGTTTTCATCCAGACGTCCGCCGGGGAGCGGACTAAACCGCAGTTCCGTCGCATTGGGGCGGCACCAGATTGCGGCCACGCGGCGGGACTGATCGCGTTCGAGTTTCCCTTCACGTTGCAGCGACGGCACCGTCGTTGCAATGGCCTCCGGCGAGTGGCAGATCATCTTCAGGCAACGACATCGTGGAGGTCGAACGTGACAATACAGGCTGTGAATGAGAACGCGTCGCGGGACAAGAACGCGTGGCGTGAAACACAAACCCGTGACCCCTTCAGCATGTCCACGCCGGGCAGCCTTCCTGGCGCGCAGAGCCGGGAGACAGGCAAAACGAAGAATGTCGGCGATCCTGAGCGGCTGGCATCCATGGTCGCCGGCGCGGTGCTTGCCGTTGGCGGTATGAAAATGCGTGGGCTCGCCGGCTTGGCGATGCTCGCGGGTGCAGGCGGGCTCATTCGCCGTGGCTACACGGGTCATTGTCCGCTGAACACGGTCATTCACCGCAACTCTGCCGAGGAAGCCACACCGGAGTCTTACTACAAACGAGGCATACACGTTCAGTCGGCTTTCACGATTCAGAAACCGCGGAACGAACTGTTCGCCTTCTGGCGCGACTTCCAAAATCTGCCCCGTTTCATGAAGCACCTGAAAAAAGTGGCCCCGCTCGGCGGCGACCGCTGGCACTGGGAGATTCACGCGCCAGCCGGCTCGACTGTTAGTTGGGACGCCGAGATCGTCAACGAAGTGCAAGACGAGTTGATCGCGTGGAAGTCGGCCGGCGGCGCCGACGTTGACAACGCCGGTTCCGTGCGTTTCCTCGACGCGCCGGGCGACCGCGGCACCGAGGTCCGTGTCGTGCTCGATTACATCCCTCCCGGCGATGTCGTCGGCAAATGGGTCGCCACCCTGTTCGGGAAAGATCCCGCCCATCTCATTAAGTCTGACCTTCGCCGATTCAAGCAACTGATGGAAGCCGGCGAGATTCCGACCATCGAAGGGCAGTCCAAAGGCGAATGCACGTGCTGATCGCGGCGTACGGTGAAAACCGTGGCCGACAGTTCGGCTTCCAGGGTCGTACGGCATCCGCCGATCGCGCAAACCCTCCCAATCTTCAACATCGCTCTCAACCACAGGACCAAGATCATGCGAGCTGTCACCTGGTGCGGAAAACACAAAGTCGAAGTCTGTAATGTTCCCGATCCCAAGATCCTTCAGCCCACCGATGTCATCATCAAGGTGACCACGACGTGTATCTGCGGCTCGGACCTTCACCTTTACAACGGTTACATCCCCGGCATGCAGAAGGGGGACGTGCTCGGCCATGAATTCATGGGCGAAGTCGTCGAAGTCGGCAAAGCCGTCAGGAAGTTGAACGTCGGCGACCGCATTGTGGTTCCGTTCACAATCTCCTGCGGTGGTTGTTTCTTCTGCAAACGCGGACTTTGGAGCTGCTGCGACAATACCAATCCGAACGCCGCCGTCGCCGAACAGGCTTACGGATTCACGACGGCGGGACTGTTCGGCTACTCGCACCTGACCGGCGGCTACGCCGGTGGCCAAGCCGAATACGTTCGGGTGCCCTACGCCGACATCGCCCCCATCAAGGTCCCCGAAGGCCTCAGCGACGAACAGGTCGTCTTCCTGACCGACATCTTCCCGACCGGTTACATGGCAGCGGAGAACTGCAATATCCAGCCCGGCGACACGGTCGCGGTCTGGGGTGCCGGACCGGTCGGACAGTTTGCCATTCGATCGGCATTCATGCTCGGCGCAGAAAAGGTCGTCGCCATCGACAGCGTGGACGATCGGTTGGCGATGGCCGCCCAGGCCGGCGCAACCACCATCGACATCGACGACGAATGGGTCTACGAGAAGCTCCTCGACCTCACCGGAGGTCGCGGCCCGGACGCCTGCATCGACGCCGTCGGAATGGAAGCTCATGGGCTGACCCTCGACGCGCTATACGACCGCGTGAAGGCAACACTGTTCATGGCAACCGACCGCCCCCACGCCCTGCGACAAGCCATCAACTGCTGCCGCAAGGGAGGCACCGTTTCCATCCCGGGTGTCTACGGCGGACTCGTGGACAAGCTGCCCATGGGCGCGGCGATGCAAAAGGGCCTGACATTCAAAATGGGCCAGACCCATGTCCCCAACTACCTTGCTCCGCTGCTCGATCGCGTCGCCAAGGGGCAGATCGATCCATCGTTCGTGATTACCCACCGATTCGCACTGGAGGATGCGCCCAAGGCTTATGACACCTTCTCCAAGCGCGAAGCCGGCTGCATCAAGGTTGTACTCAAGCCCTGATGGGTGCTCAGTTCGCCGACTCCCTGTCAAACTCAACGTCGCCGAACGAACTCGAACCTTATCCCTTCCTCCGGTACTCCCGGGGGAAGGGATTGGGTCGAAGGTTCCCGACGCACTCTCGTCACTCGAGATGGCCAAACAAACCCGAGGTTGAAGGCAAAGTGGGAACATTGAACCTCCGGTATCGAACGTCCAACTGCAAAGTCCCGGCCGCCAAACGAACCCGAGAGTCGGCTCCGCACCCAAGGCTCTGCCAGTGCGCCGCACCATCGGCTTGTTTGCCGAACGAACCCAGATCGCCGAACGAACCCGAGATCGCCAATCGAAGCCGAGAATCAAGACGAACTTCAAACGTCAGAACCCAATTGCGCGCAAGTCTTGTTCTCGACCGCTGTCCATGACGGGGCTTTCCAGGCCGTGGGAGGTGCATCACGCACCGACAGATTCCATCCTCAAGCCTCATTGGTCTGCCGAACGAACCCGACGGCTCATCATGCGGACAGATCTGACCCAGCCTGACGTTTCCTGGTGCGCATCGCGCATGGCAAGCCCCGGCCTTGGTTGTCGGTCGGAGTAATTCAGTGACTTTGTAGGCACCGGCGAGACAGGGGCGTCGTTCGCTGAATAAAGCGATCAGCCAACGACGGCACGACCGACCTCCCGCGCGGGAACTCGTCGATCGCAGTCCGCCGGACGACGGTACTGCCAGCTTCCAGAGAATTTTGACAACCAAACATTATACGAACTGTCATCTGTTCGTCAATGTTCAACTTCGGCCAGTTTTCACACGATCGGCAGCGACCCACCGGATACTTCGAACGCGAGTTCCACGAGTAGCCGGTGCGGCTCACGATCGTCGCTTCCCGTCCCCCGGAACTGTTTTGACCATCGCGCCGAACCGTCCCGCCAGCCGAGGCTTGAGCCATTCGCTTGATTCCCTACCATTCGCAGCGTTGCCGGGGGCCACTGCTTTGGAGAGCGAATCATGGCTTCGACCCGCAACACTACACCTCCCGTCAGCGCCGATGACGCACTGCGCCGTCTGATCGAAGGGAACGAGAGGTTTTGCAGGGGCGAGGCCCAGTTCCCCACAGTGCAGAAGGACATCCTGGCCGACCTGGCAATCGGCCAGAGCCCCTACGCGACCATCCTGGGTTGCAGTGACTCACGCGTGCCGCCGGAATTGCTGTTCGACGCCGGCTTCGGCGAACTGTTCGTCATCCGCGTCGCCGGCAACACGCTGTCGGCCGAGGTCGCCGGCAGCATGCAGTACGCCGCCACCCACCTCCACACGCAGTTGTTTGTCGTACTCGGACACGAGAACTGCGGCGCGGTACAGGCGGCGATGGCGACGAAAGTGGACGGGATCAGGCACAAATCACGGATCCAGCTCCTCGTGGACAACATCGTCCCCGGACTGACCGATCCCGACGAGCGCCTTACCCCTGATGCACAACTGGCGCACGCGGTCGAGGAGAACGTCCGCTGGACCATTCGCCAGATTCACCAGATGCCGGAGGCCGCCGCGCGACGCACAGAGGGGAAGATGAAACTCGTCGGTGCCGTGTACGACATCGGATCGGGCGGCGTACGCTTTTTGCCAGACGACCCCGAACCATCCCAACGACCGCGGTAGTCTTCGGCTCCCCTCGGCCTCCCGATGTCGGGCAACCCGTTCGCGCAACCCGTTCAGGTAAGGTGTCGGCCAATACGTCCTCCGATTCCCCGCTGCACACCCGACTCCAAACGCCAGCCCGGAGCGCGGTAGCCGAATAGCCGCAAAGCAAAGATCGCCACAAGGTTGCGGCAGGCCCCCGCTTTTCGTATCCTTGGAGGTCCGTCGGAAACGGCGACGGCAACTTTTTTTTGGCCTCATGGCGGAATTGGCAGACGCAGTGGATTCAAAATCCACCGCCCCAAAGGCGTGAGGGTTCGAGTCCCTCTGAGGCCATCCTAACAGAATGCGAACTTTCGCACTCCGTCGCAACCGCTGGCACGCCAGCGGTTTTTGCGTTTTGCGGCCAGGCGTTTTGCGAGGTGTTTCCAGTCGATTCTCGGCCGGGCTGCGCTGGTTTTTGCGCTCCCGGTTCGGTCATTTGGGCGGCACGTTCGTAGTGCTGGTCGGTCACCTGAAGGTAGTGGTCTTTCGCCACGTCTTCGGAGTTGCCGAGCCACTGGCACACGACGTGGCCGGGGAAGATCTCGCAAAGTTCCGTCTGCCGTGTCGCTCGCAGATTGTGAAAGAGTCGCGGCCATGGTTCGACGTCGGCAACGTCGATGATTCGCATCAACTGCGTCCGCAGATTGCTGTTGGGATTGCGATAGCGGGTGATGACGAACTCCGAGCCTTCCGATGCATTCTGAAACACTTCCAGCAGGTAGCGTTTGAGCTCGGGGAACATCGGAATGACGCGGGTTCCCTTGTTGCTGTAGTGCTCCGTCTTGGGCGCGTGGACGAGAATGCGTTCGCGATCCCAGTCGATGTCGCCCCACCGCAGGCCCAGATGCTCGGACGGACAGCGCAGCCCGCCGTAGCGGCTTAGCGCGAAGATGAGCCGCCATTCGGCGTCGGGACAGGCGATCAACACCTTCTGCGCGACTTCCTGGCTGATGAAACGTTTGCGGGCATCGTTCTTCTGGGAGCCGGCCTTCACGTCCTCGAAGGGATTCTCAGGGATCAGCTTCCACTTGACCGCCTTGCGGAAGAAGTGGCGGCAGGTCTTCACCCGGCGACTGAGCGTGGCCTCGGCAAGACCCTTCGCCTTCTGCGCCTGTCGCCACTCGTCGGCCTCGAGTGGCCCGATGGTTGCGATGTCGCGATCGGCGCCGAAGTAGGCGACGAGGTCACGCCGAACCTGACGGTAGGCGGTCTGTGTACTCAGCTTGATGTCGAGCGAGCCGAGCCACTTGTCGAACATCTCGCCGAGTGCTCCCGTGCGTTTGGCTTCGGATGCCGCCGGTGCGATAAGTCCCTTGGCTTCCAGTTTCGTGCGCAGCGGGCCTTCCAGTTTGGCGACCCACGTCGCCGTGGCGTCGTCCACGGGGCGATTCTGTTTCAGGGCTGACAGGAGCGATTCGATCTTATCCATGAATCGCTCGGCGTCGCGGCGCGGCATCTTGCCCGGTCGGATGGTCTGTCGGCCGGATACGCCCGGCCGAAAGAACTGGATGTGCCACAGGTTGTCACCGTCTTCAATTAAGCTTGCCATTTGGGTTGCTCCGATGGAGGCCGGCTCTGATTGAGTTTCTGCCCGGCGAGATCACGCGGCCAGCACGCTGGCGGGCCGAGTTTTGGCACGTTCAACGAACGCAATCAGGTCGGCCGGGTCGAATCGGACCGAACGCCCGATCTTGACGGCGGCAAGCTCGCCGCGGTCGACGATGGTCCAGAGGGTCCGTGGCGAGATCGCTAGGAACGTGGCGGCCTCGCGGCTGGACATCAGTTTCTGCATGGGTCGGATACTGTTCTCGAGTAATCGCATGTGGGCATCCTCTCACACTTTTTGGTGCTGAAAAGGGTCGAGTGAGTCCGCGCCATGCAAACGACCACAGCAAGGTTCGAAGGTATTTTTACGAACTTCAGCCGCTGCCGCCAAGGGCGGAGGAATAGTTCGAGTGGGGTCTTGAACGCCTCGGTTCGCAGCTTGAAGTCGGCGATTGCGGTGGTCGATCAACGTACTGAGTTCACTTTCGGATCTCGGTGGAAGTCGATCGGACCAAATCAAAATCCGTGCCAGATCTCGTTCCGTAAGCGCAGGGCATTGGAGGCGCGCTATGGGGCGGCAACTTGGACTTACCCCTGAGCGCATTGACCACCACCCAGCGCGGAACGGTCGTGGCGACGGCATGCCGACAGCGCCTAAGTTGAGGTCTTTTGACTCGGTCGCCTGTCTTGTGATGGCGCAAGAAGTGTTCAGTTTTTCGGGGTTCAGAGATCCGTGTTCCTGGCATGGCCATTCGATTCTGGTGGTAGGCAATCCGGTGTTCGATATCGTGACTGTAGCGGACGCTACCAAAGTCTTCGACGGATGCAGCGTCCACATCCATCAGTCTCTCGATAATCCTCATGTGTGATCTGTCTTTTTCGGTTTGACGAGTCCGTATGGAGTATTCGGGAACCCGCCGAACTGATCGGTGTCTCCCTGCCTGGCCTCACAATCACTTAGCGTCTTCCGGCACCCACGCCGGATGCTTACTCCGTCTCCTTCGGCTGGCGCAACGCGGAGTGGGTATCTCAGGTAGATTCTGTGAGTCCCGCCAATTGACTGGTAGCGATGGAACGGCGCGTGCTGAAGTGCAGCAGCACCGCTCGTCACAAAGACCTATCCAGAGGCCCAGTAGTCCGTTGGGTCTGCGCCAGCGCCTGCGATCGCACTGCCAGGCACGACGATGTACTTGTCGGTTGTTCCTGCTTCGGCCGTCGTGGATGCCGTCACCGAGACGCCGGGAATGTCACCAACTCGCAGGAAGCGGCAAAATGACTTAGGGGCGCTATTAGCGCTTTGCGCCCCTTCAGTAAATCCCTTAGCGCGCCTCGAATGCCGTTCTTTTGGCCATCCAGAGCCAAATTGTTTTTCTTTCTTTCTTCATCCTCTCGTCAAGTTTGAACATGACGATGCCGCCTTTTGGTTGCGCGCGGGGCGGAGAAAGAGGCACGATGTGTCGCGAACCGGCGTTCGGGATGACTGCGCGCGATTCGCCGAAACAATCGCAGAGGTCGGCAGAAGTTTTTTCCGCCCTGTTCGCAGTCGAGCGCTCTGCGACGAACGGCCTCGATCTGGCGATGGCGGAGAAATGAATCGGGCCAGGGTGGGAGGTATGGTTGTTCGTCGCCCATGGACGCTATAGCTTGGCAGACTTCCTTCCGCCGCTCCGCGTGATGCTCACACTCTCGGAAAACGATGAAACCTTGGCACGACGACCGAGATGGCTGAGATGTCCGAGATGGCGAGGCTCCCACGTCTCTCCGGTAGATGACACACCTTCTCACACCTTTCCCACACCTCCCGAAGAAAGGTCATTGAGCGCAAACTCTTGTTTTGTCTGGAATAAGGACTTCAATACACACCTTCCACATCTTTTCAAAGATCAAAGAGGAAGTAAAAGAGTAAGTATCTATATGGGGTAACATGGGACCCAAAAAAAGGTATTCAAGGTGTGGGTGAACAGCGTAACTCTCTGCCCAGCTGAAGCTTCGACGTTCACACCTCCTCGCGAAGGTGCGTCAAAGGTGGAGATGTAGGTCAGTGGACGTTGGTCAACCCAGGATTGGACAGCGGCCCGGTCGTTCCCCATCTCTTCCCCCGCCCTCGCGGCTCCCACTATGTGCTGCGGTGATTACTGACCTTGCGGAGCGCCTGTGGCCAGCTGACGCGGCTGGAACGACTTCTTGGGTCAGAATCATGGTACCTTGAGCAGCAAAGCCCATCGCTCTTTCTGCGCCTCATAGGCTAACGTCCATTCACCAGGGGCAGCCTGACAGCGGGCATCACGATAATGCTCCGCCAACCGCAGCGGTTCTTTTGAGGGGCAGATCAATTCGGTCAATGGCGGGCCGTCGGCTACGAGACGCATCGTCGGAAGCGATGCAAGTAACGTGGGACTGATCTTCAGGGGAGCGCTCATAAAAACGGTGGCCTCGATACAGGTCTGGTCGGACGTTCCCGACCTTGAACATTGCGGCCGGATGCGCAGTCAAGCGTTACGGCATCTGGCTCGTACTATTTACCGGGTTAAGAATATCCTTCACCCCACGATTACGCCTACGAAACGGGGAGCTGGGAACATCCGACCGGTATCTTCAAAGTCCGCGTGAGGTGCCAATTCGCGGCGTGCAGCCGAATCAGATTAGCCTCTGTGCGGAGCGGAGAGCCGGAAGGCTTAGCGCGCCCCGCGTGGTGATCTGCGTGAGTTCGACCCCGCCTCTTACCCTTCTTCCCTCCGCCGATGGAAAGCCATGCCCTGATGACCTGCGGTCGTGCCGTACATGGCGGCCGTGTAGCTCGGTCGCAAACCAAGCCACGACGTAATAAGCCCTCGGAGACCGCACGATTGGCGTTCCGGCCGCGACACCAAGTGGACCATCGCACTGAGCACCTGTGACTGGAGAACGCGCGGCCTCCAAAACTCTCCTGAGCCATCTCGAGCATCATGCCCCTGCCGCGAGCGCTTGGACCAACCGAACCGAGAACGGACGTCCAGTGATAGGTGATGAACAGCGATAAATCCGCACGGTGGTCACTTTCCGGGCGTGATCCTTCGACACTTTCTGCGCCATCGCGATCACAGCCCCATTTCCCCGTCCGACCTCAATCCATGAAGGAAGGCATTGGAACATCAATGTCCCAATGCCTTCGTCGTGATCCCAGTCTGAGTTCTCGTTCAGGTCCACCCCACACCTATCGCGATGGACGTCGCCGTTCGGGACTGTTGCTCCAAGACGTCTGATGATTCTGGCGGCTCGATCAACTCGCAGATGCTTCTGTCTTCCTCCCCTCCGCCGATTGCCGCGCGATTGATCCAAGAACAAAGATCGTACTTTGCCTGAGGTATGCGTATCAAAAGTCACTTCGACAAAGCGATCCGTCGATTGGCGAAAGAACAGGCTCGAAAGTGCGAGTTCCTGCCATGGCATGCGACGCATCAAGATCGCCCGTCGGCAAGGTTCTCGGAACGCAGGATCTCAATCCTCTTGCAAACGTCCACCCACTTCGGCCCGGCCAGTCGATGGAACGCCCACAGCCACCAACCGCCGCGAATCTTGATTCCGAAGTCGCTCGCTCGGTACGCCATTGGCTCGCCGCGAGCATCCCGCTTCCACTCAACGCCGACGCGATGAGCACGCGATTCGGTTACTGCTCTTTGAAAAAACAATGTAACTCACTTCGTCCTGCCGAAGACTCCTGAGCCATTCAGGAAGGAGTCCTCCATGAGGCCGAAAGGGAGTTCGGCGGTTCTGGAACAGCGACGCCGCGACGCGCTGGCCCTGCTGAAGCAGGGCATGAAGCCCGCCGCCGTCGCCAAGACGTTGCGCGTGTCGCTCGTGTCCATCGGTCGCTGACGGCAACTCGCGTCCGGCGGAGGAACCAAAGCGTTGGCGGCGAAACCGCAATCAGGTCGTCCGCCGAAGCTCGATGCGGCGAAGCGGAGCAAGATTGCCGGCCTGCTTCTGCTCGGGCCGAAGCATCACGGCTTCGATAACGACCTGTGGACACTGGACCGGATCGCACAAGTGATCCAACGGCACTTTTCGGTGAGCTACCACCCGAGCCAGGTCTGGCGAATCCTGCTCTCGATCGGCTGGTCCTGCCAGAAGCCGCAGCGTCGGGCCAGGGAACGCAACGACGATGCGATCGAGCACTGGCGGCGAGCCGTCTGGCCGCGCATAAAAAAAGGCGCGAAAACACGTCAAAAGCGTGCTGTTTCTCGATGAGACGGGCCTGATGCTCCAGCCGTAAATCATCACCCTTCAGACTATGAAGCTCATCCACGCCCTCCTGCTAACCGCGCTGCTCGCGTTACCCTTCCCAGGCCTTCGGACTGCCGCTCGTTGAATGCGTGTCCGACGCAGATGTGCCATCGGTGGCGAAGGCACATTCAGAGGGCGATTTGTGGTGGCAGCGGATGTTCTCGATGGCGTTCGACGGCCATGAGGTCGTGAAGGAGATCATCGCCCATGATTCGTCACACCGTTGTCTTCCGACTCAAACATCCCGCAGCCTCTGCCGCCGAACGGGATTTCCTCAGAGCCGCGCGCGAGCTTGCAGGCATCCCTGGGGTACAACACTTCGAGTGCTTGCGGCAGATCAGCGCCAAGAACCCCTTCACCTTTGGTCTCTCGATGGAGTTCGCCAATGCGGCGGCCTATAAGCGATACAGCGACCATCCCGACCATGTGCGCTTTGTGCAGGAGCGTTGACCCAACCGATTTCCAGTTAACCTTCTCCGGCGGCGTCAGCGCGGCGACAGCCGTCGCGGTCAACCCGGTAAGCCCGTCGGTTTACAACGTGGCCGTCAGCGGGATCGCCGGCAGCGGAACGCTGGGATTAAATCTTGTGGATAACGGCACCATCCGTGACACGGCAGGACATTCGCTGCAAAGCAATGCCGCCACGGCTGGCTTATTCGCGAGTGAGACGACTTTCGCCGTTGGGTCCCGGCCGTTTACCGTGGCATCGGCAGATGTGAACGGAGATAACAAACCCGACCTGATCACTGCAAATTTTGGAAGTGACAACGTTAGCGTTCTTCTGGGCAACGGCGATGGAACCTTCCAGGCGGGGACGACTTTCGCAGTTGGTGACGGACCATATTGCGTCGCCGCCGATGTGAACGGTGACAATAAGCCAGACCTCGTTACCGCCAACTATCACAGCAAATCCGTCAGCGTTCTTCTGGGTAACGGAGACGGAACATTTCAGGCACAGAAGACCTTTGCAGTCGGGATCGGTCCGACGTCCGTGATCGTGGAAGACATGAACGCCGATGACAAGCCTGACATTGCAACCTCCAACTCGGTCGCCGGCACCGTTAGTGTCCTTCTGGGCAATGGAGACGGCAGTTTTGAAGCTCAGCTTACCTTTGCGGCCGGGCTCGACGCAGGTTCTTTGATCTCTGCGGATTTGAACGGCGACGACAACCCTGACCTGATTGCCACGAACTACTACAGTACCACAGTCAGCGTGCTTCTGGGCAATGGCGACGGCACCTTTCAGGCGAGGCAGGTGATCGCGGTTGGCTCCAGCACCGCTACAGTGACCTCGGCAGACGTTAACAATGATGGTAAGGCCGACCTGGTGACTGGTAACTGGGCAAGCGACACCATCAGCGTCCTACTGGGGAAGGGGGATGGAACCTTCCAAGCGGAGAAGACCTTCAACGTCTCCGAACCGTGGTACATCACATCGGTGGAAGTGGACGGCGACGGCAAGATCGACTTGATCGTCGTTGACGAGTTCAATGACAAAGTCAAGGTGCTTCTGGGAAACGGTGACGGCACATTCAAGGCGCAGAAGACTTACGATGCAGGATCTAGTCCAGTTTTAGTGGAGGTGGTCGACGTCAACGGCGATGCCAGGCTCGACTTGATAACCGCCAACTTCAACAGCGACACTGTCAGCGTGCTGCTGAATAGCGGTAGAGGGAATTTCACGGGCCAGACTTACACGATCCAAGTCCCACCATCGAACTCAGCGGTCTACACTGTCACCAGTCTTGGCGACTCGGCAGGGACTGTGACAGCCGCAGGACCTCGGAAGTTCAACGCCACGACGCTGCGCGCAGCAATTGCCGCAGCGAACTCCCATCTTGGGAACGATGCAATCGAGTTCGCTCCCGGGCTCAAGGGCATGATCACGTTGTCCACTGCGTTGCCTCAATTGTCTGACAATGTAGTTCTGAGGGGGCCTGGCGCATCGCTATTGACGGTGGCACGCAGCCCTTCGGAGGCCTCAAACTTCTCGATCTTCTTCCTCAATGCCGGCAAGACCGCGACCATCTCAGGTCTCGGGATTGCAAAGGGCACTGGTGTTCCCGTGGGGCCATCGGGCATCACAGCTGGCGGAGGCATCTTCAACAACGGAGCGCTGCGCATTACTGACTGTGTACTTACCGAGAACTCTTCGAAGTCGACCGGTGGCGGCATCTACAGCGCGGGGAACTTAACTGCCACTAACTGCACGTTTACTGGAAACTCCGCACAAGACGGTGGCGCGATTTACACTACCGGCACGGCAACCTCAACCCTTCAGAGTTGCAACCTCGCGGGCAATTGGACGGGCCAGGGCGGCCGTGGCGGCGGAATCTCCAACGGTGGGGCCCTCACCATAGATACCAGCCTTCTGGTCGCGAATTCGGCAGGCCGTGCCGGCACGGGAGGTGGCGTGTACAACGGCGGAAGCCTCGTCCTAAGAGGGTCAACTGTGGCCGGGAATGCGGCCCAACAGGGTGGTGGGATCTACCACGCGGGAAATGGCTCGTTCATTGCATCCAACGCAATTGTGGCGATGAATCTCAAGGAAACATGCAACGTCAACGGACAGGTGACGGCAACTAACCCCGACGATCTCTTCGGTGCCTCGACCAGCACGGCCAGTTCTTTCAACCTCATCGGCACCGGCGGCTCTGCGGGCATGGCCAACGGTGTCAACCACAACATTGTTGGCGTCGATCCTGGTTTCCTTCTCAATCCAAGTTCGGGTGCCGACGGGATCCGAGCCACCGCCGACGATGGGCCCGGGAACTTCCGACTCCGGCCGGACTCGCGCGCCCTCAATGGTGGCGCGAATAATCTCGTCGCTCCCGGCATTACGATGGACATCGACGGACGTCCGCGAGTTGTCGACGGGACTGTCGATATCGGCGCCTATGAGATGAAACTGCTGCGCGTCAGCAGCAGTGCCACTGGCGGCAGTACCGGCCAGTCGTGGAGCAGTGCATTCCGAAGTCTGAGTGGCGCCTTGGGAGCGGCGAGTCCGGGCACCAACGTCCTGGTGGAAGCCGGTACCTATCTACCCGGTACGGCCAGCGCTCGGAGTGCGTCATTCTCTCTCGGGGCCGGAGTGTCGGTATTTGGCGGATACGCTGGGAACAGCAATCCCCTGAACCCGAATCAGCGGGACATCTCCGGATTCAAGACAATCTTGTCGGGAGACATCGGCAGGCCGAACGATAACAGCGATAACAGTTACCATGTCGTCACTGCCGTCAACGGCGGAGCTCCGATTGTGCTCGATGGTGTCACCATCACGGCAGGCAATGCCAACGATGCCAGTGCGCTGAACGGCAAGTTCGGCGGCGGATTGCTGATTATCGGTTCCTCGGCCGTGCTCCGCGATTGCCTCGTCAATCATAATTCTGCGCTCGGCAGCGGTGGTGGCATTGCGGCTCTGCTCGGGTCCAATGTCGACGTCAAGAACTCGGAAGTGAGTCAGAACAAGGCGGGCGTCGACGGCGGTGCGATGCACACCAGCGAGGGTGCCAGGCTGAGCATGACCGGCGGCAAGGCGATCGGCAATCTTGCCGGGGCGCTGGGCGGTATGCTCGGTGCCGGCGGACAGTCCAAGTTCGAGATAACCGGCGTCGACGTCGCCGGCAACAAGGCCAAGGAAGGTGGCGCGATCTCCGTCAAGGAGAAGTCGTCCGGGATCGCCGATCAGTGCAAGATCAACGGCAATGAGGGCTCGGTCAACGGCGGCGGGTTCCGCATCAAGGACGAAGGAGCGGTCGACGTCAAGAACTCGGAAGTGAGTCAGAACAAGGCGGGCGTCGACGGCGGTGCGATGCACACCAGCGAGGGTGCCAGGCTGAGCATGACCGGCGGCAAGGCGATCGGCAATTTTGCCGGTGTATTCGGCGGCATGCTCGGTGCCGGCGGACAGTCCAAGTTCGAGATGACCGGCGTCGACGTCGCCAGCAACAAGGCCAAGGAAGGTGGCGCGATCGCGGTCAAGGAGAAGGCGTCCGGGATCGCCGATCAGTGCAAGATCAACGGCAATGAGGGCTCGGTCAACGGCGGCGGGTTCCGCATCAAGGACGAAGGAGCGGTCGACGTCAAGAACTCGGAAGTTAGTCAGAACAAGGCGGGCGTCGACGGCGGTGCGATGCACACCAGCGAGGGTGCCAGGCTGAGCATGACCGGCGGCAAGGGGATCGGCAATCTTGCCGGGGCGCTGGGCGGCATGCTCGGTGCCGGCGGCCAGTCCAGGTTCACGATGACCGGCGTCGACGTCGCCAGCAACAAGGCCAAGGAAGGTGGCGCGATCGCGGTCAAGGAGACGGCGTCCGGGATCGCCGATGAGTGCAAGATCAACGGCAATGAGGGCTCGGTCAACGGCGGCGGGTTCCGCATCAAGGACGAAGGAGCGGTCGACGTCAAGAACTCGGAAGTGAGTCAGAACAAGGCGGGCGTCGACGGCGGTGCGATGCACACCAGCGAGAACGCCAGGCTGAGCATGACCGGCGGCAAGGCGATCGGCAATTTTGCCGGTGTATTCGGCGGCATGCTCGGTGCCGGCGGACAGTCGAAGTTCGAGATGACCGGCGTCGACGTCGCCGGCAACAAGGCCAAGGAAGGTGGCGCGATCGCAACGAACGAGGAGTCCGTGGGGGCCGTCACCCAGTGCCTTGTAAATGGGAACCAAGCCAGTGGCTTGGGAGGCGCACTGGCGGCTCTCGGCAGTTCAACGTTGGGCGTGACTAACTCGACGCTCTCTGGAAATATGGCGGACAAGGGTGGTGCCATTGGCGTTAGTTCCATCAAACGCCTCTTTGTCGGTGCCTGCACGATTGTTGGCAACACTGCTGCAGTCGGCGGAGGCATCGCAGGGCTAGGCGCTGCGATTGGACTCTTCAACGCGATCGTCTGCGGCAACTTTGGATTGCTGACCACCCTGCGATCGTCGGAATCGCCTTCCAACGACATCGAAGGAACGATAGGCTCCGACAGTTCATCGAACCTGGTTGGCGTGGGTGGTTCCGGAGGCATTGTCAACGGCAAGAACGGCAACCTCGTCGGCATCACCCTCGCCCAGCTCAAACTCGGCCCCCTGGCCGACAACGGCGGCCCGACCCAGGCCATGGCCCTGCTCCCCGGCAGCATCGCCATCAACGCCGGCTCCAACGCCAAAGCCGTCGACGCCGCCGGCAAACCCATCGCGACCGATCAGCGCGGCACCGGCTTCGCCCGCATCGTCGGCGGAATCGTCGATGTCGGCGCGTTCGAAGTGCAATCGCCCGTCGTCACCGGCAAAGGCTCCGTCGCCGGCATTGTGTTCAAAGACCTCAACGGCAACCGCATCCAGGACGCCGATGAGTCAGGCGTCAAAGGCTGGCTCGTCTGGGCCGACCTGAACAAGGACGGCCGGCTCAACTACAACGAGCCCCGCACCGTCAGCAACGCCGGCGGTCAATACACCCTCACCAACGTCCCCACCGGCTACCAACTCGTCCGCTTGGAGAAGCGCACCGGCTGGCAACAGACCATTCCCCGAGGCGGCGGCGCCCACGGCCCGACGATCCTCACAGACAAGCTGATCACCGGCTGGCATTTCGGCATCCGGCCGATTCTGGGATAACGTCCGGCCGACGTATCCGCGGCCTTGTAACGAAGCCAACCGAGTACAAGCCGAAGCGGCATCGCGATTGGACTTTGAACCTTTTGCTTTTCTGGCACGTTTATTGGCGGCACGCTGGCCACGACGCAACGTTCACCTTTCCCATCATGACACTCACCCATCCTCTGTTTCGTCTACTCTGCCTGGCGATGATTCTCCCCACGACGGCCTCGGCAGAGGGTACCACGAGAAGGCCCAACGTCGTCATCCTCCTCACCGATGACCAAGGGACACTGGATGCAAATTGCTACGGCTCAGCCGACCTCAAGACCCCCAACATGGATAAGCTGGCCTCGACCGGCACGCGCTTCACGCAGGCCTACGCACACACCGTCTGTTGTCCGTCCCGGGCGGCCCTATATACGGGGCGTCATCCGCAGCGCGGAGGGGTGATCAACTGGACCCAGGGAGATCGCCACGGCACCGACCGCGCCAATATCAACATGGCCGCCGAGGAAGTCACCCTCGCCGAGGTTCTGAAATCCGCTGGCTACCGCACCGCCTTGTTCGGCAAATGGCACCTGGGCGCGAAGATCGGCCATGGTCCGCTGGACCAGGGGTTCGAAACTTACTTCGGCCACCTCGGCGGCTTCATCGACAACTACCGGCACTTCTTCCTGCACGGGCGCGGCTATCACGACCTCTACGAGGGCAACGACGAGGTCTTCCGTCGCGAGGAATACTACCCGGACCTGATGACTGAGAAGGCCGTCGCCTACATCGATAAGAACAAGGACGCGCCCTTCTTCCTAACCGTCGCGTTCAACCTCCCGCACTATCCCGAGCAGCCTATCGCCGCGTTCAAGGACACCTACGCGGACATGCCGATGCCGCGCCAGGCCTACGCGCGGGTCATCTCATCCGTGGACGCGATCATCGGCCGCGTGATCGACAAGCTCGAACAGACCGGGCTCCGGGACGACACCATCGTCATCATGATGAGCGATAACGGCCACTCGACCGAGGACAACAAGGGGATCGCCGTCGAGAACCACACCAGCGGCTACCCAGTCGGCCACTACTACCTGGCGCACGGCGGCGGGGGCAACACGGGCAAGTGGATCGGCCACAAGGGTCAGTTCCTCGAGGGCGGCATCCGCGTGCCCGCGATGATCAGCTACCCGGCCAAACTCCCCCGCGGCCAGACCCGCGAGCAGGTTGTCCCGATCATGGATTGGTTCCCGACCGTCCTCGAACTCTGCGGCATCCAAAAGGAGACCGGCGCACCCAAACTGGACGGTCGAACCATGATCCCGGTGATCGCTGATCCGAAAGCCCCCAGCGCTCACGAGGTGCTGCATTTCGGCTGGGCCAATGGATGGGCAGTCCGCAAAGGCGACTGGAAACTCATCTCCACACAAAACAAGACCAACGGCAAGGTCACCAAGGCCAGCCTACACAATCTGACAGGGCCTGAGCCGGAGGCGAAGGATCACGCGGCCGAACACCCCGAAATCGTGGCCCAGCTGACGGCGCTCCACGAGGCGTGGGAGAAGGATGTCAACCCGAAGTAGGGGCGGGTCCGAGACCGGTGCCCCTCGGGCGTGTTCCCTCGGAATCGGGGATCACGGCTTTGGCTGCGCGGTCGCCGATGACGAAGCTGCCCAGGCGTGCGCCGCTCTCGGCGCGGATTTCCCACACGGCACCCGGCCGCGTCTGCTGGCGAATGATCTTTGCGGCGGCGATGGCGCCATACGATTTCGAACTCCCATCGGGCGCGATCCAGAATAACTCCACGCTCTGCTCGCGCGAGTTGACGAACGTGACATCAAACGGATTGCCATCGGGCTTCGAAGGCGGCGTGGCTCCTCCGTCCGCGGGATGCCAGTCGAGTGCGGGAAGTGACGCGAGCGGGATATCCGCGACGGGCGCGGCATCCGCCGGCGCGAGCGCACGCAGTTCGGCGGCGCGCGCCTTGTGTTCGGCGGTTCCGTCACGGTGCAGAAGGTTGGTCCACTCGTGAGGGTCGGCGGCGATGTCGTAGAGTTCCTCTTCGCCGTTGGCGTAATGGATGTAACGCCAGCTGTCGCGGCTTACGGAATAGGCGTCCGGGGTCTGGAGTTGTGTGATTGCGGCGTGGGGCCACGTGCCCTTCGGGTTGCGCAGCAGCGGCACGAGGCTGCGCTCGGCGGCGTCCTTGTTCCCCGACGCGGGCAGCCCGCACAAATCGGTCAGGGTGCGGAATACGTCGGTGAGGCTGACCGCACGGTCGCAGATATCCCCGGCGGCGGTGCCCTCGGGCAAGCCAGCCGCCCCCTTGGGAACACGTACGATGAGCGGCACCCGCGTACACAACCGCCATCCGGTGTATTTCTGCCAGTGCTCCTTCTCGCCCAGATGCCAGCCGTGATCGCTGATGAGGACGACGATGGTGTTGTCACGGTGCGGGCTTTTCTCCAGCGCGTCTAGCACACGCCCGACCATGGCGTCCGCAAAATGAATGGCGGCGAGATATGCCTGGACGCCCTGCTTCCACTGGCCCTGCTTCTGGATGTGCTCGAAGTAACGATTGCGGGCGAGTTTCTGCCCCGCCGCCGGGACGTCGTCGAGATCTTCAGCCTTGTAGCCCGGCCCAACCTGGATTGTTTCGAGTGGAAACGGCTCGAAGTATTCCTTGGGCACGAACCACGGCTCGTGGGGCTTGTAGATGCCGCAGGCAAGGAAGAACGGTTTGTCGTGCGGGTGCCGGAGTTGTTCGCCGATCCACTTTGTCACCAACCAATCGCCGCCATGTTGCTCGTCGGTCACGTCGAGTGCGGCCCAGTCGGTCTCGCGATACTGCCATGGTCCGCCCACCGGCAGGCCGACCGGGCGGTTGGGGGGATCGAACGTGCGCGGGAAAGGATCATCCTTCGACTTCTCTGGGAAGTAGTCGTCCCAAGATTGGGGGTCGATGACGTAATGAAGCAGCTTGCCCGAACCAGCAGACCAGTAACCGTTGCGGGAGAAATGGCGCGGCAGCAACTCCGCGCGGGGTATGACATCGCGGAGCTTCTGCGCGTTGTTGTAGAGGCCGGAACGGTACGGCGGCACACCAGAGAAAATCGCCGAGCGAGACGGATTGCACGAGGGCGCGGGGCAATGCGCGTTGGTGAACAGCACGCCGCTCCGGGCCAGTCGGTCGATATTGGGGGTTTTCGCCTGCGGGTGTCCGCCCAGGCAGCCGACCCAGTCATTGAGGTCGTCGGCGACAATGACTAGGACATTGGGCTTGTCGCCGGGAGTCGCCGCGCAAACCCCATCGCCCCATAGGCCGGCGAGCAAGGCGAAGAGCACGCCACCCACCCTTATTCCGGCCATCGCCACGGCAATCAATATCCATAGGCGTGGCATGTTTTCGCGAGTCTTCATGGTCGGTTCTTCTTGGTGTAGGTGGTGTTGATATGATACTGCCGGGCGGGCCGGTGACGGAAGTCGCAGTAGCGAAGACGCAATACGATCAACTGACCAATATGCACGTCATCTTGTTGAGCATCTGCCTCCGGGGTCATGCTGAATGAGCCTTCGGACCTGATTTGCCACAAAACGGCGAACGATAATGAGGCTCGAATCCCCCGGTCCGGCGGCTTCCGGCGGCTGCGGTGATCGCGGTTGCCAGGGACATCTTGACCTCAGGACGCCGAACGTCTTTGCCCTTGCGGCGATAGCCACAACCATGTAGACCGCATGACGTGAAACCCCTGCTTATCACGCTTATCACCCTCCTGCTGATTCCGCTACCTGCGATTTATGCCGCTGATGTAATCCAGCCTGTCCTGCCTGGTGCGTCAGGGAGACCGCCGGCAGGAGTGCCTGTGTCATGTCCCAATATCATCGTCATTCTCGCCGACGACCTCGGCTATGAATGCATCGGGGCCAACGGCGGCAAGTCCTACCAGACGCCGCACTTGGACCGCATCGCGAGCACGGGCGTCCGCTTCGAGCACTGCTATGCTCAGCCGAATTGCACGCCGACGCGCGTACAGATGATGACCGGCATGTCGAACGTGCGGAACTATGTGGACTTCGGCTCGCTGGAAAAATCGCAGACAACCTTCGGCCATTTGTTTCGCGATACCGGCTACGCCACCTGCATCGCCGGCAAGTGGCAGCTCGGTTCCAAGGACCCCTCGCTGCCCAGGCACTTCGGCTTCGATGAGCACTGCCTGTGGTCGATGCTCGGACGCGGCGAGCGCTACGCCAACCCCAGCCTCTCAGTGAATGGTGAGTTCAATACCTTCGCCGGAAAGTACGGGCCGGACGTGTGCCAGGAGTTCGTCGTCGATTTCATCCGCCGCAATCGCAGCAAGCCGTTCCTGGTCTATTACCCGATGATCCTCACGCACGGACACTACGAGGCGACACCGGACAGCAAGGACTACGGCCAGCCGGGCGCGCAGGCAAAGGCGGCCAATCAGCAGCACTTCGCCGACATGGTGGCCTACATGGACAAGCAGATCGGCAACTTGACGAAGGAACTCGAAGCCCTCGGCCTGCGCGAGAACACGCTCATCCTCTTCAGTGGCGACAATGGCACAGGCCGCGGCGCGACCTCGACACTGGAGGACGGAAGCGAGCAGGACGGGGAAAAGGGCAGCACCACTCGCGGCGGCATGCATGTGCCTCTCATCGCGAGCTGGCCCGGCAAAATGAAGCCCGGCACCGTCTGCCTCGATCTCGTGGACATGACCGATTTCCTGCCCACGATCTGCGAAGCAGCGGGCGTGTCCGTGCCGAAGACACTGACCCTGGATGGTCGCAGCTTCCTTCCCCAGGTGCGCGGCGAGAAAGGCCAGCCGCGTGATTGGATTTACAGCTATTGGGTGCCGCTGCGTGCGTCACAAACCAAGCATGTCGGCACACGCGGCGCGGTGGAGCAGGCGTTTGATCAGCATTTCAAGCTCTACAGCACCGGCAAGTTTTTTGACCTCGACCACGACGTGGAGGAGAAGTCGCCACGGCGAGTTGCAGACTTGCAGGGCGACGCCGCCGCCGCCGCCCGCAAACTTCAGGCGGCGCTGGAGCAATTCAAAGACGCCCGGCCGGCCAGCCTGAGTCCGCCGACTGTGCCGGGGGAAAGGAATAAGAAGACCAAGTGACTCATCCAGCCACCGATAAACGACTTACGCACGGCCAGTTTGGGCGACAATTACGTCCTACACTCTGAGAAGTAATGACCGGCATCCAGGAGGATTCGATGAAACACACGCTCGCATTCCTCTCAGCCCTGCTGCTCACACCGCTGGCTGCAATACAAGCTGCCGAAGCCACTAACAGCGTCGAATCCGCCACACAGCGAGGCTTGGCGCGTGTTATGCAGGCGGCGAGTCGTTGGCAGACGCATAAGACGTGTTTCTCATGCCATCATCAGACGCTGCCAATGCTCGCGGCGCTGGAGGGTGCGCGCGTGGGGATTCCCTTGGATAAGGCGTGGCTGAAGTCGCAGGCGGACACCACGCTGAAGTATTTCGAGGACCGCATCGAGAGCATGGACGATGGCGATCATGTGCCGGGTGGCGCTGCGACCGTGGCATTCGGGCTCTGGGCTTTGGATCTCGACCATCGACCTTCGGACAAGACCACGACGTCGATGGTGACATATCTGCTTAAGATCCAAGGCGTCACGAGACTGCGCGATGGCAGTAAGGAAATTCCGCTGCCGGAGGCACGGGACGGACACTGGCAGGCATCGTGTCGCCGCGCACCGATGCAGGCATCGCTCATCGGCGATACCGTGCTCGTGCTCATCGGCCTGGAGAAGTACGGGACAAAGGAACAGCGATCCCTCGTCGCTGGGGCGCGAACGAAGGCGGAGCAATGGCTAGCCAATACGCCCCTGCGCGACCAGCAGGATCGCCTCTGGCGTCTTTGGGGGCTGCATCATCTCGGCGGAGCCGAGGCGCTGAAGCAAAACACCCTCGCCGCCGTGATTGCCGCGCAACGCGACGATGGCGGCTGGGCCGAAACGAAAGACCGCGAGAGTGACGCTTACTCCACGGGCCAGACCTTGTTCATGTTGTTAAAAACCGGCACCGCCGCCGAACACCCGGCCATTGTTCGAGCGCGAGACTATCTATTGAAGACGCAACGCGCCGATGGCTCGTGGCTGGCCGAATCGCATGTGAAGTTCAAGGCCCAGCCCTACTTCGACAATGGCGACCCGCATGGCGAGCATCAGTTTCTCTCCATCGCCGCAACGGCGTGGGCGGTCGCCGGACTTGCGCAATTACGTCCAGCCAAATAGATCGCGTCCCTCGCAGCGGTAAGCAGTTATTGAATAATGGAAAACCCTGCTATGACCATAAAACAGCTCCCCGCGCTCATCGCACTCTTTTTGCTGGCTCCACAAGCACCCCTACTTGCTGCCGACAACGAAGTCCGACCGGATGAAATCCAATTTCGCCGACAAGCCGTGGTGCGCATGGTCTTCGATTCCAACCAAGGCATCCCACTGTCTTCCCTCAGACCGGCGAAGGTGACCGACCTCGACCTGATGCACCCGGAAATGTTGCCAGGTTCCAAAGTCAAATGGGATTTGAAGAACGGTGGGCTCTCGGGGTCATCTCCGGGAGTCTCAGGCGGTTCGCTGCGATGGGTCGGCGGATTCAACCCCTTCGCCACTTATGATCTGGTGCTTGAAAATGCACAAGGCGACGGATCGACAGGGATGACGTTTCTCGATTCGACGAACGGCGACTCCCTGACAGCCAGCTTGCAGTTCAAAGACGGGAAACCAGATTCGATCACCTGGAATGTTCTCGTGGGTGGCAAGCAGGTCGTCGAGGACAAGTGGCCGGTCCCCGTAGGGACGGCTACGAAAGATCTGACACTTCGGGCCCAAATGTCGGCCGTGGGGGTGAACCTGCTGCTCGAGTCCTCCGGCAAATCGGTGCTCGTCGGTTACTCTGACTTCTCAAAGCACTTTGATCTTCGGGAGCGTAAGCGGATCCAACGAATGGATTTCGGCGTCAGGACGGATCTGAAGGCCGGCGCACAAGTCCTGCTGACTGGAACTTCATCCTGCCTCTCACCCGGCTCAGGCCAGGCCGACATCCGGGCGATCACCGACGAGGAAGGCGCACCCCTTCTCGACGACGGCCGTCTCTGGTTCACGATCACGGTGCGGGGACGTGCCCTGCCCCATCCCCTTCAGGGCGTCTTCTCGCTCAACCCCTCGGTGTTCGACCTCCGCTTCGAGGGGATCATCGTCTTCGACATGGACGATGGGCTGCTCCGCAACGATTTGGCCTCCCACCTGTTCCGAGACTCCAAGTCCGGAGAGTGGCGGGGTTGGACAACGGGGTTCAGCGCTCTTGGCGGAGCGGGAAAGGCCGAGGAAAAGACGATTCTCGCAGTCACGTCCGTCCGGGATCCACGCCGGGGATTCTCAATCATGAAGGCCCGCCCCATCGGGCTCGACGGTGCCCACGAAGATCCCCACGGCGTTTATGACAAGGAGGCGGGCAAGTGGCGGCTTCTTCTGTGCGAACACGGCAAGAAGTATCGCGCTGGCATCTGGGAGAGCGATCACTGGGATCGCGGATTCACGAGACTTGCCGGGCCGGTGGAAATGGACAGCACCGGTACGATGATTCAGAAATTCGGCAACAAACGCTTTGCGCTCTTCGGCAGTGCCGACCGGAAGATTTACATCCGAAGCTATCCGAATCTCGAGCCAGCCGGTGAACTGAAGGTGGATCTTCCGCCATGGAACGAAAATCACGGCGGCCGAATCTGGCCCAATGTCATCCCACTGCCCGAAGGATATCCCGCGCCTTACATCGCGCTGATGATGGATCGGGTGAACTTCCCGGGAATGCCGAAGCCGAACTGGACCTACGGCGCCCTCTATCTCTACCACGGCCACCCGGCCAAGCCCTGATGATCGGTGGTCCTTCGATTGTGGCCAGACCGAGCCGAACCTTGAGTACATCTCCCAGCCTGCAACCGGACTGCGACCGCGAGACTCCAACATCCTCTTTGGAAGAACGGCTTATGCTGACCCGAACGCTGCTGTGCATTCTGGCTATCGGCTTGTTCTCGCTCGCGGTGCACGCCCAGGCCCCGGCCGTTGGCTCCGATCAGCTGGTGCTGGATGAAGACACCGGAATCTCGCTTCGGCCGGGTTTTGACGCCGAGTTGATCTACGAAGTGCCCAAGTCCCAAGGATCGTGGGTGGCCATGGCGTTCGACCCGAAGGGCCGGCTCATCGTTTCAGATCAGGATGACAAAGGCGTGTTTCGTGTCACGTTGCCGACCGCGACGTCGCGATCGGTCAAAGTTGAGAGCCTGCCGGGATTCCCTTATGAGCCGATCCCGTGGGGCAAACGAACGGTCGGCGGCGCATTGGGATTCCTTTACGCCTTCGACAGCCTTTACATGTCGAATATGCGTGGCTTCTATCGCATCCGCGATACCGACGGAGACGACGAGTTCGACGAGTTCACGCTGCTCAAGAAACTCAACGTCGGGTACGAGCACTCGGCCCACTCCATCATCCAGACCGCCGACGGCAAGGGCTTGTATCTGGTGAGCGGCAACTTCACCCGCACGCCGGCGGGGACTGCATCCGTACAGCCGCCGGTCTGGCTGGAAGATTCGCTCATCCCGTCCATTCCCGATCCGATGGGACACGCCGTCGGACTTAAACCGCCGGGCGGATGGATCTGCCGAATCTCCCCCGACGGTGCGGACTGGAAGATGATCGCTTCCAGGTTCCGCAATTCCGTTGATATCGCGCTCAATCGCGAGGGGGAACTGTTTACCTACGACTCCGACATGGAGTTTGACGTCGGCTGCCCGTGGTATCGGCCAACGCGAATCAATCATGTGACGTCGGGGTCGGAGTTCGGCTGGCGGTCCGGATCGGGCGTGTGGCTGGACTACTTCGCTGACAGCAACGGCTCGGTGCTCGATATCGGTCCCGGTTCACCGACCGCGATCAGCTTCGGCCATCACTCGAACTTCCCAGCCGAGTTCCAGGACAAGCTTTTCATCTGTGACTGGACTTTCGGCACGATCTTTACCGTCGAGATGAAGGAAAGCGGATCCACCTACACCGGGACCAAGGCGGAGTTCCTTCACGGGAGCCCGCTGAACGTCGCCGCGATGCGCTTCGGCCCCGATGGCGCGATGTACTTCCTGACCGGCGGTCGAACAACGGCGTCGCGGCTGTATCGCGTCCGCTATACCGGGTCGGCGAAACCCGCGGTCGTGCGAACACCGCCGGCCCCCAACGAACTTCGCGCCCTGCGTCATTCGCTGGAGAAGCTCCACGTTCGCGCCGAGCCTGGCGACGAAGTCATCGCGACGGCCTGGCCGCACCTTTCGCACGCGGACCGAAACATCCGCTACGCGGCCCGCATCGCGATCGAATGTCAGGACGTCTCGCTGTGGCGCGAGAAGGTCTTCGCCGAAAGCAATCCACGGGCCGTGATCTACTCGGGCATCGCACTGTGCCGTCACGGCGACAAGTCGCTATCTCGGCGACTGCTCGACAAACTCGGCGAGGTGCCATTCGCGATACTGGAAAAGGAAGACCGGCTTGCCCTTCTTCGTGCCTATGCCCTGTGCTTCATGCGGATGGACAAGCCGGCCGGGGAACAGGCGTCGGCGGTGATCGCAAGGCTGGATGCTCATTACCCGTCCGCCGATGACACAGTGAATGCCGAGTTGTGGAATGCCGAGTTGTGCCGGGTGCTTGCGGCGCTCGACGCGCCTACGGTGGTGAAGAAGACCATCGAGTTGATGAAGTCAACCCGCGCCGAAACGGTCAGCTACGACAAGACCATGCTCGAGCGGCACGAGTATGGCGCGGCCATCCTGAAGATGATGGCCAATACGCCCAACGCTCGGAACATTCATTATGCCAATAGCCTGAGCCGCGTGCGGAGCGGTTGGACGATCGAGGCCAGAAAGTACTACTTCGGCTGGCTGAACGAAGCCCTGGAAAAGGACGGCGGAAAGAGTTTCGCAGGATACATCCGGGCGATTCGCACGAATGCAATCGCGCATCTTGAGACGGCAGAAGTCGACCTGTTGGGTGGTTTACTGAGCGACTTCCCCACGTTCGATCTCTCCAAATTGCCGAAGGCCAGGGGCCCCGGTCAGGAGTGGACGGTCGAGAAGGCAATGAAGCTGTCAGAGCCGGACCTGCGTGGCCGTAACTTCGAGAACGGCAAAAGGATGTTCTCCGCGGGATTTTGCATCGTCTGCCACCGCGTCGGCGGCGAGGGCGGTCATTCCGGACCCGACCTTGGCTCATTGTCCAGCCGTTACTCGATCCGCGATATTCTCGTGGCGATCGTGGAACCCAGCGCGTCGATTTCCGAGCAATACATGGCTCGCACGGTAAAGCTCAAGAAAGGCGACCCTCTCTCCGGCCGTCTGATTTACCGGAACGAGAAGGAAATCGGCGTTGCATCGAATCCTTTTGACCTCAACCAGATTACCAAAGCTCCGGCGGACGACGTTCAGAGCATTGAGTTCTCCAACATCTCCATGATGCCGTCGGGACTGATCTTGGGAATGAACCGCGATGAGTTGATGGACCTGATGGCGTATCTCCTTTCAGGCGGAAACCCTCAACACAAAGCCTTTGCGAAAGATTGATCAAACACAGTGGATCCTTCGCAGCTTGCGGCGGACGTGATCGTCCAGGGCTTTTCTGCGCCGCCACCGCTGATGCTTGCCCCGGAGCTTCGGATATCCCATTGGAATCGGCGGAGCATGTTGGTGACCTTCGCCCTGGCGGTCGGAGCCACCGTGACTCGAACCAGACGGCGCTAGAGACTTTGAGGGCCCGCTGCGACAAGCGGCACCGACGCGTGGTCAGGACCGTCAGGAGGATCGCACCGAAATGAGAGAATCCTCACTCCAATTGCTCGCCCTAGCCGCCATTCTTGCCTTGCCCTTTTCGGCGTTGGCCGCAGGTAAGCGCGCGATGCCCGATTTCACCCGTGGCGATGCGATTCCCGCCGAGGCGAAGCATGACTGGAACCTCGGGCCGACGGGGCTGCGCGAATGGATGTTTTGCGACAAGATGGCGACCTCGGATGCGCGGCAGATTTCGGTCACGAAAGTCGAACGAGGTTCGCCGGCGGATGGCGTGCTCGCGGTGGGCGATGTGTTGCTTGGCGTGGGCGGGAAGCTGTTCTGGCACGACCCTCGTATTGAGTTGGGCAGGGCAATCACCGCGGCGGAATCTGCGGCCGGCGGTGGAAAATTGACGATGAGCGGCTGGCGGTCGGGCCGGACGGAGGAGGTCGTGGTGAAGTTGCCGGTGCAGGGCAGCTACAGTGCGACGGCTCCTTTCGAATGCGAAAAATCGAGGCGCATTCTGAAGCAGGGGTGCATGGCACTGGCCAAGCGAATGGAAGTGCCGTCAGAGCATGAGGATCCCATTGTCCGTTCGCTGAATGCTCTGGCATTGCTGGCGAGCGGGGATGCGACTTATCTCCCGCTGGTGAAGCGCGAGGCGGAGTGGGCATCGGGTTTTTCGGCGGACTCGATGCAGACGTGGCACTACGGCTACGTGATGATCATGCTTTCGGAGTACGTCATCGCGACGGGCGACCAGTCAGCGATGCCCGGCCTGCGGCGGCTCGCCATGGAGGCGGCGAAGGGGCAGAGCGCAGTCGGTTCGTGGGGACATGGGTTTGCGCGGCCCGATGGACGACTCGGCGGCTATGGGATGATGAACTCGCCGGGCGTGCCGCTGACGATTGGGCTCGTGCTGGCCCGGCAGGCTGGCGTGAAGGACGCGGCGGTGGAAGGGGCGATCGAGCGCAGTGCGAAGGTGCTGCGGTTCTTTATAGGAAAAGGCGCGATTCCCTACGGTGACCATCATCCGTGGATCGAGAATCACGACGACAACGGGAAATGCGGAATGGCCGCGGTCTTGTTCAATCTGCTCGGCGAGGCGAAGGGCGCGGAGTTTTTCTCGCGAATGAGCGTGGCCTCGCACGGATCGGAGCGCGACACCGGACACACGGGGAACTTTTTCAACATGCTGTGGGCGATGCCCGGCGTGGCGCAATCCGGGCCGAATGCGACGGGAGCTTGGATGAATGAGTTCGGCGGGTGGGCTTACGACCTCTCGCGTCGCTGGGACGGAGCATTCGCCCACCAGGGTCCACCGGAGCCGGAGAACGACAGTTACGAAGGTTGGGACTGTACCGGCGCCTTCCTGCTCGCCTATGCGATGCCGCTGAAGAAGGTTTGCCTCACCGGGAAGCGGCCCGGCATGGTCCCGCGGCTCGACGCGACGGCGGCGCAGGCACTCGCCAGCGACGGGCGCGGATGGACTGCGAAAGACAAGCACAATGCCTACAACAAGTTCAGCGACAAACAACTCTTGGAGCGGCTCGGCAGTTGGTCGCCGGTCGTGCGCGAGCGGGCGGCGATGGCACTGGGGCGGCGCAAAGATGCACCTGTTTCGGCGCTGGTGAGCCTGCTGGACGCTCCCTCGCTGGAGGCACGTTATGGCGCGTGTCAGGCGATCGCCCAGCTTCGCACACGCGGCGCTCCCGCCATGGAACCGCTTAGGAGGTTGCTGGCCGAACCTGATCTGTGGCTCCGCATCAAGGCAGCCGAAGCGCTTGCCGCTATCGGTGCCCCGGCGATGCCGGCGGTGCCGCAATTGCTCGAACTGCTCGCCCAGATCGACCCGCATACCGACCCTCGCGGAATGCAACAGCGATATCTGTCCTTTGCACTTTTCGATGAGCAAGACGGAATGCTTGGCCGATCGCTCGACGGCGTGGACCGTATGGCGCTCTATAAAGCCGTGCGCGTCGGGCTGAAGAGTCAGGACGGACGCGCCCGCGGCAGCATCGGCTCTATCTTTCGCAACCTCTCCGCCAGGGATATCAAACCGCTGCTGCCTGCCATTCACCAGGCCGTCATCGAGCCCGCACCGAGCGGCGAGATGTTTGCTGACTCCATCCGCGTCGAGGGTCTCCGTTTGCTGGCCGACCACGGTATCGAGGAAGGCCTCACCGCCTGCGTGCAATACACGCGCGACCAGAACCCGTGGGAAAGCCAGGTGCGCACGCCTGAGCTGATGAAAATCCTGCTCACCTATGGCACGCACGCCAAGGCGGTCATCCCTGAGCTGTTGAAGATTGCAGACTACTTCGAAAAAGACGAAAAGGACTTCCCGCCGGAATTGATGGCGTTGAAAGCCAAGTCCGTCCGCGAAACGATCCTCGCGATTCAAGCGACGGCCGCCACACCAAAGCTAACTCGACTCAAGTAGCATGAAAACCATCCTCGCACTCATCGCCGTTCTCTGCCTCGCACCAGCGCCAGCCCGCGGTGCGGACACCGACACCAAGACGCTGCGCGTCTTCATCTTCGCAGGGCAGTCCAACATGGTCGGCACTCACTCCAGAGTGGAGCACATCCGGCGTTTCCCGCCTTTCGTCGGGTTGGACAAGCCACAAAAGAACATCCTGCTCTCCTACAACCTTGGGCGAGAGACGAAGCAGACCTCCAACGGCTGGATCGACCTCCAAACGACGGGCGACTATTTTGGACCTGAACTCAGCTTTGCCAGACGGGTGTCGCAGAACATCGAAGCACCCATCGCGATCATCAAATGCGCCGCAGGTGGCACCGCTCTGGGCGATGATTGGAATCCCGATGAACCCGGCGGCTTCAAACTCTACCCGCTGGCCTTGGAGTTGGTCCGCTCATCCCTCAGGGACCTGGACCAAAAGAAGATCGCCTACCGGATCGAAGGCTTTATGTGGCACCAGGGTGAGAACGACATGTTCAGCAAGGAGTTCAAGCCGGTCTACGCCAGGAACCTGAGCAACTTCCTGGCGAGTTGGCGTCGTGACCTCAAGACGCCCCACTTGAGGTTCTATATCGGCGAGCTTTGCACCAAGACCATCTGGGGCATGGACAACCGTGACAACATGCACGCCATTCGCACCGCGCAGAAGGCTGTCGCCGATGCCGATCCTCTGGCGGATTACGTCCCGACATCGCATGACGCGGTGGAGATTGGCGGTGATGCCGGTCTTCACTATCACTACGGAACGCTGGGCCAACTGGAGCACGGCGTCAACTACGCCGATGCCTATTTGCGCACAGTGGGGAAGCTGCCCGCGACCGATCGTCCGCTAAAAGTCTGGCCCTATGCCAAAGGCAGCCCGGTGAAGCTCTTCATCCTCGCCGGGCACCGCAACATGGAGGGCGAGCGTGCTTTCACTGAGGATCTCAAAACAATGGCGGGACAGGCGGCACTGGCAGCGGACAACGTCAACATCGCTTTCAAATACAGTCTCGGCGGCGGCTACAAGACCTCGAATGGCTGGGAGCCACTCGGTCCCGCGGGTTTCTATGACACCTTCGGCCCCGAGCTCAGTTTTGGCAGGGCGCTGCAAGCCAAGGTGCCCGGAAACATCGCCATTGCCAAATTCACGCACAGCGGCTCCCAGAT
Source organism: Humisphaera borealis (assembly GCF_015169395.1). Classification (GTDB taxonomy): domain Bacteria; phylum Planctomycetota; class Phycisphaerae; order Tepidisphaerales; family Tepidisphaeraceae; genus Humisphaera; species Humisphaera borealis. The sequence goes on from NZ_CP063458.1 coordinate 1,125,459, forward strand.
GAACGACTGGACCCCGCAGGGAACCACTGCAAAGGACTGCAACCTCTATGCGCCCTTCACTGCCTTCATCAAAGAGTCCATTCGCGAACTCGAGGCCAAAGGTCATACGGTGGAGCTGGCCGGCATCTTTTATCACGTCGGTGAAAATGACACGGCCTTCAATCCCTACCGGAGAGAGGCCGCCAAATGGTTGCAATCCACCGTCAATCAGAGCCGCCGAGACCTGGCGTTGCCTTCCTTGAAATGGCACGTCAGTCAGCAACCACCGCCCGTTGAGGAAGGGCTCGCTAAGACAGACATCACCGCCCATCTGGCCGCGATCGCCGCGGCGGACTCCGCGTTCATCCATCGCAAGGTATTCGATCTTCCCCCGCAGCAGGAGAAACTCGTCCTGAACACTGCGGGAATCATTAAGCTGGGAGAGTCGCTGGCCAAGAGTTACCTCGACCGTCCGTAGCCCGGGCCTGAGGCGAGTTGTCGGATCGGATGGGTACTTTGTGACATGCGCATGTAACCCTGTCCGTGTCCTGGCAGGGTCGCCTGAAACGGCCACTAGTGCTCGCGCATGCCACTGGACCTCGGCAGCGCAGGATGAGGCCTCAACCGGGCGAGAATCCTGCCCGGCAAACGATATGGGCGCCCTTGCTGGAATCATACCAAATGAGTCTTCAAAGCACATACATCCGCAACACCACTCCTCGTGTCTCAGTACGGACTTCCGGCGTGATCGTTCGGCTGGCATTCCTCAGTTGGATCTTTGCGACTTCCGTGATCGCGGCGAGCCTCGATTTGGCCACCGATCCCGCAGCAGGGAGGCCGGGCAGTTTTGCCGGCGAAGAGATACGGCGTGAAGCAGCAGCAAGGGGCATGTCTTTAAGCAGGGACGCCGATGCGACTCGTATTTCCGTTACCGTCGGAAATGACGACAACGCCACTGCACAGAGCTATCGCCTTCGCGTGCAAACGCAGGGCCGACGCCGTGTCATCACGGTGCTCGGCGCCGACCCCGTAGGCGCAATGTATGGCGGGCTGGATATTGCCGAAGCGATCCGCACGGGAACGCTCGATTCGCTGACGGACTCCGACCACAAGCCACACATCGCGAAGCGCGGCATCAAGTTAAATATCCCTCTCGATCTGCGTACGCCGAGCTACACGGACTGCTCGGATGCGGCACAGGCGAATATCCCGGAGATGTGGGAGCGAGAGTTTTGGACCTCGTTTCTCGATGCCATGGCGCGGCATCGCTACAACGTGCTTTCGCTCTGGAGTCTCCATCCGTTCCCATCGCTGGTGAAGGTTCCGGAGTTCCCCGAGGTCGCACTGAACGATGTCTGGCGCACCCGTGCCAAGCTTGATGACACCTTCAGCTTCTCCGGCTCCGACATGGTCCGCCCGGCGATGCTCGCTAACCGCGAGGTCGTGAAGCGCATCACGATCGACGAGAAGATCGAGTTCTGGCGGTGGGTCATGCAGCAGGCCGCAGACCGAGGCATTCAGGTTTATGTTTTTACTTGGAACGTGTTCACGTTCGGTGCCGAAGGCAAGCACGGCATCACGAACGATCTGGACAACGAGATCACAAAGAAGTACTTCCGCGCCAGCGTGCGCGAGACGGTCAAGACCTACCCGCTGCTCGCCGGCATGGGCATCACCGCCGGCGAGGGCATGCCGAACAATATGGATTCCAAGGTCAAGGAAGCGTGGCTGTGGGACACCTACGGCGAAGGGGTGCGCGACGCATTGAAGGATGATCCCAAGCGCCAGTTCGGCATGATCCATCGCTTCCATTGGACCGCGCAGAGCGACATCCTGGACGCGTTTAAGGAGTACCCGGGGCCGTTCGAGTTCAGCTTCAAATACTCCGTCGCGCACATGTATTCGATCACGAAGCCCCAATTCATCAAGCCGCTGCTGGAAAACCTGGCTCCCGGCAGAAAGACCTGGCTTACGGTACGCAACGACGACATCTACACCTTCCGCTTCGGCGATCCGACGTACGCCCGAGAATACATCCTGAACATTCCCCCGGCGGACAAGATCGCCGGCTTCTATATGGGACCGGACGGCTACGTCTGGGGACGCGACTTCCTCGAACGCAATCCCGACCCCGGCACGCGCCCGCTGGTGATGGAGAAGCAGTGGTACTCGTTCATGCTCTGGGGTCGTCTGGCGTACGATCCGTCGCTGACGGACTCGCACTTCGAGCGACTGCTGGCCGCCCGCCATCCCAAGGCCTCATCAACTCATCTTTTCCGAGCCCTCCAGGGAGCATCGCAGGTCATGCCACTGACCACCCGATTTTTCTGGGGCGACATCGATCTCAAGTGGTTTCCCGAGGCGTGCTGGAGCCATCGAAGGAGCAAAGGTCAGGGCTTCTACACTGCGAGACACTTCATGGAGGGAAGCTCCATGCCAGGCTCTGAGGTGTTGTGCATCCGCGATTGGCGGGCTCGCCTCGTCGCCCGTAAACCGATGGAGCAGACGACGCCGCTCGAAATCGCCGACGCTCTGGACGGCGCGGCGGCACAGACCTTCGCATCGCTCGACGCTCTTCGCGAGGCTGCGACGGCGGACGCCGAGCTCCGCAAGAACATGAACGACTGCGAGGCGCTGGCCTGGCTTGGCCGCTACTACGCGGCCAAGATCCGTGGCGCGTGCGCGCTGGCGATTTTCGATTCCACCGGCGGCAAGTTCGACCATGACGCGGCGATTCGTCACTTTAACGACGCCCTGTCGCACTGGAAGCGATACGCCGCCGTTCGCGACGCTCACTACGTTCCCGCGCTCTACAACCGCTTGGGCTATGTGGACGTGACCGCGTTGACCACTCAGGTCGCCGCCGATCTGGATATCGCACGGGAATGGAAGCCGGGCACGCTCAAAGACGACGGTAAACGCTCCGGCACTGAGAAGGGCTTCCGCAACTAGCGATTGTGTCCCCGGTTCTGCCTACACCCGACACTCATCGGACGGATTTTATGAACCGACTCACCTCGCTGCCCTGTTAACGGCTTTCGCGCTGACCATCGGACCGCGCGCACTTTAGCAGCCGATTCGGCAGCGCCGGTAGCTGCTCCCGATCTCGTCGTCGACGAGGTGGACGGCCGCTGCCTTGTGCCTTGGCAAGAATCGTTCCGAGACGCCACACCGATCAAAGCTCCAGAACCCCGGTGCTACATCCACGGCTATTGTGGTATTGCACGGGTGACGTCACCGAGTGGACCCGGGCTTGGAGTCTGCTGGGCTGATTGAGCCCGATTTGTCGATCTTCCATATCACGACATCGCCCGCCCATCCCCCGGTAGCGAACGATCGGCCGTCCGGGCTGACGGCTATCGCATATCCCCAGTCGGCGTGGGCCGGGACGCTCCGCAGGATCTGATCGCCGTCGCATTCGATGGCGCGGACGATGCCCTCCGTGCCGAGTGAAAGGAGCGTCTTGCCGTCCGCGGCCCATGCTACGGCGAGCACCGGGCCTTCGTGTCCTCGGACGATGCGGACCATTCGCCCGATGCCCGGCTGCCAGATGCGAACCGTTCGGTCATCGCTGGCCGAGGCGATCGTCCAAGGCGCTTTCGGATCCGAGTGTGATCGGCCGGCGATTGCATGGACGGAATCGGTATGGTTCGAGAGCGTGCGGAGGAGTGCCCCATCGGTGACGGTCCAGACTTTGATCGAGCGGTCGACGCTGGACGTCGCGATGAGCTTGCTGTCGGGGCTGAAGACGACCGAAGTCACCGCCCCGCCGTGGCCGACGAGCACGCCGGCCGACCTGGTCTGCAGCGCGTCGCGTTTGCGATCAATTCGCGTCAACCTGACCGTACGATCGGCGCTGCCGACGGCCAACAGCGATCCGTCCGGGCTGAACGCGACGGCGGTCGCCAGATCGGTCATGCCCTCGACTTTCGCAAGCGACTTGCTTGCCTTGAAGTCCCAAAGGATGACCACTCCTGACTCACCCGGCGTTCCGCCTGCAACGGCTAGGAGCTGGCCGGTGGGGTCGAACGCAATCGCGGCGGCACGCGGGATCTTTATATCGAGCGTGCGAGAATCGCCGGCGAGGACGTTGCGAACTTCCACGCGATCATGGCGGGCAATGACGAGCGATCCGCCGTTGGGGCTGTATGCGCAGGCGACGACGGGCGTGGTCCGAGCTCGGGTGGAAGGATCCTGCGCGAACGCGACTGAGAGCGGCATCACCACGAGGGTGGCGAACAGGCCGGCCAGAAGGGAGCCAGGTTTGTATCGCATCATGCCGCGCCTCGTGCTTGATCTGATCACACCGCGGGCATGCCTTCAGACCGTCAGGTCTACTCACACCAGCCCGGGAACCATGCGTCCGGCATCCAAAATCTTTATGGGCCGCCCGTCGGCGGTGGTGTACTGCCGCGTGGGGTCGATGCCGAGCAGCGTCAGAATGCTGCACGCGAGGTCTTCCGGACTGACAGGTGTGTCAATCGGCGACTGGCCCCAAGCGTCGGTTGCACCGATCACCTGTCCACCTTTCACACCGCCGCCGGCGAGACAGGCGAAGCCCGCCCGCGGCCAATGATCGCGACCGGCGCTGCTGTTGATCTTTGGCGTCCGCCCGAACTCGCCCATCAGCACAACCAGCGTGCTATCGAGCAGTCCTCGCTCACGGAGGTCGTCGATCAGTGCTGCATAGGCGCGGTCGAGCGACGGCAACTTGCCGCTGCCGGGAAAGCGTGAATCCGGCAGCTCGCGGAAGATCTGCTGGTGGTTATCCCATCCCTTGTCGATCACGGTGACAAACCCCGCGCCCGCCTCCACCAAGCGACGGGCGAAGAGGCAGCTCGCTCCCAATCGGTTGCGCCCGTAGCGCTGGCGTACCGCCTGCGGCTCCTGCGAGAGATCCAGCGCTGCCTTGGCAGCCGGCGATGTCATCAAAGTGTATGCCTGCTCGTAGAACGCGTCGCGGCTAGCAGTAGCCGGGCCCTGTTCGACCTGACGAGAGAATCCGTCAAGCTGGCCGAGCATCTCGCGCCGCCGGTCGACGCGATCGAAAGTCACACCTTCCGGGGGGATGAGATCGCGAACGCTGTAGTCCGGCTTCGAAGGATCGCCGCCGACGGAGAACGGCGCGAACGCACCGGGAAAGTAACCCGGCCCCGCCGCCCGAACCGCGCCGGGAATCGCCAGGTAAGGCGGCAGCGCGCCGCCGAAGCCGCGTTGCCTCGCGACGAGGCTCCCGAGACTCGGGAACTCCATCACAGGTGTCGGCCGATGCCCAGTCAACAGGAAATGGCTGCCGGTGTCGTGATTGCCGAGCTCGTGTGTGACCGAGCGAATAACGGCGACGTCTTTCATGACGCCGGCCGTCAACGGGAGATGTTCGCAAATGCGAATGCCATCGACCGCGGTGGAAATCGCCTTGAAGTCGCCACGAACTTCGGCCGGGGCATCGGGCTTGGGGTCGAAGGTGTCTATATGGCTCGGTCCTCCGTCAAGCCAGATGACGATGCACGATTTGGCCTTGGCGGTTCGCTTCGCCGGAGAATCTGCCGCGCCTGCCGACCGTAGCCGCAGGACATCGGCGAAGCTCAGCCCCAAACAGGAGAGCATGCCCAGATGAAGCACGTCGCGCCGGCGGATTCCGTCGCGTCGAGTTGTGGGAGATGGGTTCATGGTGTTCTCCGCGGTACTCTTCCCTGCTCCGGTACCCAGTGGGACGGAGACCTGACAACGCCGCTCAATGATTGAAGCCAAACTCTCGCGTGTTTAACAACACCCAAAGCAAGTCTTCCGCCGCTTCGCGGCGACCCGCGGCCTCGGCAAACTTCTTCAGGCAGTAATCCTTCTCGTTCTTCGTCGGAAAGCGACTGAGCGTACGAAGGAAAAGCTCGTCGATCACCGGTTCCACCGCCGTCGAAGCCTTTATCAGGCCCTCAATCGACCCGCCTTTGAGCTTCCCGTTGATCGACTTTCCATTGATCAAATGCAGCGCCTGCGACAAGCCGCCACCGGCCGACTCCTGGTCACAGCCTGTCTCGCGGGTGCAGCGGCCGAGCACGTCCAACGTCTCGGACGGCGTGCGCGCGTCGATCAATTGCACCGCGCGGGTTCCGGCGGCGTGGCCCGGATAATCGTCGGGAACGCCGGTCGCCTGGCTGATCGCGTCGGCCATCACTTGCGGTGCCAGTGGCCGGACGAACGCGTGCGAATGCAGCCGATCGTCGTCTCGGTTGGCGTCGGTCGATATCGACGAAGCCTGGTAGGTGCGCGACTCGGCGATCGTCTGGATGAGCCGCCGCACGTCGTAGCCGTTGGCGATGAAGTCGGCCGCAAGCGCATCGAGCAGGGCCGGATTCGATGGCGGATTGGTCGGCCGAAGGTCGTCCACCGGCTCGACGAGTCCCCGGCCGGTCATGTGCCGCCAGACCCGATTGACCGTCACGCGAGCGAGCATGGGGTTGCCAGGCGACACGACCCAGTCGGCCAGCGCCACACGGCGGTCGATGCCGGGCGCGTCGGTCAGTGACGCCGCCGCACCCAGAAGTCGCGCCGCGACCGGCTTGTTGGTCTTCGGGTGCAGGACCTCACCGCGATCGATCGCCGTGACACGATTGCCGGCTTGCTCTGTGCGGGCAAAGAACGCCGCAAACCCGTAGTAGTCGTCCTGGGTCCAGGCGGCAACGGGATGGGCATGGCACCTGGCGCACGCAATACGCACGCCCAACAAGGTGCCGGCCACGGCTTCGGCGGTATCGCGCGGATCGCGGGCGATGCGGTGGAAGTTCGCCGGGCCGACCGTCGCCATGTCTCCCTCGGCCGTCAGCAGTTCCCGCACAACGCGATCGAATGGCGTGTTCGTCGCCACCTGCTCGCGCAGCCATTGGTGATACGTTCGAGCCGGCACATCGCCGAGACGTTTGGAGTCAACCTGTAACAGGTCTGCGAGGCGAAGCGTCCAGAGGTCCGGCATCTCCGGCTGGGCGAGGAGATCAGCAATGACCTTTCGACGCGAGGCCGGTGTCGAAGGCTGGGCGACAAAAGCACGCACCTCCGAAGGTGTCGGAAGTCGGCCGATCAGATCGAGATGGATGCGGCGGAGGAATTGTGCGTCGTCCGCCAGCGGCGATGGCGGGACACGCTGCCGCTGCAATTCGGAGAGAACAGCCTGGTCGATGTAGTTCCGCGGTTCGAAGTCGATATCGGCGGCAGCAAGCGGTGCATCGCGCCGGGGTACGCCTACGCGAACCGCCGCGACCTGACCACCAAAACGGACCATCACAGCGGTCGTCCCCCGCCGTCGGACCGAAATCTTGCCGCCCACAGAGGCCTCGGCGATCGCGGGATCGTTCGGCGCGTACAAAGCGTGATTCGTCACGGCAAGCACCCTGCCGTCGGAAAGTGTCGCCTGCACCTTCAACTGCACCGATTGGTCTGTCGACATCAACAGCACATCGGCGGGCGAGACATCGATTGCGGCTACCCGCAAGTCCGGCGGGCCGAAAGACGCACCGCCGGCGATCCATGCTGCTATCGCGGCGTGGTCAGCACTGCCGCTCTCCAACTTCATTCCGCCCTTGTGCGGCAAGCCTCGGTCGGGCTTGCGAAGGAGAAGGCTGTCGACCGGCGAGACGAGATCGATCCGCCGACCGGACTGTTCACGGGTGATGTTCAGGAAATCCTGTTGTGGATCGTAGCCGAGCAGGCTGAGTCGAAACCCGCCCTGCCCGGTCGCAGCTCCGTGGCACGCGCCGCTGTTACAGCCGGCCTTTGTGAGAATGGGGAGAACGTGGGTGGCAAATCCAATCGGCTCCTCAGCAGGGCGATTTGCTGGAGTGGACGAAGGGACAGCAAGCGAAGCGAGTAGCGGGTCGCGTGGCGCAGCCGGAGACCGCGACGTCAACTGGCGTCCGCCGGTCAGGACGGCCAGCAACACGCCGGCGGCGACTAAAGTGGTCGTACCGTTGGACATACTCCATCCCACCGACAACATAGTTTGCGACCAGCGTTGTTGACACCGATGTTCACGGGGCGGCGTCATTCCTTCGGCTTCTGTAGACGATCGACCAGGTCCTTGCCGGCCTTCTGGGCGTAATCGGTGCCGTACTTGAGGTGCAACACACGTACCCAACCGTCGATCGCCTGCTTCTTCAGGGCAGAATCGTCCTTCACATACGCCTCGACCTCTTTCACAACCTGGTCCACTCGGGCGTCGTCGTTGGCCCGCTGTATGAACGAACGGAGTAAACCCATCAACTTTTCATCGGTTGGGGCTGCCCCGGGAAGATGGACGGCGGCAGGCTTCGTCGTCGGACCACTGGCCGGTTGACTGACCGCAGGCTGCGTCGCGCCACGACGCATCCCACCGATTGCGCCGGTCCGTTTGGCACGCTCGGCCTGTAACGCCTCCGGGGTCGGCGGATTCCCATCACCCGATGCCGCCGCCATCGCCTTGATGACCGTTGGTGCGTCGGCGATGCCCGGCTGTATCAGGGCGAAGTTCGCAGTCGCGATGTTCTTGCTCGCCACCAGCACCGTCATCAGGCAGGCTTTGTTCAGGCCGTAGTTGCCGGGACCCTCGGCACCATCGACGGACAGAGCCATCGGGGTATGAAGTTTGATCGATCCGTTCACTGCCGGCAGGCGCTTCTCGGCATCTGCGCGGTCGCCCGATAGCAGCACGATCACCATGCGTAGCGTCTCGCGGCGTCGGTGGCCGTATTCGTCAAGGGTGGTTAGCAGAGGCAGGATGGACCGTTCGATGCCGTGCACGAAGATGATCGTGACCGGCGTCTCGTCGGCCGCGGCGACCACCTCGCGCTCTTTACCAGCGTTCCCGCCGACGAAATCGACGATCTTGAATGGGCTGACTTTCTCGCCCGCCTGCGGACCGGAAAACACGGGGTCGGCGGCTGTCGCAGCCAGAGTTGAAACGAATGAAACAACGACTCCGAACGCAGCGAGGAGGCGGCTGATTGGCATGATTGCCCATCATACCCGAGCTTCAGCGGATAGCGTTCATAAACGGTGCTGAACGTTCATGTCGTTCTCTGCTATCAACAAACAAGTACCGAAAGTAGTCTCCGAAAATTTCCTTGTTTCTTCCCGCCATGTGGAATGCGAGTCGAAACTGGGGGATGCTCATGGCGGTATCATCCCCTGTGTAACGGCAAGTGGGCTTTTGTTATGCAGTTTCGTCCCCTCGGATCCTCCGGCATTCAAGTCTCCTGTGTCGGGTTCGGCACCGCGCAACTGCGTCGTGTACCGCGGACGCAGGCGATTGATACGCTCCTTGCGGGCTTTGATCGCGGTGTCAGCATCGTCCATACGGCACCGGACTACGAAGGTGCCGATCGCCTTGTGGCCGAGGCAGTCCTGCGATCGGGTCGGAAAATCATCGTCGCATCGAATGGATACGACACCTCCGGAAATGCGACCGGCAAGGTTCGACATTTTGAGCGGCTCTTCGAATCCACCTGCCGAATGCTGAAGACCGATCGGCTGGAGCTGTTCGGCATCGCGAGTGTCGAAGACCGGGAGGCGGGCCAGGAGAACATCTGGGGCAAAGACGGGATGGTGGAGTTCCTCCAGAAGATGAAGGCAACCGGCCGGCTGGGGGCCATCTTCTGCACCACCCACGGGAAGCCTGAGTTCGCGCGGCGTCTGATTGAGTCGGGTGCGTTTGATGCGATCATGCTCTCGTACAACGTGCTCGGGTTTCATTCGCTGACGCTGAATCCGCCGGCAAGCTGGCACTTTGAAGACATCCGCCGAACGCGGGAGGAACTGTTTCCGCTCTGCAAGGCGAAGGGAATGGGACTGATGATCATGCTTCCGCTAGCCGCCGGGATGCTGACGCCCAGCAAAGCATTCCCTCCGCCGGACGGCTCAGCGGCGGTCCCTCCGGGCGTAGCCGCCGGCGAGGCCCTTCGTGCGATCCTGGAGAACCCGGAGGTCTCTTGCGTGCTACCCGGTACGGCAAGCGTTGAAGAAGCGATCGAGAACGCATCCGCCGGCGTCGCCGAAAGAATCGCAACGCGACCGGAGGCGGGTCCACACGCACTGCGTATTGCCGAGATGACGACGTCGCTCTGCAGCCGCTGCGGCGAATGTGAGCCGACGTGCAGCCAGGGGCTGCCCGTGGCTTGGCTATTTCGCGCTGCGTACATGGGTGGCGTGTATCGCACCTCGCCTTACGAGACGTGGGAAGACGTGGAGTACTTCCGCCTTCAGCCACAGGGGCCTTCGACGTGCTCTGGATGCGTGCAGCAGACCTGCCGTTGCCCGGCGCGGATCGACATCCCGATCACGCTCGACAGGCTGCACCAGACCATGCTGCGACGCGTTTCAGAAGGCCGGGTTCAGCCACCTCCTGAATTGCGGCTACCACCGCGTGGCGATCGATGGTGTTCGGCACGGCTGGTCACGCGCGAGTTGCCATTGGCGCGATCACTCAAGCAAGTTTGGCGCGCAGGTCGAGAACACCGGCCGCCGACCGTGGATCAGGTCTGGTATCGGGATCGGCGTGCGCCTTCGATTCCAACTCGGAAACCATGTCGCAATCGCCGAAGGGCTGCGGTGCGACGTGATGCCGGGGGGAGCGGTGCCATTTCGTGCTGGAATGGCCGCCACCGGCGGTTACCGGCCCCGCGACATCTCTTGCGGTCGAACTGCAGTATCAGGTCCGCCCGATCCCATTGTGGCGATCGATCGAACTGTTTCGGCGGGACCTCGCCGACGGGGAGATGTTTGCTTGAGCCAGTCCGCACCTCATCTCTACGGCGTCGAATGGGTCGGGCACAATGTGCCATCGCGCTGGCCTCAATCTTCGGCACAAGCGGTCTATGTTCATGTCCGCAACGTCGGCACGCGCACTTGGCGCGCGGACGAGCCAAAGGGGCGATCTGTGGACCTGGTCATGCGAGTGGACGGGGCAATTCGCCACATGGTGCGTGTGCCACGCGACATCCTTCCGGGTGAGGAGACCACTTTCTACGTCCTGCACTCGGTCGAGCCCCGCCTGGGGCTGGGCGGCGCCGTGCAGGACGTTTCGTTTAATCTGGTCGAGCAGAACGTCACCTGGTTCGAGCATCAGAATGTCGAGTCCCTGGTGGTTCAAGTTGCCGCCGAGCCGGCCGAGGGTTCCAACGCGGCCGGTTACTTTCAGATCGGGAGCCTGATCGGGTCGTCGTTCTACTTGCCCAGCGGCGGTGTGACGCGAGGGGCTTCCGACCGTCCCTATCCGTTGTTCCTCCGAGAAGCCGCCGGCTGCCGCGTGCGCGACGGCGACGGCAACGAATGGATTGATTATGTGATGGGATGGGGATCGGCGCTTCTGGGCTATGCGCATCCGGAGATCCGCGAGGCCGTCGCCCAATCGCTTTGTAATGGGGCAATCCTCAGCTTGCCGACTGAGTTGGAGATCGAAGTGGCGTATCAGCTTGGCGAGATGATTCCAAACGCCCAGAAAGTACTGTTCGGAAAGAACGGATCTGACGTCTGCACGGCAGCGGTCCGACTGGCCCGCGTGAAGACCGGACGTCCCCTGATTCTCTTCAGCGGATACAGCGGATGGCAGGAGCCTTTCGCGCCTGTGTTCGAGAAATCGCTTCACGATCCGTCGGCGACTTGCCGCGCCATCCGATTTGCTCCGAACGACCTGGCGGAGGTTTCACGGCTGTTCGAACATCATCCGGTGCAGATTGCCGGGGTCATCCTGGAGCCGGCGGCACAGGTCGAGGGTGTCGATGGTCCCGTGCAGGTTGCCGACGCTGTGTTTCTGCGATCGTTAAAGTTGATGTGCCAGGCCCATGGCACCGTGCTGATCTTCGACGAGATCATGACCGGCTTTCGGCATCCCGGCGGCAACGTACAGAATGCAACGGGTGTCACGCCGGACCTGGCTTGCTTCGGTAAGGCGTTGACCTCCGGCATGCCACTGGCTGCGCTGGTGGGCCAGAGAGAGGTGATGGACCACGTCGCGAGGATCTTTTATCACCCGACCTTCAAGAGCGACGCGTACTCCCTCGCGGCGGCGCGTGCTGCACTCCAGATCTATCAACGGGAGGATATCCCGGCGAAAGTAGCCTCGTTTGGCGAGCGTCTGCGCGCTGCCGTCGCGGAGTGCAGCGTCGAGTCGGGAATGGACGGCGAACTGGTCAGCCCGCCCTACCGAATGGTCTACCGATTCAATGAGCCTGACCTCAACCGCAGAACACTGCTTCGCACACTGCTGCACCGGGAGCTGCTGGCCCGAGGCATACTGACCTTTCGCGGGTTCATGTTGCCCAGTGCCGCTCATGGCGATGCCGAATTGGAGAGAACAGTCGATGGGTTCCGCGGGGCGTTTGCGGCAATACGCCAGGCGGCCGCGCATCGGTCCCTCGTCAGCTCGCTCGAGATTCCACCGGTGGTGTGAAGTTCATGAGCATCGTGCAACTCAAGGTTTTATCCACGTTGCCCACGCTAAACGATCCGCCACCGCTGGTGGATCGTAGTCAGCCCTACCACAGTTGCCCCTGGCTGGAACATGGGCTGGCGTTCAACCGGCGGAGCCTGAACGCCTGCCTGATCGTCCACCATGGAACCGGTTTTCCGCACTTGTGCGACTACAACGGCGGCACACTCGATCTGACCGCGATCGCGGCGGCGCGAACGCGGATCATTCGCGAGAATCAGGGGGATGGTCATGCCGCGTGCCGGGGTTGCCCGCACTTGGTCAAGCGCGTTTGGAAAACGCCAAACTACCCGATTGCGCTGGTCGCGATCGCCCACTTCTCTCACTGCAACATCGAGTGCAACTATTGCTTCCTGCAGACGGCCGACCCGGCGGTTTTCCGCGACGGGTTCACGCCGTACCTGGTCCTTCCCGCACTGCGACAGCTTTCCGCCGCCAGGTTCCTCGATCCCGGTGCGACATTCGACTGGGGCGGCGGCGAGCCAACGATCTATCGGGAGTTCGACCAAATCCTGACCTTCGCGACTCTGGCAGGTGGGACGACCTGGGTTCACACCAACGGCACCATCCTGCCCCGGGCGATTCGCGAGGGTATCGCTACAAAACGGATCAACATCCTCTGCTCGCTCGACGCCGGTTATCCGGCCACTTGGAAAGCAATGAAGGGAAAAGACCTTCTGCCAGTCGTATGGCGAAACCTCGACGAGTTCGTCCGGACCGGCTGCCGGGTGGTGCTCAAGTACATCATGAAGGAAGAGAATTGCAGTGAGCCTGAGATCGACCAGTTTCTGCACCGCGCTACCGCCACCGGTGCGCACGAAGTCATCATCGACATCGATTACGACCACCCCAATCCAAGCCCGGCAGTCCGCCGGGGGCTTATACACTTATGGAAATCGGCACTGCGGATGCGATTCTGGGTCAACCTGGGAGCCACGGGGGCAAACTTCGACCCGGGTGCGTCCGAATGGAGAAATGTCCACGCCGAATTGTCGAAACTCGCCAAACATTCGGCATTTCGGCAGAAGATTCGAACCGCCTACGTTCGCCATCTTGGGAAAGAGCTGGGGAGACTTCTTCGCGTGGTGTAGCGTCAGCGGCGTCCGGGCGGATGTTCGGCGCTGTTCCCGAACATCCAGGCCCGCGCCGACCGAGACCATTGTGTCGGGGTGCATCATCCTTCCAGCAGACGCATCACCAGCCTGCGGGCATCGTCGGACAGATTCGACCAGACGGCCACCAGTCGGGTGGGGTCGGAATCGACTGCGCCGCTTTGTGCGCCATTTCTCTTGCCGAGCTTCGAAATCCCCGCGAAATCAGCACCCTGTTCGGACCCCTCTGAGGCCATTCGGTTACCCACCCTCGCTTCGACCCAAGGTTACAGACCACGACGCCGCGACCTTGCGGCGTCGTGGTCTATTGCTTTTAGCTTCTTGCAGGGGATCTCACTGGATGGCGTGGTCAGCGTTCGCTGTTGGCGCTGTTGACGAAGTTGCCGGGTTTGAGCGGCTTCGACGCGATACTCCCATGGAATGACCGTCTCGGCGGTGCGGCCGACGAACCTCTGGTCAGCGATGGCATCGGCGACGTCGACGGGAGAGCAGCCCGAGGCCGGCGAGGGCCATTATGCCAGCCGTCGCGGGTTCGGGGATCGCTGTCAGGACTACGTCGTTGCCTGTTCCGCCGGCGTAGGAGATTGAGAACTCCACACCGCCGGTAGTGAAACTGGAAAGCTCCGTGAGGCCGACGAACTCGCCTACGACGGGATCGACCTGGTCGTTTGCGATGATGGTGAACGTGGTGCCGATTGCGGGTGTGAAGCCCAGCGACAGCGCGAGGTTTGCACCGGTCAGGTTGACTGCGCCGGTGACATTCACCTGATCGTATTGCGTTCCGGCCGTGGTGCCGTTGAGCTCGATGACCAGATCGGAATCTGCGGCCAGCGTAAGAGCTCCCGTACTCAGCAGTCCGGCGCTGAACCCGGGCGACAACGTTCCAGCTGCCGCGATGGTGACCGGACCGAGCACCGTCCCGGTGCCGCGGAGCGTGCCGTTGTTGACCGTGATACCACCGGTGCGGCCGGCCACAGACACCACATTCTTCAGTTCCAGTGTGCCGGTGCCTTCCTTGACTGTCGTGCTGCCGGCGACGAGGTCGAGCACGTTTTGAATGCTGACGACATGCGTACCGGCAACCGTCATCGTGCTGGAGGTGGCGGAAAGGTTTTGCAGCCAGTTGGCGTTGCTGACACCACTGGTGCCAGTGATGTTGATGTGCGCGGCGGCGCCGTTCAGTACCAGCGCTTCCATGTTTACAAAGCCTACCAGTTTCAGTTCGGCTCCGGCGTCGGCCTGGAGGGTACCGCCAATTTCCGTGGTCCGGAATCGGCTCGACAGCAGTTCGTCCAGTCGCTCGTAAGTGGTGCCCGCTGCAGTGGTGAGCTTGGCGGGATCGGTACCGTCATAGAACCCGATGCCATAAAAGTTGCTGAAGCCAGTCATTGCGAATGGTCCACCCCCGCCGGTGCCGTTACCCACGCGAATTTCAAAGTCATGCCATCCGTCGGCCAGCGGCCCCATGCCGAAGTTCGTCGTCCCACCGCTGGCGTTGGCCCCGGCGGCGGCGGTGCCGGTGGGATTCATGCCCGCGGTCGAACCTGTGGTTGTGGCAACGTTGTAAGTGCCGTTCTGAAGTCGAACGACCCCGTCAATGCGGATTTGCACGGAATCGTCGATGGTTTCTGCGAAAGCAAAGCTTCCGTCGGCGTCGAAGAACTGTCCGGTGTAGACCCAGGTCGTATTGTCCTGCCAACCAGTGTGTGCGTTCTGGGTCACTGCGTTTGTCTGACCCATGCGGGGATAAGACGAAAGGCCGAAGTTGGCAGGATTTGGCGTGGTGAAGTCGGCGGCACCAGCGAGCCGTCCTTCGCGAAGCTGGCCGGCGACGCCGTTGGCGGTGAAACTTGCGGCACCCTGGATGATGCCGGTGCCGTTGGCGGCCGTCAGGTCGAACAGACCGCTGGTAGCACGCAGCGTACCGGTCACGTTGCCCAGGTTCTGGTTGAGCGCCAGCGTGCCGGTGCCCGGATCGGCCTGAAGTGCACCGCTGGTGCGGATGGAGATGGGATTGCTGTTGAGCGGATTGCCGGCGGCCGTCAGTCGGACGGTGCCGCCGTTGATCGCCCAGCTTCCCGAGTGGGTGGCGGCGATGTTACCCACGCTGACGGTGCCGGCGTTGGACTTAACCACGTTCGCACCGCCGACAAGCGACCCGAGATTGATGCTCGCCGCGCTGTTCAGCGTGACGGTCCCCGAAGCGGGCACCGTGGTCCCCGTAAATGATGCGCCGTATCCGTTGGCGGTGTTTACGGTAAGAGTCGAAGAAGCGCCCAGGTTCAGCGCTCCCAGTGCAATGGTGTTGTTGGTATTGGCGTCTACTCGATCGATGTTAATGCTGGGTCTGGCGTTCGCGGCGACGTTGATTGCGTTCCCGTAAGCCAGCGTGCTGTTACTGCCGGTACCGTTGTCACGAATTCGCAACTCGCCGCTCAGCAGCTCGATCGTCGCGGTTCCGATCGCGCTGCCGACCTTGGTCGCACTCTGCGAGATCAGATTGACGTTGGTGTTGACGGTAATCGCGCCGCCGTAGGTGTTGGCCGCGTTGGTGAGGGTGAACGAGTTGTTCTGCCCGGCCACCTCGCTGCCGACGATGCTCAGTGCGCCCGCACCCGAGACGATGCTGTTTATCACGATCTGCCGGCCGGTCGTCAGCTGATAGAAGTCGTGCAACCTCACTTCCGAGGGGGCAGTGACTGCGAGCGTACTGGTCGCGGAACCGATGGTCATCGTATTGGCGACAGTCCCCAGAACGCCGCCGTTGATCGTCGCGTTGAAGATGGGATTGCCGTTGACGTTGCCAATCAGGGCTGCGCCGGCAGCGACGTTCAGGGTGGAGGTCGCGGCGAGCGTCGTGTTGTTATCGAGACGAACCTGGCCATTGTTCACATTCATTACACCGGCAAACTGCGCGACCGAGGCCAGGCCCGGGGCGTTGAGGATGAGCATCGTCGGCCCGGTCTTGTTGAGCGTGACGCCGGCACTGTTGACCATATTGGCGGTCAGTGCCAATCCGGTGAGGCCGGTGCCCGAGGTATCGATGGTGTGTGCGCCGGGCGTGAACTCGAGCAGGATGTTGGACACGCGGGCGGTATTGGCGGTCGTGGCGGCGGGAATCGTCGGCGTGTGTGCCAGAACGTCGTTGGTTACGGTGATGTTGCCGCCGACGATCAACTTCGTGGTCAGGGTCGTGTTGTCGACCAGGGCCTGTGCACTGATGAAGTTATTCGCGCTGGCACCATCCCAGTTCACCGTCAGATTGCCAACCTCGTTGACCGAGTTGTCGACCGCCGGGAGGTCGAGGAACCCGCCGCCGTTGAAGGTGATATTGATTCCGTTTCGAATCTGCCGGGACGCGTTGAGCTGCAGCGCCGAGCCTGCTGTGCTTCCGCCATTGATGGTGACGTCGGTGGGCACGGCATAAACACTCGTGCCGTCGGCGGCAGTAGTGGTCGCGGCGACGATGCGGCCGCCGTTGATGACGGTCGGGCCTGTGTACGTGTTGGTCGCGGTCAGCACGAGGTTGCCGCCAAGCGACTTGACGAGTGCGAGTTTGGTATCGGCGTCGGGATCGGCGACGACCGAATGGATGGTGTTGGTACCCTGATTGAAGTGAGCGTAAAGCGGGACGGTATCGCCGCTGCCCGCGGCGGCACCACCCGCGGTGAGCACGCCGCGCACTGCGGTCGTTCCGATGTTCGTTCCGTTGTTGTTGTTGCTGCGGACCAGGCCGCCAGATTCGATGTTGAGGATGTTGCCGGCCGCGGCGAAGGTGACGTCGCGCGTTGTATTGCCGCTGAGGCGCATGGCGCCGACGAAGTTGTTTCCCGCGGGTAGAGCGAAGCTGGCACTGACGTCAACAATGTTCACGTTGCCCGCGGCGGCTGAGTAACTGGCAGCGAGCACGCCGCTGACGTAAGCCGGCGACGTCGCCCCGGTGCCGTAGTTGGCTCCGTAGCCGACTACGCCGCCGATGCTCTGCAAGTTGGTCGGCAGCGGCCCGGCGGGCGGTGTGACGTAAGTGGCAAACGTGTCTTCGTTGACCACGGCCCAGGCCCCGAAGAAGCCGTTGGTGGTGGTCGCGGGGTTGGCCGGGTTGGCAGTGGGGACTGCACCGCCATTGAGCTGTCCCAGGAGAATGCG
Organism: Humisphaera borealis; assembly: GCF_015169395.1. GTDB lineage: Bacteria > Planctomycetota > Phycisphaerae > Tepidisphaerales > Tepidisphaeraceae > Humisphaera > Humisphaera borealis. The sequence continues at coordinate 1,143,147 of NZ_CP063458.1, forward strand.
GGCGTCCTGATGGAAGAAGCCCTGCGGGCCATAACGGCCCAGGTTTCCGATTCCGTTATTGCCGCGGAAGTCCACGGTTGTGAAGGTGCCGCCTCGCGACAGGTTTCCGATCGAGAGTTCGGCCGAGCCTGCCCACTGCGGGAAGCTGTTGATGTAGTTGGCACCCGAAGCGATCGTAATCGAGTTGACGGTCTGCGTGGTCTGGTGGCCGTCAAACCCGCGGAACTCGAGGGTCGAGCCGCGCATGGTGAGGGGTGCCGCCGCCGGAATGCGATTGGTGACCGGTGCCAGATTGTTCCAGTAGCTCAGGTCGAGGGTCAGCGTGGTCGTTCGAAGATCGATCGCGGTCGTGTTCAGGAGACGGCCCCGCTCGCGAAGCACCATGCCGCCGCCGCGGACGGTGGTCGTGCCGGTGTAGGCATACTCGTCGAGGACTTCCCAGTTGCCGGTGCCCGACTTGGTGACGTTGATGTTCCCCGCCACATTCCCCGCGAAACGCTGGCCATTCTGGTAGACGGTGACATTGGCCGGCGTGACCGAGGTGTTCGTCAGCGTGCCGCCGGTACCGACGTTGAGGTTCGTAGAGTTGCTGCTGATCAGGCTGTTCAACGTCGCGCTGTTGCCCTTGAGATCGAGCGTTCCGTTGGAGAGGTAGAGCGTCTGGGCGGTCGTCGCGATCGTCGAGGTGCCGGTGTTGGTGAATGGGGCGTTGTTGGCACCCAGTTCGAGGGTGCCCTCGTTAACCGAGAAGTTCCCGCTGAGGTAGCGGATCGCGCCGTCGCCGAGCGTGAGCTTCCCGCTTCCGCTCTTAGTCAGTCCGCCACCAAGAATCGTCGCGTTAACGGTTGCGGTGCCAGATGCGCCGTTGACGTGGAAGTAGTAGTTGCTGTTGTCGAGGTAAGCGGCGTTGATCGTCAGCGAGCCATTGTCGCGAACGAGGAAGCCACCCGAACTGACAACCAATCGGTTGCGGCCGCCGCCGATGTTGCGGCTATCGACTGGGGCGATCGTCGCGGCGACACCGGGCTCTACCGTGACCGAGCCTATCGAGGTTTCAAAGTTGTTCGTATCGGCGTAGTTGAGGTTATTGAAAAGCGTTGTCGGCGTGAACGTTGTGTTGGACGCAACCAGCAGATGTTCGCGCGCGTCGCCGTTGCGAACGATGCTCGCATACTCGGACGGCAGCAAAGCTCGGAAGCCGCTCGTGGTGCTCGGCTGGGTGACGAAGGACAGGGGAGCGGTGCCCCCGGTGGACGGCGTATCGGTGAGGATGTCGGGCCGGATGGACACTGCACCAAGCCCATAGGCGTTCTGGCCGTTGCCTCCGACGGCGTTGGAGGTGGTCGTAGCTACGAACGTAGCGACGTTCGCTCCAGGGGTTGCGCCGAGTTGATTGCCGCGGACGATCAGCGTGCTGATGCTTCTTGCACCGAGCGTAACGCTGCTCAGCGTGACACCCGCACCGGCCGTCGGATTGAGGTTCAAAACGCCGGCACCACCGCCGTCAAAGCGGAAGTCCACCAGTTCCGAGACGGCGGTGGAGGCATGACCGTTGACGGTGATCGTGCCGCCGGCGGCACGGACAATCTTGCTGCCCAGGCGGTTGTTCAATGGCGTAGCGGCGTTGTCCAGAAGCAGCGTGCCGCCGCGGTTCACCTGATAGTTCGCGAAGAGGCCGGTGCCCAATCCGCTGAATACGATCGTGCCCTGGTTGACGTGCAGATTCGCGGTGGTGGTGCTGACGCCGGTCAGGTCCTGGCGTCCAGTGCCAGTTTTGTAGAGGTTCACCTGCTGTGCACCCGTGACATACGCACCGGCGAACGTCGCGTCGGAGTTGTCTGCGCCGATGACGAACGTGGCTGAGCCACCCGCGCTGCTCAGTACCGTCCCAGCACCCGTCAGCGAACCGACCAGTTCCGTACGGTTGTTCACATCGAGCGTCGATCCCGCCTGCAGATTCACGCGGGTCACGTTGGGGATGACGAAGTCATTCTCCAACTGAAGCGTCGCGCCAGTGGTTACATCGATCACGCTGCCGAGCAGACCCGTTCCGCCGCCAGCATTAAAGCTGAGGGTGCCCAGCTTGTGGTTCCCATCGATGCCGTCGTTCAGGCCGATCGTCAGTGTGTTGGCGCCCAGGGCATAGTCTTCCTGGATTCGGAATCGCGTGCCGCTGCTTGCGGCGAACGTGACACCGCCGGACCCGACAACGATCTGTCCGAAACCGGCACTGGCGGTCCGGTCCGACTGCGAGTCGTTCGTGAGAACGCCGCCGTTGCCCAGGATGAGATTCTCGGGCGTCGCCTGGTTCGAAAGCACTCGGTTCGCGTTGTAAGTGACGTAGGTGGCCGAAGGGGACAGGCGGGTGCTGAGGCCCAGAATGCTATCGGCAACGAGGCGGATCACGGCACGCGGTTCGAACACGAAAGGCTGGGTGCCACGGATCGGGTCGGTGTTCTGGATCTGCATCACGCCGTCACGCCGAACGGTGACCGTGCCTGCCCCGGTGAGCGATACGTTATCGTTGAAGTTGATGACGCCGCCGGCTTCCACGACGACGTTGCCGTTGATCGCCGCTCCGGCGGTCGAGGCCAGATCCACCGTTCCGCCGGCCTGGACCAGGATGTTCGCGTTGTTGGCGGGTACCGCTAGATCGGACCCAAGCACGCTGGCCTGGTTGAGGGACAGGAATCCGCCCGGCGTCACCACCCATGTCAGGGAACTGGGCATCGTCGGAGCGACTTCGTTGAGATCAACGCGGCCGTGCACGAAAGCCTTGACCGGGCTGGCGGTCGCATTCACGTAAGTGAGCGTTCCGTTGGTGGCGCTGGTCCCATCTCCGAGCAGAAGCTGGCTGTAAGTATTGTTGTTGGGCAGGCCCTGGAAGATGACATCGCTGTTAAGGGTGATAGTGCCCTGGCGGAACTGGCGAGGGGAGGTCCGGTCGGTGCTCATGCCCTTCCACGGCGTACCCACGCCCAGCGTAACACCCTGGCTCGCGCCGGCATTGAAGTCGTTGCTGAGACCGAAGAACAAGTCTGCATTGCTGCCGAGGTTCGCGATCGTGTTGATGATCGTCCCGTCATTGACGCCATTGGACGCACTGTTCAGTGCCGTGTTGTGGCCGACGATCGCATCGGGGGCGAGCAATACCTGTCCGGCTGCCGGGGTACCTGTGAACGTGGCGCTGTCCACTCGCGTCAGCCCGTTCATACCGGCGTTTGCCGCCGGCACTGCGCCACTGAGCCGGCCGATCAGTACTGCGCTCGAACCGAGATCGAACCGTTCGGTCGCGATCGTGGACGGATTGGTGACGTAGTTCAGGAATATCTCGCCGGTGGTCTCGACGGTGTATTTGCCGGTCGATCCACTCACCGAGCCGATCTGGTTGAGCGTCAGTCGGCCGTCTTTGACACGGACATCGCCGGAGCCCAGCGACCCGGCGGCTGCGGCCGTCAGCGTGCCCTTTAGGACATTGGTGCCACCGGTGTAAGTGTTGACTGCCGTCAGGCTGACGCCACCGTCGAGCGACTTTACGACCGCAACGGGTGACGCGCCGTTGTCGACAATCACCGAGTGGATCGTTGTTGTGTTGCTATTGTTGTGAAGGAACAGTTCGTAAGCGCCCGATGCCCCGGTGGAAGGCCCGGCCGTCAGCTCGCCGCGGGTCGTGGCGCTGCCGACGTTACGCACGCTGTTGCTCCCGTCGGTCAGCAGGCCTCCGCTGCTGATGTACAGGCGATCGGTGGCGTTGGCGAACAGCAGATCGCGCACGCCCACCATCCGAAGCGCCTGGATTTCGAAGTTGGCCGGCGTGCCCGCCGTGCCCAGCGTGACGTTGGCCGTCTGGTTGACGATGCGTCCGGCCACAAAATCTGTCGCGGCTGCGCCGGCGCCGTACGCGGTGTAACCCGTTGCGCCGTACTGCGCCACGCCAGTGGCGGTGCGGTAGTTGGCAAAGTCCGTGCTGTTGACCAGCGCCCATCCACCGAGGAACGAGTCGTTCGCTTGCCCGGTGATGAAGATACGGCCGGTGTCGCCGGCCTGGCCCAGTCCGCCGGTGCCGTCAGTCGAAAAGCGGACCACGCCCGAGCCTTCGGTCGCGCTGGCGGAAGTATGTGTGAGCGACGTGAGTGTCAGGTTCGCGCCGCCGCCACCCGACCGCTGGGCCCTGATTTCCGACTGTCCGAACTTGAGGGTGACAGCACCGATGGTTTCGTCGTTCTGGCCGGCGGTGGAGGTGTTGCGGCCGAGGTACATGAAGCGGCCGCCGCGTAGCTCGATCGCGGTCGCGTTGCCGAGGCGGTCGTTGATGGTCGCGGCGCTGGGGAGATAGGCGAGCGTGGAGTTGTTATCGACGTTGAAGAAGCTCTGGGCCTCGACAACGATCTTGGAGGCGTTCATCAGGGTGCCGGCACCGCGGACATCCACCTGCCCGCTGTTGTGTCCCAGCCGTAGTTCGCCGGTGAAGGATGTGTTGGCCGCCATCATGAACAGCCGGCCGCCGCCGGCCTTGGTGAGGACGCCCGCGCCGGTGATCGCGTTGTTGGCGGTGAGTGTCGCGCCGCCGGAGTTTCCGCCAAACGGCAGTGGACTACCGAGGCTCAACGTGCCGCCGCCTGCCCCGACATTGATGACGTGCGCGAACGTGAAGAATGCTTCGCCGACCTGGTTCTGCTGGACGTTGGCAAGTTCGAGCCGCCCGCCATTGAGGTTGACCGTGTTCGCCGCCGCGCCGGCGTTAATGTCATTGATCACGGTTAGCGTGCCGCTGCTGACCGCGACGTTACCCGAGAACGTGTTGCGACCGGCAAGCACCAGCGTGCCGCCGCCGTCCTTGGTTACACCCGATGTGCCCTGCAACGCCGACGCGATGGTCGCAGTGGTAAATCCCTGTCCGTAGACCGCGCCGGAGGTTTCGACATTGATCTGCCCACTGGCAAGCGTCAGGTCGCCGCCGCGCAGGTTGTAGGTGTTGAGAAACTGGAGACGGTCGGCCGTGCGTCCCGACGTCAGCGAGACAAACCCCGAAGCCGGCGTGGTGACCGGATTGAGCAGGGGGAAGATCGCCCGATCGGCGCTGGTCGGCTCAGCGTCGGTCCAGTTGGTGGAGTCATTCCAGGCGTTGCTGGTCGTGCCGTTCCAGGTCTTGTCGGCGGCGAGCAGCGATGTCGGCATGGCCCCTGCCACCGCCGCAGACAGCATTGCGATCCGATTGAAAAAACGCGCGCGCCCGCTCAGCTTTTGGACCAACGACATGCAGTTATCCTCCAACCTTTCGGTCGACATCCGCCATTGATACGAAGTGAATCACACCCGGCTTCTCGAAGAAACCCGATGCAAAAATGATGGAGGTGGGACTGCAGTGCGACTTGGTGAGACCGCGCATCCGATACCCGTCGGATGCTTTTTCGCATGGTCATTCAGAACTGAGGTATTCCGCCCCAGTGATTTGAATGACGACAACGCTTTGCGTCTTCTCGCCAGCCGTCTTCAGGCTCCTCGCGGACGGACTGCGTGAGTCCATCCTCTCTCCATCCAAAACTGATGTATCACAACCGCGATGAAAGTCAATATGAATTAAGGGGGTCCCCTAGCGATGTTTTTGAAAAATCGGCTCAGAATCGGGCGCAGGCTGCTTATCGGGTTACGTCGCTGCGCGAGCGATCCGGGCGGATGTCCGGGTCATTGCTCCCACAACAGTTCCCATGCAATGATCCTGCAATAGGCGTTGTTGCCTTCGGTGGGCCCTGCCCTTGACCACTGAAGATGCCGCTGTATTGTGCGACGACTCTGGTCCTACTGCGACCATGAACTCACCGCCGCGCCGCGTTCTCGAAGTTTCTATTCTTCTCGCCGACAACCTCTTACGGCCTTCACAGGCTGGTCATGTTCACCTGCGAGCATGGCCGGCGCGGTCTTTACCATGCCCTCAGGCCGAAAGGTCTGGCGATCGTGGTGCCTCGGCGGAAGCGGTGTATGCGGCCGGCTTCGAGCATCCTTAATTTCGGAGAGCGTCGGATGGATCTGTCCAGCACACTCGGGATCGTTCAATCAGATGACGTCGTTGGGGCCGTCCACGACAGTACCGAAACCCGCGAAAGCCGGGTTCGGGCCGTCAACCTCATGCTCGCCGCCAACGGGCTTGCATCGGCCGGGGGAGATACGTCGGGCGACGACGGCTTCCTTGCCCATACCGCCGCTGCGATGCTCGACAGCTACCGCGAACAATCCCGGCAACTTCTCGAGTATCGCTGCCCGGTGGATCGCCGGATCGAGACGTTCCTCCAGACGCACCTGGCCGACCTGGGCCTCTCCTGGGCGCCGCGACTGCCTTCGGAAACGCTCGTGCTGGCGCGGCACGGCATCGCCCGCGAATTGTCGCTGCCGGCCGACGGCGATGACTTCACCTCCCCCCTGCTGCACAGCTACCGCGTTCGCAACGGCGTGCTGCACAACCCCAAGAACGACAAGCGCACCACCGCCGGCACCTTCCATGTTGCCGAAGGCGGACTGCCAATCGCCGGGGATAAGAAGGCGGTGCCGAAGAAGGTGTTCGCCGAATTGTTCCGGCACGCGGTCAATCCCCCGGACGACCTGATGACCCTGCCGTTCTCGGCGCGCCGAAACGACCCGCCGAAGACGTTTGTCTCGCTGTTGCTGCGCCCGCTGGTCTGCCCGGAAGTACCCGGCGTCTGCCCGCAAAAAACGATGGAGGTCCGGTTCTTCGCCCCCGGCACGCTGGTGAGCAACCTCGACTTCGTCGAGAGTATCTTCGGCAACGCCGGCGATCCATCGCTTCCGAAGAACGACGCCGGGCTCGACGCCGAGCACTGGACCGGCCACACCGGCTGCGTCATCCTCGCGCCGCACCTGATTTCGCTGACAAAGAAAGAGCTCGGCCTGCCTCACTTCGAGCACGCCACCCCGCGGCAACGCCGTGATTCCATGTGCTGGAAGGACCCTTCCGAGAAGTACAACGACGGCTCGGCGTTCAAGATCACCTGCCGTACCGAGGCCGGCGTGATCGTCACCATCATCGCCGACAACTACTACGGCTACTGCAAGAAAGAGGTCAAGACGCAGATCAGCTACGCGACGAACCTCTACGGCAACACCGAGGAAGAACACGCCGGCGGCGCGCTGGCGTTCGCCAGCTACAGCTTCGGCGACGAGTTCCACCCCGACCCCAAGCGTGGCAACGGCCGCACTTTTGCCGAGGTCGTTCGCGATTACGGCCACATGATGGACGTCATGCCCGACGGCTACGGCATCGACAAGGAGTACCCCCGGCTCGTGTACATCCCGGAAGGCTGTCGCGCCAGCGTCGCCCGCCAGCAGATCTGGTGGACCCCCAAGGACGGCAAGGAACGCGCCATCGCGATGGAGCCGGGCAAGTTTTACATCAACCCGTCCGGCTTCAAGCTGCATATCGAGAAGCACCCGGGCGCGCCGAGCTGGCGCATCATCGGTTCCAACGGCGACGGCGTCTTCTGTCATAAGCCGTGCACGGTCTCCGGCGGCGGCAAGAGCGAGATCAGCAAGTCGATCCGCGACTACATGCTGTACGGTCCGATCTTCGTTTCCGATCTCGATGCCGACCTGAAGGTGGTCGAGGAAGTGATGAATCGCGATTACAGCGACCGCTGGAAGAGCGATTCGACGGAGAAACCCGACTACTCCAGCCGCGACAGCCGCAAGATCCTCAGCCTCGAACGGTCGCTGGGCAGCGTGATCAAGCTGCTTTCGCCCAGCGGCAGCTACACCGACGAGTACAACGCGTGGCTGGCGTCGCTGCCGACGTACATCTACCCGATCATTTTCATCATCAAGCGGTTCTACCGCGCCGAGTGGGGCGACAACTGGCGCGAGCATTTCGGCGTGGATATCGTCAACGGCTTCCCCGGTCACGAGTTGAAGCTGCACAACCGCAAGCTGGTCGGTACCTACCTGCGCGTCGGCCTCATGGCCGGCAATGCCTGGCGAACCTACAAGGTCCGCCAGGATTTCGCCGCCGCCGCCAAGGTGCAGACGGAAGACGACATCACCGCTTCGGTCGTCGTGCCGTCGAAGCGGGTTCCGCTGAAGAACCCGGCCGGCGTGACCAGCTTCAAGTTCTCGGAGAATTGCGAGTACCGGCTGTTCCAGCGGCCGGACGATGCCGTCCATCGCGGGCTCGACAAGCAGACCGAAATCGACATGTCGCGGACCGACAATTTCTTCTCGAACTACGAGCCGATCGATCCGGCCGGCGTCAAGAAGATGGTCGAGCGGGTCACGGAGTTTGACCAGTTCACCCAGCCGATGCAGAACCTGCTCAAGGGAGCGGCGAAGGAGTCGAACGCGTATGTGGTGGCATCGTCGGAGCCGCGCATCGTGGACGGCAAACCGACCAAGAACCCACGTTACCTGCAGACGCGGCCGGACATGCTCGACCCTCTGCCGAAGTATGTCGCGTATCAGGGGCTGCGGCTGGCGCAGGCGGTGCCAGGGGATCAGGCCGTGCTCAAGCCGGTGGACGCCGTGCTGATCGGCCGCCGCAACAACGCCGCCGAGCCCGCCGCGCAGATTCGCGCGCTCGCCGTTTACAACCCGATTCACTACCAGGAACTGCCGGAACTGTTCATGGACTTCGTCGCGTCGCTGACGGGCAAGAGCCCCAGCACGACCGGCGCAGGCTCCGAAGGCGCGCTGACCAAGGGGCCGTTCAACGCCCTTCGGCCGATCGTCGACCTCAACAACGCGCTGGTCAGCTACATCCTCACCGGGCTGGCCGGATTCTCGACGGCGGCAGGTGTGGTCGGGCCGAAGGTGCGCGTGGATCACGACATCAGCCTGCTCGTCCCTGAGATCTGGTGTCGTCTGTCGGCCAAAGAGCGAGACCCCAAGTACCTCATCGCCGAGGGGTACCTCGAGCCGGTACCTGACATGACGTTCAACGGCGAGACCATCCTGTCGAGCCGGCTCGGCTACCGCATTACGTACCGCTTCGTGCGCACCTTCTTCGGCCGGCTGTTCGACAACCCGTCGAAGGTGTTCGATGAAACCCTGCTCAAGCCCGAGACGCAGGATATCGAGAGCTTTGTCGATGGAATGAAAAACATCTGCGAAGCACACGAGCGGGTGGCCAACGAGTACTTCGAAGACGGCTCCATCGCCGACGCCTGTCCGCCGCTACGGGCACTCCTGTCGATCATGGCCAAGGGCAGTTACGAGGGGGCGACCGTTCACGATCCGTACGTGCGCAAGATGTTCACCCGCGAGTATCTGCTCGGCAGCGACTGGTACAAGAAACGTCTCGCCGCCAAGCAGCAGGTCGACATCAAGCTCTGGTCGCGCCACGCGAAGTACATCGACGCGTTCCTGAAGCTGCCGGCGTACACCGCCGAGGCAAAGGTGCTCGACCTCGAAGGCCGCCGCAAGCTCGCCACGGCGGAACTGGAACGCGCCAAGTCGCCGAGGTATCTGGACGAGCTGACCGGGATGCTCGGAACCGATCCATCGGTCGCGGGTTGATAGGTAGGGTCCGCCTTGGCGGACGTGACGGTCTATGGCGCTTCGCGTCCGCCAAGGTGGACCCTACTATAGCGGCATGGAAATCAATCTCGTCGTAGTGAACGTCGGCAACTCCCGCGTGGCCATCGGGTCATTCGTGGCTGGAGAGTTGACCGGCGATGTCGAACGCATTGCCGTCGTCCGCCGGGAGGAGTGGGCGCAGGCGGTCGAGCGCGCCTGGCAGCGCATCTCGGGGCGCGAAAACGCCGCCATCGTCGCCGCGGGCGTCAACCCCGACGTGCAGTCGGCCCTGAGCGATGTTGTCTCGGAACGGATCGATCGGCGTGTCGTCTGGGTGGGCAAAGACCTGGACCTGCCCATCAAGGTGTTGACCGATGAGCCCGAGAAGACCGGCATTGACCGCATCCTGAACGTCGCCGCCGCGTACGAGCAGACGGAGATGGAAACGGTCGTCGTCGACGCCGGCACCGCCATCACGCTGAGCGCCTGCAACGATGCCGGCGAGTTTCTTGGTGGGGCGATCGCGCCCGGCGTGCGCATGCAGCTTGATGCGCTCCACGAACGCACCGCCGCCCTGCCACTGATCACCACCGAAGAGTTCAAGGCCCCCGATGAACCGTATGGCCAGAACACCAAGCAGGCCATGCTGCACGGCGTGTATCACGGGATTCGAGGCATGGTGAAGGAGATCGTCGAAGCCTACGCCACCCAGATGGGCAAATGGCCGGAAGTCGTCGCCACCGGCGGCGACGCCCAGGCGCTGTTTTCCGGCTGGGAGATCGTCACGGGCATTACCCCGGACCTTACGCTCTACGGCATCGCCAAGGCGTATGCGGATCATCACATCAAGCACGACAGCGAGTAGACAGCCGTCTCATGATTGACCCTTTGCTTACGAGGCATTGACCGGACCTTCAAGTTGCGCCGGTAGTGTGCACGGGCGTGTTTCCCGAGATCGCGCCGACCGACCGACGCGAGCTTGTTCGGGGGATGCGGTTCCGCTGCCTCGTAACGCAAAGGTTGTCCATGCTTCGTCGTGCCGTGCGCGCCGGATTTACGCTGCCCGAACTCCTGGTCGTGATCGGGATCATCGGCCTTCTGATCTCGATTCTCGTGCCGGTCGCCGGCCGGGCACGCGAAGTGGCCAGGCGGACCGCCTGCGTCGCCAACATTCGCACGTTGACCACCGCCGCCATTGTTCGGGCGACCGAACTCACGACCGGCAATGGTGCGCTGATCCCGACGGACGGCGGCGGAGCCGATTCGTTCACCTTCTTGTTTCCCAAGTACGTGTCGGATTATCGCGTTACCATCTGCCCGTCGACACAGAACTCGATTCGGCCGGATGTGCTGTATTCCAAGCCGCCGTTGTATCCGAAGCCAGTCCTGCGAGACCTGGCGTTCGTCGCCGCCAACGGCCAAGCAACGTTCGGACATTCGTATGAGACGTTTGCCTGGTACAGCGACGGAATCTGGGCGGACGGGACGATCGTCAATTCGCGATCCGTGGGTCGCGTGAATGCACAACGCGGGCTCAAGCCCGGAGACTTGGAATACGACCCCGCCGATCCTGCCGCCGACGGCGTTCTTAAGCGGATGAACACGCTCATCAAGCCCGAAACGTCGATCTTGATTCTCGATTCCGACCAGGACGGATCGGCACCGGATCGCATGAACAACTGGCCCGAAGAGTGGAACAACCATGGCACCGCGGGCTTGAACATCGGGTTCTGCGACGGCCACGTGGAATGGGTGAGCCGGGGGCCGGGCCTCATCAAGACCTACATTGATGGTCATCAGGATCCCGCCCAACCCGATGCCTTCAGCATGGCCCAGTTTCCGGGCCTGACGATCCAGAACGGCGTCTCGGCCAATGGGCGGACCTTCACCAAGTACACCTATTGAGCCGAGGCGGCCGATTGTCGCCAGGATGTCATTTGGTCACCGGGACCGGCTTCTCTCCAGCAGGCTTGCCTTCCAGTTGCGGCAGGAGCCAGTCAAGGCCGCTCAGGTTGTCCTTCAGGCGTTGCTCGGCGTCATCCTGGGTGTGACCAAGGATGCCGATCGGGCCGGTGTAGCCAGTGTCGGCGATCAGTTTCAGGATCGACAGGTCAGCGTCCCCCTGCCCGAGCACGACAATCTTCTTCCCCTTCTTGTCGCCGCCGGCGACCATGCCGTTGAGATTGATCGCCAGCAGGTGCGGTTTGAGTTTCGGCAGGACGTCCTTCAACCGGTCGAGGTGATCGTGGCCGTGGTGGAGGTTGTAGACGATGCCGACGTTGGGCAGTTTCAGTGCCTGGACGACGGCGAGCTGGTTCTCCGGTTCGCCGCCCCAGCCGCCGTGGTTGTAAAGGCCCACCTTGCACCCGATCGCCGCTGCCGCCAAGGCGATCGGCCGCACACCTTCGGCGGCCGCGGTAACTTTTGCCAGCTGGTCTGTTGATGCTGGCAACCGGTCGGCAAGGGTGATCCACAGCTCGGTCTTGACGTCGTTCCGCTTCAGGATGTCCAGGATCGTTTTCGCGTCGGCGTTGAGGGATGTGGGGAACCAGACCGCCTGCAGCGCGATGCCGCGAGACTTCAACTCGCCGATTTCCGCTTCGAACGTCGGCAGATGCTGCGCACGCCAGTCATAGGCGTATCGTTTGAAGCCCAGTTGCTTGAGCATGTCGGCCCGCTGGCCGGGGGTTCGATTCTTCGCGTCGAACGGCACGATGCACCAGGCGACGAGGTTGTCGCGGGCATAGACGGACTTGGCAGCCGGCTCTCCGCGGGCCGATGGGACGGCCGCCAGCAGCATCAGCATCGCCAGCAGCGGTAACCCGGAGCGTTGATACCGCAGGTCTCTCGTGGCCATGATCATCCTCCGTATATGCCTGATGCGGGCGTTGACGTGTACTTGCCCCATGTATCTCAACCGGTTGCGATCGAGTCTGTCAAATCCGCGATCGAGCGCACGGTGGGTGTAGCGTAGATGTTTTGTATTGGCCTACTTTTCGGGTGCCATGGGCTGGCGTACTCGCCTGCCCGTGGCCGTGAGAGGGTCAGGCGTTGCCACGGGCAGCGGAGTACCGCAGCCCATCGCACCCAGAAGTTATCGATGAAATGAGTTATATCCGCGCCCGGCGACGAGCGCCCCATTGAGACAATCGAGCTGTTCATTTTCCACCAGTGTCATATGAAAGAAGCCGACAAGTCACTCAACTGCAACTGAATGGACGCGGATCTGGCCGAAACGCTCGAGGCGCTGCACGCCGACTCATTCGGCTGGGCTTTGCATTGCTGTCGCGGCGACCGTTGCCGCGCGGAAGACGTGCTGCAGACCGCCTACCTGAAACTGGCCGAAGCCCGCTGCACGCCGCCGGACGATCGGCGGTCGGCCCTGAAGACCTGGTGGTTTGGTGTGATACGGCTGACGGCGATGGAGGACCATCGCACGGTCCGGTCGCGGCGATCGCTGCTGGAGCGACTGCTGGGTCGCGCGGCATCGCGGCCCGAGGCGGTCGAGATATCGCCGGAGCCGACGCCGCCGATGTCGGCCCAGCGGAACGAGCAGGACGATCTTCTGCGACGGTCGCTCGGGCAGTTGTCGCCGCGCCAGGCAGAAGTGCTTCACCTGACGTTCTACCAGGGCATGACGATCGGCGAAGCGGCGGATGTGATGGGCGTCGGTATCGGTTCCGCCCGGCAGCACTACGAACGCGGCAAATCGCGACTGCGCGAACTGCTGGAGAAGGAGGCCTGCGATGCAAACCACGCCTGATGACGAACTTCGATCCCTCTTTCAGGCCCAGCGGCGTCGCGACCACGAAGTGGTGCCGCCGTGGAAGCCGAGCTCCACCCGACCGGCCGGTCGACTGCGTGACACGTCGGACGGGACCGGCACCGCGTTGGCGTCCTGGTTCCGCTGGGCGTTTGCGGCGACCTGCGTTGCCGGACTGGCGGTCGTCGCGGTCCGATGGTCGGCGCCGCCGCCATCTTCACCCTCTGATCTTGCCTTACGCCTGCCGGTGTTGTTCGACGGCCCGTCACAGCCGTTGTTCGCGGGCGTGCCCACCGAGAATTTATCGGCAAACGACAGGACTCGATCGCTCCTGGCGTTTCAATCTCCCAGTGATCCGTTCCTGACCTCACCCCGTTTTCTGGAGTTACCATGAATTCGATTCCTGCCAATCGTGTGATGACGACGAAGCTTCGGCCGTTCCGCCGGACTGTCCTGGCAGTGCTGGCGCTGGGGGCGGCGGTGGCGGCGACGCCGTCGCGATCGTTGGGGGTGGATATCCTCGCCGCCAGCGGTTTGCCGCAGCCCGAAGCGATGCGCGATGCCCGCGAAAAGCTCGGACTCACGACCGATCAGGAGACGGCGATCGACAAGCTGATGTCCGCCGCCCGCGAGGAAGCCGGCCCGCTCGAAAGGTCGGTCCGGGAACAGCAGGAGGTGTTCGTCAAACTCGTGCGGGACGGGAACGTAAAGCCGGCGGACGCCGAGGCGGCGCTGGCCAAACTCCTGGATGCCGAAGCCGCCGTCAAGCGACTGCAGCTCCGCACGCTCATCGAAGTGCGCAAGGTGCTGACGCCAGATCAGGTTCAGAAACTGCAGCCAATGCAGCCGGGCAAGCCCTCAGAGCCGGGGAATCTGCCGGCGAAGCTGTCGGCGAAGGTCGATCGGTTGCGCAAGGCGATCGATACACTCGGCATTCCGGCGACCCCTGCCCTGCACGAACGGGGTGGCGAGATCGAGGCGCTCCTGAAGGACGGCAAGGTCGACGCCGCCGAAGCCGCGATCGACAAACTCATTGCCGACACCCAGGTCGACAAACTGGACGCAGCCGCCGAGGCCCAGGACTTCAGCAAGTTTGAGCCCGGCAACACCGACATCCCCACGCTGCAGGAACGGTTCGAGGCCGTTACCGAGAAGGCCAAGGACGTGATCTCGCTGCCGCTGCTGCGCGATCTGCTCAAGGCCAAGGACGCGTTCGAAGACGCAAAATCCAACCAGGACGCCACTCGCGTCGGCAGAATCCTGACGTACGCCGAGCAGAAGCTTGGCATGAAGCCGGCGAAATGATCGGCCGTTCGAAATCCCCGAACATTAAATATCGAGCGTTGAATATCGAACGTGCCCGATGACGGGGCGATTTGACTTTCAACGCTCGAAGCTTGATCCCACCGTCACGCGGGCATCGATATGCGACCCATCCTTATTATTGTATTCACGACGTTCACGGCGATTGTTGCTTCCACCGCGACGGCAGGTCTGTCGCAGCAGGACGCCGAGGCGCGACTGCGGATGGCGATGCAGATCGCCCGTGAGCGGAATGACAAGTCGCTCGTTGCCGAAGTAGAAGCGCTGGCCCAGTCGTTCAAGTCCGCCCTTCCAGCCGACTCCGACGGCCGGTTGCGCGATCTGGAGAAGAAGGTGGGCATCGATCCCGGCGGGTGGTCGATGGCCGGACAGCCACTCGCCCGACCGACGCCGGCGATGGCGGAGCAATCCAGGGTCCTCGCCGTGAAGCTTTCGGATGCGATGAAGTCCGACGACCCTGCCCGCGTTCGTGCCGTCACCGCCGACATGCTCGCGGTGCTCGGCGACCAGGCAGGTGTGCCTGATGGCCGGCGGGTTGGTGTGCGTGTCGATCCCAAGCCGATGCCCGAAGCCGATGCCACCCGGCTGTTCCTGGCGGCCATTGCCAGTGAGGGCCGCGCCGTCGAGCAGCTATCCGCGGGCCGGCCGTTGCCCGATCAGATGCTGCGGTTTTACGGATATCTGCTCGACGCGACGACCACCGTCCGCCCCGCCATCGCCCGCCACGCGCCGGACGAATTGCCTCGCCTCGACAAGCTTGCCGGCGGATCGGCGCAGATCCTGCTCGGGCTTCAGCAAGCAGATGGGCATTTTCCCTTCCCCGACCTGCGCGGCCGCAACATCCGCTTCGGCGAGATGATCGACCGTCAGATTGGCGCCGGCACGATCGAGATTCGCGACGGCTGGGTCGTCACCGCCGACCCCGACGGCGGGACGCAGTTCGATACTGGCGTCTGCGGCGTGGCACTGATCGCCGCCGGGCAGTTGCATAAGAACGACGCCTGGACGAAGGCAGGCCTGAGAGCGGCCGACTGGGCGATCGCCCAGCATTGCTGTGGGAACTTCAACTACAACGCCTTCTCAGTGTCGCTGCTCTCGCACGCATACCGCGCCAGCGGCGAGGCGAAGTATCGTGACGCCGCGGTCCGCAAGTTCCGCGTCGGCGTCGCGCCGGGACAGGCCCCCAACGGCCGCTGGCTGGATGCGCACAACGCCCGGACGGTGTATCACGTGATCATACTTCGCGCGCTTGGCGACCTTGCCGCCGCTTTGCCGCCCGACCGAAAAGCCGAACGTGCCGAACTCGACGCCGTCGCCCGACCGGCGATCAAGGCGACCCTCGACGAGTTCGACGCGGCGGGCGTCACCGTCGAAGCGCTCCCCGAGTTGCAGTCCCTGCGCGCAGCCTGGCCCGGCGACGCCCGGCTGAACAAGGCGATCGATCAGATGGCCGCGATGATCGTCGGCAAGTGTACCGATGGCCGGCGCGTGCGCATGGGATCACAGCCCCACCAACTGGCGGGCGTGGTGATCCCTGGCTCGCTGGCGATCACAGTTCCTTGATGCGGATGTTGCGGAACTCCACCTCGGCGCCATGGCCGAGGAAGCCGATGTGCCCCTTGGCGTTCTTCAGCCCGGGGTGCTTCTTGAGGACCTTCTCGTCGGTCACGGTCGCCAGATCGACGTCGGTGATGACCTGGCCGTTGACGGTGACCTTCACCTTCGTGCCCTGCACGTGGATCTCTTCGGTGTTCCACTCGCCGACGGGCTTCTGGCTGCCGCGCTTGGCGGCGAACACGTCGTAGACGCTGCCGTGGTACTGCTCGGGTCGCAGCTTGGTGTACGCCGAGCCGCTGTCGTCCAGCACCTGGATTTCCATGCCCTGGTACGCAGAGTCGCCGGTCAGCGGGGCGCGGATGCCGATGCCGTTGTTCGCGTTGGCGGTGAGCTTGAACTCAAAGCGGAACGAGAAGTCGCCGTACTCCTTGGCGGTGTACAGGTTGCCGCCGTCGGACTTGGTTGAGTAGAGAATCCCGCCTTCCCTGATCTGGTATCCCTTGCCGGCTTTGTTCTCGCCTTCCTTGCCGTCTTTCCCCTTGGTGATGCCATACCGCCAGCCGGTGAAGTCTTTGCCGTTGAAGAGCTGGGTGTAGCCCCCTTCGACATCCGACCCCTGGGCATTGGCGATCCCGCCGATCTGGTCGCGGACAGCCTGGTTCTGGGCCAGAAGCGAACTACCCGCGACGCCGAGACCGGCGACAACGGCGACAGAGGCGATAAGACGGTGAATGCGCGGCATGGGAAATCTCCTTGATTGGTCCGGATTGTGCATGACTATAACGTTCACTTGTCACTTGTCACTTGTCACTTGTCACTTGTCACTTGTCACTTGTCACTTGTCACTTGCGGCGCAATCAGGCGTAGACCAGTGACAAGTGACTCTCTCAACCAAACGCTTTGGCGACCGCTTCCTTCATCTTCGCGATGCCGGCCTCGGCGACCTTCGGCGGTGCCTGTTTCCAGTAGTCGCGGTTGAACAGTTCCAGCGACAGATACCCGCGAAAACCGGTGTCACGCAGCGTCGTCAGGATCTGCTTGATCGGCGCGACGCCGTCGCCGGGGAAAATCCGGTGGGCATCGGTGATCGTCTCGCGCGGCGGATCGGCCGGGTAGTCGTTGAAGTGAATGCAGCTCATCGTCGCGCCGTTGATCAGGCGCAGGCCCGCGGCGTCGGAGCCGCCTTTGTACAGGTGGTAGACGTCGGCCAGCACGCAAGCCTTGGGATGACCGGAGGCGATCGCGACCATCATTGCGTCGGCCAGGCGGGTGAGGGTTTTAGAGAAGCCCCAGACCTCCACTTCCGGAATGACGCCGGCCTGGTCGCCGATATTGCAGACCTCTCGATAGCGGGCACCGGCGGCGAGCAGGTCGATCGCAGGGTCTTCCGGCTTGGTCGCGCCGACCGCCGGGGCGGCGATGTGCGTTCCGCCGATCGCCGCGACCTTGTCCATGTCGCGCTTCATCTGTTCCAGGCCCTTGGCTCGCTCGGCGTCGTCATTCACGATCCACTTGGCAAACCCGATCGCACTCGGCACGGCGATACCGTTGTCGGCCAGCTTCTTGCCCAGGTCTTTCAGCGAGCCGCCTTTCTTTTCGAACTCTTCCAGTTCGCTGATCCACGGCTCGATGCCGTTGAATCCCGCGCGGGCCGCGATGTCGACGACGGCATCAATGCCGAGCTTGGCGCCGCGCACGGTGCTGGTGTTCAGGCAATAGCCGAAGGGGGCGTTGGCCGGGCGGGCGGCAGGAGCGGGAGATTGCGCCAGCGTCCCAGAGCCCGCGGCCAGCATTGCCGCCGATGCGGCCGTGGTGGCCATGAACGATCTCCGCGACAGCGACGTACCTGTATGAGAAGCGACAACCTGTTGAGACTGCGTTGGATTCACCTTCTTGCCTCCGATGACCGCGTGCCCAATGAATACCCCCGGCGACGGGGAACGTTTGTACCATGAGACACTTACCAGACTACCGACTGGCGTCGATTATGACGGACAGTTTGAGGCAGACTCTAATGCCGTGACCCGGCATACCCCACGCATACCTGCGAGGCGCCCGTGCGTTCTTCCCGCGACTTGCAGGCTTTTGTGACGCTCGCAGGCGTCGTGAATCGTCTGACTGTTTGAAAATCGGAGGCGGAACTCTTCTAATTGTGGTTTGCGAGCCGACGGGCTCATTCGCGGCACTTTCAGTTGAGGCTGCCGCTGTCGAGACGGAGTTGCAGATGCCGCCGATCCCCAACGACGGGATGAAATTGCACCAGGAAGCGAACGCCCCCAAACCCGAGCGGGAAGGGATTCCCGAAGGTCTCTGGCTCCGCTGCCCGGAGTGTGGCGACATGCTCTTCCGCAAAGTGGTGGAGGAAGCGCTGAACGTCTGCCCGGGCTGTCAGTACCACTTCCGCATCTCGGCGAGCGTCCGCGTCGAACAGCTCTGCGACCCGGGCACGTTCGAAGCGCGGTACACGAATGTTCAGCCGGTCGATCCGATCGGCTTCACCGACAAGAAAACCTATGCCGACCGCCTGAAGGACGAGCAGCGCAAAACCGGCAACAGCGACGCCGTCATTTGCGGCCGCGGCTTCATCAAGGGCCGGCCGATCATGCTCGCGGTCATGGACCCCACGTTCATGATGGGCTCGATGGGCAGCGTCGTCGGCGAGAAGATCACCCGCACGATCGAAGACGCGATCGCCGAGAAACTGCCGGTGCTTGTGGTCTCGTGTTCCGGCGGAGCGCGCATGCAGGAAAGCACGCTGTCGCTCATGCAGATGGCCAAGACGTCCGCCGCCCTGGCGAGGCTCGACGACGCCAAGCTGCCGTTCATCTCGCTCTTGGCCGACCCCACGACCGGCGGTGTGACGGCCAGCTTCGCGATGCTCGGCGATTTCATCATCGCCGAGCCCAAAGCGCTCATCGGCTTCGCCGGCCCGCGGACCATCTGGAACACGATCAAGGTCGAACTGCCCGAAGGTTTTCAGCGGAGCGAATTCCTGAAAGAGCACGGCTTCGTGGACTTCGTCGTTCACCGCAAAGATTTGCGATCAGAGATCGCCCGTCTGGTGGATTACACAGGCACGAGCGACGAGCAGTAGGAGTAGGAAGGGCTGAGTGCTAAGTGCTGAGGTCGCGCAGACCGTCGCAAGTGACCAGTGACAAGCAACAAGTGACAAGTCCTCAGTGACTACCCCGTTCAGGCCCTATAACCTTCGACGCTTCAGCGTGTATAGGTAAGTGACCGAGAATAAGTCGGGCGAACCGCCGGGTTCGCATCGCGTCGGATCATGAGGATCTGAGTTCGAAAAGCGGGTCGCGTGCGGCATCACGCGAAAGGACGGCGACGAGGATGTTCTTCTGGAAGAAAGCCGAGAAGTGGCATGAAGTCCGCTGGTTCAACGGCCAGCGTGACATCTATCTCGCCATGCAGTTCGCCGACGACAACAGCGGCGAAGACCGTCCGACCGTTCAGCGGCTCCCCAGCAAAGACCCCGCCGCCAACGCCGCCCAGCAGCCGATCGACGAATCGGCGATGCTTGCCGAGATCGAGCGAGCACTCAAAGAATACAACCGGATGAACCTGTGCCAGCTCAGGCTGGCGGGCGTGAAGTACCGCGTTAAAGGCGGTGCCAACGTTGCCGACCACGGCGCGGCGGCGAAGAAGCTGCTGAACCTTCTGTGATTTGTCTTTGTAGGTGGGCTTCAGCCCACCAAGCCCCTCTCTGCCACCTGGTGTGTTCGATTTGCGCGAGCGGGTTCGTTGAGCGCTCCCCCTGCCGGCCCCCGTCGATCTCAACTCTAAACGCCGCTGAAGACTGTGCACCTGCCGTGCGACCGCAAATCAGGCGACGCAACTGCGCAAGGCACACACACCGTCATCGAATGCGATGCGGTGGGCTGAAGCCCACCCTACGGTTCACGCATCAACCCATCTTGATCAACCCATCGCTATCACCAAACCGGTCGGCCTTCCCGCCGGCCATGGTGAGCATGCTGAGGTACAGGTTGCACAGCGGCGTGTTCTTGGGGAACGCGATATGACGGCCGGTTTTCACCTGGCCGCCGGCCCCGCCGGCCCAGACGATGGGCAGATTCTCGTGGTTGTGCCGGTTGCCGTCGCCGATGCCGCTGCCACACATCAGCATCGTGTTGTCCAGCATCGTGCCGTCGCCTTCCTTCACGCTCTTGAGCTTCTGCACGAAGTACGCGAACTGCTGCATGTGGAACATGTCGATCTTCTGGATCGAATCGATCTTCGCCGGGTTGCCGCTGTGATGGCTCAGGCTGTGGTGCCCTTCGGTGATACCCAGATCGGGGAAGTTCCGGTTGCTGCCGTCACGGGCGACCATGACGGTTGCGATACGCGTCAGGTCCATCTGGAACGCGAGCACCAGCAGGTCAACCATCAGCCGCATGTGCTCCTGCGTCGTGCCGGGGATGCCCGCCGGGCGATCCATGGTCGGCTTGGCGACGGGGGCGACATCCTTGGCCTTGGCGAAGTCGATCCGCTTCTCAATCTCGCGGATGCTGGTCGTGAACTCGTCGAGCTTCATCCGGTCGCCGGAGCCCAGCTTCGACTGAAGCCGCTTGGCGTCCTCGGCGACGTAGTCGAGCACGCTCTTGCGCTGGCGGACGATCTTGGAGTTGTCGGCGGCGGTCGCCTGCGGGCCGTTGGCACCGAACAGCCGATCGAACAGCGAACGGGGATCGATCTCCTTCGGCATCGGCGACGTTTCCGACCGCCAGGAGATGTTGCTGACGTAGGCGCACGAGTAACCCGAATCGCATTCGCCGGCGATCTGCCCTTTATCGAGGCCAAGTTCGAGAGACGGCAGCTTGGTTTTGCTGCCGATCTGCCCGGCGGCGACTTGGTCGATCGACACGCCCAGGCGGATGTCACGGCCGGAGGTCTTGTTGGGGTGAGCGCCGGTCAGGAACGCCGCGGCCGACCGGGCGTGGTCGCCGGGGCCGTCGCCCTTAGCGCGGGCGTTGTCGAGCGTCAGGCCTGAAAGCACGTTGATGTCGGCTTTGACCTTTTCAAGTGGGCTCAGCAGCTTGGACAGCGTGTAGTTCGAACCTTCGCCTTTGGGGAGCCATTCGGGGTAGTTCACGCCGTTGGGGGTGAACATGAACGCCGACCGAACCGGCGCCCCGGCGACATTCGGCCGGCCGGTGGCGGCGGCCTGCAGGATGCCGTTGCCGGGGAGCATCGCGTCGAGCATGGGCAGTGCCACCGCCGTGCCAAGGCCACGGAGCAGGGTACGGCGGGAGAGACTTGGCTTGCTCGACATGAAGGCTCCTGTACGGCGGAAGTAAGCGAACGACGGGCCCGACCTCATGCCGAACCCGACACCTCATCATAGCAGACGACAATCTACTTGTTGCACGCGGATCGATAGGCATTCCATATGCATCGCATAGATCAAAGAGACGTCGATCTACCCTTTGAATGTTCGGACCGATGAAAGTCTTACGCACTGCAATTCGTGAGAAATAGCAATGGATCGACATCTAGTCCGCCTTGGTGCTACCACCCGTTGTGATCTGCCCCGACCGAACCACTAACTTTTGCCTTGTGAACGGCATCCCTGTAACCTAGCGTGGACCATGCGTTGCCCGTTCTGCGCTGCAGAAAAAGAAAGCCTCCAGGTCATCGACTCCCGCACGTGTGACAACGGCAAGTCGATCCGTCGTCGCCGTAAGTGCGTCAACTGCGGCAAGCGGTTCACCACGTACGAGCGGGTCGAGCAGACCACCCGCATGATGGTCATCAAAAAAGACGGCAGGCGGGTGCCGTGGGACAAAGATAAGATCATGGCCGGGCTGGAGCGGGCCTGCTTCAAGCGGCCGGTTCCTGAAGAGGAATTGCACCGGATCGCCGATGAGGTGGAGGAAGAGGTGCGCGGTGCTTATGACCGCGAGGTTCCCTCGACGGAGATCGGCCAACTGGTGATCGACAAGCTCCGCCGGCTGGATCAGGTCGCTTACGTGCGATTTGCCAGTGTGTACCGGGAGTTTAAGACACTGGAAGACCTCGTCGCCGAGGCCAAGGCGGTCATCGACGCCCGGCACTACGACGACGTCCCCGGGCAGGGGAAACTGTTCGTCGAGCCCCCCGCCGCCAAACCGTCGAACGGCCACCCCGCCGCCGACGTACCGGAAGGTAAGCCGGTGCGCAAACCGCGCAAGCCCAGAACCCCGGCGATCTCGGCAGCGCCCGTGGTGTTGCCGGTTGTCGATTAGTGCCTGTACGCATGGGTAGCATGGGCGAGCGTACCCGCTTGCCCGTGTTGCCAGACCGTCAGCGTTCGCCACGGGCAAGCGAGTACGCTTGCCCATGCCACCCGAATCTGGTGCTCCATCGAGCGATGTCGAATCCTGCCCGATACCGTGAAGTCTGATTGATGAAGTTCCGCGACGATGTGAAGTTTTGGGGATGTGTAGTCCGGAGGGTCCCACCCATGATGTGTCTGCCAACGCCCGCGCTGTCGATTCGTCGCCGATCCGCCGTGCGATCCTTCCGGATCGCCCTGACCGCCGCGACGCTTTCCGTCGCGGGCATCCTGACGACCGGCTGCACCAACCAGACCGAAGCGCCCAAGCCCAAGGAGCGGTTCACCAAGCTCCCCGACGCGGTCAACCTTCCCGATTTCATGGAAGGGACGATCTATGAGAAAACCGAGCTGATCAATACCCAGCCGTACAACGTCTCGAGTTACGGCCTGGTCGGCCAGCTCCGGGGTACCGGCGACAGCACCGCGTCGAACGTGGTCCGGCAGTACATGGTCAAGGAAATCGCTCGCCGCGGGTTTGGCGATGCACTCCTTCCCGGGTTCGAGAAGATCACACCGGGCGACGTTCTGAGTAACCCCAATTACGCGATCGTCCGGGTTGATGCGTTCATCCCGCCTGGCGCACGCCGCGACGATTTCATCGACGCCCAGGTCACCTGCCTGGCCGGCAACAAGACCACGAGCCTCGGCAACGGCACGCTGTTCGAAACCGATCTCAAGGAAGGCGGCGCCGACGTCGACAACCCGTCGGGCGCGGTGAACACCTTTGTCCGCGTGAAGGGGCCGGTCGTCGTCAACACGGCTTACGCATTGCAGAACCCCGGCGACCTGTCGCCGCAGGCCCGGGCGAGCCTTCGCCAGGGCACGATCATGTTCAATGCGCGGGTGATCAAGGACCGCCCGCTGATGCTCCAGCTGCGGCAGCCGCAATCGACGATGTCGCGGAGCATCGAAGCGCTGGTGGACTACCGCTTCCAGAATGACGAGGTCGCCAAGGCGCAGAACGAAGGTATTGTCGACCTCTACGTTCCCCACAGCTTCCGCGGCGACTGGGCGCACTTCGCGGAAGTTGTCCGCCATATGTATGTGCGGAACGACGCCGACTTCAACATTCGCAAATCGCGCCAGCTCGCCGAGGCAGCGACGCTCCCTGGCGCGCGGCTCGAGGACATCAGTTACTGCTTTGAAGGCATCGGTTCGCACGCACTGCCGGCGCTTCGTCCGCTGCTGAACCACCCCGACCAGGCGGTCGCGTATTACGCGGCCCGGGCGGCGGCGTTCATCCGGGATGACACCGGCGCCGCCGAGCAACGACTCATTCAAATGGCCCGTGCCAGCGGGCATCCGTTCCAGATCACCGCCATCCGCACGCTGGGCGCGCTGCCCAAGAGCCATTCGCTCAACTCGATGCTGCGCGAACTGCTGGTCAGCCCGGAGGCGCAGGTTCGGATCGAGGCCTACCTGATCCTGGCTCGCAATAACGACTCGGCGATCATGAGCACGCCGGTCGCGCCCCTCAGGACGCCCAACAACCAGAAGTTCCTGCTCGACCGCGTTCCCTGCGACGCCCCCCCGCTGATCTACGTCACCCGAACCGGCAAGCCGCGGATCGCGCTGATGGGCCGAATCCCCGACCTGGACCTGCCGGTGCCTTTCACGACGATGGACAACCGGCTCACCCTGGCGACGCGGCAGCGCGGGCGGGTGACGATCTTCTTCCGGGACCCGATGCGGCCCGCTCCTGTGGCGGTCGAAAGTCAGCAGGACCTGGACATGGTGATCGCGCGGCTCGGCGGCATGGGCGCTGAAGACGAGACCCTCAACTTCAGCTACAGCGAGGTCGCCGCCATCCTGCAGACCCTCGCCGACACCTCACGACTGACCGCCCGCAAGAGCAACGGGGAACTGATTCGCACGGCATTCCTGATGCAGGAACCGCAGCGGGTGCGTGACGATCTGCAGAACGCCGGCCTGATCGCCAGCGGCGGTCTGCCCGGCGAAACCCCGCAGTTTGGCCCGCCGGCCGAGGTGGGTCCCGGCGTTTCCGTCCCGGGCACAGATCCGAACAAGGGTGGCGGTACGACCAGTCCGGGCGGTTCGACTGGCACGGTTGGCTCGACCGGCACGGGCAGCAATGGCACGTCCGGCACCAATGCCGGCTCGTCGACCGGCGTAAAACCCGTCGGCCCGCCGCAACCCCTGACGACCGGCGGCACGCCACAGGTCGGCGCCCGCGATCCCGGCCCCCAGCCCGTACCCGCCCCACAGCAACCGGCCGCCCCGGCCGCGGGTCAGTCGAACGCGCCGAAGTTTTAGCGTCTGTCACACCGGCGTTCTTTGATTGGGTGGCATGGGTAACGGTACGCCGTTACCCGTGGCGACCGGCGGCCGGCGTTCGCCTGGCGCAAACGGTTGCACATGCCCGCAACGGTTATCTTGGACCGGTCTTTTGAGTTGGTGAAGTAGCCTTGTTGTGGTGCGGGCTTCAGCCTGCACCCGAATGTGCAGGCTGAAGCCCGCACCACAAGTGCGCCAACCCGCTACACCGTCGTGAGAACGGCTGTAAACGCAGGCACCACCGCATCCGTTCATCTGTCTCTTTCGCTGACATCCGCACGAAGCGGAATCTCCTTGAACTCAGGCGGCCAATCCGTACAATATGCTAACATTGTATTTCGGGATGCGCGGTCGTCAAGCTGATTTTTGACGACCGGTACGCGTGGCGCATCTCGGGTTCGTTCGGCGGCGATAAAGGTCACCCGACGCTTCGCGCCACGGCGCCGGCTCAAGTGATCCGCACGTTCTGGCGGCCCCGTCAGTGACACGGGCTTCCAGCCCGTGCGGGCGACGTCGGAGTCGAACGATACGCCTCGCGACCGTTTTTAGTGTCTAGTGCAACGAAATAACTAACAATCAGAAGGTCATAGAAGGGAGAAGAGATGCGTTTGAAACGGCCGCTTCAAGCATGAGGCATCACACAAGCCCAGCAAACCCATCTTACGGAAGGGACCCTCGGACGATGCGATTCTCGGGTTCGTTCGGCCAACAAGCCGCGGGCGCAGCGTACCCGCGGAGCCCCCGGTTCGATGACGTGTTCCTAGGGTCTGATGACGGGTTCTCGGGTTCGTTCGGCGCCCAACGTTTCTGGCGCGACGAGCGATTCTCGGGTTCGTTTGGCAATGCGTGGGAGAGCGTGTCCGCCACAACCCCCACCCTAACCCTCCCCCGGAGTACCGGAGGAGGGGACCGTAGCGCGACCGTTGCCGAGGAGCGTTCTCGGGTTCGTTTGGCAGTGTGCATCGCGCGCATCCGACACGATGTCGAGCGATCGGAACGCGATCGGACAGATATGAAAAGACCCGCGCCGCGGGTTGCGGCACGGGTCTTTCGAGACTCCGTCGATCGTTCAGACCGGTCGTCGGCTCGACCTACTTCTGGAAGACCTCATGCTTCGGATCACCGCGGGCAATCAGATACGCGAGCAGGTCGAAGATTTCTTCTTCCTTGAGGTAATCCACCAGCCCTTCGGGCATCAGCGACACCTTGGAGGTTTCCATGGACTTGACGTTGTTGCGGTCGACGGCGGTCTGCTGGTTGGGGTCGAACAGGTCGGTGTTGACCATCACGCGGTCGCCGTTCAGGTTCACGATCCGCCCGATGACCTGGTCGCCGTCGAGGGTCTTGACGACCGTCGGGGCGAACTGGTCGGACACTTCCTTGCTGGGCTCGATGATCGAAACCAGGATGTCGCGCGGGCCGAAGCGGGAGGCGAGGGACGTCAGGTCGGGGCCGACCATGCCGCCTTCATTTCCGAACCGGTGGCAGGCGAAGCACGCGACCGTGCCGAACATCTTGCGGCCCTGCTCGAAGTTGCGGCCCTTCATCGACTGCTCGGCCTTGCTGGCCAGATCTTCGACCTTCCACTCCTTGACCTTCGTCCGGCCCTGCAGCCCGGCCGACAGTGCCGCCAGCGGCGACATCACTTCCGGCTTCTTCTCCAGGATATCCTTGAGCTGCGTCTTCTCGGCGTCGCTCAGGCTGGCGATGGCGTCGGTGCGGATCATCTGGATGAACGCGACGAAGCTCGCCCCGCCGCGGTAGTTGGCCGCCCGCAGCAGCCACTCGAACTGCTTGGTGCGAAGCTCAGGCGTCCAGCCGGCCTTGAGCATGCGGAGCGATCGGGCGTACTCAATCTGCTCTTCCTGCGTGGCGGCGGTCGCCAGCAGCGGAACGGCCTTGGCGGCCAGGCTCGGGTCCTGGAGGTACGACAGCGCCATGCACAAGTCGTAACTGACGGGGATCGTCTTGGCCGGGAAGTGCGGCGTAAGCTGCGCGATCGCGGCCAGCCGTTGCTCTTCCGTTGGCTTGCCCATGCGGACGAAACAGACGGCGTAGGTGCGGAGCATCGCCAGCTTCTGCCACTCGGGGAGCTTGGCGAAGTCGATCTTCTTCAGCGCCGACAGGATCTCGGCCTGAAGCGCCTTGTCTTCGGGGGCGTCGGTCGGCTTGCGGTGGAAGGGATCGACGCTCGTGGCCCGGACCAACGCCAGCAGTGCCGGGATCTGTCGCTCGGGCTTCTGCTCGGCCAGTGCCTGCTTCTGCCACTGCTTGACCGGCAGGTGTTCCAGCACGGTGCGGGCGGCCGAGCGGATGGCACGGTCGTCGCTGCCGAGATGATTCCAGGCACCTTCCATCGCGCCGATCTGCTCGACCTCGGTCAGCTTCTTGCCGTGGAAGCTCTCAAGCTTGTGCCGCAGTTCGCGGGCGGCGACCTGTTCCGGCGTGCCGGGGTTATGGACGGCGGGCGCCGTGGACTCCGTGCCGGTGTAGGTCACGCGGTAAAGGCCCGACTGGGTCTTGCGGCCGCCGATTGCGAAGTAGAGCGCCCCGTCTTCCTTGCGGACGACGCTGTCGGTCAGTGGCAATGGCGAGCCGCTGAGGAACTCTTCCTTCGTCGCGGTGTAGCTGCTGCCGTCGGGCTGCATGTGGATCGCGTACATCTTGCCCCAGCTCCAGTCGTTGATGAACAACGCGTCCTGGTACTTGGCGGGGAACTTTGCGTCGTAACCGAACGTGACACCCGTCGGCGAACCTGGCCCGATGTTGATCACCGCGCCGAAGCTGTCTTCGTACCACTCTGGCCATTTACCGGCGCCGTTGCGCCAGCCGAACTCGGCGCCGCTGATGACGTGGTTGACGCGCGTCGGGCGGTACCAGGAGGTGTTGAAGTCGTACTCCATGTCGGCGTCGTAGGTGAACAGCTCGCCGTCCTTGTTGAACGCCGCGTCGTACTGGTTGCGGAAGCCAGTCGCGACAAGCTCCCAGGTTTTGCCATCAGGGGACATGCTGTAGATGTTGCCGCCGGGGGCGAGCTTGTCGCGCATGAAGCCGCGGCCGTCGGGCATGCGCGGCAGCAGGTGATCTTCTCCCCAGAGCATGGGCACGCGGCTGGAGTCGACCTTGGTCAGTTCGGACTTGTTACCGACGACGATGTAGATCGACTTGCCGTCGGGTGCGAGCACCGCGGCGTGGGGCGAGTGGTCGCCGCCGCCGGGGATGTTGCGAAGGAACTCGGCCTTGTCGAGGGTGTCGTCGCCGTTGGTATCGGTGACGCGATAGACGCCGCTCTTGCTCTGGTCGGTGTAGTTATTGACGACGACATAGAGGGCGTCGAACGCCCAGACCAGGCCGTTGGCCGCGCCGACCTGCGCCGGGATGGGCTCGATCTTCATGCCTTCGGTGGTACCCAGGGCCGGCGGTGTGACGCGATAGAGGGCGCCGTACTGGTCGCAGACGATCAGGCGGCCCTTGTGATCGGTGCACATCGCGACCCACGAGCCCTGCGTCTCGGCAGGCACGGTGTAGAGCAACTCGACCTTGAAGCCGGGCAGGGCGCGGATCTTGTCGGCCGGTGTGGCTTCGGCGGCGTTGTTGGTCTTGGGTTTGGGAGCCTCGGGAGCCTTCTTGGGGTTCGCCCTGGGCGCGGGCTTGGAGCCCGCCGGCTTGGGCTGCTGCTGGGCAAAGATCGCACCGCCCGCCAGCGCGACGGTGGAGGTTAGCACGAGAAGGGTTTTACGAATGGGTGTCATGGAGATCGGCCTCGTAAGTTTGATGGTCTGTAAGTGGCGGAGATCGCCCGCTGGAGGAATCCTGGACAGTGATCGATGCAACGCCGCTCGCGATACATCGCGCCCGCTTCGGCGGGCAGTGCCGGCCCTACTTGCGCTTGGGCTTTTCGGCGGCGTTACTCACCCACGGCCCGCCGTACTGGTCGCGCAACTCGGTGGTTCGCTTGCGCAGTGCGTCGGCGGTGGCGGCGAACGCGGGGTCGGCGATCAGGTTCTTCGTGCAATGGAAGTCGGCTTCGTGGTCGTAAAGTTCCTCGACCAGAGGCTTGGCTTGGAACCACCGCACGTAGGTGAACCGCTCGTTTCTGACGCCCTCGCTCTTTGGAATTATGGCACCGGGACCATTGGCGTCCATCAGGTGTTCGTAGAAGAAGTCGTCGCGCCAGGGAACCTGAGCTTCCCCGGTAAGAAGCGGGAGAAGACTGCGGCCTTGGTAGTGCCTGGGCACGGCAATCCCGGCTCGGGCCAGCATGGTCGGAGCCAGGTCGAGATTCAATGCCATCTGGTCGATCACGGCACCATGGCGGTCCTTCAAGAGCGGGTCGGCGATGATCAGCGGGACGCGAATCGACTCTTCGTAGATGTACCACTTGTCGGCCAGCCCGCGGTCGCCGAGGAAGTAGCCGTTGTCGGCCGTGAAAACAATGACGGTGTTGTCGGCCTGCCCCTTGTCGGCGACGGCCTTGCGGACGCGGCCGATGGCGCGGTCCACATCGGCAATCATGCGGAAATAGCCTCGGACCATTTCCTGGTACTTCGCCGGCTCATCGAACCGCCATTTGAAGCGTTTGCGGCTCTCGCTGTTTTTGATGAAATCGGGCTGACTTTCGAAGAAGGACTCGGCCATCGTCGCCGGCGGCACGAACGTGAGATCCTCGTAGAGCCCGTCGCTCTCTTTCGCCCAGATGTACTGGCGGGGGTTGTTGTCCTCGGCGTGCGGGGAGTTGAAGCAGAGCGACAGGCACCAGGGCTTGGCGGGGTCGGAGCCTTCAATGAACTTGATCGCGTTTTCGGCCTCGATGTCCGTCAGATGGCGTTCGGTACCGTCCGGCTGCTTCTTCAGGTACGGGTGACCCAGGGGCGTGAAGACATCGTACATCGCCTTCTGGCCGGCATCGGCAACCGCGACGCCGAACTTGCCGACATGCCCCGTGCGGTACCCGGCGTCCTTCAGCAGTCGGGGATAGCTGGCGGCGGCGTGCTCGGCGGTGATGGGCTTGGTGCCGAAGGTGTAGCGATGCGTGCGTTCGTGAAGGCCCGTCAGAATCGTTGCCCGGCTGGCGGCGCAGATCGCCGTCGTGACGAACATGTTCCTGAACCGCACACCCTCGGCGGCAAGCGCGTCGATGTTCGGCGTTTGAATGCCGAACGCCTTGCTGTGTCCGACTGCGTCCCAGCGCTGGTCATCGGTGAGGATGAACAGGATGTTCGGGCGCCCAACGGGCTTTTCAATACGGGGCGACGCGGCGGTGTCCGCCGCGAGCACCAGCCGGCCGAAAGAGCAGACGACTACACAGGTCAGCAGGAAGCGATTCAGCATCGACAATCGACCCTCCGCGGTCGCTTGAGACGTTCTAGTTTCGTCCGGGGCTGGGGAAGAACGCCAGCATCATACCGGTGAACGCCGCAGGGAACAGCAGTATTGCGTTGGCGTCAAAGGATGTTCCGCAACTTTGAAATCTGGCTGCTATCGGACCGCTGCCGCGGTGCCCATGCCGGGACGTCCTTCGGAGACAATCGTGTAAGACATTGCCCCCGGTTGTCGACTACCATCATGACGGCGGTCGGTCGTCGAAGGACTTTCACTCGGCGTGCGACCCGAGCTCGCATGATCGATTGGGACCGCATCGTCGAAGAGGATGGACCGGCCGTCTGGCGCATTTGCTGGCGGCTGCTCTGTAACCGCGCCGACGCCGAAGAGGCGTTCCAGGAGGCGTTTATCGCTGCGGTCGAGCTGTCGCGGCGGGAGACGCTCGCCACCCCGCGGGCCATCCTCCAGCACCTGGCGACGGCACGGTCGATCGACAAGCTCCGTTCCCGCCAGCGGCGTCGCAAACGGCATGAGCCGGTCGACCACGAACGGCTGAACGAGGAAGCCTCGGCCGACGTAACGCCGCCGCAGAACGCCGAGGCCGGGGAACTGTCCGATGCGCTACTGAAGGCGCTGGCGACCCTTCCCGGGAAGCAGGCCGAGTGCTTCACGCTCCACGCGATCGAAGGCTGGGCCTACCAGGAGATCGCCGATCGCCTGGGTCTGAGCATCGATCATGTCGGCGTTCTGATTCACCGTGCCCGGGGAAAGTTGAAGAAGTCGCTGGCGCACTATGGTCACGACGGTCACAACAGTGCCGTTGAACCACCTGCGGCTGGCGCGACGTCAGGAAGCAGCCCATCTGGAAAGTGACCGTGCAGGATTGCCGGACCGGAACACCAAGAGTCAGCAGGTATTCGTCATGAAGCCGCCCTTTGAAAGTTTTCGCGAAGACAACCTGGACCGCGCGGTCCGCGCGGTGATCGACGCGCCGGTTCCCCCGGGACCGTCTCCGATGTTGATGGAGCGCACTCGCGCCGCCATCCGACGGGGAGGGAGCGGCGGATCGTGGGTTGTCCGAGGGTCGTGGCGGTGGGCCGCGATCGTGCTGATCGCCGCTTCGGCGGCGACCGTGGTGGCGCTGAAGGGGCCGGCAGTCGTCGAGCGTATCGCCGGCAACGACAAGCCCGCGCCTGTAGCTCCGGGTTCGGGCGTAGCGGCGCCGGCGCATCTGGCGGTCGTGGGCTTTGTAAAGCTGGAAGGGGCCGCCCCGCTGCCGCATCTGCTTCCGCAGGCGGGCGGCCCTCACTGCGGACACAACCATGCCCCGCCGCGCGACGAGTCCATCGTGGTCGCCGCTAACGGCGGATTGGCCAATGTGATCGTATCAGTGTCGAGCGGGCTTCCCGAGGGACGGAGCTACCAGCGGCCCGCGGCCCCCGCCGTGCTCGACCAACGCGATTGCAAGTACACGCCTCGGATGGTGGTCATGCAAGTGGGACAAGAACTGGTCGCCAAGAACAGCGACCCGTTCTTCCACAATGTGCACACGAACTCGATGCGCAACAAGCCAGTGAACGTCGCCCAGCCGCAGCCCGATCCCGTGGGCCTGAAGCTCAAGTCCGTCGTCACCGCTGAGACCTTCAAGGTGACGTGCGATCTGCACCCCTGGATGATTGCGTGGGTGGCGGCATTCGATCACCCGTTCTACGGTGTAACGGGGGATGACGGTGCCTTTACGATGCCTGCCCTGCCGCCGGGCCAGTACACCCTCAAGGCGTGGCACGAACGGCTTGGGGCCATCGAGCAGCAGGTGGTCGTCGGTACCGATGGAAAGCTGCCGCCGGTGCAGCTGAAGTTTGGGGCAGAGCGACTGGCGGCTGCGTTGGCGGATCGGAACGTAACGGTTGACGCAGGGCACCTGGCCAAACCCGCATGCTGCAAATGACGAACACTCTGTAGTTCGGGCCCCCTTCGAACGCACCCAAAAAAAGAAGCGGCCTTCCGATAGGCCGCTTAAGCGCGTCCTTCCCGAACACGCGAGTTTCGTTGGTCTCGTCAGGACTATGCCGCTTCGAGTAGCAGCCCGGTCCGACCGGCCCACTTGAGCGTTCGATAGGCGCGGACCATGACGTGATCGGCCTGCATCATCGGGCGGAGAAGGTCGCCGGTGATGTCGGCCTGATCGACGAGCAGGATGATCGCCGGAGTTTTGTTGGTGTCGATCGCGAACTGTGGCATTGCCATCGCAATCAGCGAGCGGTTCTCCAGCATCCACTGAAACGCCTTGCCGATGGCGCGCAGCTCGGACAGCCCGCGGCTGGCGGCGGCGACGATGGCCAGCCCGCGATCACGGGTGACGGCGAGCCGACCGTTCGGGCAGGAGGGAACGCCGATCGGGCATTCGACCACGCCAAACTCCGCGCGACGCAGGACCGCCGACAGGATGCCGTTGATGTCGTCGGCGTCGCCGGGCAGATCGATGACATCGTCGCTGCTGGAGGTTCGGGCCGGGGCAGAATCGCCGGCGATCGAGAGTCGGGGCATGGTGAAGTCCGTGGTTTCGGCCGGCTTTTGCATTGATGGGGCTGGGGCGGGCGTCGGGCGACTCTCACTCACGCCGGACGTCATCACGACCGGCGATTCGGCGACATCCACCCGGCGGATCGAAGGTTCGATGCTTCGGGGCACGGCAGACTGCGGCGTGCCGACCGGCTCGGCGGTGAGGGCACTGTCCATCGCGGGGGCGGCAGTGACAGCCGGCTGAGATTTCTCGCCGGAGTCATGCGCGACGGTACGTGTGTCGGGCACATGAGTATCAGCTTGTCCGCGGCGCGGCCGTGAAAGCATCTCGCTTACCACTGCCCAGTGCGGGGCGGCAGCCAGGTGAGCCTTGTCGCGGGTGACCCGGCAGTTCATGAGCGGGTGCTCGGCGACGCCGGCGGCGTAGCGGACCGGTGTTTCGGGGTTGATCTCCCAACCGAGGAACTGACGACAGACCCCGGCGAGTTTCTGAAGGACGCGATTGGCCTCGGCGTCGCCGGCGGCATCGAGCGTGGTCAGACCCAATCGGGTGGATTTGCCGGTTTCGTCGACCCGGGCATCGACAACGCCCTTGAGCGTGCGGTACGCCGAGACGACGCCGTCATGGTCGCAGGTGGTGAGCACTGTCCAGGATTCGCAGTCCCGCAGGATCGCCTTGGCTTCGGGCGTTCGGAGGTTCGGAAGCAGCAACAGCCAGTGATCGACATCGACATTCAGTTCGGCGATCGCCTCGGCGATCTCGTGGGCCTCACACATGCCGGTGGTCACGTTCTGCCGCGACTCGACTTCGGCGCCAGGTTCGATCGCGGGGTCGATGAGATAGAGCCGGAACTCGGAAACGTCCAAGTCAATGAGCCCGACACGATGACCGGATGCGGCCAGGTGACGTGCGTAATCGCGGGCGCGTTCCAACTGCCGTGCACCGAGGTGCGATGCCAGCAGAGCGGTGACGGGGGCTACGGCGTCGATATCCGAATCCGCCAGTCCGGTTGCCGAAAGCAGTTGCGCGTCGTCGGTGTTCGCGACTCGGGCCGGTGAAGCGCCGGCTTCAGCCGAGGCATCGCGACGTTGGCCGGTTGCGAAAACCTGCGCGTACTCTTCCGGCGTCAGGTCGACGCTGGGAATGCCGCCTTCGTCAGACATCGCCGCCGGCTGCGAGGTCCCGTAGGTTGGGATGGATCGGTGTGCTGACTCGGCAACGGGCGCGGACGTCGGTGCGCCGGGTGTGGCCGGAAGCGAGTGTGATCCTGGCGGCTTGCGCACCGGCCGCGGCATTCCCTGCCCGGCGAGACTGCGGACATTCGACAGGAACAGGTGACTGATGTCGTTGACGGAGTGCTGCTGTTCGTCTTCCGTGGGCATGTTGATGCGTCCGGTAGGAGCGGGCAAGAGGATCGACGGTGGTGGATGGAGGATGGAAGATCAAGGATGGAGGACGCGTGAGGATCGCGAGCGATGCGACCGATCGATGATCGTCAATCCTCCATCCTCAGTCCTCTATCTTCGATCCTCACCCTTATTCCACTTCGACGACGTTGTTCAGTTCGCCGAACTGGTTGGTTTCGACGTACTGATTGAACGGGTCGGTCTGCCACTTGCCATCGACGACAAAGCGATATCGGTAGCGGCCGCGGGAAAGCGGGAGCTTCATCGACCAGCCGACGCCCGGCGTGCGGACCATCGGGGTGCTCATCGGGAGCCAATTGTTGAAGTCGCCGGCGATCAGGACCTGGCGTGCGCTGTCAAACCGGGCGGAGAACACGACCCCGTCGTCGAGCTGCTTGACGCCGTAGAAATCAGCGAGCTTCTGCTCGGTGGAACGAACAGGTTGCTGCATGGCCGCCGGGGCGGTCGCGGTGGTGGCAACGCGTTGAATTCCACCCGCGGTCGGGGCGGACATCGTCGCGGCCGAAAGCGAGGAGAGCGAAGCGGTAGCGGACATCGAGGCCGCATGACCCGGCGCAGCCGCCAGGGCTGGTGCCATCGCCGGCGCGGCGGTCGTGGATTGCATCGTGCCGACATTCCCGCCGCCAGCGGAAGGCGTCTGTTGGATGGTCGGCACCGCGTTGCGACCGAACTGGTAGTTGGCCAGCTGCGCCAGTGCGCGGGCCCGCTGCACCAGTTCCTGCGGACGGCTCATCTTGTCGTGAGCGACTTCCGGCTCGGCCGGCCGGGCACCCATCAGCTCCCGGGCGAGGTTGACGAAATCCTTGTAGCCGCGGGAGCCGGGGTCGTACTCGGTGATCGGTTGACCGAAGCTGGCGGCTTCCTTCAGCTTGGTGTTGAAGTTGACCGTGCTGGTCATCAGGTAGTCTTTGAACTTGGCGCGCAGCTCGCTCAGCACTTCGCGGGCGAGCTTGGTCCGGGTGTCGTAAAGCGTGGGAAGCACACGAATGACGATGTCTTTGCCGGCCCGCTCGCGGAGCATCACCAGCGTTTCCATCATCTTGGTCAGGCCGTGCAGGCTGAAGTAGCCGGTCTCGACCGGAACGATTGCTTCATCGCATGCCTTCAGCGCGTTGAAGGTGATCAGTCCGACGCTGGGCGGGCAGTCGATGATGCACCACTTGTAGTTGTCTTTGACGGCCGACAGTGCGTTGGTCAGCCGATCTTCGCGACCGGACCGACCCGCGAAAACCTGCTCGAAGGCGGCCAGCCGGATGTTGCTGGGTGCCAGGTCGAAATCGGTGGCGATCTGCCAGACGATGTCGGAGATCTTGGGGACGCGGCCGTCGCGGGTGTCCGCCGGCTCGAGCATCGCGTCGTAGATGGTTCGTTCGATCTGCTCTTCCGGCACAGCCAGCCCGGTGCCGCAATGGCCCTGTGGGTCCATGTCAACCAGCAGCGTTTTCTGGCCGAGTCGGGCCAGGCACGCGGACAGGTTGATGGCGGAGGTGGTCTTTCCGCATCCGCCCTTTTGGTTGATGATCGCGACCGTGCGCATTGTCGTGCCTTCCGTGGAACCCGATGGGACCGCCCGCCGTTCCGTCGGCGTTTGGTGCGAGGCGACTGCCCGTAGCCCCGGCAACGCTGTGGACTTATCGTGAAATCCGGCAGCGTCTGCTGAAAGATCGGAGTGTGGCGGGGGTTTCCTTTAGCCTTATCGGACAGACCTCATTGAAAAGCTGTTTTTCAGTGCTGCTAGCCAGCCGGAGCAGGATGTTCTGTGTTTTGGGTTGCTTAATCAGGCAGATGGTCCGCCGACCACCGTAATCGTGAACCTGCGATCCACGCGAGTCAGACTGTGGTGGACAGGGACTAGGCCGAAAACTGACAGCAATTTCGCCGATCGTCGTCAGTTGTAGGTGGGTACAATCGCAATCGCCTGGTAGCCCTTACATTGATCGTTTTTTCCTGCATGAGCATCCGCCCGCACAGCATCCTTCTGCCGGTTGGCATGACTATCGTCGTGCTGTGCGGCATCCGATGGTTCACGCGGTCTGATGTCACGATAGCGGCGAGCCCTGCGAGCGCTGCGATACCTCCGCAGGTGTCGGGCGACGGTGAGTCTCACCGGCGTGCGGCGCTGGTCACGAAGTACTGCTCGGACTGTCACAACGCCGATCTCAAAAAAGGGGGTCTGAACCTGGATCCCGCCGTGGCCGGTTCGGTGACCGACCAAGCGGAGGTTTGGGAGAAGGTCGTTCGCCGGCTCGCCACCCGTCAGATGCCCCCTTCGAAAGTGAAGGAGCGGCCGACTGAGGCGGAGTACAGCGAGCTGCTGAACGCACTTTCAACGACCCTCGACGCTGCCGCGACCGAGCGGCCGCATCCCGGGCGAACGCAGTCGATTCGACGGCTGACCCGTGTCGAGTACCAGAACGCGATTCGCGACCTGCTGGCACTTGATGTCGATGCCGCGGCTCTTCTACCTGCGGACGAGGCCAGCCATGGTTTCGACAACGTGACCGTCGGCACGCTCTCGCCGACGCTTCTGGACCGCTACGTCAGCGCCGCAGAGCATGTGAGCCGATTGGCTGTCGGGTGTGCCCAGCGAGTTCCCGGCGGAGAGACCTTCCGCATCAAGCCGGATGTCACACAGGAGGAACAGGTCGAAGGACTGCCGTTCGGCACGCGTGGTGGTGCGCCGATACGCTACACCTTTCCACGTGACGGCGAGTACGAGGTGACGATTCGCCTGTCGCGGGATCGCAATGACGAAGTGGAGGGGCTCCACGAGCCGCACGATTTGCTCGTCCTGCTCGGCGGCGTCGAAAAGAAAGCGTTCGTCGTGAAGCCGCCGCCCCGCGGGGCCGGGCACAACGACGTGGACAAGCATTTGCAGCTTCGCTTTCCGGTGACTGCCGGTCCGCACGTGCTGGGGGTGACCTTCGTTAAGAATCCTTCGTCGTTGCTGGAGTACAAGCGCCAGCCGTACGAGGCCCGGTTCAACTTCCACCGTCATCCCCGAACATCCCCGGCGATCTATCAGGTGTCGATCGTGGGCCCCTTCGGCCCCGGCACGGCCGGCGATACACCCTCCCGCCGCAGAGTCTTCGTGGCTTATCCGGCGGCCGAGGCCGAGGAGATCGACAGCGCCCGGAAGATTCTCGGTGCCCTGCTGCGCCGCGCATGGCGCCGTCCTGTGACCGACGCCGACGTGGCAAGACTGATCTCCGTCTTCGCGGCGGCCCGCCGTGACTCAGATTTCGAGACGGGGATCCAGGCCGCACTGAGTGCTGTGCTCGTCAGCCGCGAGTTCCTATTCCGCGTGGAACGGCAACCCGAATCTGTCCCGGCCGGTACGGTCTATCCGGTGAGCAGCCTGGAACTGGCGTCGCGACTGTCGTTTTTTCTCTGGAGCAGCCTCCCGGACGACGAACTGCTCAAGCTGGCCGAGAACGGTGAGCTTTCGCGGCCGGAGGTACTTGCCGGCCAGGCTCGACGCATGCTTGCCGACCCGCGGGCTCAGTCGCTTGTGACCAACTTTGCCGCGCAGTGGCTCCACCTGAGGAACCTCGATTCGTTTACACCCGACGGGCGACTGTTCCCGGACTTCGACGACAACCTGCGGCAGTCGATGCGCCGGGAGACGGAACTTCTGCTGGCTGAGATCGTCCGGCAGGACGGCAGCCTGCTGAGTCTGATCCGTTCCGATCACGCCTGGCTGAATCAGCGGCTGGCGATGCACTATGGCATCCCTCACGTGTACGGAAGTCACTTCCGCCGGGTGACCTTGCTCCCGGAAAGCCATCGAGGCGGCCTGCTGCGGCAGGCGAGCGTGCTGGCGGTGACGTCGTACGCGACGCGGACGTCGCCGGTGCTGCGCGGGAAGTGGGTGCTCGAGAATCTGCTCGGCACGCCGCCACCTCCCCCGCCACCAGACATTCCGGCCCTGGAAAGTGCCGCGGTCGCCGAGTCGCTTCCGGTGCGCCAAAGACTTGCCGTCCACCGCGATAACGCTGCTTGCGCCAGTTGTCACGAGTTCATCGACCCGCCCGGCTTTGCGCTCGAAGGCTTCGACGCCGTGGGCCGCTGGCGCGTCTCTGATGGCGGGAGTCTCGTCGATGCCTCCGGCGGACTTCCAGACGGTCGAACGTTCGACGGGGTAGATGGCCTTGAGCGGGCCCTGACCGAGCGCCCGGAACTCCTGGTCACCACCGTTGCCGAGAAACTGCTCACGTTCGCGCTGGGCCGGGGTATCGAGTATTACGACGCACCTGCCCTGAGGCAGGTTGTTCGCGATGCGAGGCGAGATGACTATCGGTTGTCGGCGATCATCGTCGGTTTGGTCCGGAGTGCGCCGTTTCGGATGAGAGAAGCCCATGAGTAACTTCATCGCACGCAGGTCCATTCCACGCCGCACCTTTCTTCGCGGCGTCGGGGCGACCCTGGCACTGCCGCTGCTGGACGCCATGGTCCCGGCGCTGTCGGCCGGCACGGCGTCGGCGGCGACGCCGGTTCGCCGGCTGGGCTACGTCTTCATGCCCATGGGGGCCGACATGACCCGCTGGACGCCTCCGCCCGGCGAAAAGCTTGACAAGCTCTCGTTCATCCTCGACTCGCTCGAGCCGGTGAAGCAGTACCTGACAGTCGTCAGCAATCTCGAACTGCGTAACGCCTATCCCGGCACTCACGCGACGTCCAACGCGGCATTCCTGAGTTGTGCGCGGGCGAAGCACACCGAGAGCAACGACTACTACCTGGGAACCACGGTGGATCAGGTCGCGGCGAGGGAGATCGGCCGCCAGACACAGCTGCCGTCGCTCGAGTTGTCCATGGACATGATGCAGACCGTCGGCCAATGCGATAACGGCTACGCCTGCGTGTACCAGAACAATCTTTCCTGGTCGTCGCCGACAACACCATTGCCGGCCGAGGCGCACCCGCGAATCGTCTTCGAGATGCTGTTCGGCGAAGGCGGCAGCAAGGCAGACCGCGCCGCGGCGCTTCGACGTCGAGCCAGCCTGCTCGACTTCGTCAAAGACGACCTTTCCCGGCTGAACGGCGAACTCGGAGCGGCCGACCGGGCTCGCGTGGACCAGTACCTAGAATCCGTCCGAGACGTCGAAAGGCGGGTTCAGAAGGCGATGGCAGATGTGAAAGACAAGTCGCTGCCCGATCTCGACCGCCCGGTGGGTGTTCCCGCGTCTTATGCAGCACACGCGAGATTGATGTTCGACCTTCAGTTGCTCGCATTCCAGGGTGATGTCACCCGGGTCACGACATTCCAACTCGCCCGCGAGACGAGCAATCGCACCTACCCGGAAGCCGGCGTGGCCGACCCGCACCATGCCCTGTCCCACCACGGCAACGACCCCGATAAGGTTGCCAGGATGGCGAGGATCAACCGCTTTCACGTGTCGCTCTTCGCCGAGTACCTGCAGAAGCTCAAGTCGACACCCGACGGCGACGGCACGCTACTCGACCACACACTGCTCCTCTACGGCAGCGGCATGGGCAATCCCAACGTCCACGACCACGTGAACCTCCCGGCCATTGTCGCCGGTGGCACCGCCCATGGCATGAAGGGTGGCCGGCACATTCGATTCGAGAAGACGGCTCCGCTGGCCAACCTCCATCTCACCCTGCTTGATAAGGCCGGTGTACGCGTCGAAAAGTTTGCCGACAGCTCGGGCAAGATTGACGGCTTGTTTGAACCATTGGGAATCTAGCCGATTAGGAGGGGTGCAGGATTCAATGCCAGACTTCATCGCGACACGCAGACCGATCCGAATTGACCGCGTGCTGCGCCGCGCCGCCGTCGGTGCGCTCGTGGGTTGTGTGCTTGCGTGCGGCGTCGTGTCTGGCGCGACGGGAGCCGAACGCCCCGCATCCCTCGCCGACGCGGCCGAGAAGGCCGATTGGCCGCGCGTCGCAAAGCTGATTGAGACCGGAGCCGACGTCAATACCGGTCAAGCGGACGGTGCTACTGCCCTGCACTGGGCGGTCCATCGCGACGATTCCGCGACGGTGAAATTGCTTCTGACGGCGGGCGCCAACCCTAAGGCTGCCAATCGATATGGTGTGACGCCTCTCTCGCTGGCGTGCGTCAACGGGAGCGGAATGATTGTCACCGCGCTGCTCGAGGCCGGTGCCGATCCGAATGCGACCTTGCGCGGTGGCGAGACGGCGCTCATGACCGCGGCCCGGACCGGCCGCATCTCGCCCCTTCAGGCGTTGCTGCGCCACAAGGCAAACGTTGACGCTGCCGATCGGAAGGGACAGACGGCGATCATGTGGGCCGCTGCCGACGGTCACGCTGACGCCGTGCAGTTGCTGATCAAGGCTGGTGCCGACTTTCGTCGGCGGCTCGATTCGGGGTTCACACCGTTTCTGTTCGCGGCGCGCAACGGGCGAATCGAAGTTGTACGGACGCTGCTCAAGTCCGGCATTGATGCCAATGAAGTGATCAAAACGGAGAAGGGAGCAGGCCGAGCACCGCGTGACGGGACCAGTGCGCTGCTGCTTGCAGTGGAGAACGGGCACTTCGACCTCGCGACCGAGTTGATTGCCGCAGGTGCCGATCCTAATGACATGCGGTCAGGCTTCACCCCGCTGCATGCCTTGTCGTGGGTTCGCAAGCCCGATCGTGGCGATGATCTGGGTGGACAGCCGCCACCGCAGGGGTCGGGAAGAATGAGCAGTATCGAGTTCGCAAAGTTCCTGATTGCACACCGGGCCGACATCAACAGGCCGCTGAAGAACGGCAACCCCGGCAGAGGAAAGCTGAACATGGCCGGGGCAACGCCGCTGCTGCTGGCGTCGAAAACGGCCGCCCTGGAACTGATGAAACTGCTGGTGGCTTCCGGGGCCAATCCACAACTGGGGAACGCCGACGGTGCGACGCCGATCATGGCAGCGGCGGGCCTCGGGTGTCTCGCCCCCACCGAGGAGGCAGGGACCGAGCCGGAGTGTGTGGCAGCGGTCGAGTACCTCCTGTCTCTGGGCGGAGATATCAACACGCGTGACAAAAATCTCGAGACGGCAATGCACGGTGCGGCGTACAAGAGTCTGCCAAAGGTCGTGGCGTTGTTGGCACGAAGTGGGGCGAAGATCGACGTCTGGAATCAGCGGAACAAATACGGCTGGACACCGGTCACGATCGCCGAGGGGTTTCGGCCGGGTAACTTCAAGCCGTCCGTCGAGACACTTGATGCACTGCACAAGGTGATGCGCGACGCCGGGGTGACCCCGCCACCGCCCACGCCAAGATCCGAGGCAGCCAAGCCGCCTCAACAGTGAGTGGCGTCCGCTCAGTTCGGTGATTGCGGTGCCGGCTCAACAGCGGAACGAACAACGGGTAAGGGCTGGTATCAGGCGTCGGCTCGCGGAAGCCGCTTCGGCAGATTTTCACTTCATTTCATCGCACTTCATCCGGCACGCGTATGGTTAGAGAACCGTTGCTAGTGTTAAGCCTGGTCTGGTCGAGCCTGGTAGTCGCGTCTACCTCGGCAGCGGCGACGCCGAACGGCTTTGCCGAAAAAATACAACCATTTATCGAGGCGCACTGTGTCGGATGCCATGGGCCCGATTCACAGAAGGCGGGACTTCGCCTCGACACGCTTTCGCCGGATCTCAACGACCAAGGCGCGTCCACGCAATGGACACATGTGTACGACAAGCTGCTGTCCGGGGAAATGCCACCGAAGAATCGCCCGCGTCCGTCGCAGCAGGATGCACAGGGTGTGGTCGAATTCCTCCGTGGGCAACTGCACACTGCTTCGTTGCAACAGCAGCAGATGAACGGGCGGGTCGTCGTCCGGCGGCTGAATGGAACCGAGTATCAGAATACCCTCCAGGACCTGCTGGGAACCCGAGTGCCGCTCAAGGAGATGCTGCCGGAAGACAACTCGGCTTTCGGTTTCGATAATGTCAGCAAAGTGCTGGACCTTTCTTCCACCCACCTGCTTCGGTACCAGGAGGCCGCCGGGGCGGCGATCACCTCTGTGGTTCCGATCCATCCGCCGATCCCGTTCAGCGATCGACGCACCGGTCTGGAGATGTCAAAGAAGGGACCAAACTTCCAGCAGACGCTCGGGCGGTCCTG
The DNA here is from genome assembly GCF_015169395.1 of Humisphaera borealis. Classification (GTDB taxonomy): domain Bacteria; phylum Planctomycetota; class Phycisphaerae; order Tepidisphaerales; family Tepidisphaeraceae; genus Humisphaera; species Humisphaera borealis. Next base: position 1,185,288 of record NZ_CP063458.1, read on the forward strand.
CAAGCTGCAGGGTGAGGCCTTGATCGTCTACAGCAAACTGCCCCGGTACGGTTTGTGTAGTACGGGCTTCGCGCCGACGGCTGGGCGGTACCGCGTGAAGATGTCGGTCTGCGCGGTGGGCGGAGAAGGGAAGCCCATCCCGGTAGGTCTGATGACGGTCGAACAGAGCGGACGCGAGTCCCCGGTTCTCAAGGATGTTCGCGAGATACCACATTGCAAACCACAGGTCATCGAACTGGAGTTCGACCTGCAGCGTCGCCAGGCGTTCGTTGTGAACCTTCTGACGACGTGGGATAGTCGCGAGTTCAAGAAGCCGATCGACGAATACACGGGCCCGGGGCTGCTGGTCGAGTGGATGTCCATGGAGGGGCCGATCGATGCGTTCCCGCCGCCCAGCTACAACACCTTGTTTGCGGGCGTTCCGCTGAAGGCGCGGTCGGTTGTAAAAGCCGAAGCTGAGCGAGCCCGTGTTCCGACGATCGCGCCTGATCGGTCGGCCCAGTCCTGGCATTCCGATCCGCTTGAGCCCGCGTCTTCCGATCCTCGCAAAGACGCCGATCGGCTGATTCGCGACTTTCTTCCTCGGGCCTTCCGGCGGCCAGTAAATAAGGAGGTAGCGGACTTTTATGTGGGGCGTGTGCTCAGGAAACTCGACGAGAAGTACAGCTTCTATGACGCGATGCAGTACGGGTACAAGCTGGCCCTCTGCTCCCCGGATTCCCTGTTCCTGATCGATTCGCCTGCGAATACGCCCGATGCCAGCGGCCGATTGACATCGACCCTGCTGGATGACTATTCGCTTGCACAGCGGCTGTCGTACTTTCTGTGCTCGACCTCGCCCGATTCCGAACTGCTTGCTGCCGCGACCAGGAATGAGCTAAGTCGACCCGCCGTACTTCACGCGCAGGTCGAACGGCTGTTGAACTCGCCGGGCGCCGCTCGCTTCACAAAGAACTTCGCCGGGCAATGGCTCGACCTGCGGAAGATCGACGCGACGATTCCCGATCCGAAGCTGTTCCCCGATTTCGACGCTCTGCTGCTTTGGTCCATGCCGCTGGAGACGGAGAAGTTCTTCGAAGAGGTGCTGCGGAAAGACCTTAGCTTGCTGGAGTTTGTGGAGTCGGACTGGTCGATGATCAATCAGCGTCTTGCTGAGGTCTACGGCATTCCGGGCGTCAGTGGGGCTGCATTTCAGAAGGTGAAGCTTCCACCGGGATCGCACCGCGGCGGCGTGATGACGCAGGCCAGCGTGCTGAAAGTAACCGCCGACGGAACCCGCACCAGTCCTGTGCTGCGCGGTCGATGGGTATTGGAGCGGATTGTCGGCAAGCCCCCGGCGCCGCCTCCGCCCGATGTGCCGGCGATCGAGCCCGACATTCGTGGTGCAACGACGATTCGGCAGCAGCTTGATAAGCATCGCAACACACCTGCGTGCGCTTCCTGTCACATTCACATCGATCCCCCCGGCTTCGCGCTGGAAACGTTTGATCCGATCGGCAACTGGCGGGATTTTTACCGTGTGACAGTCAAGAGCAATCGAGGGAATGTTCAGCTCAAGAACCTCAACGGCCGGCCGGTGTATCGTGGGCTGGACGTCGAGACCGGGGGAGTAACACCGGACGGAAAGGTGTTCGGCGGGATTGACGACTACAAGAAGATTCTATTGAACGACAAGGATCAGCTCGCCAGGAACCTGGCACAAAAGCTTTTGGTGTACTCCACCGGAGCCGAGATTCAGTTCGCCGACCGCGAGGTCGTCGAGAAGATCGTCGCCAGCGTACGAGCGAGAAACTACGGGTTCCGAAGCCTGATTCACGAGGTCGTGCAAAGCCGGGTATTCCTGAACAAGTAGCGATTTGTCTGTCCCACAGAAGAGGTTGACCTATGCCAGCTCCCCGACTTGACCGACGGACATTCCTGCGTTCTGCCGGCGTCGCAATCGCACTTCCGTTCATGGACGCCATGATTCCAGCCGGCGCCTCGGAGGCGAGGAAGGCGATGACCCAGCCTCCCCGTATGGTTTTGGTCGGCCAGCCATTGGGGATGTACGCGCCAAACTTCTTCCCCGAGCAAGCGGGGCGCAAGTACGAGCCCAGCCGCTACCTCAAGGCGCTCCAGCCGCTGCGCGACCAGTTCACGGTCTTCTCTGGCATGTCGCACCGGTATGCCGCCGGCCACTTCGCGGAGGTCGGCCTACTGACCGGGGTGGCACCAGAGTTCATTCGCGAACGGGATATCAAGAACGGAATCTCACTGGACCAGGAAGTGGCGTCGCACGTCGGTAATCAGACGAGATTCTCATCTCTCGTACTTGGAGGGGGCGATGTGGCCTGGAATCGGCGCGGGGTACGTATTCCGGCTGAGCAGCGGGCGACACAGGTCTTCAAGAAGCTGTTCATTGCCGGAACGCCAGAGGAAATGTCGCGAGAAGTTCAACGTGTTCGCGATGGACGGAGCATCCTGGACGACGTGGGCGGACAGATCAAATCCCTCAATGGCAAGGTAAGTTCCAACGACCGGCAGCGGCTGGACTTGTTCCTGTCCTCGGTCCGCGAAGCCGAGCAGCACCTCCAGCAGGATGAACATTGGAGTACCACCCCCAAGCCAAAGCTAGAGTACAAGACCCCTACTAGCGACTTCGGAGGACCAGAACTGCTGCAGCGGAGCAGGCAATGGTACGACATCGTCCATTTGGCGCTCCAGACGGATTCGACGCGCGTCGTGTCACTGTTCCTGGGCACGCAGGAAAGGCCTGAGATTGACGGGGTCAACATCGGTCACCACGATGCATCCCATCACGGGCAGGACCCGGCAAAACTGGAGCAATTGGCGCTGATCGAAGAGGCAGAGGTCAAGGTCTTTGGTGAGTTCCTGACGAAGCTGAAGGCCAGCACCGAAGGCGACCATACGCTTCTCGAACGCACCGCGGTGTTCTACGCGAGCAACCTGGGCAACTCTTCGTCGCACGACAACCACAACTTACCGGTGCTACTTGCGGGCGGCGCGTTCAAACATCAGGGGCATGTCGCGTTCGACCGAGAGAACAACATGCTTCTTTCGAACCTCTTTGTTCGAATGCTCCACCACATGAACATCGAAGCAAAATCGTTTGGGGCAAGCACCGGCGTGATTGGCGAGGTCTGACGCCCGAAAAATCGGGTTCCAGTCGAATCCCAGTCGTGAAGTCCAGCATGAATCTCGAAGATGAGCACTGCGCGTTCATCTCGTTTCGCGGAAGGATTCGAGGCGCCCTCGAATTCATCGAAAAACACGCAAATTCCCGGGGAAAATGGCGTAAAACCCGGCGCACCCGATGCAGAACTTGCCCGCCTGATCGACGGATGGAATGATTTGCCCACTGAAGTGCGTCGAATGCTCTCAAAAATTGTTCAACCGTAGTCTGTCGTAGTGCATGCACTTTCGTGCACCGACGCGCACCAAGGCGCACGTTCGCGCACGCATGCGCGGCCATCGCCGACTACCCGCCAACGGCCGTCTTGCCGTACTTCACGATCAACTGAAACTCCTCTGCCGATGTGTTCTTCTGAATGGACGTCGCCCAGTTCGACGACGCACGGCGATAGCGATCGCCCAGGAGATGCATCGCCGCGAATAAGACGCTCTCGCTCCGCTGCTTTGCATCAGTTGCGACGGCGACCTCCACGTCGCGATGAAGCTGATGCAACTTTTGAGCGTCGGCCGCTGTGTAAGCCTGCGGTGCCGACTGCACCATCGCCAGGAGCTGCTTGTAGCGGTTGTAATCCGTGCGAAGCGGCGCGAGGTTGGCGCTGTTGGACATTAGGGCGGGGAATCCGGCGCGGACGATGCGGGCTTCCTGCGAAGGCTCGGTAATCGTCAGCCTCGGGCCACCCGGTACGGCCGCATCGAAGGCCACCGTGACGCCGTTGTGGTAGTACGACGACGACAAGGGGCTGATCTGCGTGACCACCGCATCGCGTGGTCGCGAACCGTCCAGCGGCAACTCGTCAGGCGCGGCAATCGGCAGCAAGCGGGCCTGACCGCGTAGCACGTTGACCGAGATATCGGTGATCTGCGCCTTGCCGCCGACGGCAAAGACGCCAACGGCGGCGCGATCTGGCAGTGCGTAGCCGGCAGGCACCGTCAGATCCGTCGCCTTGCCTTCCCAGCGGCCGATCTCGACACCGTCGTACGCGATCAGGATCGCCGCCAGGCCTTCGCGGACGACGACGCGCGCGTAGAGCGTATGGCGATCGGTGTCGCGGGCGAGATCCGGCATCGCTGAGTTGAGCGGAAGCGCCGACGTTTTGACTTCGCTTAGCGTGCAGGCGGTCCCGCTTCGCGAGATCGTCACCACTCCTGCACCTACGGGCAGCACCAAGCCTATACCGCTGGCACCTTCGGCCATGAACTGCATGGTGATTTCGTAGGCTTCGCCGGGAGAGACGGGGAGCGTGAGCAGTGCGGGTGTTGCCGTTGCCAAGGCCGCCACCGCCGGCGACGTAACTGTCATCCCCCCACCAGTCGGCGCCCAAGTGCCGCTGATGCGATTCCGCGCCACGTCAACAGTGGTCAGCAGTGCAGCTCCGTAACGATCCAACTCAAAGGCCTGAGGCCGGGGACCACGCGACAGTTCTTCGGCGACCTGTTGGGACGCGAGCAGCACGCGCAGTCGCTCGGAGTCGAGTTCGAGGTGCATCGCCAGGAACCGCGCGTACCACGCCGCGGAGACCCGCAGCAGAGCGACCCGGTATGGCGTAGGCCCCTTCGCCGGTGGCGTGGAGGGTCGGTCGGCCGCCTGGCGGAAGTAGTCCCCCATCCACGCCGCTTGGACGGACGTGGTTTTCGACGCCGGCTGACGCAGGACACCGGACAGATAGGTGAGCACTTTGTCGTCACCCATGGGCAACGCGCGCACTTCGGCACCGCGCGGAAGGACACCGCCGAGCAGTTCGGCCGCTTCGGCGAGCGTGGTCGGCTTGGCTTCCGCCGTTCCCTTGGCGAAGGCCTCGACCAGGTCGGTCGCCCGCTTATCGACCCGTTGGCGATCGGTGATGGCCCGCGTAAGTTCCTTGACCTCTTCAATCGCCTCGGCATCAAGCACGCGCGCCATCTCCGCTGCACGGCGTACCAGATTCTGCGATTCGACGTAGTTGTTCAGCCGAACCTGTCGCTCTGCCGCGTGTTGGAGCATGCGTCGATAGACATCGGTAATGATCAGGCGATCTGCGGCCGGGGCCGCCCGCCAGATCTTCTCCTGGAGCGCAACGGCACGGTCGTCCCAGGTGTCGCCTTCGGTGGGGAAGAGCTTGCGAAGTGACATCACTGCGTGCATGGCATCACCAGTGCCTGCGGGGTCCTTCATCGCATACGAGTAAGCCTTCTCCAGCATCAGGCGTTGAAGGCCCGGAGATTCGACCGCGACTCTGGCTGATTCGATCAGCTTCTTTGCCAGTTCAAGGTCGTCCTTTGGCGAAGGCGTTCCATCAACCCGTGTGATCTGCGCTCCCCAGATGGACGCGAACATGTGTCCCGGCGAAGGCTCGGGAGGCTTCGGATTGACTGGGACCGAGGGCTTTGTGGCAGGGTTAGGAGTGACTGCCGGTAGCGTGGCTGGCGGTGTAGGTACCGCAGGAACGGCTGGCTTCTCCTGGGTGGTGGGTTTCGTCGCAGGTACGGCCGGGTCTACCAACGCCGGCGAGGGCCTCGTCCCTGGCACCCCGACCCCGGGCCGCTTTACATCCGGTAGCCGAAGATCGGGGTCGTCAAAGAGGCTGCTCTGTGCGACCAAAGAGGTCGGCATTAGGAGCAGGCATAGGCAAAGAAGAAGGAAACGGTTGGTCATTGCTCGAAGGTCTCCGCACTGCACCCAACGCGAGTTGGCCGGTCGCCGCCATTTTCGACCGTTGAGTGCCCCACCTGTACAAGATCATAAACGCTGGCTGCAGGAACCAAAAAGGATTCCGGTCGCCATGACGCACCGGGGCTTACCTGTGTAGTCCAGCATGATGGCGGTGTTGTCTTGGGGGGGAGCGATCATGGAAAGACCAGTCCAAACGAAAGTCGCACCGCTCGGGGTTCCGGGCGGTGCGACTTTGATCGCACAGGAAGATTGATGGCGGAAGATGGAGGATCAGTCGTCGTTGAGAATGATGCCCACGCCCTGTCCGTCAAGGATAGTGGCCGCAACGGGATTCGAGAGATTCACGAAGAGGGTTTCGTTCACACCCTTGATGGTATCGCCGTTAATCGTGACCGTCACTGTCTTGCTCGTCTGACCGGGCGAGAAGACGAGTGTGCCACTCTTGGCCACGTAGTCGTTGAAGGAGATTTTGGCCGTACCGTCGGCAGTTGCGTATTTGACGCTTACGGTGACAGCGGAAACCTTGTCGAGGGTGACGGGGAACGACATCAGCTTGGTGCCCGAGTTACCTTCGATCACGGACGGGGCGTCATAAATCCGAATCTTCGGAAGCGCAGACACCGGATCGAGGATCGTGCCGCGACCGAGGCTTCGTGAGATCGTCGTTCCACTGCTGTTGCTGTAGAGCGACACGTAGAAGAACTCGCTCGATTCGAACGGGGGCTCGGCGTTGTCGATGATGGAAACCGTCACCGTCTTGGAAAGCTGTCCGGGCGAAAAGGTCAATGTGCCTGACTTGATCACGTAGTCAATGCCGGAAGCGGCCGTTCCGTTGGCCGTCGAGTACAGGACCTTCAGCGTCTGATTCGATACCTTGTTCAGAGTGACAGTAAACGTGAGAGTTGCCCCCGCCGCTTCCGTGACAGTGCCAGCATCGGAGATACTGAAAGACCGTTCGTTTGGATCAACGGGAGACGACGTACCGGCAGCGACCGCCGGCACCTGAACCGAAGAACTGCTCGACGTAACGGTGGTGGAGCCCGAGGACGACGAGGGATTAAAGGGATCGAAGCTCGCGGCGTTTGCAGAGCCCGTTGCGAAGAGGGCAATGGCAAGGGAATACAGAGCCAACCGTAATCCTACGCACGTTTTTTCAGATCGATGATTCATTCTCAAACGCCTTTCAATATCGACCGCCACCCATGAGGCTCCCCTCCCAGAGGATGCCTTCAGAGGTAAAGTTAGCATCCCAACGGAGCACGTCAATCATATCTTGCAGAAATACCGCGCAATCGGGTGCTTCCGCAAAAAAACGCAATATTCCCGAGTCGCCTGCACTCAAGTCTATTGAACTTCGCCCACGACCGCTTTGAGGCGCTCGGCCAGCTTCTCAGCCTCAGCCCAGCCGGGACGTTGTCGTAAGCAGGACTCGATCTCACGAAGCGCCTCTGCGTTTCGCCCGGCCGCTGCCAAACATTTTGCCAAGTTGAACCGCCACTCGACCTGGGTGAATGCCAATGCCAGCGCCCGCCGGTACTCAATGATCGCAGCCGCCGAATCGCCGCGCTCTTGAAGCATATCGGCGAGTGCTGCCAAGTCGTTTGCTGTGGGGCCGGGCGACGCACACCGAATTTTGTACAGTGCGAACGCCCGGTCCCGCGCCTGGCGGGCCAATTCGGGCCGGGCGGGCGGTTCGTCGGATTCCGGAACGGGTGCCTTGTCGAACCTCGCGGCCAGGAACATCAACTGTTCTGGATCGTCATTGACTAACGCGAGGGCCAGGTCCGGCCGTTCGGCGACTTCCAGGTATTGATTGATTGCTTCCTGAAGGAGACGGCCTTCGATTTTCACCGCCCGCTGGAAGTTGGCTAGCGACGACTCCCACTGGCCCTCCCTGACCTCAAGACGTCCGGAGGCAAAGCAGACGGCGGCGTCGGTGGGCGCCAGCTTGTAGCCCAGCCGGACATGATCCGGACCTGCCGGGTCGCCGAGCACAAAAGCTTCGATCTGTCCGGCCAGCGAGACCGGGGCGCCGAATGTTGGACAGAGCTTCCGAACCTGATGCAGTTCGTCCACGATCCGTCGTGCGTAAGCCATGTACGGTTCGCTGTAAGCCTCATGAAGCCGCGTGACGGCTCTCCACCGATGTGCATTCAAGCCGTAGCGGTAGGTTACGTCGCCCGGTTGCAGATCGGACGCGGCCGCAGCTTCGGCAATGAGGGTGGCAAAGTCTGCTTCAGTTCCGCTGTTCCAAGCATCTGCGGCTAGAACTTGTTCCAGCTCGGTCACCTTGGCCCAATGCGCATCGGCTCGACGGGCGGCTTCGGCGGCAGGAAGTGTCATCCCCATCGCTACGGCCAGCGCGAGCATCGCAGCCATACCAGTGGAGATCCTTAAGCGGCGAACGCCACCACTAGGCGCAACCCTCGCGGGCGTGGCCGTTCGAGCCGGCGACGCTTGTCTTCGCATTCGCGACAGGCTCACCAGCAATCCGCAAAGGACTGCCGACAATCCTCCGATCGCCGGGAAATGCTGGCCGAAGTCCGTAAAGCTGTGAACGGCAGCGGCGATCAGACCAAATCCCAACCCGTACGCCGACGCCGCAAGCGGAAATGTCGATCGGATATTGGCAATGAAGTGCCGTCCGATCATCGCCATGAACGCGACGACGATGACCAACCCGACGACGCCGGTTTCAACGAGGATCTGTGCGTACTCGTTCTCCGCGTGAGTCGCGACCAGGCCGAGCGTCGCCGAGTCGACCATCGGGAACACGAACTGAAAGGTGCCGAACCCGGTTCCGAGCGCCGGATACTGTTGGAACAGGTTGATCGAATCCCGCAGAATGCGTTCGCGTTCGCCGTAAGGTGTGCCGCCTGAGTCGACGGTGAAGCGGTGATACATGGCGTCGTAGCCGAAGTAGATCGCCGCGCCAAAAGCCGCAAGAAGTAGGCCCGCCAGGAGGGGGCCTCGACGCCCGGCATTACCGAGTAAACTGAGAAGGACCACCGTGCTGACTAGTGCCACTAGAAGTGCCACCGCCCCGCCGCGCGACAACGACAACGCAACAGCAACAACTTCCGCAACGATCGCAGTCCCGATGAGCCAGGTCACCCAGGATTCAAAGTTGCGGTTTTTCCCGAAGTGCTTTGTTGGCCAACGCTCCGCCTGCGACTCCCTGAACATGATGAGCAGCAGGCCAATCGAAGCGCCAATCGAGAGATTGGTGAATTGTGCAAAGTGACCGCGATTGACGAATGGCCCGCTCCTGGCAACGGCGCCGCCGGGCATGGGGAGTGACCAATAGATATCGGTTGTGCCGCTCAGAGTCTGCGCGAGCGCCAGCGCGGTAACCGCCCCGCCGATGACAGCAATGGCGGCAAGCAGCCGCTTCAACTGTTCGGGACGCTGGACCAGATTGATTGTCACAACGAACAGCGTGATCGGAACAAGAAGCAACCGAAGAGCACGCGCCGTTCCATGAGCATAGAACGTTAACGCGGTCGATCCGGTATCGCCGAGGTAGGCGGGCTCGAGCAGCGTAGATTTCGCGTCGACAGTGCTGGCGGACAGCGAAGCTAGCACGCCGTTGGGCAGCGGTATCAGGTGACAGGCAGCGAGAAGCAGGAACAGTGCAATGGGGAGGTAGGTCCAGGACCAGGCAAAAGATCGCAAGGGATTGACAAGCAGTCGGAGCGCGATGATGGTTGCCAGCACGGCAGTCAGGCTGTGAACGACGAGTTCACTCCATGGCCTGACGACCCCGAGCGCAAAAGGCATGAATGCCAGAAGCCCGATCAGGAGGGTTTCAGAGCAAGCGTCCCACCAATTCACCCCCAAGTCAGGATCCTTTGGAACTAAACCCGATTCATGAGCGACGGCTGGCTGAAGCACGGTACGCGTGGTCTTCATAAGGATGGCCGCCGGTGTTTACGGGCCGCAATGGCGTAACGCGTTCAGGCCAGATCAGTGATACGCCAGGCCAATGCATGGGCAGATCAATCCGTCGCCGGGCGAACCTTGGCGCGCACCTCGGCTTTATCTTTGGATGCCCTCATTGCGAGCTTTGCGGCCTTTCTGTTGCCGTACGAGTAGCTGCCGTAGGCGTAGTAGCCGTTCTTGCCCATATGGCGTGGAACGGCGTTGACAACCACCCCAAGCAGACGCGACCCGACCGACGTCAGGCTCTCTGAAGCTCTGATGGCGTCGCGCCACTTCGTCTTGTGCATCCGGACAACGATCACAGTGATGTCGCAAGACGCCGCCAGGATTTGCGCATCCGTCACTGGTAGTACGGGGGGCGAGTCGATGATGATGCAGTCGAATCGCTGCTTCGCCTTGGCGATAATCTGCGCAAAAGTACGGCCGCTCAGGATCTCCGCAGGGTTGGGAGGAATCGGCCCACAAGGCAATAGGAATAGGCCTGGGGTGGATGTGGCTTTGACTGCTTTGGAGATAGGGGCTTGTCCAGCAATGACGCTGATGATTCCCAGACCATCCTCGATGCCAAACACTCGATGCTGCATTGGCTGTCGAAAGTCGCAGTCGATCAGCAGCACTTGCTTTCCCGCCTGAGCCATAGCGATAGCAAGGTTGCTCGCGGAAGTCGTCTTGCCTTCGCCGGGCACAGAAGAGGTGACAAGGATAGTCTTGGCCTTCACATCTGACGCGCCAAAGCTGATCGCAGTGCGGATGGAGCGATAGGATTCCGCCTCATCGGACATGGGGTCTAGTTCCACCTTCTGCCCGCGCACACCAATCGTTTCCCTCGCCGACATCTGCGGCAAGACACCTAGGACGCTCATTCTCAGTTTGGCGGGAACTTCGTCCAGAACCCCTATTCGCTTATCAAGCATCGCACGCAGGTAGGCGATGCCGCAGCCGAGCATCAAGCCAGCGATGATGGCCTGGAACATGATCGTTCCACGCTTGGGCTTGACGGGGATCATCGAGGCGCGAGCGGGTTCCAATACGGTGACGGTCAACGGCTGAACATTCTCCGTGATCTTCACTTCCTTCATGCGCGTGTCGAGCAGATCGCAAAGCTTCTCGATCCGCTTGGCCTCAGCTTCCATGAGCATGAACTCGGCACCCTCCGTGTTCTGCGACATCACCTGATTTCGCAGAGCGTCTGAAGACTTTACAAGTTCAGCCTCGCGCATCTGCACGAACGCCATGCGCTGCTCAGCATTTGTGCGCTGTGCCGAGAACGATTCGTTGGACTGTGCGGAGATGCGTTGGCGAATCGCCTCGAGCTGTGATTCTGCGGCCTTCACACGGGGATGGTCAGCAAGAAGCGTCTGCCGAAAGATCGACAACTCAAGTTCGAGCCGTTGTGCCTCTGCTCGCAAGGGGGTGTTGTCGGCGGTCGTCTGCTGCTGCTGCTGCTGCCATTGCGCCATGCGCATGGGGTCTTTCGCCATCGCCTGCACTGCGTCGTAGGCGGCTTTGGCGTCGAGGTACTCCATTCGAACGACGGTGAGCGCATCGGACAGTTTCTGCAGTTGCCCCAAGAGCACCTCCGACTTGCCGCTGGAATCCAGCATCAATCCAGGGTGCGCCTGCCGGAAGGCGAGCATCTTTCGAGATTTCTCCTGGAGCTCCACGTCCCGCTCGCGTTTCTCCCGGGTCAGGATCTTGAGAACCTCGGCGTTGTTCGACCGCTGACGATTGGTGTGATAGGCCTTGAATGAGCCTACGACCGCATTCACCACGCTGGCCGCCTCCTGTGGTTCTGTCGATTCAAAGCTGACGTAGATCAGGTCGTCCTTCACCCCCGCTTCGGCGGTCAGGCCGGCCTTGAGTCGTCCGATTGGGTTGTCCGTCCCCGCGAACGTCTTCATCTGTTGGATCTCTGGCAACTCGGCGACCGGTCCAAGGATTTGTGATGATTTCAATAAGGCGCATTGCGTCGGCAAGTAGTTGGCCGACTGGGATCGGACGCCGTCGACATTCTCAATGATCTTGACGCCTTCTGATTCGATGAGTATCTGGGAACCGCTGGAGTAGATCGCGATCTGCTGAGACAAGTAGGCGAAGCCCCCGCCGGCTCCCAATGCGATCATCACCAGGATGATCCAGCGGCCGTTCCAAAGGATCTGCGGAATCTTTATCTGTGGGCCAGCGGTACCCGCAACCTGGTTTGCGGATTCCTCCCCCCCGGAACGAACGATAGAGTTCGACATAAAACGTTCCATTACGCTGGCCTAGCACCGACGCCCCGCGACTCAACTACCTGATAGTAACCTATCGGGCTTTGCCGATGGCCGCGTTTTAAGCGACCGCGGCCAAGGGCGACAAACCTTTCCTGGCAACAAAATGAAAAAGCGTGTCGTGCTCCCCTTTGGCCTTACCGACCGTCTCGGTAACGCTTTCAATGCTAGCGGCAAGCGTCTTAAAGGGGCCTGGATGCCGGCTGGCCTTCGGGAGTATACCACATTCGGATGTCAGTCCGAGCCAATTCGCCTGAGACCTAATAGACGCTACGAGCCCCGTTGCGACCTTCGAAAAGCTGGGAACGCATCGAAACTTGGCAACAGTTATTGGCCCAATGGGCTCTATGGACCGAGGTTCGTTCGACCGACCGAATAGGCGTCATTCGGTGCGCCGGTTCGTGCCATCAGTTAACCCAGATTTCCACAGGGGGTCGTAAAGTTTCGAAACCTTCTCTGGCAGGCACTGGGGATTAAACTTCGCTTCAACCGATTTTCGAGCATTCTCCCCGATGCGCTCTCTAAGCGGAGAGTCCCCGGCAAGGCGAATGATTGCCGAGGCGAGAGATCCTACATCACCTGGACGAGTGCCGACGGCATCGTGCCCATCGGTGAATAGCTCGGCGGCACCGCCAGCCTGCGAAACAATGGTGGCACGACCGCACGCCATGGACTCAACAATTGTGAGTCCGAACGGTTCGGGCAGTGTGCTGGCATGAACGACAATGTCAGCAGAGCGATAGACGTCATTCGTACGGTTTTGGTACGCCACAAAGCCTACGCTCGCATGTACCCCAAGCTGTGTCGCGAGCGACTGCAGCTCGTCGCGAGAAAACTGAGATCCGGCGGTCTTGTAGATCGGTCCCCCTACGATGTAGAACCAGATCGGGAAGGATTGACTCTGCTGAAGCACTTTTGCGGCAGCCTTCAGGAAGACGTCCTGTCCTTTCCAACGGGCGTAAGTCGCCACGAGAACAACGCGTATGGTGCCAGGTATTGCAGGCGGGAAGCCAGCCTGTTGATCGAGCCAGTTCCCATCGACCGGGCCGGGCGAGAATCGATTCAGATCGACAACGTTATGGATAACGCGGATGGGAAGCTGTGGTGCCACCGCGCGGGCATCACTTGCCACGGCTTCCGAGACGGCTACAGCTGCCCGCACGCCCCATGCCATGATTCCCAGTGCCTTGGCTACCAGGGGGCGTTGTCCAATAAAGTCATGAATGTGCCAGAAAATCGGCGGGCCGTCAGATCCGCTCCGTCCCCTCCCGGTTGATGCCAACCACAACGCAAGATGGCTCTTTATGCCGTTCGAGTGGATGATGTCAGGAGCCATCTTGGCGAGAATCGCGCGGAACTGAAAAGCATACTTCCATGCTGCTGGAAGTGCGATGAGGACTCGACTGAGCAAACCGGCTAATGCAGAAAGTCGGCCCCCTCGCGCAGTGCTATCGCCAAGCTCAGCGATCGCGTCAGGGATTGGGAGTACTTCAACTCGAACTCCCCCGGCCCTAGCACGATCGGCGAGCGGCCCCAAGGCTGGTACGATCAGAACGATCTCGGCTTGGGGAAAAGCTTCGGTAACCGCTTTCATCCATGAAATCAGGCTTTGCTCGCCGCCGCCAAACTCAGCCACGGGGTTCAAGAACACGAATCTCACCGGCGGGTCCTGTCGCTCAAGTGTGTTGGAACTGTTGGCCGGCAAAATACCTCAATGACCAAATGTCGCTTGCCTTCAATCAAGTCGTCGCAAATCTTCTTCAACCATCTCCGCCACGATGTCGGAAAATTCGACGGTCCTTTCCCAGCCGAGAACGGATTTTGCCTTGCTCGGATCACCCTGAAGAACATCCACCTCGGCAGGCCTGAAGAACCTCGGATCGGTCTTGACATAGTCGCGATAGTCGAGCCCGACACACCGAAAGGCGACGTCACAGAAGTCTCGCACGGACCTCGTTTCGCCCGACGCGATCACAAAGTCGTCCGGCGTCGGCTGCTGAAGCATAAGCCACATGGCGCGGACATAATCCTTCGCGTGACCCCAATCCCGGCGGGCATCGAGGTTCCCCAGCCGGACCTCCGTCGCCAGCCCTCGCTTGATTTTCGCCGCATGACTCGTGATCTTACGAGTGACGAACTCAAACCCGCGCCGAGGCGATTCGTGGTTGTACAGAATCCCGCTTGCAGCAAAAATTCCATATGCCTCGCGGTAGTTGCGCGTCAGGTCGAAGCCGGCACACTTGCTGATGCCGTAGGCAGATCGCGGATAGAAGGGGGTTGTTTCCGTCTGCGGAACTTCTCTCACCTTCCCGAACATCTCGCTGGACGCGGCAAAGTAAAAGCGGCAATGCGGAGCCCCCTCCTTGACCGCCGACAGTGCATAGTGCGTCCCGTTCAGATTGCCCTGTAGCGTCGAAAACTCATCCTCAAATGAGTAGCTCACGAAGCTTTGAGCCGCCAAGTGATAGAACTCATCCGGTTGAACGCGCTGAACAATCTTGAACAGACTCGGATAGCTCTCGAGTGACCCGGAATGCAGTTGCAGCCTATCTGCTATGTGCCGGAGGCGACCCATTCGATGTTCAGGGTCCTCGAAGGCCGCCCGTCGCACGATGGCGTGGACCTCGTACCCCTTCGAAAGGAGAAGTTCTGCCAGATAGGAGCCATCCTGCCCGGTGATTCCTGTGATCAGCGCGCGTTTCATAATTATTGGTTCTTGTGCCAGTCTGTCTTAACGGGCCTGGGTACTCGATAGAGTCAACTCAGAAGTTGGAGATAACTATTTGCAATTGTCCGGGCATGCGCTTGCCAAGTGTAACGGGACGCCCAGTCGAGCCGCACTGGCAGCAGTGGTGCCGCACTAAAATCGTTCAACAGTTGAAGCGCGGCAGCGACCCACTGATCAACATGCCCTACCGGGCTGTAGATTGCCGCCGGCCCTCCCACTTCTCGAAGGACCGGAATGTCGCTGGCAGCAACGATGGCACCACAGGCGAGCGCTTCGATCACAGGGAGCCCAAATCCCTCGGCTTCGCTGGGCTGAAGCACCAGTGCAGCGCGCCGGTAGAGGGACGCGATTTGCCGGCGGGTTAGCCCGCGAAACTGAACGATCCTGTGCCCTATTTCGAGCCTCGCAATCTGTTTAACTTGCTCTGTCGTCCACGTGCCGCCGACCTGAACGAGTCGAAGCTCTGGCCTGACTTGCGAAACCTCCGAGAAGACTTCCAGCAGTACATCGATGCGTTTGCGTGCGATGCAGCTTCCGACGTGGAGAACGAGAGGATGCCCGCTGATTGCTGACGACGCGAGCAAATCTTCGGCCGGTTCAACCTCCGGAGCAACCGATGTGAACTCGATCGACGTGCCGTACGGGGCATGCACGAGCCGCGAGGGATCGATCCAGCCCGAGTGTACAATCTGCTCGCGGACGGCGAGCGTTGAATGAAACACCACGGCCGCCTTTTGCATTCCGGCGAGAATGTGCCGCCCCATCCGCCTGAACCACGCCGGCCGTGGCTCCAGATCCGGCCGAACGAGGCAGCGAAACGTGTCTAGGTCGTGGCAGTAGACCCCGGTGCGATCAGCGGGCAGTGCGTGGACCAGCTGGCTATAGCTGTGATCGACGACATGGAAGAGGTCGAACCGTTGGCGAATCGAGTGGACGTACCGCGGATAATCCCAAAGCCGGTTGAGCAGCCGATCGGCGTTGACCGCGCCGCCGCGATCGCTGAGCGGTGGCAATCTCGTCAGCCGGCGACGAAACGGCGGACAGATGCGTGCAGGCGTCAAGCCAAGTGACGAATCGCCGGCGAGTTGCTCCAGGAGCATTTCGCCAGCGAGGTCCATGCTGGCCCAGCGCTCCTCGCGGAAGTCGCACAATACGGCCAGCCCAGGCAACTTTGAAGACATGACGGCGTTGCTAGAAATGAACCGGGTTCGGTTGCCATGCCAGGAAAGGGTTCAGTGGCAGACGGCAAGCGAAGGAAACCATCGACTACGCCAAGAACACCGTCGATGGCTACTGGGCAAGAACGCAGGCGTAGGATCAGGCCGAGAGCACCGCCCGCGGGGCTCGGACGGTTCCCGTGACCAGAACCGAGACATCGCCCAGAAGATGGGGATGTTGCCGCATTAACTTGGCCAGGTCATTCCTGGCGTGACACGCCTGACTCCAGATACCGGAAAGACGGGACTCGGCCAAGTAGAGCCGAAACCTGTCGGCGCGTCGCTGCTCAATCGGCGCCTCGGTTTCTTTGTCGAAGTCTTGAACAGCGTGATGTGCCGCAGCTCGGCGATCACCCAGTGCGTCACCTGCGGCGACTCGCTGCTGAAGGTCACGAACCTTGGCGATGACCTTTCGTTCGGCGGTCATCTCAGGTAGCGCCTTTCCCAGATTGGCCGCGACTGCTTGCATCTCCGCCTCTTCTTCCGGCGTCCAGTCGGTCTCATGTTGGATGAGGGCGACATACCGATCAAAAGCGCGTTCGCGGGCGAGGCGTGCTCCGACCTGAAGTCGTGTGAAACACATGGGACGCCCTTTCTGCCGCCCGGAGCAAAGTCGAAGCGGCGGAGTGTTGGATAATGCAAGGCCACACTTCAGATTCGGCAGATTCGGCAGATTCCTTGGATAGGCCAAACAAACGACGAAATGTCAAGTCATTGGGTCTCTCGGCGGATAGTTGGAGAGATCGTGCGACAGCATCTTCTACCGCGATGAAACGTAAAACCACGGACGCGGAAACCTGGCCCTGCCGTCGTGCGATCAGAAAGCAGGTGGGTCCAGAGAGCCGTCCTTAATCCGTTCGGGACTGGTTCCCTGAACAGCCCAGAGAAGCCCGTTCCATAGACCCGGGGTGTAGCCAACTTCAAATCCCCTCGCTCGAAGCCAATCAGCCAAACGAGCCGGCGTCCAGTCGCCGGTACAGTGAAACTCCATGACAATCCGTTGGATTTGAGGCAGCACATCTTCAGACGACGGGATGATCTCCCACTCCGCGCCCTCGCAATCGAGCTTGAGCAAGGAAACAGTAGAGATGGATAGCTCACTCATCAGGTTCCCGAGCGTTGTCTGTCTGACAGTTTCGACCGTTCCATTGCCGAATCCCACGCTGGAATGACTTCCTGCGCCGTGAAGACGAACTTCTCCCTCGCTTCCACCGAGTGCCGTCCGCACAACGGTCACATGGTCGAATCCGTTTAGCAGCTTCTGCACTTCGATCATTCGACAATGCTCGGCGGCAGGCTCGATGGCCACTACACGACCCTTGGGACAACTGCGGGCGATACTCATTGTGAAGTCGCCGATGTTTGCACCAACGTCAATCACAACCGCATCGGCGGGAAGCTGAGTGATACCCGCCACGGCATAGGGGTCCGCGAGGCTCGCCTCGTTCACTACAGCAAGATCTGTCGTCGATGGTCTCACGAGGTACTTGAGTCCGTTGCGGAGCAGTAAGACGACGCCGACCCCCAGTTTCGGCAGTGGTAACGCCCACCAATTTCTATAGACGAAGGGCGCTCGTACCAGATACCGCAGCCGATTTCGCCACCGCGACCGCAAGACCGAGACCTTCCAGCGTAAGTCTGACATTTTCGATTGCCTTGGTAGACCGGATGCCCCCGAGCGTCACAGTTCAGTGAAGTAAGCTGTCGATAGTCGGAGCATGGGTGCAGGCCCGAAAATGCCTTCCGAGATAGTCCCAGAGGGGATTGAGCAGACGGTCGGTGTTAAGCCACCCACAACGGCAATGACCGACAGACCGAATCTTGAGTTACGCCAAACGACGAATCCGCAACGGACTACCCAAGTTCCGCAGGACGAAGACGCCATTCGATGCTGTAGCGACACGTTTATCTCTCTACACGCTGGGGTTTTCGGGCTGAACATCGGTCCAACATGGACTTCGCTGCCGATATGGAGGAGTTGTTCGCCATCGCCTACTTCACCGCCGACCACCGGCTGCCACGAGAATTTCGCCCAAATCACGAAAGGCCTTGGAGCGTTCCCAGTCGGGGACGATATAGGTCTCGCGGGCGCGGAGCGCCTGTGAACGGGCTTCTTCCGGGTGACTCGCGATCCAAAGGAATTCCGCGGCCATGGCGTCAGGGTCTTGACGGGGGGTGAGCCGCGCGTGCCCGTTGAGTTGGACTGCCATGCCGCCGACGGCGGTCGCGACTACCGGGGTGGCACACGACAGTGCCTCAAGCGTTGAATACGCGGCACCCTCGGCCAGCGAGGCCAACGCCATGACGTCCGCGGTACGGAAGTAGTCCGCCACCTCGGTCATCGGGTGAGCCGCCGGGCGACCGAGCACCCACTGCTTCGGATCGGGAAGCCCCATTTTCTCTGCCAACGAAAGAAAGTCGCGATAGCCTCCCCCAAGGTTGAGCAGGACCGCCGGTAGTCCGCGCTGCCGGGCGGCGTGAGTCGCCAACAGGACAGTTTCCGGGTCTTTTTCGTGACTCATTCGACTCGAAAGGAAGATCAGGAACGCGTTCTCCGGCAGATCGTGCTTACGCCGAAGCTCGCGCCGTTCAGAGGCACAGGCCGGTCGAAAGAAGTTTGTGTCAACGCCGTAGTAAAGACCGATGATCGTGTTGCTGCAATAGTGCTTACCGATATCCCTGAGGTAAGGTCCCATCGCGAGCCACATGGACGTCAATCGCCCGTTGACGTGAAGGAGGGTCCGAATCACCGCGTTGCCCAGGAGGTGTTTCGCTAGGCTGATCTGACGCCTCTCACGTCGGCAGGCAAAATATTCAACGGGCGCGATCCCCATATAGTTCACTACTGGGACGCCCAATAGTCGTCCGGCCAGATTCGCGTTTAGCGCGCCACGCGTCACTTCTTGCGCCAGCACAACGTCGAAAGCGCTGATGCGGGACAGCAATTGGATGAAGGATCGCACTTGGAACTCGACACGCCCACCAGCGATCTCGACGACAGTGACTCGCGCGCCGCTGGTGGCGACGCGTTCCTTAAGGCAACTTGCCTCGTATGTACGGGCGGGAATGACCATCGTCAGATGGCACAGCTGGCTAAGTCCGACGACAAACCTGATATCGGTGAATCCTTCGACGAAGAAGAGCACTCGCAGCTGTTCCATTGATGCCGCGGAAGTCATGCTTGCTCCTGGAGAATCTTCCTGTAGACGGCCATGGTCTGTTGGGCTGTTCGATCCCAAGTGTAAGCCTCGACCTTTGCCCGTGCCGCGAGGCCGATCTCTGATCGAAGCCGTGGGTTGTCCCGCAGGCAGGCCAAATGCCTTGCGATCTGGTCGATGTCCCAGGGTTCATCTGTCAGCAGTCCGTTGACGCCGTCGTCGATCAGTTCGGCTGCGCCCGCCGCCCGGTTGGTGATGACCGGTAGTCCCGACGCCATAGCCTCGGTGATCACGAGGCCGAATGACTCGTAGATCGTGGGAAATACAAATGCGTCAGCAGCCGCGAACAATTTTTCAACTCTCGTCGAATGCGGGCTAAAGACGACCCGGTCTTGGACACCGAGCGACGCGGCGAGGGATTCGACGTAGGACACGTCCGAGCTGGAGACGATCAGTAGGGTTACGCCCGGCACCTTCTCTGTCGCCCGGATCGCCGCCGCCGCGCCCTTTTTCACGTCGCCGACGTACAACGCCATGAAGCCGTCGTTGGACAGCCCAAGATCAGCCCGGACTTCATCCCGAAACCGCGTGCGATTGTCCGGGCGAAAAGTCGAATTGTCTGTCCCATGGTAGATGACTTCGACGCCCTCCGTCCGGCCGTAGGCGTCGGCGAGGTCCAAACGGATTCGCTCCGACACCGCGATCACGCGTCGCGTCGCCGGCTGACACAAGGCTAGGCGTTCCAAGGGCGTGACGAAGGTTTTGAACAACCGCTGCCTCCAGGAAAGTCGCATTCCCATCCGCTCAAGCCCCTCAAACCACGCTCTTTGGCAAATGTGTGCTGTTGTCAGGTTGTGGCGAAAGCCACACAGTCCCTGCGCGTGAACAATGTCGAAGGGACCGCGAACTAGCAGCGTAGCGGGAACAATAAACGACAGGATCGACGCCAACGCATTCGGCCGCCAAGCCGGAACATGATGAAACGTGATACCTGGGGTATCAGTGGCGTCAACGGTGTTGGTGAAGACGTGAACCTCATGATCGTGGTGAAATCGTGTCGCAAGCTCGACCACGTAGCGAGAGTGTCCGATGTGGCGATTGTAGTCGTGGACAACAAACGCGATACGGAGCCTTGAGGTTCGGGAAGAACGGATTCCAGTCATGCATACCCGAGTCGACGGGTTTTTCCTGTTGCTGGGCTCGGATTACGAAGCCGCTCGATGACACGCTCGACACTGAACTGAGAACGGTAAAGATCCGCCGCCCGCGCGCCCAGTGAGCGGCGATCAGCAGACGGGAGCGCGAGCACGGCGCTCGTTGCCGCGGCGATCCCATCGGGGTCCGGTTTGGGAGCCATCGCGATACACCCGCACATCGCCCAGAACGGCTCCGTCAGGTGCCCGCCGTTCGATACCAACGCGGTACCGTTTGACAACGCCGCCATCGCCGTGGTTCGACGGCTGCTAACACCATCTGGGAAAGGCAGCACCATCACTTCGCAAGCGCGGATGTGCGCTGCGACGGATTGCGGTTCGAGTTCCCCGGCCGCCACCACGCGAGTTCTCCAATCCGGCATCGCCGCGACAAATCGATCGAGAAACGCCTGCGAGCCCCTGCCGAACAGCAGGACGGAGAGCGAAGGGTCCCCTCGCAGCAGCCGTGCAAGCACAGGTTCCAGAATGTCGGTGATCGGTTTGCCGAAGGTTCCGAAATGTCCGACCAGCCGACCAGTGCCGGAGGGCAGAACTCGGGCTCGAATGGCTTCGACCTCGGCGTCGTTGAACAGCGCGGGCACGTTCGATGGCACCGGGAGCCATTCGGCCGACTTGTCACGGAGCCCGCAGTGCCGAAGGATCGCGGTCCATCCAGGGACTGTGACAAAAACGCGTTGGGCCGCTGCCAAAACCAGCCGCGCCATAGCGCGATGTGCCGTGGCCAGCGCGATATGTTTCGGTCGCCAGCCGAATGGAAACGCGACCTCGTGGAACATTAACCAGACGGCGTGGCGCCGAGCCCGGGCTGCGATCCACACCGCGAACGGCAGGTTCATCGCTTTCATTCCGAATGCGTGGGGGACGTACTGGATAAGCATTCGGTCCGGCGGATCGAGTGCCAGCGCCCGGTCAAGCAAAGCGAGTCCACGAGGGCCAAAGTGGTCGCACAGTCGAACGACGCACACGCCTCGGCACTCAGCGATACCAGTGGCGTATACCGGAGCGTACACGCGCACGTCGTCGCCGGCTGCGGCCAACCCCGCGGCGAGTTGTGAGGTGTAGTCGGCGACCCCACCGGACTGCGGTGGGAACTCGCCGGTCAGTATGGCCCAGCGGGTCGGCTCGTTCACCGGCGCTCCCGCGTATCAATAGCGAGCCGTGCGGAGAAAGCGGCCGCGCCGGCAGCGTTCAGGTGCAGGTGATCCGCGAACCCATCATCACCGATCCAATCGGCCGCCTGCACGTAGCGACCGCCGGCGGCGCTAACCAGTTCCACGATGTGGGCTCGGTATGCGGCCCAGGCGGGCGTGTTGTATAATCGGCGTCGGTGCTGTTCCGTAACCGGCATTTCGATCACCCAAACAGGCGCGCTGCGATCGCGCGCCATCGCAAGCAAGGCCGCGACTGACGGCGCCAGCGGGGCTCGCGCCTCGGTAGCACGAGCGCAATGCAGCGCGAATACCCCGCGGTCAGCTTCGAGCAGCGAGAAGTCCTCGACGCGACCGAACAGGTTCGATTCCTTCTTCGGCAGGCCGATCTCGCCCAGCGACCGGCGTACAAGCTCGACCTTTGCCCAAATCGCGGACCGCTCGACGAGCACAGGGATCTGGGCCACCGCGCGGAACGCCGCCTGTCTCGTGGGGTCATTCGGGAAGTAGAACTCGGCCGCTGTCTCGGTTTCGACGTAATAACCCATTGCGCGGTTTCCGAACAGAAAGCTCCAACCGCTGTCCGGGGGATCAGTGAGTTGAGTGTCGAGGAACCCATAGTAAAGGGCGCCGCCGCGGTGCCGGTCCTGCTGCCGGTAAATCAGGTAATGCTCGATCGGTTTGGTCGCCCCGAGGCCTAAATTAAGTGGTCGTGACCCAGGTTGAGCGGCCGCGAACGCCATTTCATCCAACCCTGCGGCCATCGTCGAGTTCCCGAGAAACAAGTCGGTCGCCGGTTTGGAACGCTCGGAGCGGTCGAGTAATTGACGTGGGACCGACTTTCGCGCCAAACGCGCCACCCCGATGTTCAAAGCAATCAGAGCGCAGGTTGCGAGTGCAAGCTGAAGGGCGAGGGGACGAAACGTCATGAATCTGCCTAGAAGTCGATGTAGATGAACTTCGAGGACTGCCCGCAA
Source organism: Humisphaera borealis (assembly GCF_015169395.1). Taxonomy (GTDB): domain Bacteria; phylum Planctomycetota; class Phycisphaerae; order Tepidisphaerales; family Tepidisphaeraceae; genus Humisphaera; species Humisphaera borealis. The sequence goes on from NZ_CP063458.1 coordinate 1,207,784, forward strand.
AACGCGATGATGGCACACGCGAGCAGTCCCCACCATACACCCCAGAGCGGTGACCGGAGGCCTACCGGCAGCCCCTTAGGGCGTTCGTCATCCTCACCGCCTAGGTACTCAAGCAAACGTTTCAGCCACAGAACTGAGTTCATCCGACAACCACCCGGTGGAAGAAGAACATTGCCGTTTCTAGGTCCATCGCGAAGAACGCCCAGCCCGCGTTTACCGCGATGTAGGTGAGTAGCCAACCTCCAAGTTTTTCGGCTCGCGACTCAGGTCGCGGGTCGGTCGTCCCGCCGCGCCGGGACCATAGCCGATGAATCACCAACAGCAGGCCGTGCCATGCGCCCCAAACGACAAAGTTGAGCCCGGCTCCGTGCCAGATGCCGCTCACGAGCATCACCACCATCACGTTGCGGCATGTGAATACAGTCGACCCGCGTGATCCGCCGAGCGGAATGAACAGATAGTCGAGCAGCCACTTGTACAGCGACATGTGCCAGTGCCGCCAGAACTCCGCGATGTTGGTGCGGAAGTATGGCCAGTCGAAGTTCTCGGGGATCTTCACTCCGAACAGCCGGCCAGAGCCGATGGCGATGTCCGAGTACGCTGAGAAGTCGAAGTAGATCTTCCACCCGTAGGCGAACAGCCATACCGGTAGTACCCATCGTTCGGCCTGTGCGATGTCGGCTCGGTTCAAGTGGTCCGTGACGCTGGTTAGTAGGTCTGCGACCGCAAACTTCTTTACTAGCCCTGTGAGGATGCGAGTTATCCCGCGGTTCCAGTCGGTCGCCCACTCGGCGGACGGGTTCCGCAGGCACGGTGCGAAGTCTTGGAACCGCTTGATCGGCCCAGCCACCATTGTCGGGAAGAAGAATATGAACGCGAGGTACTCGGCGAACGTCCCCGGCTCCACTTTCCCGCGATATCGGTCGGACGCGTAATGGATAAACTCAAATGTGAAGAATGACACGCCAAGGGGAAGGAATGCTTCTTCCCACCGTACCGGGTTTGTACCAAGTGGGCCGGTCACTAACCCGGTTACAAAGTTCCAGTACTTAAACACCCCAAGCACCGCGACACTGATCAGAATTCCGAACAGACACGCCCGCGATCGCGGCCCGTACAGCGATCGGAACGTCGCTTCCCAGAGAAAGATCAGAATGCACGCGGCTCCCCACCAACCGCCGAACTGCACTGCGGAGAAGTAGACAAAGAATGCTACGCCGGTGAGGGAACACACCCATGGCCGCCCCCGTGCCGGGGCCAGCCGGAAGAGCGCAGCGCCCGGCACAAGGAACAAGAAGTAGTAGACGAATGTGTTGAAGATCATCGTGCCGCGCTACACTCCGGCCGTCCGGTGCAACGCCGTCAGGAAAAACCGGGCGGAGAACTTTTCCGCAGGTGCGGAACCGAGCGGTATCGCCTCCTTATCCCCTTCGGAGTGAACGAACCGCTTGAACTCGCTTTCCGGGAACCGGCCCAAAACCTCCTCAACTGATCCCCCCGCAGCTTCCAATCCGCACCCCACATGGACCTCCACGAACCAATCTGGAGCGGCGGCAAACGTTGCGAACGCGGCGGCTAGCGCTCGGCACTCATACCCCTCGACGTCCACGAATACCACGTCCGGTGCGCCGTACTCGGCGGTGAGAGTATCTAAGGTAACCGCGGGGACGTCGATTACGCCGCCGTAGTCACTGACCTCGGCTGCGGCACCGTTCAGCCCGCCGCTGAACGCGAGCACCCCGACGCGGTCAGATACAGCCGCCTGAAGTGGCACCACCCAGGGCATCGCGTTCAATTCAACGTTGCGCCTGCACATCGCGAAGTTATGTGGGTTTGGTTCGACGATTATCACCTGCCCGGACGAGCCAACTCGGCGGCCCAGCATCAGCCCGACTACCCCTTGGTGAGCACCGACATCGAACACACGTGCCTTGGCCCCAAGCCGCCCGCGCCCAAGCACGGCCAGTTCCGGGAGCGGCTCCCAGTCATGGTCGTACCAGCCGTCGGCCAAGCCGTCGGCCAACTCGACCTTCAGGATCGCGTCGCCGTACCGGTGCTGGACCACGCGCCGCGGGTATGCGGCCACCTGGCGATCGAGCTTGCGCTTCTGGAGGAACCGGCGTAGCGGCCCCGGGACGACGGCACGGGCGACCCTTTTGAACATTACTTCGCTCCCGTCGCGGCTAGACGTCCGGCGTGTGACACCGCGTGGAACACGTCGATCAGTTGTGCGAGATGTGCTTCTGGAGTGAACCTCGCCGCCATCTCCCGCGCCCCGACTCGCAACCGCTGCAAGTGCTTTTCTGATGACAGTGCCCGGACCAACGCCGCGGCCAATTCCTTTGGGTCCGGCCTTTCGCCGGGCGCGGATTCGCCCGATACCCCAGGCGAGAGCCAGTCCGGAATGCCGCCAGTAGCGTACCCAACGGCGGGTAGGCCCACGCACCCAGCTTCGACACCCACCAGTCCGAACGGTTCGGGCCATACGCTCGGCACCAAGAGCACGTCGGCCCCTCGCATTTCCCCTGTCCGACGGGCCGAATCGACCCACCCCAAGAATTCGACCGGTACGCCATGACGCTTCGCTTCGGATTCGGCCGCGCCGCGATCCGGACCATCGCCGGCGACGACCAGAGTGAGCGGACGGCCGATTCTGGCAGACGCAATAGGCACCGCTTCGATTAAGTGCCGAAGCCCCTTCTGCACGGTGACCCGGCCGACGAATAGGACCCGGTCCGAGCGCTGCCGCGATTCGGGCGGTTTGGGGTCGGGTACAGCGTCGGGCGGGAACAGAGGTACCAACCGGAGCCGGTCTTCGGGCGCCCCGTGCCGCCGGAACTCTGCGGCCATGTGCGCGCTCGCGACCAGCACTGCCCGGTAGCGCCCTAGGTTCGACCTGCTTCGGCGCTGGGACCGGTACAAGCTCAGCATCGTGACCGGGTTCCGGCCACCGCACCCGCGTGGTAAGTACGCCGCCAGGCACCCCGGCCCTAGGACCCGCGCGCACGGCGCGAACTCGGGCCGCGTCTGGCATTTGGTCCCGCTCACGCAGGTACCCTGATAATTGTGCGCGTACAACACAGTTGGAAATCGGTCCGCGAGCGCCGCTTCAAGGTTCGGGTCACCTAGCCCGTGCGCGTACACCACGTCCGGCACCCATCGCTCCACTTCTGCGATCGCCCCGGCTCCAGCGAGCCATACCGGCACCCCGGGGACGCCCGAGACCACGCCTCCGGACGGTTCGCCGTGTTCGGCCAGGACCGCGAGGTCGAACCCGTAGTCCCGGAGCCGCGGGAGCACCGCACGGAGATACGTTTCGACACCGCCAACAATGCTGAGATGCCGTGTCGCGATGAGAACGCGCATCACGCCCCCGCGCCTGCGTGCGCTGGCTGCGCGGTACCCGCCCCGGTCTCCTGACGTGCCGAGCGACGGAACCACCGGCGGCACGGGCGCTCCACCAGGTAGTAGGTGGCCAAACAGCAGGCTACGATCAGCGCAAGGTAAACTGCTAGCACCCCGACGCGCGTGACGACGCCAGCATCGGCGAACCGCGCGGATGGAAGCAACTTGTACGCCACTTTTTGGGCCAGCGTGTGCGTCATATAGAGCGCGTACGAGACCTCACCGACAAACGCTACAGTGGTGGCGGTCCAGAGTGGATGGCACCCAGCCCCAGCCCGGGCCAGAACCGCGATCAGCAGCAACGGCAGACACATCAGTAGCCCAACTACCACTGACGCGTCGGGCACGAAGCAACACGCTGCCATCACCGCCACCAGCGCCAACGACGCCCATTGGGCCGCCGGACCGGTCACCGGTTCACCGTTGCGGACCGACCAGCACAGCACCACCCCCGCCAGAAACGTCGGGACGACCAGCACCAACTCGTAGAACGGCCACGGCCGCCAGAAAAGGCCTATCCCGACCGACCCGGCGGCACCGAACACGGCGAGGGCCATCGCGGGAAGACGGGCTGTCAGCCCTAGCCGAGTCCCCAGCGACACGGCAAACGGGAACAGTAGGTACGCGAACCACTCTGAACTGATCGACCACGATGGGTAGTTCCAGTTTAGCGAGAAGTGCGGCACCCAAGTATGCACCACGAGCAGGTTCAGGGCGAAGTCGCGACTCGTATAGCCGGCGTCCGTGAGCCGGAACCCGGCCCGTTCGCTCACGTACACCATCGCCCCCACCGCGAGCAGTGTCACCAGGTGAACTGGGTAGATGCGGGCTAGGCGGCGCAACAGGAAAACGAACACGCGGTGGGCCGACAGAGTGGCGAGATTGTCGGTGTAGGTGTGCGCGAGAACGAACCCGCTGAGCATGAAGAACGCTGGGACCGCCATATGGCCACACCGGGCCAGCGGCGAGAAAGCATCCGCGCCCGGGAATAGCACAAGGACGTCGTTCCAGAAGTGGTACACCACCACCCACGACGCGAGGACGCCGCGAAGGGCGGTCAGCGAGACGATTTCGGCGGTCGGACGGAGCGCGTGGGCGGGCATTATTGTTGCGCCGGTCAGCGTGCGGTGTAGGCTTCAAGGCACCGCGCCACCGTGCCGGACCAGGTGAACCGGTCCAGCACACGACGGCGACCGGCCTCACCCATCGTTGTCACTGCGGTCGGGTTGTCGCGCAGGAGTTCGAGACGCGCGCGAAGTGCCGCCGGGTCGTTCGGGGGCACTACGAACCCGGTCTCGCCGTCTGCGACCACTTCCGGCAGGCTCGCGACGTTCGTCACGATCGCCGGCGTCCCGCAAGCCATCCCTTCCAGTGGTGTCTGGCCGAGCAGTTCAGGCACCTTCGACTCATTGCCATAGCAGTCTCGATAGACGCTTGGAAGTACCACACACACAGCTCGCTGGTACGCCGTCACGATATCGCCATCCGTACAGTCGTGTCGGAACAACACGCGCTTTCTGGCTGCCAGTCGTTTCAGATCCCTCTGATATGTGGCATTGTAGGGTCGACCAATGAGCTCCAAAGTCATCCCTTTAGGAAGGGCATCGATCAGGTCGTTCACGCCCTTATGCGGCATAAGTCGCCCAACGAAGACAACGAGCGGCTCTTTCGGGATGACTGGGTTTGGTGAGAACATCGCGGTGTCTACACCGCCGTAGATTACCCCAGCGCCGGGTCGAGTCTCATGCGCGGCAGTCCTTAGACTGTATTGACTAATGTGCAGGTGTCCGTGAAACCATTGGTCTGTCTTCAAATAGGATGAGAATCCCCACCCGCCTCCGCCGAGGTCCGAGGCAAACACCCCTCGCCCAGAAATGCGGGCCAACATTGCGGCGAGTTCCGCCGCGAGCGTGTGGGGCTGGTGGCAATGTACCACATCGGCCTCCGCGACGGCGCGGACGATGCCGCAATGGAACCGATTGAAACGTTGCCCGCGCGCTCGCCAAGCCGGGCCAAGTACCTGAACCGTTAGGCCATCGCCCGTCGTGAAGCGCGAAGGCTGATCGCCGAAGCTGATTAGCGTCGTGTCGGCCACCCGGGCCATGTGACGCGCCAGCTCAAACGAATACCGCTCCGCCCCGCCGTACGCTCCGGCATGGCCAAAGAGCGCGGGGGTGATGTGCAGGACCGTACGCCTCACCCAAACATCCTTCCGATCCGCCTGCGCACGCGTGAACCCAGCGAGTTGAGACGATGACATCCGCGGTCAAAACGCAATCGAGCAGCAGAATAGGGCGCAACGGACTGTACATATTCCCGAAGCGCTGCGCGCTGATTGTCGAGGCCGTGAATGGTCAACTCCTCGAATTCGAACCCGTCCTGCCACCAGATCCATTTGACCGTGCGTTCGAGCGGCATCCGGCTAAGGTGCGACGCGGGGAATGAGTAACTCCAGTGCGAGTGTATGAGGTGGAACTTCTGGAGAAAACGAATCCGATTGCCTTCGATGTCGATCAACCAGCGGTGGTGTGACAGTCCTGCTAACCGAGGATGTTCCGCCCCGCGGCAGGTCTCCCATTCCCGTGACGGCACCTCCAAGTACCCGCGCTTCGCGACTCGGATAAGCTCGGAGCAGACCCAGAGCGGATCCCGCAGGTCCTCAAGAGTGTGCGAGCAGACTGCGAAATCAAATTGCTTGTCCGCGAACGGCCACCTTTCTCTCGCACAGATGTCTCGCTGGACCCAAGTGGCGGAGGAAAAGAACTCCTTATCGCCGCCTTGGTGAGTAGGGCCACCAAAAGTGCGGTAATAGCCGCGGGTCTCGTAAGGTTCAGCGTCCAAAATCCACTGAGCTCGGTTGAATGGACAGGCCCACCCACCGACATCCAAGACTAGATCAGTCCCGGCCAAGATCCCGACCAAACGGTCCGCGTTAGCCTGCAGCATTAGTACCTCGAAAGTTTCGTGCGGTATCTGCGGACAGTGAAGCGTTTGGTGCCTGCGGATCCGCGCACGAATGTTTGCGGAAGCGGATCAACCGGGTGGCATCCCATAGCGCAATCAAGAATGCGCAGTTTTTTGCTAATAGCCGCCACGGTTGATACGATAAACCGACATAGGTTCGGTATGCATCAATGATCCAGCGCGAGCGCTTAGGACCTTGAAAATGTTTGAGCAAGAAACACAGATTGTCTCTGTAGTGGAGGTAATGCTTTCGGTACATTTGCAACTCTCTCGCGAGTAGTCCGACTGCTCTCCCCTCCCGCGTACCTCCTTCATTTGCGCTTAGGTGAGTCAGCCAGGCGGCTGGGCGGTACACGAGCCGGTATCCCATCGCTCGTACCCGAAAACAGAGATCGCTGTCCTCCCGCCATGCTAGCTGGAACAGAGGATCGAAGCTTCCCGCCTGTAACACCGCATTCCGACGAAGCGAGAGATTGCAAGTCGGCGCGTGTGAAACGTCGAGCTCAATGAAGTGGTCGTACGTGGTCCACCGCCAGCCGTCAACCGCGTCAAGGGCTCGCGGATCAAGGTTGCCCACCGACTGTCGGGCCAAGTCAACAACCCGGCCGGCAACTCCCCCTACCGTCGGATCTCGGTATTCAGCCAGGTGGGCCGCGATGAACCCGGCGGGGGAAATGACGTCGTCGTCCACGAAAATCAGAATGTCACCTCGAGCGATGGTGATTGCGTGATTTCTTGCAGCTACTGTGCCCGGTCTGGGCAGAACGACGTAGATTAGTCGATCATACTGCGAGAGCTCCGGACGAAGATCCCTGAGTGGCGCCTGTTCGACGACGATCACCTCACCTTCGGGGCCGACCTGCGGCATAAGTTGGTCAATCGTTTGGAGAAGAAGCTTTGGCCTTCGGAAGGAGGCGATCACCACAGTGTACTGTAGCGTCGAAAGTTGTGCGCGCTGGTGAATCATTGATGTCCGGCAGCACGCAAGGCGGTAAGGAGACATCGCCCATACTCGGCCCAAGTTTGCAGTGCGGCCACCTCGCGTCCCCGCCCTCGATACTCGTCCCGAAAGCCACGCGACCCAATCGCCATCTGAATCAAGTGTGCGAGGGTCAGCGGATCATCGGGGGGAAAAAAGCAGGCACCGTCGCCACCAATTTCACGGAACACCGGAATGTCCGCTGCCAGGACTGGAGTGCCGACCGCCATCGCCTCAACCAATGGAAGGCCGTACCCCTCCAACTTGGACGGGAACACCTTAATGGTGGCGGCAGCGTAGAGCGGGGGTACATCTCCCTCTGGGATGTATCCAATGTGGCGTACCCACGGGCGATCAAGCCCCCAGAATGCGAGCGGTTCGGCGGGAGTTGGGCCAGCCAACACCAGTGGCACCACCCCTCCCAACTTTTCCAACGCTGCGATGAGAACGGGAATATTCTTACGCTCGTTAATGCCTCCAACGTACAGCACGAATGCATCCGGAAGACGGTAAGTGGATCGGATCCGAGCGACGTTGACGGCAGAGACGTTCCAAAACTCATCCCCGACACCCAAGGGAGCCACTGTGACTTTCGATGGCGCGAGGCCGCCATGGTGCAGGGCCTCGGCGGAAGTGCGACTAATTGTAATGATGTGATCGGCGCCACGAATCGCTCGTTCAGCGAGCTCTATCTGAGTGTCGTTGAATGTGGTGCGGTACTGCTTACCGAACGTCCGCCAGGAAACGTCCGCGACGGCTTGAAGCAGCGGAGCTTTAGTCCGTAAAGCGTTTAGGTTCATCCCGAGAACGACGTCTACCACACCTAGTTGGCGGATCCGCTCAACAGGCATTGTGAAGTAGTTCATTAGCCCTGACTGGCCACGCCCCGGCACCCAAGTAGTCGCGTATCTGATCTCCGGCGGCATCCACTCGGGCCGTGGATAGCGAGTCCCAAACGAGAATGCCGTCACCGCGGCTAGGCCCATGCTATCCCAACGACGAGCCATCTGCCGGAGGGTCTCTCGCTGCCACCGGCCAACGCCCGCCTGAACCCCCGGCAGAATATCCACGCCAACGTTCACATCATTTCCTTAGGCTCGGTGGACTATGGGAAGGCTCAAAAGGGCGAGCAGCCTTTGTGCCACTCCTACGGGGCTGACTAGCGGCCGCCAGTATGCCGCGATCGCCTGAGGATTACGCTCGCCACGGTCCCATGCATCCGACTCCTTCGAGACTGCGGCAGCAAGTGAGTGGGGGTTGTGGTAGCTACTAACCCTCCCATACGCTGTTTCGGCCACTAGTCCCGAAATGGAGGGGATTGGAGTACCGACGACTGTACCGCCAAGTGCTAGCATTTCATTCGCGACGATGGGTGACCCCTCCCATCGGGATGAGAGGAGTAGTGTCCGGGATTCTGCCATCAGATCCCGGATCCGCTCACGTGGCTGCACTCCCAGCACCTGAACGTTACGAACCTGACGAGCGAGGACCGAGAATCGCTCCTTCGCCCCTTGGCCGATAATCACAATCCTAGATCGTGAGCCCCTATTACTCAATTGACGAACAGTAGAAGCGAGTAATGCAGCATTCTTTTGCGGTGAATTCCAACGACCGATCGCGATGATTCGATCCAGCCGACCCGTCGATAGTTCGCGTGAACAGAAGCTATGTGGAACCGGGTAGGGAAGCCAATTGACTCGCTCAGCCAACTCTCCGGCACCGATCCGACGAAGTAGGTGGCGGAACTCGTCCGCGGGCCCTAGTCCACCGAATGTCGTGATATCTGCGGCCGCCGTATTTGCGACCAGTGCTCGATGTTCTTCGCTGGCGCGGAATATGGCTCGGTCCAACCAATGCTTGGTCGCGCCCAATTTCCCTCGAAAGGTCGGCTGAAGGAATGTCATGTATCGGAATGTGGACCATTGGTGAAGTCTCGGACTGACATGGCCGTCAGAGTCTGTTATTGAAAGCACCCGCAATCCAGCCAATCTAGCTGCCGCCATTAGTTCTGTCATTCGGTGCCAGGTGATGAATACAGCGGCCCGGCACCCTGACAGACGCCAGAAATTTGGATCGACTAGCTCCCGCTCACTACCGAAGGCGCGCGTCGGATAAGGATACCCAGACTCGGTGCCGGTCGGGCAGATGGTGAGGCATGGCATCCCGAGGGCGCGCAACCCCTCGACGTACAACTCAAATCGCACCGAGATTTCCATTAAGCGGACGGGCGCGTTCCAAACTAGTCCGATCATTGGCCGAGCACCTCCGACTTGACGGGAATAGCATCAAACTCACGTGGGTCTGCCGGGTAGCCACCGAAAAACGGGCCAAAATAGTATCGCGCGGGTTCGTAGTGGTACTCTGCGGAGTCGTTGGCTGGAAACGCGTTGACGTCCAAATCGTCACGGACGAAGAAGGCATTGACGCCTGTCCAGTTGCAGCCGACCAACCGATAGCCCCTCTTGCGAGCAAGTCGCTCGAATGCCTTCAGGCTCGCCCCGTGCGCTCTGGTGCCCGAGTTGCAGAACTTCGCATCATATGGCATCACCCAATCGAGTGAAGGCCCCAAGCCGGCGTTGTACTCGACGACGACCACGCGCGGGTGGACCCTACGCAGCGCCTCCCAAACCCACCACTCGTTTCCGTCAATGTCTAAGCTCAGAAGGTCAACTTCGTTTGGAACTCCGGCTGATACCAGAAGTTCGTCCACGCACTCTGCAGTCACAAAGGATTGCAAAAATTTCAAGCGTTTCGATGCAATCAACTGCGCAAACTCTGCCGTAATGTAGCTTGCATTAGAAGCACTAGCATCTATCCAGACCCCCGACCATCCCTTCTGCATCAGGTACGCGGTGTTGTTCTCCAGCCCGTTCCCCACGCCTATCTCGACGAAACTCTCGCTGCCGGACCCGATGCGGGCGAAGATCTGTTCCAGTATGCCGTCCTCGTCGTTCTGGGAATACACCTTAAAGCCATGTCGCGTCACAGCGCGACTGTCTTGGTACCGTGGGTCAAAGCGGAGAGCGTGGATCCAAAGCTGCTCGCGAATTAGGTGCAACTGTCGGTCGGCAACCATATAGGCGGATCGGATCGATGGGATCGCTCCGATGATGCCCTTGATCTTTCTCAGCGAGATTGCTAGGAAACGAAGCATGTGTTTCAACTCCTTGACATCGTGCGATCCAACGCACGGCCAAGATTATCGCCGCCGGACAGAAGGAAGCGCGTTCTATCGCCCTCATGCAAGGAAGCCGCAACGTCCTCATGTCGCATCAATTCGGCACTCGGCGAAGCCACGTAGTTAGATGAACCTGGCCAGCTAAAACCCAATTTCCGGTGGCGAGCAGTTCGCCGATCGCGCGTCCTACCCCGGTGGTTCCTACACTGTCGTGAAAAACCATGACGCCACCTGGTCGGACGCGCCATGCGGTGACTTCCACGTCCTTAGCCGCTGCGGAATACTCGTGATCGCCATCAATAAACACGAGTTCGAGCGATTTGGGCAGGTCCTCCCGACTAATGTGAGCACTGTTCATTCTCACCGGCCGAATGATGTCCACTAAATCCTTGATATTGTCGGTGAATGTTGCGTACGTGTCTATAGTGGGCTCTGATCCCATCGCATCGTTGTTCCAAGTGTCAACGCAATACAATACCCCATTTACCTCGCGAAGCCCTGCAGCCAGAAAGCACGCGGACGCGCCAAGGTGAGAGCCAATTTCTACGGCGGTTGAGCCTGACGGGGTCGACACCGCGAGCTTATAGAGGACGGCCAGTTCGGATGGGGAGGTGTAAGTCGGGATGCCTATGCATCGCCTCCCCGCAGCTTTTGCAACGGCTCGTCGAACCCACCAGTCATCCAGACTATGTGACATCCTGAAGATTCGCTGAGCAGCGCTCCGGGCGATGCGATAAATCGTCGGTAAGGAACTGGGGCCAAGGATCATATTGAGTGGTCACCTGTACGATTAGATAGACTGGCTGACGATCCAGGACTCCGGCACAATGGAACCTGCTGCCGGGCTGTGCGGAAACGTGCGACTGGGCGTTGGACTCCGGTCAATAGTGAAAGAAACGCAGGGCGGCGTTTGATCGAAAGTCTCCGTATTGTGACTACCGAGCCAGATCGCGACAGCGTAAACGCTTGGAACGAGGGGAGGAAGGGCCACGACGATTTGAAGTGCGTGAAGCGTACAGTCGTCGAAAATGAATGGCGTAACACGGGGAATAGTTTGCATGAACCTGATCCCAGCCGCGTCGTGGAAGTCGATGGCCAAGAACGCAGCCTTATGCGGTGGGCGTGAACGAAGTCTTATATTCACTTCTAGAGTGTGATTGGGTTGCTCACCCGCCAGATGAACGTTGACCTCCTCAACGCAAAGTGAGATCTGTTCAATACCGTGCGGACGCTCCCACATGCTGCTCTGTCTGTCGCCCCCTCCCGCCGTATAATGTTGGACCGCAGCGTCTGCAGCGCCTGTGAAGCATGTTTGACCGCGTAAAAGTACTATACCCGATGTGCAGAGTTGCTGAACTGCCTGCATATTGTGGCTCACGAACAGTACTGTGCGACCACCGCGAGCGACATCGCCCATTTTTCCGAGGCACTTCTTTTGGAACTCCGCATCACCTACAGCCAACACCTCGTCGACGATAAGAATCTCCGGCTCCAAGTGCGCCGCGACGGCGAACGCGAGCCTCATGTACATGCCCGAGGAATAGTGCTTTACTGGTGTGTCGATAAACTTCTCGATCTCGGCAAACGCGACGATCTCGTCGAACTTTCGGGTGATCTCCGAACGCCGCATGCCGAGGATCGCGCCGTTGAGGAAGATGTTCTCGCGACCGGAGAGTTCCGGATGAAAGCCTGTACCGACTTCAAGGAGGCTGCCGACCCGGCCGTGGATGTCGGCGCCGCCTTCGGATGGTTCGGTAATGCGGCTGAGGATTTTAAGAAGCGTACTCTTACCTGCCCCGTTGCGGCCGATGATCCCGACGACCTGTCCCCTTTTCACCTCAAATGATACATCCTTCAACGCCCAGAACGGTTCGCGCGACGCAGGTCGACGCCCGTGCCTGATCAGCCGCCCTGCCGTTTGCATGATCGCATCGCGGACCGTCTTGTAGCGCGGCACCGCGGCGGCACCTAGTTGGTAACGCTTGCCAAGACCATTCACACTAATCGCGATATCACCCATGAGTTGCTGCTGCTGGCTTGGTGGCCTGTTCACTTCCAAATAGGTGCAAGTTCGCCGAGATGCAATACAGAGGTCAGACGACGTCGGCGAACTGGGCCTCAACCCGGCGGAAGTAGAATAGCCCGCCGATAAGCAGCGCCACGACAACCGCGACCGAAGCGGCCATGAGGCCCGGATCGGGAGCTGGCCCGCCGACCAGTGCCCAGCGGAACCCGTCGACCACGCCGGTCATCGGGTTGATTCCGTAGAGGATGCGCCAGCCTTGTGGCACTAGGCTACTGGGGTAGGCAATTGGCGTAAGGAAGAGCCAGAGCTGCGTGAGGAACGGGACGACGTAACGAACATCGCGGTATTGTACGTTAAGTGCCGCCAGCCACAGCCCGACACCCAGCGCGGCGGCCAGCGCCAGCAGCGTGAATACCGGGAGCATCGCAACAGCCACGGTGATTCTTGGTGGGAAGCCGGCGGCGGCGTAACCAACCATCATCAGTCCGACCAGTCCGAATGCGATTGCAAAGTCCGCCGCACCTGCCAGGACAGACGACAGCGGAATGACAAGCCGCGGGAAGTAGACCTTACTGATTAGCCTCTGCTCATTCACGAGGCTGTTGCTCGATTGCTGAAGGGCGTAGGCGAACAGTTGCCACGGGAGCAATCCAACCAGCGCGAAAATGGGGTAAGGAATACCGTCCGACGGCATCTTGGCAAGCCGGCCAAAGAAGATTGTGAAAACGACCATCGTGCAGAGTGGCTGCAGCACGGCCCAGGCGACTCCGAGTACCGTTTGCTTGTAGCGGACGCTGATGTCCCGAGCCGCAAGAAAGCCTAGGAGCTCGCGATAGCGCCAGAGCTCACGTAAATCAAGCGCGCGCCAGCCGGTACCGGGCCGGATCCGGACGACATCGTCCGCTATACACACAGGAATGGCAGCCGAGCTTTGGCTGTCGATTACTTTAGCGGGCGACGGTGATATCTTGATAGGGTTTGCCGATGGCACGGTCATGAATGGTTCGCATTTGAGGAACGGTCGTTTTGGAAGCACGCCGACCGACGAGAATACCCATTTGAACGACCAGTAGAAGTGACATGGGTATGGAGGACAGAATTCCCGTCCCGATGAATGCTGTCGCCCAAGCGATCAGCACGAAGGAGAACATCATCTTGTAGCCGAGCCGCCAGTTGCCGGTCTGTTCTGAAGTCGGTGGCGGCCAAACAACCCAGACGATGAACGCCAGCCAGAAGACCAAGCCGAGGATGCCTTGGTCAACCAGTATTCGAGAATACTCATTCTCCATACCGATGGGCTTTGGTGCCCGATCGGCTAGGAAAGATGGCAAACTCGTTCCTATCGAACTGCCCATCCCCGCCCCCATGGGGTATTCCACCAAGAGATCGAGGAACGATGCGTTCATGCTCATGTAGGCCCGGCCGTAGACTTGTTGGGTGTCCTGCATTTCTAGCACGCGTTGAAACCGAGGGTTCGCGATGACGAGCCACGCTGACAATCCGACGACAACTGCCAAAAGCGTGCCGTGTTTTACAGGAAACCCGCTTACGATCCAAGTGGTAACCAACGTAAGTGCGGCTGTCACAACCGGCTGACGAGCGCCGCACATCAAGATGCCGATGCACGCCGCGACAATGCCGAGGACGAATGCAAGTCGTTCCCAAGCGTGCGGTCGGGCCATCATTCCACCCATCAGCAAAGGCAGCGTGGCCATCATCGTTCCACCATAAGCGTGCGCGCTCATGAATGTGGCCGGGATTCGGTTCCAAGATTCACCGCCTACCCCTAGTATGGACCGGTACATAAGCTCGGTCACGGCATTCTTCGGGTACAACGCCTCGAGGCCATAGAAGTACAGGTAGAACCCCGCGCCGGTCGCGATTAGGTTGAGGGGTATCAAGACGCGGGAGATTACAAAGAGATCCCGGTCGGTCATCAGACTCGCAAAAAGAATGGCGGGCAGCAGCCAAATCGTGCCCCGGAGAGCCACGAGCTGAACCAATAGGTCATTTACGGGGGCCAACGCGATAACTGCGGCCAAACCACAAAGGAGAATGACCCGGTCAAGCAGCCCGGGCGGGAATCGAACGCTACCTGACTGTTTTAGTTTCGCATAGGCACCAAGATAGAAGCCCAGCATCCCACCATCAAACATGAAAGTTGAGAAGACACCTAGGAAGTTCGCGCGGATGATGCCGTTGAAGTAACCGACCGCAATGGCTGTGCCGAGCCCTGCCCCCAATGACCGACGGGCCGCGATCGTGGTGATCAGAAAGGCGAGGATTGGAAACGCGATTTCCAACTACATGAACCGTCATAGCGGACGAGGCCGACAATGGCTAAGACATATCGCTTGAAGTGACAGAAAGCGAACGCCCGTCCGGAACCGAATGAGCGGTGATCCGCACGCCCAACCAAGTCAAGTTTAAAGTTCTATTGAAGGGGCCAGAAAAAGCAGGTGGGGCCAGTTATCCAGGCCGACCATCGTATCGATGGGAGTAAGTATATCCGCCAATTGAAGGTGGCGAGAATAGGCCGCCCGGCGGGTTGCTCGGAGATCGTGGGAGACACGAAGGCACCGATAGCCGAAGTTTGTGAGGCTTTGCAGGATATCTTCGGCTCGGATCCCGTATCGTAACAGGTCATGTGGATGGACTTCGAGCAATAGGCGGCGAACACGGTGCGTGCTTAGTGATTGCTCTAGCCCTCGAAGTGCCAGTCCTTCCGCCCCTTCAATGTCCATCTTGAGCACATCAACGGTGTCGATATTGTACTCCTCCAGAATTGTGTCAAGGGACGCCGTTCTAACGGGGAAACATCGTCCATGAACTTTGTCACCATTGGCAACAAGCCGGGAGACGCCGAAGTTTTCCCCGGCTTCGTCAAAACCGGCAAGCGTCATCGTCCCCTCTCTGTCGGCCGCAGCAACCTGGATCGCCTGTACATGGGCGAGACGGTTGAGAGTAATGTTCGTTTGGAGCTGGGGAAAGAGACGGGGGTCCGGCTCTAGGCTAATGACTCGCCCGGCCGAACCTACACAATGTGCCGCAAGTAAAGTGAAGTATCCCCAGTTTGCGCCAACATCGAGCAAGACCTGCCCCGGACTGAGTAACTGCCGAAGTACAAGAGTTTCCTGAGGTTCATACATGCCGGTAAAGCAAACTTCCCGGGCAATCCCGTCCTGTAGGTTGCACAAAAATCGGTAAGCTTTTCCGTCTTGGCGAAGTTCTGCAACAAACGTTGCAGCAGATCGTCGGCCGACTGCGTTCATGAGACGGTAGCGGCCGAACGGAAGAAGCTGAATCAAACGAGAAGCCGCCTTGACCCAGAGTGGTGTGCAGGGAAGCAACGCGGCGCTCGATGTTGCGCTCGTGGCGGCAGTTACATTGAGGGGCATGTCACTCACTGCGTGTCCTCGCAGAAATCATGAAATTGTCGGAGCATGCTTGTGGGAACAGACGTGACAAAGCGTTTGGATAGCGCCATGGGGTCAATACCACCCGGCCGCTTCGCGAGTAGTCGACCGAGACATCCGTCAGTCCACACTCGGCAGCAATTCGGCGTAAGTCCACTTCGAGGAGCGCAGTGAGGTGTGCGGGGTACGACCCGGCTCGAAAAGCACTGAACTCATTTCGCAACAAAAGTGTCAGCTTACTTAGCAGGCTCAGCTGGTTCGGTGTAGTAATCATTACCCAACCGCCGGGCCGGGCTAAGCGCGTCAGCTCTCGCACGAATGCGCGCGGATTCTCCAGATGTTCGATCGTCTCAGCTGCAACGACGACATCGGCGAAACCATCCGGCAAGGGAACTCGGCCGGAGTCGAGATCCACTTTCACAAACTCTGCGTCATCGGGGAACTGTTCGAAGTGCAGAACATCGGCACCGACGTATCGACTGATCCCATCCGGCGCGAACGGGCGAAAGGAACCGACGCCGCACCCGACATCGAGCAGTGTTCCGGAGACATTCAGAGAGCGAATTCTCCGCTCGATCATTCGGTAGATCGGGCCCGCGCTGGTTCCACCACTTTGCACGGCTCGGGCTTCGACCGACAAGGCATTCTCGGCTGCTGCAACCAAGGTTCTCATTGCCCTCCCGATGTAGCACGCGAACCTGCCAAACCTCGGAACAATCGCATCAGTTGCAGAATCTGGCTTGCGGGGGCACATAGTTCCGCGGCTCGATTCCGACAGGCATCCGAGAGTTGGGAGTCGCTTTTCACGCCGGTGACTAGTTCACGCAAAGCCCGTGCGAGTGCGGAGGGGTCGGCTGGCGGTACAAGCCGACCGCATGCGGGTGTCACGATCTCGGCCGCCGCGCCGATTTCCGTGGTTACCAGCGGCAGTCCAGCTGCTAGCGCCTCAATGAAAGCCAGTCCGAAAGGCTCGGGCCCCATGTTCGGCTGGCAGTGAATGTCCGCTGCAGCGAGCAGTCGCGGGATGTCGCTGCGCTGGCCGAGAAAACGGATGCGACCCGACACAGGCGATTCGGATGCGAGATTGCGTAGGCGGTCGAGGTACTGATGCTCAGATGGACGCTGCGCGCCGCCGGCAATCCAGCATGTCCAACCGGGCAGGTCGTTCAGTTTTCGTAGCGCGGCCAGCAAAAGATCGTGTCCCTTCCATTCTTCCATCCGGGCGAACATTACGATGGCTACATCCGCCGAATCCGTCTCCAGTTCTCTTCTGACGTCCTCACGGATTGTCGGGCTTAGGTGAGCGGATCCTAGAGATACGGGGGCGTAGCATACCTCTGTCTTCACCGCGGGAAACAGCGTTGGCAAGCGCTCGGCCGTGTATTTGCTGTTGGCAAGCACTAAATCGGGATGAACCTTGGCGGCCTTGCGTTCGGACCAATGGACCATGCGCGGGATGTCATGCGCCCAAAAAACCAACGGCACTCCAACATCCCGAATCACAGAGCCGAACAGAGCGTGCGGCCAGCAGGCGTGGCAGATCGCGACATCGTATCGCTCGCGGCGAAGCAGATTGCGCAGCCCACGCCGGGCACGCCACATTGTCCAGGGACGACTGAACCGGACGTCGCCGAGGAGATGTACTGGAACACCTTCAGACCGGAGTTCAGCGGCAACTTTTCCATCGAAGCACAGCCCGAAGCTTGGCTCCATTTGTTCACAACAGGCCCGCTCCAGAGCCAGAGTCGTCAGCAGGCGCTCGATGCCGCCGTATAGGTTGCCGGCCGATAGATGAAGAACGCGTAAGGTCACAAGGATGTGCCAGCACAGGCAGATGTTAGGATGCCCAGTATGCCCAGTGCCAACGCGATACAACTTACTCGCTGACAGGCTCCAGCAGTGCCGGATCGATCTCCAGCGCCACGCCGGAACCCAGCAAGGTCACAGCCAGCACGAGAATCTGTCGGTTATCTCGGCGGATCACCCTCCCCTCGATCCCAATCAGAGGCCCGGAACGCACTCTACAACGCTTCCCGACAACAGCGAAGGGGTATACATCGAGGGACGGCCTGACCAAAAGGGCCGTTTCGATGGATCGAAGTTCCTCTACAAACTCTGCTTGGTTTGCGACTGGAATCGGCCGAACTATTTGGCCGCTTTCCAGTGCCCTCAACCTGTCGGCTTCATCGCCACAAACGAAGACGTAAGACGGAAAGGCAGGAATCAGACTGCTGCGCTTCCGGCCGCCGGAGACGTAGTCCTTGCGGCACATGGGCAAGTAGTACCCTACGCTGTTGGTCAGCAAATCGAAGGCGAGCGTTTTCTCGCAGCGGGGCTTGGTGTGGGCAACCCACCATTTACCTTGCAGGTCACCGACGCTCTTGCATCCTGATGGCAGCATCGGGGGGTTGTCGCGGAGGCGTAGCATAAAACAGTCTGCGCGGACTTCGTCCCCGTCGGTGCACGTCGTGCACTGAAGCTCTATCAGTCGTTCCGGCCGCCGAGATGCGTTGGGCGGTCCAGATTTTTACAGCGACTTTCGCCTAGCCAATCCAATGGCTACAACGAATACTCACACTTTCGTCGAGCCGCGGTCAACCTGCAAGGAATTCAAGGGAGCTTTGTCGGAAGATAACATGATGCGCTACGTGAAATCCCCTAGTTGGCCGCTACAGCGTACACAGTTTGCCCAGATCGGCACATCTTGTCGCACCTGCTGGCGACGGAGGCCGGCTGTAGCGAAGCGAACAGCAACGATGCGTGGCAACCGCCCTCCTGAAACCGCGACGATTACCCGATTGCGACTCTTACCTCAAGTTCTTCTGTCGGGTAGCTCTCACGGAGCTTCTTTCCGCTACCTTTTGCCTTGGCAGGAGTGTCGATAACGGATTCGCTGTTGGTAGACATCGGCGTTGGCTTCGGCAAACTTCTCACTCTCACTACCTTGGCGTCGGAACGGGTAGCACGCCTCCGAAAGACGTCGTCGTACAACTCGATCGTTCGCTCGGCCATGGCAGCGTCACCGAATTTTTCAATGGCGCGAGCCCTCCCTGTGGACGTCAGCCTGCCATGTAGGCCTGGGTTCTCGAGCAGACGCCGTGCGGCGGCGGCGAATGCCTGGGGGTTGTCCACCGGGACGGTCAGACCAGTCGCTTCGTTTTCGCTCACCCAGGGCACGCCGCTGTCGGGGATCGCCGTGTTGATCACCGGGCACCCGCTCGCCATCGCTTCAACTTGCACCAGTCCGAAGGCTTCGCTTCGAGCGTTCGACGGGAACCAGAAAGCAGTGGCGGCGTGATAGGCCCCCACCAAATCATCAGCTTCCACGTATGGCGACCAGACCAGGCGATTGGCGACGCCCAGTTTCTGAGCCGCTTGCACCAGATTCTCTTTGTACGGCCCCTGCCCGACCAGGAGTAACTTGCCTGGTACATCCTTCAGTGCCCGAAGCGCCGTGTCGAAGCCCTTGTAATAGACGCACCGGCCGACCGCAAGCCACAGCGGCGAGCCGTGTTCTGCTCTCAACGCGGCAGCCGCGGCCAGCGCTCTTGGCGACGGGTTCAGAAACGGTTCTAGCTTCAATCCCATCGGCACCGTTTCAACCTTGTTTGCAACGTGTAGCAAACGCGATGAACCGGCGATGTACGTGGGGCTGTTGGAGATGACGCGGGCGGCACTGTTGTAAACGAGTTGCTCGAACGGCTGAAACGCCTTGTAAAGAACCCGCTGCTTCACAACATCGCTGTGGTGCGTGATGACAATCGGGATCCAAGGCCGCAATGCCGCGACGATCAGAAGCATCGTGGGGTTCGGCGTGTGCAGATGAATGATGTCGAACGAATCTCGCCGCAGCATGCGGTAGAGAAGCGACACATCCGGAACGAAGTCGATCTTTGCCGCGTGGGCGCTGCGGCCCAGCCGGGTCACTTGCACGCCCTGATCGACCTCGGTGATCGTCTGGGTTGCGCCTCGGCGGCTCCACGTCACCTCACGCCCCTGGTTGTTTAAGTGATTCACGCAGACGACGTGAACATCAGCCCCCAGTGCTGCCTGAGCACGAGCCAACACCTGAACGTGCGTCTCAATGCCGCCTGGGGCAGGCGGATAGTACTTGCCCAAGTGGCATATGCGAATGCGCTGCTTACTTCCCATGCCCATACATTTCCCACTTTCGACCAGCATGACCCGCAAATGGTTTCTGAAACGACACCCGACGAATCGAAACCGCGACCCCACCGTCCGACCAAGTTACGACTGGAAACTGCCCGCTCGAAACGACTTACAACAACCAACATGTTTACGCACAGTCCACCCGCTCTCTTCGAAGTACCCGGTATAGCTGTAGTTCCGTGCTGGTTCAATCGCTGACTATAAAACTAGCAATTTTGGAACGAAACACAGACGTCATTCAAGCGGAGCAACCGACGTACCGCTTCCAGCGACAACAAATCCAGTCGCATCAGAAATTCCAAAGAATTAACGTAGCGGTCGTGCCTACCGCACCAGGATTTCTGCACTACGTGAGGTGACAAAGTGGCCTACGCCCGTAGAAAAGTCTCCAGCAGCAGCCTCCTCGCTGCCTACGCACCGCAATGCTTTGCAGGTAAAACAAACGGCGCTACCCTCACGTCGTTACTACCAAGTTACACAAGAAACATTCACGATCAAAACAATCTTTTCCCATTTGGTCGGCACCTAGGTGTTTCTCTTGTCGCGTTACGGCGCTCCGCCGGTTACAAGGGCACTCGACGCCCAATAACTCAGCGAACGAACAGCCAGCCGGCATGCGGCCTGCAAAATGCCGATCGACTGCATGTGAGGTAGACTCCAGCTGGATGCGATATCGGTTACGCCCCAGCTTCCTCCAAGTCTTCGACGACTTGCCCTACTACCCGGGCCACGTCTTCGATTCGCGCTGGAAGCAATTCCTCTTTCGCGGAACCGCCCTCGTTCTGATCGTCTTGGCCGTCTACGCGCCCGTGCTGCTGAGCCAGCTGCTCTGGGTTGACTCCGCCAGCGAGACCGGCGAACTCTTCCTGCGGAGCAGCGAAGGCCTGGCCCGACTTTGGACTTCACCCGGGATCAGGCCCGCCTATCAGCCCCTCTCCGACTCCCTCCTTTGGCTTCAATACCAGTCGTGGGGCTCACATCCGCTGGGATTCCACCTCGTCAGCCTGGTCCTTCATGCCTTAAATGCCCTGCTCGTCTGGATCATCTGCCGACGTCTGTCGATCCCGGGCGGCTGGCTCGTCGCTACCCTTTTCGCGCTGCACCCGACCCAGGCCCAGGCCGTCGCGTGGGTAGGCGGTCAAGGCGCCATCCTCGCCACGACCTTTCTCCTGTCATCTTTACTGATGTATCTCCGCTTCGCCCGCATCGCTCCCGCCGAGGACGACACCCCGGACGATACAACCGACGACTTTCGTTCCGAGCACTTTTCCTCGTGCGACGGCGGACCGCTCAACTACCTTGTCGCGCTGACACTCTTCGGGCTCGCCCTCCTGGCCGGCTCCTGGACCTGGATAACGCCGCTCGTCCTTATCCTTTTGCTCTGGTGGCGGCGAACCAAGGTGACAAGGGCCGACCTGAAGCCCCTGCTCCCGTTCCTCCTACTCGGATTGGCCGCCTGCGTCTTCCACGCTTGGCGGGCAGAACTCTACGCCAGCAGGCAGGGTATCGCCGCCGACCTGACCGCCATCGATCGCATTCTGCTCTGGGGGCGGTCGTTCTGGTTCTACCTTGCCCAGCTTGCCGTCCCTAGTGACCTCCTCTTCGTCTACTCTCGTTGGGAGTTCGATCCCTCCCCCTGGTGGCAGTATCTCTTCCCCCCCGCCGTTATCATCACCGTGGTGGCGGTTTGGCGTTGGCGATTGGTGGTCGGCCGAGGCCCCGTCGTCGCTGTTCTCTCGTTCGCGGTCTGTCTGCTCCCTACTGCCGGCCTCGTTAGGCACGAATGGATGCGATACGCCTATGTCGGCGACCACCTGGCCTATCTCGCCCGCCTGGGCCCGATCGCCCTGCTCGTCGCGGGGTTGATCCGCCTGACGGACCGTGCAACCGATGAAGATTTCCGTCGCTTCCGCCGATCGGTCGGCGGTGCCCTGCTCATCACTACCCTGGGCACGTTTGCCTTCCTCCAAGCTCAAACCTACGCCGACGCCGAAACCCTCTGGCGGCACGTTCTGGCGAGCGATCCCAGTTCCACCGTCGCCAACCGCCAGCTCGCAAAGACTTACATGGCTCAGGGCCGAACCGACCTCGCCGCCCGACACCTGCGGTCAGCCGTCGCCGATAACCCGGACGATGTCGACCTCGTCGTCGATTGGGGAGCCGTTCTCGAAGCCGAGGGAACACTGGACGAGGCCGAGAAGCAACTGCTTTGGGCAATTCACCTCGATCCCGCCAACGATCGCGCCTACCGCCTGCTCGCGTCCATCAACGCCAAACGAGGGAAAGACACCGAGGCCTTGAGGTACGTCGAGCTGACGCTCCGCTACAACCTACGTGACGCCACGGCCCATGGCCTACGCGGAGCCATCTATCGCCGCCAGAAACAGCCCCAAGCCGCGATCGACGAACTCAACGCTGCCTTGGAGCTCGATGCAACGCTGGTTTCCGCCCGGCTTGAGTTGGCCGACCTCCTGTTCCAGCTCGGCCGACTCCCCGAATCGGCAGAACAACTGCAGGAGCTTGTTCGGATCGACCCCCGCAATTTCGATGCCTTCATGAAGGCCGGCGACCTGCTCGGCCGCCTGAACGACTTCGCGCGAGCCGAGCGCATGTTCCGCAGTGCCGTGCGCGTCCGCCCAACATCCGCTGAGGCCCACAACAATCTCGGTGCCGCTCTGGCCACCCAGGGAAGAGTGAGCGAAGCGATCTATTGCTTCGCACAGGCCGTGCGGCTCAAGCCGGATTTCGCTTCTGCCCAAAAGAATCTTGCCTGGGCGACTGCTAGGCGAGAGGCGGATGTACCGGCAAGCTTGCCGGCTCGCGAGTGAGAATGAGAAGCTTCGCCGTCGGTGAAGAAGACGACGTTGTACGACTGGACGGGCCGCAGGCCGGCGACCGCCTTGGCAAGCTCGTGCTTTAGGGTGCCGAGCCAGCCGACCCACGCCCGGTGGAGCGGGGTGAAGCGGTCGTCAGCGTGTTGACGCGGCCGACGGATTAAGGGGCGCGCGGAGCAGGTTCGCATTCCCTTGGCGATTGAACAGGACTTAGTAGGTAACGAAAGCTTAGTGGATTCCTTGTGCCTTGCGAATGTCCTCGCGATACCGTGACGACGGAGAAGGGACGAGGGGTGCGTCCAAGTTGGGTGAGAGAGTATTCAAGGTTTGTCGGGGGATTCCCTGCCAGCTCTCAGTCTTCCGGCAGCTCGAAGACTTTAATTCATCGTGGCCACTGTCGTGGATGGCCTTGCCTGCCTATCGGTGATAGGTCTCACACTCGGGTCGCGGCGAACGCATGCCGGTCTCCAACTTACGCGGAAGCCGACGGGTTTGCGGCGGGTATGTATCTGAAGCTCAAAATGGAACGGCTCGAGCCCGCCACCACGGGTGCGGCGCTCAACGGACGGGAAGAATCGCAAATGGCAAGACAAAGATGCGAAAAAGTGGCTGCAAACGGTCGGGCCGGGGTTTCGGTACCCGGTCGACGTATCCCCGGGTTCGCTAGGCGAGGATCGAGAATTCGAACTGGCTGCGGAAGCCTTAGCGTGGGCGCGCTGCGTGCAATCTTGGCTGGCGTTGGCTTGGAAGCACGCGCCGGAATCAAGCATTGCGACACGAGCGCGGGTGCAGGCAACGGCGTAGGAGGTTCGCGGACGTGGGGCGTTTCACGCTTCGTCGTCGTGATCTTGCCGGCACTGGCCTTTGCCGGACCGGTTGGCGCGCAAAGTACGTTCATTACGACAACAGGAACACAACAATGGGGAACTGCGGGTAACTGGTCTCCGAGTGGTGTGCCAAGCGCAATTGGTGCCAGCGTGACCTTCAACACGCCCGGTGGCAATCAGACTGTGAATCTCAGCCCGAGCGGAACCAATGTACGCACAGTCGGTTCGATTTCGATCACCAACAATAGCAGTTCCAATACGTTCTCGCTTGTGAACGGAACCGGCGGGTCTTTGATTCTTGATCAAACCGGAGGGGGGCCAGCAACTATTGTCGTCAACGGCAATGGCGATGTGATCAATACGATCAGCGCAACAACGACTCTGACAGATAGCGTTACAATCACGATCAACAACACAACGACCTCAAGTGGCAGCGGTGCGCTTACGCTGACCGGTGCAATTTCAGGTTCGGGTGGCATGACCAAGGAAGGCGCAGGCACACTTTCGCTCACCAGCGCCGCAAAAACATATAGCGGCACAACTCTTGTCAATGCTGGAATTTTGCGAGTTTCCGAAATCGCACAGCCTTCTAGTTCCTCGTCGCTGACAGTCGCGGATGGAGCACAACTTCGCCTCGACTCCAACGGTATCCGAAGTTGGAACGTCAGTGCAGGATCAGTCACTCTGAATGGAACGCCGCCGCTATCTGCGGTTAGGGTTCCGATGGTCTCCGAGCCGGAAACTACCCGGAATGTCACGCTGTTGTTCCGCATATTGACTGGAGAGGTGTCGCTGATCGCACTTCCACCAGACACCTGCAGAACGCCTTCATCGATGTTGACAGTGCCCGTCTCATTGTTTGTCCCACTGAGAAGCACGGTACCAGTACCGTTCTTGGTCACGTTGGGGAACGCTGCAGTTCCATTGTTGTTGGCGCGGAGGCGGGACGCAACAGTTAGAACGCCGGCAGCGGCATTGTTTTGCGTGAGGATGAAGTCGTTGACGCCGCTGAGCAGGTTGCCACCTGTGATGGACGAGGTCGAGGTGCCAACGGTGCTCGTGGTCAGTATGCCACCGCTGGTGACGTACAGCGACTTGCCAGCCGCGACGGTGATTGTCGAGTTGGCCGACGCATCAAAACGAAGACTGTTAATCGTATTGCAGTCATCGTCTACCGTTCCGGTGTAGCCGCCGGAATTCGTGATGTTCTGGTTGCTTTGCCAGAGCGAGGCGTTGTTCTGCGTTGTATACGTGGCGACGACGACCTGACCACCGGAGATGGTGGCAAAATCATTGTCGTTCAGCGTTAACCAACCACCGACAATCCCGTTCGTCCCGGTAATGTTGTTTGTCGCTGCACCCGTGGCTGCAAAAATGGTGTTGACGTTCGGGAGGTTTACGTTGAGGGTGCCCGCAGTTCGAGTCAGTGCTCCGTTCACCGCGAAGGTGATATTCTGCCCGCCGACCGAGGTCACGTTAAGCTGCGAAGGCCCGCCAGCGACTGCTAGACCGGCTACCGTCTGAGTGCTGGGCGCGGTGGCATTACCGATCAGATTGGTAATCGCCGGGGCGTCATTGTTTAACGTTGAACCAGTCGTAAATGCTCCTGTGCCGATCTTATTGTTCGTTCCAGCGTTCGTGCTGAAATCTAGATTGAGCGTTCCTTCACGGTTCAGCGTGGTGCCCGTCAGGCTGTTGTTACCACTTAGCGTGAAAGGGACATTGATATCCTTGGTGGTGGCCGCAGCACCGGCCAAGTTCGCTGATATCGTTCCTTGATTCAAGGTTAGGGTCGTCGTGACTGTCAAGGTACCGGTACCGGTGACGTTACCCACTTCGGCCGATATGCTATCAAATCCGGCGGTAAGGACGCCCACGCTATTGGTGGTCCCAGGCGCGAGGAAGAGGTTGCCAATACCTTGGGTATCGTCACCCAGAACGATCTGATCGGCGGCACCGAACGACCCGATGGCGTTTGTTGCGTTGAGATTGATGGTTGAACCGTCACGCG
This sequence comes from Humisphaera borealis, assembly GCF_015169395.1. Classification (GTDB taxonomy): domain Bacteria; phylum Planctomycetota; class Phycisphaerae; order Tepidisphaerales; family Tepidisphaeraceae; genus Humisphaera; species Humisphaera borealis. Next base: position 1,233,594 of record NZ_CP063458.1, read on the forward strand.
CGAAGATTCGATTCGTAGTTAAGTTGTTCCCAACGATCGAACTGAGCACATTAAAGTTCGCGACGGTTGCCGTGGTATCTGCGATGAAATCCTGCGTTGTCGCGCCTGTCGCGTTCCAACTCAGACTTCCAGACCCGGAAACTGTCAGCGTACCGACGTTTATCAGGTAGTCGTCACCAACGGCCACAGTTCCCTGAAGCGTCCAAGCTCCTGTGCCGTTCTTCGTTAGATCCGCGTTAGCGCCGTCCGTCGTACCGTTGGCCAGGCTTATATCGCTAATGACACCGGTGCTTCCCGCGCCATCAAGCACAAGGCCGATACCGTTCACTCCCACGGCACCGGCGGTTGAACTGACAGCACCTGAAATTGTCAAATCAGTTGCTGCTGTTAACGAGTTATTCGCGGTGAAGGTCCGGCTGGCAGCTCCTAGGTTCAGCGGGGCCGCAATACTTGCGCCCAGGGGATTATTGGTGGCGTCGTAGATGACATTGCCGCCGAGCGTGATCGAGCCCGTGCCACCGGTGTTGAGGATGACCGGCGTGGCCGTGGGGCCGGCACCCCCGAGCGTTATGCCACCGGCTCCGAACGCGATCGTCCGACTGTTGTTGTCGAAGGTCGCAGTGGCACCAAGTGAGGCGTTAACAACAAGGGAAGAGCTTTGTGTCAACGTACCAGCCGAGCCGATCTGAAGTATTCCCTGATTGACCGTTGTGGCACCGAGATAGGTGTTTGCACCGTTCAGGACCAGCTTCGCGCTGCCCTGTTTCGTGATCGCCAGCTGGTTTTCATTGCCGGCACCGCCGCCTATCGCGCCATTGAACGTGCAGTCGCTCGTAGGAACAACGGTTAGCGTAGAGGCGGAAGTAAAACCACCCACAATTGCGTTCGTCGTGAGAGCCCCGCTGTTCAGTGTTCCAATCGTAGTGTTCGAAACTCCGCTTGCGTCGCCTAGTTGAACAACGGCATCCCGGGTTGCGTCGCCCAAGGTGAGGGCGGTGTTGGTGGGCAGGCGGTCGGTCGCTCCACTTTCCAGAACGAGACGCCCGTCCACGACATTGGTCGCGCCGTTGTAGTTGGCAATACCACCTGCACCGCGCAGAGTCACGATGCCTGTTGCCCCGGTGCCCGCATTGATGTTCAGATCTGTCGTTCCAGCAGTCCCGTCGATGCTGTTGGTGAAGATCAGGTTCGAAGCGGCATCGACGACATTCCAAGTCTGGCTGGCACCCAATTTGAAGGGTGCGTTGATTGTGACAGTCGGCGAGCCGCCTGCGGCGATCGCAATGCCGGCTGACGACGACTGCGGCGCCACTTCCAGGCGACTGGTTGTAATGGTGCCCGGATTGATGGTGACGGAAGTGGGAGTGTTGCCGGGGACCACATCGGCGGCGAAGGTCAACGAGTTGATCTTGAAGTTCTGCTCGAGCGTTGTTGTCACCGCTGCGTTGGATACGGTGTCGATCTGGAAGATGACGTCGGTCCCTGCGCCTGGAATGGATGCCGCCACACTCGAGTTGGCTTTGTCCAGCGACCAGTTGTTCGCATTCCCGTTCCACGCCGTGCTGGTCCCGCCTCCCGCCAACCCGCGCCAATAAGACGACCCGGTAATCAAGTTTCCGGTCGTGATGGACATCTGTGTGTCCGTCTTGTTGAAGGTTATCGAAGTAAAGCCGCCGGGAGTTGCGCCGAGAAGCCAGTCGCTCGCGGCAAGGTTGCCAGTCGTCAGACCACCGTCGGTCGCGGACAAAAACACGTAGGTCTGGTTTGCCTGCAAGCCGGCGTCGTTCAAGTTGAACGTGATCTGATTGCCTGTTGTGAGGCTGAGCGTACCGAGTGTAAGCAATGTCAGTCTGTCTGTATTGATCTGGTCCCCAGGGGTGGGACCGTCGCCGACGTTCAGATTAAGGAATGTGTTCGTGCCAGAAGCACTGCCGAGCGTCAGCGATGTGAGATTGGTGAGCTTGTCGCCGACGCTGTTCACCAAGCTTAGAGTGGCAAGGTTCGCCACGTTGACACTGGTGATGGACCCAGCGCCAGTAACGGGCCCGCCCAGCGTAAGCGAACTTCCCGCCCCGCTTACGCTCAGGCTTGGAGTACCATTGATCGTTCCGCCGATCGAGAGCGATCCACCGGTGACAATGGTATTGCCCGTATAGGTCGCGTTCCCAGTTACGCTGAGCCCGCCGCTGCCAGTCTTGGTGAAGTGAAGGTTGTTCTCGTTCGCGCCAATACCGCCGAGGTTGCCCTCAAACACCGTTGTCGCGGTCTGGTTGACCGTAAGCGTCGAATAGGCGGCATTGCCGCCGACGATGGCGTTGGTGGTGCCGCTACCCGCCGTGGCCAACGAACTGACGGTCTGACTTGATGCCCCCGACGCATTACCGAGCCGCAGCACGCCAGACGTTGAGGCATTACCCAGCGTGAGTGTAGAAGTCGTTGACAGGCGGTCGTTAACGCCGCCGACGGATACGAAACTTCCGTCGCGGATGACAGTGGCACCGGCCGAGCTCGTTCCAGAGAACGTCATCGTTCCTGTACCGGCCTTCGCTAGGGTACCCGTTGCGCCACTGATTGTCCCGGTGAAGGACGAGTTCAGGTTATTGATTGAACCGACCGTCAGGGTGGAAGCCGCGCTGATGGCGACCGCTCCCGTATTCAGAACTGTTGTGGCGTTATTGAGAGCCCCGATGGTCGTACTGACGCCGGCACCAATATTAAGGGTCGCGCCGTCGGCGACATCGACGCTCGCCAACGTCCCAAGCGCGGTCGCATTGGTCAGGCTCAGCGTGCCGTTACTGATATTGACGGTCGTGCCATCGACCAGGCTCGTTGCCGCACCGCTCAAAATCAGCGTGCCGTTACCCTGCTTGGTGATCGTGCGAGCGACGGCGTTGTCGTTGATACCCCCGAGTGCGACGCTGACTGCACCGCCGCCGGTGGCATTGGTCACATTGAAGGTGGGAGAGACCAGGAAGGTGGTCGAGCCGGTGAAGCTGACTGCTTCCGTGCCGCTGGTGATGTTGTTGCCCCCGCCAATGTTCAGCACGCTAGAGCCCGCGCCCATGGTGAGCCCTGCTCCCGTACCGGTGCCGATCGCCTGCACGATCCCGGCGCGGGCGGTGGCTCCATCCACAGTGATCGTTGTGGGGGTGGCCGTTACGTAGACATTTGCTCGAGCAATGCTCACCGTATCGGTCTGGATACCGAGGTTGCCACCATTGAGTTGGATCGCCATCGAGGTCGGATTGATGTCACCGACCACACTATTGCTGATGCCCTGCAATAGAAGCGTTCCGTTATCGACACGGAAGCCGGCCAGACCAGCGGCACCGCCGGTTCCAACCCCCTGCGCATCGTACGCAGAACTCGACACGGTCAAGGCCAGGGTGCCCGGACCGGTCTTGATCAAGCCACCTCCGTTCGAGGTGGCCGCGGCAGTACCGACAATCGCGCTAGCGAGTGACAGCGTCCCGCTGTCGACTTGAATCGTCCCCGGTCCGGCTTGAACGGAGAATACCTTGCCGGAATTGGCGGCAAACCCGGTCGTGACCTGCAACGTTCCGCCGCCCGTGCCGAACGTGACGTCGTTCGCGACGACACCGAGACCGAGCTCGGCATCAATCTTAACGACACCGCCGCCGCTGATCGTCGTCGTACCGGTGAACCCGTTGGTGTTGGACAGGTAAAGCGTGCCAGCACCTGTCTTGGCCAGGCTGGTGATCCCAGTCTGGACCTGGCCGCTAATCGTCACATTGCCAGGGCCCGCAACGGTAAGGCCAAACGCTCCCGTCACGTTACCGCCGACCGTTAACAGGTTGGTCGTGGAGTTATTCGTCCAAGTCTGTGACGCACCCAGAGCGATCGCGTTGTTGAGCGTTACCGCACCGGCCCCGTTCTCGACCGTAATGCCTGTCGTTGAACTTGCCGGGGTGACGGTCAGCGTGTTTCCTGCGGCGATCGACGTGGCGCTGGTCGCCGCCGCATCGAAAGTCAGGGTCTTAACCGTGAAGTTCTGGCCCAGCGTCATCGCGAAGTTGTTCGCCACCGGATTCGTTGTGTAGACGTGGACATCGGTCGTGGCGGAGGGATAAGCAAAGGTGTCAACAGCGCCTGCTGCACTGGTGCGCCAGTTTGAGATCGCCCCGCTGCCCAGGGTGTTCCAGTTACCGTCGATACCACCTGCCCAGTAGGCCGAAGTCAGGTTGGCGGTGACGACCAGAAGCTGTAGGGAACCGGCATTGTTCTGGAGAACACCCGTCTTCGTGGTGTCAACGCCAGTAGACGTGGCGACCGTAATATTGCCGATGTTGGCAATCGTGCCGCTATAGCCATTCACCAGCGTATAAACGCTGCCGACCGAGAGGGCTCCGAGTGTGTTGATGTTCAGTTGGGTCGTCGCCCCGAATACAGGGAGAACGTTCGTCGAGATCAGGTCGTTCACCCCGGAGCCGGTCGTCGTCGCCGTCGCCAGGTCGAAGTTAAGCTTGCTGAAGTTATTGGTGGTCAGACCGACGGTGTTGATGGTGAGCGTACCCGCCGTGCCCGCCGTGCCCGGGTTGAGGGAGGCGCCCTGAGCGAAACTGGTAGCTCCGTTTGTGGCGAGAGTGACGCCACCAGTGATGATCCCGGTCCCGCCCAGCGTGCCCTGAGTTGTTGTCCCGCCGTTCACCGTTGTCAGTCCGGTGCCAAGGCCCGAACCGCTGACATTGTTGACCAGCAGCGTTCCGTTGTTGACCGACGTCGTGCCAAAGGTATGCCCGCCGTTGGAAAGCGTAAGCGTACCGGTACCTGCTTTTGCCAGCGTGCCCGTGCCGGTAATGGTTCCCGTGAACGTCGAGTTAAGGTTATTTGTGACATTGCCCACGGTCAGAGTGAAGCCACCGCCGATCGTAACGTTCCCGGTGTTCAAGACCGTCGTGGAATTGCTGATCGAGCCGATCGTCTGAGATGCCCCGACGTTGAAGACTGCCCCGTCTGCGACATCTACTGCAGCCAGCGCGCCGAGCCCAGTAGCGCTAGTGGAGCTGAGCGTACCGCCCGCAATGTTAACTTGTGTTCCATTGACCAAGCTTGTGGCCGCACTACCGAACACCAGCGTACCATTGCCTGTTTTTGTGATGGTTCGAGCGACCGTTCCGTCATTTACGGCTCCCAAAGTAAGCTGGGAAACGCCACCTCCAGCAGGGTTAACAACATTGAGAGTTGTTGCCCCCGTGAGCGTAACAGCTCCCGTTGTAAGCTGTGCAGTTCCAGAGGTTACCAGCGCGCCACCTTGAACGGTGAGCTGCTTACCACCACCCAGCGTGGTGGCACCGATGCTATGAGCAACGCCCGCACCTATCGTCGCAGGATTCACCTCCACGGTGCCGTTCGCGCCTGACACGTCCAGTTTTGTTAGGAAGGTCGTTGCTCCTGCCTGCAGACGTAGTACACCCGCTCCGGCACCGCCAAAGGTCACCGTGTTTGTCGCCGGCCCGAACGCCTGGGCAACGGTGCCGACCACAATACCGTCGTTGAGGGCAATCCCGCCTCCGAAGGTGTTCACGGCGGTGAGTTGGAGTGCACCACCACCAGTCTTCAAAATGGTGGCATTGGCACCGCTGATGATCGAAGCGACGGTCAGCGTGGGCTGCTCGGTAGTGTAAACCTGCGTGCCGATCTGAATGGGGGCAATATTGAAGGTGTTATTGCCCGTCGTGGCCAGCGCCAGGGTGCCGCCGGTAATGGTCGCGGTAGTGGAGGCGTTGCTGCTGGTGGCCGTGATGGGGCTGGCGCTGTTGAGGGTGAGCGTGCCAGTCGTAAGGGTGACCGTCGGATTGCCTTCACCACCGTTGTTGTTCAAGGTCAGACTATTGACGGCAGACGAGGCGGTCGCAATCGTCAGCGACGCACGTCCATTGAGCGTGATGTCGTTCGCGGAGGCAATGTTGGTCGAGTTCACCGCCGTCACTGTGGCGGCGGTGCCCGTCACGCCGCCATTGATTGTGAAGCCACCAGCGGGGATGACGACATCCGTAGTTATGGTCGGAGCGATGGTGAGGGTGCCACGATTGACGACGGTGCCGAGGCTGTAACCATTAGCCGCCGTTAGCGTGAGTGTGCCAGCACCGTCCTTGATGAGCTTGGTCGCGCCCTGAATGACAGAGTTGATGGTGACGGTGCTCTGGTTGTTGTAAACGACAAGTTCACTGGTGCCGCTGGTGATGATGCCGCGAGTCCCGGTAGTGCCGAAACTCGTGGTGTTGTTGTTGTCGCTACGGAGGATGCCGCCGAGGGTGAGGTTCAGCGTGTCCCCGGCGTTGGTGAAAATGATGTCATTGGTGAAACCGCCGCCGACGCGCAGGAGGCCGGTGTTGGTGGTACCGCCGGGCAGAAGGACGGAAGCGTTGGCGGTGGCAGTGAGATTGGTGATCTTGCCCGACGCGAAGACGCCCGCGAGCGCAGGGGTGCTGGCGGCACTGATATTCTGCGCGGCATAAGCGGTGTACCCGCCCTGGCCAACGATGCCCACGCCCTGGCCGGCGTTGTAGGCGGCGTAGTCCGTCTGGTTTGCGACCGCCCAGGCACCAAGGATTCCTCCGCCGACCAAAGCGGGAGTTGAGGCGAAGACGATGCGCGAGTTATTCCCCTGCTGACCGAGGTTGGTCCCGGTGAAGTTGACGGTGGCACCCGGGCTGCGGGTCAGCGCACCGAAGGTGAGGTCCACGGAGCCGATGGTCTGAGTGGTCTGAACGGTGGCGGTGATGATGTTCGCCCCCTGCGCCAAGGACAACGCGCCCAGCGTCTCCGTGGCGATCGTGTTCGTGCGCTGGTTGTAGGTGATGGTGCCGCCGCGCAGGGTGATCGGCGCAGTGTCACTGAGCCGGTTGTTGTTTTGGGTCTGAAGGCTGGCATTGTTGTCGAAGGTCAGTGTGGCGTAGTTGACGTCCACGCTGGTGACGCTGGGCAGCGTTCCATCGTCACGCAGCGAGATCGTGCCGCCTTGGAGACTAAGTGTTCCAGCCACGGAGTTGGCACTCGACAGAACCAAGGTACCGGTCCCGATCTTGCCCAGGTTCATCGTGCCGGTGATCTGACCGCCAAAGTTGCCGGCACCGTTGGTGACGAACAATGGCGTACCGGCCGTGGTGGTCAGGGTGCCGCCAGTCCCGGGTAGTCCGGACCCGACGTTACCGAACGGACCCACATACTGGGTGTTGCCGTTGAGATCGAGAGTGGCGCCAACGTCCAGGTTGACTGTAGCTGGAGCGGCTGCGCCGGTGGCGAACAGGGTGTTCGTCCCGCCGTTGAGCACCAGGGTGCCGCCGGAGATGTTAGTCGTGTTGTTGTAGAATTGCGCGGCATTAAGTCTCAGAGTACCAGCACCCACTTTATTAATGCCAGCGGTTAAGAACGAGCCGTTCACATCGAGCGTGGTGCCGGAATCCACCTGAACGAAGCCAACATTGGCAGATGAAATCTGCGCAGCGTTGAGCGTGTTGTTGCCGCCGGTGTTGAGGATGCTGCCGGCAGTCAGGGTGAGGATGGTCCCGGCTGTGCCGACCGTGAGGCCGGTGCCGTTGATCTTGAGTGCGTTTATCGTGCGGTTCGCGGTGAGACCGGCCGACGCGGTAACGTTCATGGTGTCAGTGGCCGCCGCGGTGTTGATGTTGTTGGTGTTGTTGTAGGCAGTGAACGCCTGCACACCGTTGGTGACATTGTAGGTGGCAAAGTCGCCGGAAATCATCACGCGGGTCAGGACATTGCTGACCATGGTCGGCGTAGCCCAGAAGACACGATTATTCGTGCCCAAGCTCGTGATACCTGAGAGGTCGAAGGCGGAACCCGAGTTGGCGAAGCTGACCGAGGTAAAGATGAGGTCGGCGGGCGCGCTGGCGCCTGCGTTGCCGCCGGAAACATTGACCGTGGCCATGATGCCATTGACCGCGGTGGCACCGACCGTTTCAGCGGTCGCTGCAGCGCCATTGCCAACGAGGGACAGAGTGCCGCCGGCAATCGTAACTGCCCCGCCATCGAGCAAGCGGTTGCTGTTGTTGCTGCCGCTGCTGTCGAGCTGAAGGACACCGTTGGCGTTCAGGATGAAGGTGTTGCCTGTGGTATTCCAGGCACCATTGAGGCCGCTCAGGACTGTAGTGCCGCGGTTGACGGTCAGCGCTCCGTTGGCGGTGTTGTTGGCGGTAAGATTCAGTGTTCCGGTGCCGCTCATGGTGATTGCACCGGCGGTACCAGCAACAACTCCACCAACATTTGTGGTGCCCGTACCGTTGACGGTTAGAATTGCTGTCGCGCTGATGGCGGCAGTTGCACCGGTCAGGTTCAGCGTAGCCCCGCCGCTGAGGTTGTTGACCAACAGGCGGCCAGTCGTGGTGAAGGCCAGGGAGGTGGCGGCATTGAACTCCATGCTGTTCGTGCCACTGAAGGTGACCGGGTCACCGCCGAGGGTAATCGGGACGGAGATCGCGTTGGCTCCCGTCAGGGCTCCCGCGTCTGTCGTCAGCACGCCGCCGTTGAAGTTCAAGCCGGAGGTGCTACCAAGTTGGCTGACGCCGAGATCCTTACTCAGGATTAGGGTGCCCTGGGTCAGCGTCGTGACTCCGGTGTAACTGTTCGGGGAGCTGCCGTCCATTTTAAATGAGGCATTGGGATGGATCGCGATGTTCCAGGCGATCTTGCCGCCGGCGGCCGCGTTTTCCGTGATGGCTCCATTCCAGACGGTGGAGCCGAAGCCACGGATGTTGATGGTCTGCGTGGCACCAACGCTGCCGGCCTCGGTATTGACAAAGTTTCCGTTGACCGTCAGAAGGGCCTGACCCTCCAGATTGTTGCTGAGGTTCCACGCGTTGTTGCCCGCGGTTTTCGCCATCCCTGCGACGGTGATGCTGTTCTGACCGCCAAAAACTGAGGTCGAATTATTGCCTTGAATGATCGCTGAAGTCGTGAGTGCGCCACCGTAAGCAAATATGCCGCCGTTGTTTATGGTGATGGCAGTCGCGGCGCCGATGCCGTTCGTGGTCAGGCCCAAGTTACCAGCGCTAACGGTGATCGCGCCGGTGAAGGTATTGGCCGATGCGGGATTCAATATCCAAGTGCCGCCGTCGTTCTTGGCAATGTTGAGGACGTTCGCGAATGTGGCGTTGGTGCTATTCGTGAGCACCAGGTTCATCTGATTGTTGCCGGTGTTCGCGCCGCGCAGGTCGAGAGTGAGGGCGCGCGCTTGGGTATCACCGCGGGTTGTGTGGGCAAACGTGCCGGTGTTCCAGATAAGTGCACCCGAGCCGGAGGAGTCGATGCGAATGTTGCGGGTTGTCGTGAAGTTGGCGCTCGCCTGCAGCGTGAGGTTCCGATTGGCGGTTTCGCCCGAGCCGACATAGAAGAGCGGATTGAGATCGGCATCGGCTTGGTTGGAGATAAACGCGCCACTGGAACCAAGGGAACTGCTGACGCCCGTCCCGATGGAGGTGACAACGAGATTGCCCAAATCTACGCGAGTGCTGCCGGTGTAGGTGTTGGAATTGCCGAGGATGAGGACACCGCTGCCGGTCTTGACAAGAGCGTTGCCCCCTGTACCCGGGCCGCTGATCACACCCGATAGGATGCCTGCGGTGACCATGTTGCCCGTGTTGCCATTGTTATTGGTGGTGATGGTGCGCGTAGCGGCACCGATCGCGATGTTGTTAGTAATCTCTGTTTCACCAAGAGCGGTGCTGGAGCCAAGAACCAAAGACGCGGGAGTGAAACTCGTGCTGCCCCAGGTCAAATCACCTCCGCCGATGGTGACGACGAGGCGGTCCGTGGTGGCCGCGGCGAAGCCGGAAGCACCACCGGGAAGTTGAACCGTGCCGGTGCCGGCAACGGGCGCGCCGAGCGTGCGGGTGAAAGTGCCGGACGTTTCCAGGACACCACCGTTGATCACGAGCGGGCTGGAAGCGGAAAGGCCCTGCACGGCAGCCGCCGAACTGGCCACCCGCAGGGCACCACCGGAAATGGTGGTGGTACCGGTATAGGTGTTGGACGTGGCGGGATTAAGGATCCACAGGCCGCCGTCAGCCTTCGTCAGCGATGTGGCGAACGTACCACCGACCGTGTTGTTGAGGATCCTAGGGCGGAACATGTTATCGCCAATCGAACTGCCACCCAAGGTTAATGTCTTGGCTGCAGTCGTGACAAAGGCGATGTCTCCCGTGTTGCTCCAGATGAGGCTGGCATGGTTGGCACCAGTGCCTGCCGATGCGGCTTCATTGCCGTAGGTGCCGGACGACTGAATCGTGGCATTGCCAGCCAGCGAGAACAGGCGGTCCGTGCTGACGCTCGGCGTTTGGGTGGTCTGGTAGATACCGCCGCCACTGGTGGCACCAGCTGCCGCCGCGCCCGTGTAGGTGAGTGTGCCGCCGTTGAAGATGAGGTTGGAGGCTAGGTTGGAAGACGCACCAAGGCCGCTGGCGGTGCCGCCGTCGGCCAATGTGGTGACGGCCAGATTTCCGGTGTTGATAACCGTGACGCCGGTGTACGGCTGGGCACCGATGATGGCCTGGGAACGGGCGCTGGTGCCGTTGATAATGACATTCAGTTTGCCCGTACCGTCCTGCAGCGTGCCACCAAAAGTGGTGGTGCCCGTGGTGGCCGTCCCGCCAAGCGAAATGGACGATTGGGCTGTGCCGCCTGCACCGGAGTTAGTGACGAGGCCGGTGCCGGTCAAGGCACCAGTGGAGATCAACGGGAAGGTGGGGCCTCCGGTGTAGAGAGCGGTTACCGGCCCGGCGCCATTGACGTCAAGGATCCCACCCTGGCGGATCGCGGTCTGGTTGCCTGCTGTGGTCAAAACGCCAAGCGCCGCCGTGGCACCGGACATCTGGATGGCACCTTGGTTAATAGTGGTATTGCCGGTGTAGACATTGTTACCGAAGAGGATCAAGGTGCCCGTGCCAGCCTTTGTCAGCGACCCTGCGCCGCTGCTGATGGTCGTCGTGTTGGGCAATCCAGAACCAATGGTGAGGGCGTTGCCAGTGGTGAGCGCTGCACCGGAAGCAGGGGCGACCGCCGGAGAGGAACCGTTGGTCGTGATGACCAGTTCCGCGGCCGCCGTGCCAAGCGCAAACGCACCGGTGATTGAAGCAGGGTTGAGGGAGTTATCGAAGAGAACGCCGTTCGCGGTAAGGCCCAAGTCACCGCCCAAGGTCAGTGCTGCGCCACCCGTGAGTTTGAGGCTGTTTATAGAGCCCGGGGCAGCAGTGCTGGCCGCGCCGGCGATAGAGAAGTTCGTAGCTGCCGCCAAGGTGAGCGTCCCAGTCCCTGGAGTGTAGCTGGCAAACTGGCTGGCAGTGGGGCCACTGTTCACCCAGTCCACGCCATTGAAGGTGGCGTAGCCGCTCTGGATACCGTTCGTGCCGGCCGGGGCGGTGCCGTTGAAGTTGATCGTGCCCGTCCCGGGCTGGTAGTCGAGTGTAGCGCCAGGGCCACGGGTGCCGATGTCGAGGAAGGTCAGCGTAGAAGCGCCCGTGCCATTGGTGATAGAGACGACGCCGTGCCCGGCGGTGGGAACAAGGCGACCGACGACTTCGGTGCTGCTGCCGGTGGCGAAGCCGACATAATTGAACGTGCCTCCTGCGTTGCCCATCAGGGTGACGCTGTCGGTGTTAAAGATGAGATTGCTGGTGGAGTTGATGATATCGCTGGTGGCTGTCGCGGCATTGGCACGGAAGATGCCGTTGGCGATAGTTAAGTTGCCGCCGAAGTTAGGGCTGGCAGCGAGAGTCTGGCTACCAACTGCGGCAGCGTTCGCCAAGGCCGCCGCACCCGTCGCGCTAGTGACGGTGATGGTAGTACCTGAGGTGATCTGGCTAACGAACCAGCCGGGGGCAGTCATTCCCGGGCCAGTGATGGCTTGACCGGGAACAAGGTTTGCGGTTGAGGCAACAGTCAGGACGTTCCCCGTGTTTGCAGTAACGGCCAGAGAGCCTGTCGCACCACTCGCCACGCCGATGTTCACCGTTGTGCTCGTACTAACGGCCTGAGCACTCAGGATGAACTGGGTTCCGCTGAGAATCTGGGCGATTGTCGCGCCGACCGGAATTCCTGTTCCCGAAACGGGTTGGCCGACCACGAGGCCTGCGGTGCTGGAGGTGGTAACTGTCGATGTAGCGGTCGTCCCAATGGGCGTAATTGTCAGGGACGGGTTTGCCGTTCCGTAACTGGTGGGGGCGGCGATCTCCCAAGTATCGGTTCCGAACTTGTTGATACTCGTTGCGTTGGTGTTGTTCGCGATCAATCCGGTGATCTGGTTCACGATCAATGCGGGGGCATTGCCGCCGAGGTTGAGCGTTTTGACAGCCGTGCTGCTAACGCCGAAGTTGTTCGGCAGGACCAAGGCCGACGGCAGGGACCCGGACTGATTCGCCAGCAGGTAGCTGTTGGCTGCGTTAAGATCCACAATCTTGTTTGTCCAGGTCTCACCCGCGCCGGTGCCGGAAGTCCCCAGAAAGCTAAGCGCACCACCACCAAGAACCACGCGTCCCGCACTGGCGGATGTGGAGTTGAGTGAGCTAATGGTCCGGATCGCCACCGTGCCGTCATTGATGTTGGCATTTCCTGTGAAGGTCGAGGCGCCTGAACCGGTGAATGTCAATGCACCGCTGTTTGCTTTGGTAAAGGTGTGAGCTTGGCCCGTCATGTTGATCAAGCCACCCACGGTCCAGTCGCCGCCACCCCCGATCGTGAATGTCCGGGCGGTGCCACTGCTCGTCGGATTGATGTTGCCGGCGATGGCCACTGTGCCACTGGAGTTGTTGTTCAGAGTGGTGCTAGTGTTGTCCGCAATCGCCCACATGTTTGTGATGGAGTAGCCATTGCCGTTGCGTCCGTTGACGTTGAGGTTGGCGGTGCCGGCGGTGCCAGTGGCTCGAGTCAGGGTGGGGATGGTGTAGAGCAAGTTGATCTGCCCAGAACCGATGCCCAAGCCACCCGTGATGTCGTGGTCAATGAAGATGGCACTAGTGGTGTTGTCCCGGAAGGAGATGTTGCGATTGAAGCTCGACAAGGTGTCCGAGCGGACTTCCAACGCGCCATTGTTCAGGTCCACTGCTGTGGTCGCGGTATTGCTACCAAGTGCGCCGTTTGCCTGCACCCGCACGGTGCCGGCATCGATACGCAACGACTGGGCAAAGGTATTGCTCGTGTTCTGCAGCCACATCGTGGTGCTGATCAGGTTGCCTGCCTTGGCGAAACGATCGACGGCAGTGTCCGTCCCGGTCACCTGGCCGGCGATGTTCCAGTTGCCGTTGCCGAAGAATTGTCCGAGAGCACCAGTTCCCAAGTACACTGGACCGCTCACGGTGGTGGTGCCATGCGTAGCCCACGCCCGTGCCTCCGTCGCGGTCGAAGCCCCGTTCAGTCCGCCCGCGAGCGTGTTGTAGCCGATGCTGACCAGCGAACCAGTGGAATTGGCCGCGCCAGGCCCGCGACCCGCGATGCTGATCTCACGATTGAGCGTGACACCGGAAACGCTGCCGGCGGAGGCACTGCTGCCCTGGAGCACGAGCGCTCCACCCGAGTAGCCGGGGTTGCCGTTGTTCGCGAAACCGGTGATGGAGATGGCCGTGGTGCCGGTCCCGAGCTGACCGGCGTCGGTGATCACCAAAGAACCGTTCTTGATCGCGATGTCGCCGGAGAAGGAATTGGCGTTGTTGGTAAGGCGCAGAGAACCGGTGCCGGCCTTAACAAGGCCCGAGGTACCGGCGAGGGTGGAACTGATGGTCGCAACATTGGTGCCGAAGCCGGCATTGTTCACTGCGATGATGGGCGAGGCGAAGCCGGTGGGCGCACCAAGGGTGAGCGTGTTGCCGGCAATGGTGTAACCATCCGTGTCGTTGGCATTGTTGAAGGTCAGGCCGCCCGCGTTGATAGGGCCCCCGAGCGTCACCGTCCCCGCAGTTCCGGTGAAGACGGCCGTGTCGTTGAAGGAGTTCGTCCAGGTGACGTCGTTGCTCAGATCCCACCAAGAAAGAGCGGACGTGTTCCAAGTCCCTGTGCCGCCCAAGCCACCACCTGTGGTGGCGTTGTTGCCGGCTGCGGTCAAGTCCGCATCCCAGTAGTAATCGGCTCCACGGACCTGGAAGTTTCCCACCATCGCCGCCGCTGCCGCCAGCAGTGACAGCGCCTTTTGTCGCCGGCTCCGAACGCTGACCTTATTTGACCCACGCCCCGCGACGTTCGACTTGCCCATTTCCTGCTCCTTATGAAACAGATCAAAGATCTGTTATCGCCTCGCCCGATAGCCCATCAGGCGAGGCAGTCCGCTAGCGATAGATCGTGGCGTAGAGGTGGTACCGTTACCGCGGCGTTATCGCATCCGTTTTTCGCTGTTGTGCAGCGTGTTTCTATCGGACACTAAAACAGCCGCGTCACGGAAGTGAGATGTAGGGAGACGCGCAATCAAAGCGATTGAATTGAAGACCGAAAGAGTCCGGTCACGCGTTTTCTCCCACAATCCGCACAGTACCGCCAAGCCCGTACGTCACGAAGAGATGTACAACCCAGTCGCCTTCTACCTCAAGGCTTCTTGGTAGGCTACTACTAGCAATGGTTTGATGCAAAGAAAATTATCGACCGACGTCGAAGTGTGTCCCGGCTGACGAGGGCTTTTGGGTATTACTTAGGTATAATACCTATTGAAAATCAAGGGGTTTGTCGTGTTGCCTTCTCGGCCGCACTTATGGCTGCGATCGGAATCAGGAAGCAGAGTTTGGGGAGAGGGCCTGACGTCTCGATGGTCGGATTCGAGAGATGACTTAACACGCAGCTTATGTCGAGCGGTCGGTGCATGTCTCGACCGGTGAATGACGCCTCCGCAGGCGGTGCGAAGCGTCGGCCGTTCTATCCGGCCAAGGCCAGAGATCACCAACGGGAGGTGACTCATGACCAGGACGTTGGAAGGAGAATCACTTTGGCATGGGCGTGCGCCGCGATCTACGCATCAAAAGCCCCGCAGCCCCGACGACCGCCAAGCTCAACGAACCTGGTTCAGGCGTGGCACTGATCTGGACTGATGTCGTGCCACCGATGTCCACCGCCTGGACTTCCCAGGACTCACCCGTTGGGGGACTCGGAAGCGCAAAGATGGAAGTGGAAATAGGGGTGCCCGACAGATTTGCCGTCGGAACGGTGGCGACCGTGAACCACTTGTTCTTGGTGATATCGTCGATGCCAAAGCCAATAGTTACGACCTGGATCGTGAACTTATTACCAGCGGTTGCTCCTACATTGAGCCCGCTCATGGAAATCAGATCCCAATTCGTGCCCGGAGTACTTCCGGTATGGTCGCTGATCTCCCATACATAGCTGCCGCCACCCATCCAAGCCTGTTCGCCGGTGGTCAGGGTGCCAACGGAGTTGTCACCCGGGGCGACGGTCCCTCCTGAGTTGATCGACACAACGTTACCCGCCGTATTTCCAGTGGAGCCCGAGCCGCCGAGAATCCCACCACTGTTGACGGCAACCGGACCCGTTCCGGTGGCGCCGGATGCGTTGGCCAGAAGCGTTCCGCCGGAGATGACCGTGCCCCCGGTGTAGGTGCTGGTGCCGGTGAGGATCAGCGTGCCGTTGCCGATCTTCGTCAGAGCCCCACTGGTCGCGGCACCCGTTGCGCCGGTCAAGGAGAGACTGTTGGTGGTCACATTGATCGTCGCGGTCGTGGCGGCGTTGATCGTAAAGGCGCGATCCGATGTGGCAGTGGCCCCCGTGTAGCGGAGCGTACCGCCGTTAAAAACGATGTTCGACGCCGCACTGGCTGCCTGACCGAGATTACCGGCAACGCCGCCGTTGCCGATCGTCGCGACATTGAGAACGCCATCGGTAAGGGTTGTGACACCCGTGTAGGAATTGGCGAACGTGAGATCCAGGGTGCCCGCGCCGTCCTTCGTGAGGCCGCCGTTCGTGATCAAGGCGGAGACCACCATGTCGGTGGCAGCCGAACCATTGGCGATGGTGAACGTCCGAACGGCGGCATTGAGATTGATCGTGCCCGGCAGGGGACCGACGGACCCGCTATTAGTGATGTTTCCCGCGCCGTCGTCGATCAAGCGATTGCCGTTGGCGATGGTGGCGGTGCCGGCCGAACCCGTAAAACTGACGTTGGCGTTCAGGCTCAGCAGGCCGCCGATTCCTGGACTTCCGATGACCGTATCGTCAGAGCTTAACGTCAAAGTGGGGCTTGTGGTTCCAGAAAACTCGAGGCCGGAAGTGATGGTGAGCGTTCCGCCGTCGGTGTAGCGGGAATCCCCGCCGTGGATCGTGTTCAGGCCACCACTGATGTTCAACGTGCCAATGGATAAATTGTTGAAAATGTCGGTCGTGCCGCCGCTCCAATCCGAACCGCGCGACGGCGGTGAGCACCACAGGGCAAGGCCCACTGAAGCCGCCGCGGCTGCCCCGCCGATACGCGCGTAACGCCTGGCCGGAGCCTGCGCAGAGAGCACCCGTGTAAGGGCCGACGGCCGTAGGGTCGCCTTCGGTGCACCACCGGCTTTACTGGAAGTAGAGCGTTGCGGGATAAACCAATTCATGTAGCGACCCTCTCGCGAAAGCAAAACACCGTTCATTCGCCAATCAAACCGCGGTCTCGTCGTTCAACCCAGTGACCGCTTCTTTGCCCCGGCCCGAAACCAATCCGCTGCACTGAATGCGATACCTCAAATCAGCGTCGTCGACGCCGGCTCAGGAGGCCCAGGCCCCCCATCGCGGCCAGCGCCAGACTTCCCGGCTCGGGAACCACGCTCAGCACGACATCGTTGCCGCTACCGGGTGTGAAGTTGTTCGTCGTCGAATCCACGTTGTAAACCAGCGTGTAAACGAAGCCGCTCGTCAGGTCGGTGAAATCAAACCCGCCGGGCATCGAAGTGCTGGGTGTGGCGCTGGAAAGAGTTGTGCCGGTCGGTACGCCATACGCTGGGCTGGCCTCGACGATCAGGTTCGCGAACTGACCGCTCACCGTGCCGGCGGTCAAGGCGGCGTTGTCAATGATGTAGAACTTCTCGCTACCGTCACCAGACAGCAGCGTGCCGAGCTTGACCGACAGGCTTGCCCCGGCGATCGACACGGTTGACGTGCCGGCATTCGGCAGAGCGACTTGGTCGTAGCCGCTGCCGGCCGTAATGCCGACGATGTCGACGCCCATAACCGCTGTCGCGTCGTTGGCCATCGACAAGCTCTTGACGGTGATCGTGCCGGTGGTTGAGCCGCCGGGCGTGCCCGGGCGGATCGAACCGCCGGCGCTAATTGTCACCACCTCGCTAATCGTGCCGTTGCCGGCGAGAGTGCCGTTGGTGATCGCGTGGGTTGCGCTGGAGATCAGTCCGGTGATCGCCAGAGTGCCGGCGCTGATGGTGGTCGGGCCGCTGTAGGTGTTGGTTGCCGACAGCGTCATCACGCCATCGCCGGCCTTCGTCAAGCCGCCGGAGCCCTGCACGACCGCCGAAACCGCAAGTGACGCGCCCGTACCAAGCGTGAAAGTGCGGGCGGCCGAGCCCAGTTCGACCTTGCCGGGGATGACGCCAGTCTGATCGGGGTCGGGCGTGATGTCGATCGTAGTAAGGTCTGCGTCTGGAAGTAGAGCAACCCCGGTGGTGATGCTCGCCTGAGTGCCCGCGATGACGTTCACATTGCCCGTCAGCGACAGCAGCCCCGGAATCGTCTTGTCGCCGTTGAGGGTCAGGTTAGGCGTTGTGCCGGAGAACTGAAGGATAGCAAAGTTCGACCCGACATTGATGGAACCCGCCGAAGCGAATCCTTCGGCCCCATGCACCATGTTAAGTCCGCCACTGATGTCGTGGGCCACTTCGACGGTCGGGCCTGCGACAGTTAGGCCATAGTTTTGGGTGTTAAAGACGTGATTGGCACCCCCTGCCCAGACCGGGTCGGACACCGTCAATCCACCGCCCCGGCCAGAGTTAAACGTCCCGCCGGAATTGCTGAAATGGAAGATCGTTTCGTTCTTGCCGTTGAGGCTGAACGTGCCGGCGGTCATGGTGATGAAAACGTTGTTGCCGAGCTGGTTGTCGGCCATGAGCCGGAGCGTGCCACCGTTGATCGCTACGTCGGGAACGTTCTTGTCGTTGGCACCGTCACCGGCGATCGCGTCGACCCCGGCGGTCTTGTTGAGTTCCAGCGTGCCGAGGGCGACAGTGGTTACCCCGGTGTACGTGTTGGCCGTGGTGCCCGAAAGGGTCAGGATGCCCACCCCGGTTTTGGTCAGGGTGTTGGTTCCGCCGTTGTTGGCGATGATGCCGCCGTAGCCCAGCGTGCCGGCGGCCACGTCAATCGTGCCTCCGGTGCTTCCGGTGGTGCCCAAGGCGATTCCACGGTTGGAATCCAGGGTAAACCCGGCGCTGGCGGAGAGGGTGCCGCCATTGATCACCAGGCTGGCCGGGGTCGCTGATCCGGGCGCGGTGCCAAGGTTGGTATCTGCCGATACGCTGAGGGTGCCGCCCGTGATGGTGGTTGCTCCAGAGTAGTTGTTGGTGATGGACGACAGGGTGAGGGAGCCTAAGCCCTGCTTGGTGAGGCCAATACCGGTACCGGTGATGGTGCCTTGGATCTCGCCACTGACGCCGGTGCCTTGGTCGAAGACGCGGGAACCCGTGCCAGCCAGGGTCATGCCGGTGTTGACGGTACCGAGGTTTTTGATCGTGCCGTCGGTGTAGGTGATGCCGGTCAAGCTGGTGATGTTTTTTCCTGACATGTCGAGGACTGCATTGGCTCCGCTGACCGAGAGGGTGGCGGTTTCCGTCCCGGCACCAACAGTGCGAATGATGTTACCTGTCACGGTGACCGTTCCGCCGGTGATACTGAGGGCGGAGGTCGATGCAGCACCGGTTCCCGCGTTGGCCATGTTGATGGCGGTGCCGGAACCGGTTCCGATGCCGACGTTGCCGCCGGTGATGCTGAGGTTCGCCGTGGCGGTGCCAGCGCTGGCGCTCACGCCCATGGTGATGCCTCCAATCGTCACGGTCGGCACGCCGACGGCCACGCTGTCACCCAAGTTTACGGTGGCTGTGACGCCGCCTGCGGTGCCGCTTCGATTGGCCATGTTCAGGGTGGTGACATCCAGCACACCCTGATCAAAGGTCAGCGTCGAAGTGGCTCCCCCGCCGACGGTACGTGTTGCCATGACCAGCGTGCTGACGTTGAGGTTGGCCGTGTGGCCAGCCAAGTTCACGATCGAAGTTGGACTGGCCGCGGTATTACCGGTGGTGTTGACCATGTTTAGGATGGTGCGTGTGCCGGTACCACCGAAGCCGTTAAGGGTGAGCGTGCCCGTGGCATCCGCCGGGTCGAAGATCATCGAGCCACCTGAACGGATGCCACTTCCGGCCGAACCGATGTTGACGGAGGTGGCGTTGATGGTGTTTACCCCATTGCCCAAGGTCAGAACGTGAGTGGACTGTCCCCCGCTGCTGTCGCCGATCCGGAAGTTTCCGACGGTGATGGTGTTGTCTGTGGCGAGCTTCAAAGTCGAAGGCGCAGGATTATTGGAACCCGTATTATTGTCACCGAGGCGGAAGGTGCCCCCCGACCCATAGTTAACCGTGAGGGAGGCGAGTCCGGAGAGGTCAACCGCGGTGCTGCCCGCAAGCGTCCCACCGCTGGCACCACCGACGATAAAGGTGTTGGTGCCGCCAGTGCCCACCACCAAATTACCGCCGCCTGAAGTCACGAGCGAGGCGACCGCATTAGCGGCATTGACTCCGACGGTCACATTGCCGCTGATAGTTAGCGTTTTACCCGAGCCGATGGTGATGGTGTTGTTGTTTGCCGAGTTGGTCAGGACGTTGAGGCTTCCGAAGCTGGCGTTGGCAGCGGACAGATCCAAGGTGCCGGTGTTGGTGTTTGTTCCACCGAATCCGAAGTTGAGAGCACCCGCGAGCGTGTGGTCAACGGAGAGCGCCAGCGTGCCTTGGTCGATGGTGGTGGTACCGGCGTAGTTGTTGCCGGCCGAATTGAGGGTCAAAGTGTTGGTGCCGAGTTTGGTGAGCCCGAGTGTTGCGCCGAGGCTGTCGACGCCAGTCGTGAAGCCGGTCCACTGGGTGAGGCTGGCAGTGGTGGTGTCGATGCCGAGGGCACCGGAGGTCTTGACGGCATTGGTCGAGAGCAGGAGGGTATCCACTTCTCCGGTGGTCCAGCCGCCGGCACCGATCCGCGCGCCGAGCGTGCCGCCGTTGAACGTCACGAGGTTGTTCAATCCTGGCAGTGCCGCCGCCTTGGTGGTGATCAGCGCGCCGGCGTCGACCCTGGTGGTGCCGGTGTAGGTGTTCGTGCCGGACAAGGTCCAGATGCTGTTGCCCTGCTTGAAGAGGTTCTGAGTGGTTCGCGTGCCATTTTTGATGTCTCCGGCGACGGAGTTTCCTGAACTGCTTCCACTCAAGATCAAACCGTTCGTGCCGGTGTTGGTTACACCTTCGTAACCTCCCGTGATGATGAGATTGGCCGTGGTGGGGTTCAGCGTCGCGTTGCCGCCGGAGCCTGATGCATTGGTGATGTTGCCAAGCTGGATGGCGGCGGTTCCGCTCGTCACATTCGTCCCCGCCGTGAAGTTGTGGGTTGCGTTTGAGACCGCCGCATTGCCAAGGACATGGGTGAGGCCTGCGCCTGCGGTGGCCCGATCCGAAACGATGGTTCCGCCAGCGATGCTGATCGCCGGGCCGGAGAACGCGGTATCGGTCCCGAGTTGCAGGGTGTTCGCGCCGATTGACACCAGGGCGGAGGTTCCCAGTGCGCCGGTATTGGCGAGGCGAAGCGTGCCTGCGCTGATGGTGGTGGTGCCGCTATAGGTGTTGGCACCGGAAAGGGTCAGGATGCCGGTTCCGGCCTTGGTCAGCGCACCCGTGCTCGAACTGCCGAAGCCTGTGGCTAGGGTGACGTTGTTGGCGACGGTGTCAAAGGTCGACGTCACGCCGTTGGTCATCACCAAGCGGCCGGAGATGTCCTCAGTGTTCGTGCCGTTCCATTGCAGGGTGCTGCTGCCGGTGAAGGTGATGTTGCCGGTCGTGCCAAGCGCTCCATTGGCAAAGGACAGCGTGCCCGCGTTGATGTTCGTGCCACCGGTGTGGGTGTTCGTGCCGGTGAGGTTGAGGGTGTTGGCTCCCAATTTGACCAGTGCTCGGGTGGGGCTGCCGGCCACGGAGGTGGCGTAGGTGAAAGTCGCTGACGTGGTGTCGATACCCACGTTGGTGGTGGCATCGACGGTGACATTGCTGAGATTCCCCACCATGTTGCCGGCGAAGGCGTTGTCAACGTCGGTGGAAGTGAAGAACGCACCCGAGGCGGCGACTCCGAGACCGAGGGTAGTGTTTGCAGAAAAGGCGTGAGTTCCCGAAACCGCCTTGGCGTTGGTATTGAGGAAAGTCAGCACTCCTCCGGTGACTGAAGATCCGCCGGTGTAGCCGTTGGTGCCGGAAAGGGCCAGTATGCCGGTTCCGTCCTTCGCGAGACTGTTAGCGGTGGTGCCGTTGGAGATGACGCCTCCGAGAGTCAGAGTGGCTCCACCATTGACCGTCACCGTGCGCGATGTGCCGGCGGTCGTGCCAAGGCTCACCGTTCCTAAGCCGAGATCCAGGTTATTCAAGTTGGTGCTGGAAGCCGTGCCGAAGGCGAAGTCGCCGTTGATCGTGGTGTTCGGAGAGCCGGCGGTGAGGCCGCTGTTTGCAGCCAGAGCGAGGGCCGCACCGCTGGTGTTGTTGAGCGTGCCGCCGTTGATGGTGAAGGTCGGCGCGCCTGCGGTGCCGCTGACGTTTCTATTGGCGAGCGATGTGGTCGTGGTGAGGTTGAGCGTGCCGCTATTGAGCGTGTAGGAGACGGAGCCGCCAGCGCGAGAATTGGTTGCCGTCGTTGTTCCCAAGGTGGCGACGGTTCCGCTGCCACTGACCGTCAGGCTGTTGGCGCCGTTGGAATTGAGTTCAAAAGTGCCCAGCGTGATCGCATTTCCGCCTTGAAGCGTCAGGGCATTGCCGAAACCTCCGCCTGCAAATTTGACGATCGTGACAGGAGCGGTCGTGGCATTGACCGTGAACGGAGTCAAAGCGACCCCGCTACCAGCCGTCAGCGTGCCAAGCGCCAAGGTGTAACCATTTCCACCCGTGACGTTGATCTGGTTCGTGGTGGAGGTGGCAAAGGTGATATTGCCCAGCGTCAGGGTTCTCCCCGTGCCCGCGCCGGTCGCCTGGTTCACCTCAAAATTGTAGGTGACTCCGGCCGCAGGCGTGGCAATCGGCGCTGTGAAGGTCGTGTTGACGTCATTCCTGAGCTGGAGGGTCGCACCGCTGGCCAGGGTCGTGGTGGAGGTGCCCATCGAGGTGGCGTTGCCCAGTTGCAGCGTGCCTGTGCCAGCAACGCTGGTGGCTCCGCTGATCGTGTTCGCGTTGGACAGGATCAGCGTGCCGTCGTTCACGGCGGTCGCCCCGGTGTAGGTATTTGTGCCGGAGAGGGTGACCGCGCCTGCGCCGGTTTTCGTGAAGCCCGCCCCGCCGTTGACCAGCAGGTTGGCGGAAATGATCGCATTGCCCGTGGTGTTGCTCGCGGCATAGGAGGTGCCGGTGAGGCTGCCGTTGAGGATGGTGTCGCCGCTGACCGCCGGGGCGGTGACGGAAACCGCGCCGACCGTGCGGCTGAGGGTGCCCAAGTCCAGCTTGCCGCCGCCCAGCGTCAGAGCCGAACCGGTGCCCAGCGTGCCGCTGCCGCTCAGCGTGATCGTGCCGGCATTGATGGTCGTGGCACCGGTGTAGGTGTTGACGGTGCTGATGGTCACATTGCCGGTGCCGTTCTTAGTCAGGGTGCCAGTGGCAATGCCGAAGCCGCCGTTGAGGGTATAATTGATCGCTGAATTGTTAAACGTCGTCCCGGTCGGGCTGACATTGGCGGCCGAAATGTTTACCACGTTCTGTGTCACCGCCACCGGGCCTCCACCGATGTTGTAGGTGTCGTTGAACTCCACATTGTCGGCGGCCCAGAAGTCCGTGGCGGTAAGCCCGGTCTGCAGCGCCCAGTTCGGCGTGCCGCTGGTGGGGCTGTTGGTGACGTCCGTGATCCAATTTGCGCCGTTGACCCCGGTCCAGACCGGTTTGTCGTCCGCACCGATGGCCAGGGTGATGGCGGTGCCCGAATTGCCGAAGGTCTTGGTCTGGCGGGGCGAGACACCGGTTACGGTACCAAGGACGAACTGGCCAAAGCCGCCCATGCCAGTGATGCTTCCGCCACTGTAGCTGATGAGGTCATAGGTGCCTGCGGCCCAACCTGCGGCGCTGGGATTAATTGTAACTTGGCCGGCCGTGCCATTGCCCACCAGGCTGGTAGTGACGATCGGGGCGGAGGTAGAGTTGCTGAAGGTATTGACCGTGGCCACGCCGTCGAAAGTCAGGGTGCCGATGGTGAGTGCCGCGCCGGCCACGCCATTGTTGTTGGAAATGATCCCGCCGGTGCCCGCTCCGACGTTGACGGTATTGACCGTGCCGCTGCCGGTGAGCGTGCCCTGGGTGAGGGTCACGACGGGCGAGACCGCCACGCTGCTGGTTTGCAGGAGCTTGGCCCCGCTTCCGTTGACGGTGATGCCGCTGCTGGAGTTGATATCACCGGTGCCGGAAAGCGTCAGGGTGCCAGCGGAGACGAGGGTCGCACCGGTGTAGCTGTTGTCGCCGGAAAGGGTGAAGCTATCCGCGCCGGTTTTGGTCAGGGCGAGATTTCCTTTCAGGATGCCGGCGAAGGTGGATGGGGAGGCAGCCGCCGTGTTGACGTTGAGGGTGGAGAGGGTGACGGACGAGTTGTTCACCGAGTTGTTGGCGGGGGTCGCGCCGGCATTGATGAAGAGGCCGGCAATCTCCTGGTTCCTGCCGTTGAGATCGAATTCGCTAAGTGTAGTAGTATTCCCCAAGCTCATTTTGGTCGCCGTCGGCAGGCGATCGTTTCCTCCATCCAGTTGCAGTTTGCCGATCAAAACATTGGTGTTGCCCAGATAGGTGTTGGCGCCGGAGAGGACAACAATACCGGTGAGATCATCGGTGCGAATGTCAAGACCCGTATTGACGACACCGCTATCGATGACGCCGCTCACCTTGAGGGTGGCACCGGCAGTAGCACCAAGCCGGGTTAATGCCGATCCAATGGTCACATTGCCGGCCCACTCGTTGACGCCACTGAAGCTGGTCAACGCTCCCGTAAAGTTGCCAAGACCATTGATGGTCAGCGCTTCGCCGGTGACCGTAATGCCGCCGGAGAGTTCGAGCCGCGCGCTGGATGTGTTATTGACCAGGGTCCCGCCCGCCGTGGTTCCCAAGGCACCGCTATTGCTGATCCTCAAGGCTGCGGCATTGACGGTGGTGAGCCCGCCGTAGGTGTTGTTACCACTCAGGATCATGGTGCCCGCACCGGACTTGGTGAGACTGCCGACGGTTTCGTTACCGGCCCTGGTGACCTGACCCAATACGGCGGATGCAGTGAGCGTGCCGCTGGTGACATCGAAGATGGTGGCGGGACTGCTTAGGCCACTGGTGGCGTTGAGGGTGATAGGGATGCCGGCACCGGCGGTCGAGGAAATGAGCGAAGTGCCGGTGGATGTGACCGTGCCGTTGAGGTTCCATGAACCGAAGCCTTGTCCGCTGGTGGTGCCAGCCGGGCTACCTGTGGTGGCGGTCAAAGTGCCACCCGTCAAAGTGATGTTGCCCAGTGCACTGTTGGTGGCGGCTCCGCCGTTGGTCATGGTGCCACCGGCGATAGCCAAGGCAGGCAGGCTGGTGGCGGCGGCGGCAAAACTCGTGCTGAAGATGTTACCGACATCGGCCCGCAAAGTGCCGCCAGTGTTAACTGTGATGGTCCTGGTGTTACTGACACTGCCCAAGGCCGAGTTGGTACCGTTACCAGCGATGCCCGCCACGAGGGTGCCGCCGGTGTTGATGTTGAGGGCACCGGAGAAGGTGTTGAGACCGGTAAGGGTGAGCGTGTTGGTGCTGAGGCTTCCGAGGGTGAAGGCGCCTGCTCCAGCGATGACCCCCTCATAGGTGCCTGCGGCGGTCTGATTGACGGTGAAATTCCGGCTGGTCTGGGTGTTGATCGTAGCCGTGTTGGTGCCGCTGAGGGGTGTGGAGATCGTGCCGCTCAGTGTGCCAACCGTAAGACTGACGCCGGTAGGGAGGTTAAGGACGGCGGCTGTGCCGGCGGCCGTCGTGTTGTTGTTGTTGACGGTGAGCGTGCCGGTGCTTGCGCCGAGCGTGCCACTAGTGGTGGTGCCATCGTTGGTGACCGTAAGCGTTCCTTGGTTCAGGATCGTTCCGCCGGTGTAGGTGTTGCTGGTGAACGCGGTAACACCAGAAAGGGTGAAAGTGCCGGTGCCGTCCTTGACAAGCTTGATGTTAGTTCCACCAGTGCCGATTAATCCTGTGTAGGTCGAAGCAGAACTGCCGTTGATCGTGAGAGTGGACAGGGTGCCGCTGCCGTTGAGGACCCTGTTGGTCCGCGAAACGCCGCCCGGGGTTCCGGTCGAGGTGCCGATCAGACCGGCAAGGGTCTGATCTTTGCCGTTCATGTTCAGCGTGATGGTCCGACCAGTTCCGCTGCCGGCACCGCCGTCCATTGTGAGCACCGTGGTGGTCGGCAGGGCATTGGCAACGCCGAGCACCAGCGCGACAGAGGCATTGGTATTAGAGCTGTCCAGCAGGGTCGCGCCCGAATAGGTGCTCGCCCCGTTGAGATTGAAGGTTGCGGTGGGGTTCGTGCCGCCCGTGTTCACTAGAGTCAAACCGCCAGTTCCGCTCATCGCGCCAAGAGTCAATGAGGTAGTGCCGGCGGCTGAAACTGCAAGTGTAGCCGTGGTGGCACCGGTCAGGGCGATCGGAGAAAGGATGCTGTGGCCGCTGGTGTTGGCGACGATGGTCCGAGTGGGGCCGGCGAGGGTGATGGTGCCCTGGCTGGAGCCGCCGACAGTGAGAGCCGTCGTTTGCCCGGCTCCGAATGTGATGCTGGTGGCCGTGACTCCGCCGGCCGCAACACTTACGGCAGCGTTGTTATAGTTCAGCCCGGCTGCGCCGCCGAAGTTGACGAGGTCGGCGGCGAGGGTGGTAGTGACAGCGGAATGTGTAGCCCCGCCGCCGACCACGCTGGTCCAGAAGGCATTCGTGCCCCAAGTGCCGGTGGTGCTGCCGAATCCTGCGGTATTACCGTCTGAGTCCCAGTAGTAGGTTGCGGCTTGAGCGGGCTTGGAGCCGAGAGGCCCGGCGATCAGGAGTGCAGCGGCAATCGCGCCGGCCCGCCAGACCGAAGAGTTCTGTCGGACGTTGCGCGGTCCACGATCCTGTGTAGCCTGCGGCACACGATGGCCGGCAGCAAAACGTTTCCCCATGGACCCCTGCTTCTTGTTTACGCGCAGATTCGCCGTTTCCATTGATTCTTCCCGTGCCGTTAAAAGTTTCTCACTACCAGCCTAGGAAACAGTGTAGATTGAAGAAACATCATTTTGGAGACAAACTTCCTTCATTTTGGGACACCTTCGCAATGTCACGACATCGGCGTGTAGCCATGCAGTTGGAGCTGGAATGGCCGTTTAAGAGGCACGCCGGCATTTTTGCCGGTACCCAGAAGTACGCTGGGGAACATAGCTGGCAGTCGATCGTGGACGAAAACCCCGACGCCACGCTGCAGAAGTATTCGGGGAACCCCGCTTCCTACGACGGCATTATCGCGCGGGCAACGGGGAAACTGGCCCGCCGGGCGGCACGTGCGAACATACCCGTGGTGAACGTCTGGCTGAGCTCCCCCGCTGCTGCATCCCTGCCCGGCGTGTTCCCGGACTATTCGGCGCAAGGTCGCCTGCGAGCCGAGCATCTCCTGACTCGGGGCTTTAGCCACTTTGCCGCGTTGACGGCTGATGAGAATCGTGGAGAGTCTCTGGAGCTGGAGGCGTTCACCAACACCGTCCGTGAGGCGGGATACAGGTGCGCTTCCGCGAAAGTGTCGCTCGATGCCTTTTCTGGGATCCACTGGCGTAGAACCGAGCGGACGATCGCCACGTGGATGAGCGGCTGGAAACGGCCAATCGGCATTTACATTGGTACCGAGTTGCTCGGAAGGGTCGTCGCACAGGCGTGTCATAATCGTGGCTGGCGTGTTCCGGAAGACGTGGCGATCATCGCCGGTCGGAACGAGGAGATGCTTTGCGAATCGCTGCATCCGACGCTCAGCAGCATGGAAGTCGGGTATGACCACATCGGCTACGAAGCGGCGCGGCTGCTGGACCGGCTGATGAACGGCGAACCGCCGCCGCGTGGCCCCATATTGATTCCACCCGAGGGTGTGGTGGTTCGCGAGTCGACGGATTTCTTTGCCGTCGACGACCCTTTGATTGCGGCAGCATTGAGATTCATCGCCGCCAACAGTCACCTGGAAATTGGCCAGGATGACGTGGCACGGGCCGTGGACACCGGGTCGCGGACACTGCAACGCCGCTTCCAGAAGCATCTGAAGCGTCCCATCGCCGCGGAGATTCGTCGCGTACGCATCGAGCGCGCCAAACGCGAACTCGCCCAAGGCTCACTTCCCTTGAAGGAGATTGCCCGCAAAGTGGGTTTTGGCGAAACAATGCAGATGTACACGGTCTTCCGACGAGATTTGGGCGTGACGCCAAGTCAGTATCGAAAGGATCGAGAAAATCGGCAGACATGATCGAAGTTGGCGGGAACTTCGCGGAGGTATCGGCGGTCATGGTACGTCAATCCAACACAAAGGTTGTGAAGTGCGACGAGCCAGGGGAACGGGTTTTGGGCTTTCCCCCCTCAAGCCGCTGCAAGAAGAGTTTCACTCCTGCGGCGGATGAACTTCACCTCGACTGTCTCGCGATACACGTTGAAAGCCGCATACCGCCAATGCTTCGGCCCGATCGTGTACTTCATGCACACGCCGCGACGCTTGCCGGCGGCGATGTAGCCGGGGTCGACGCACTGAATCAGGCCCGCCCGCACCAAGATCGCTTTCATTGCCGCGATTTTGTTCCGGTCGCAGCCGCCCCGGCGGATGACGCCTTCGGCTTTGAGTTCTCGAAACATGCCTGCGAAAGCCTCATAGCCGCACGTGAATTGCTGGATCGGCCGGTCGGCGATGCCGAAGGAGTTTCGCTGCACAACGTACAGCGCGACGGCCAAGTCCTCGTCGGAGATAGATGCCTGATAGCGTTTTTTGCGGTCGATGCAGTGGGAACTAACTGCCTCGATGAGTTGTTCGCGGTAGTATTCGTAGCCTCCTTCCTGGGCTAAGTCCCAGCGGAAGGTCTCTGCTCGCCGCTTCAACACGTCGGCTGCGCGTCGCCGACGATCAGCCAAGCCCTTGCTGTCGTCGTCGCCGTAGATGCCCGCGTAGCTGCGCAGCAGTTCGTCGACGTCCTCCGGTAGTCGCCGGTGGACTACCGTGAAGTCCCAGCCGCAGGCGGCCATTCGCTCGTAAGCGTCGGCAGTATCAAGTTTTCGGAATCCGCCCAGGGGTTGCCCGGCCGCCGACTTGGTTTTTAATACGCATACGTCTTGCAAAGTACCGGGTGTGGTCCGGGGCCTTCTTTTCTTTGTCGCGGTATTCGGTGATCCGGTCGCCGTGGATGGCGGATTGACAAAAGGATTCTGCTGAATGGCCGACGCATCGTCGATCAGACGATGAAGGGCGGAGGGGAAGAAGACGGACGCTTCGGTCAGGCGATCGAGATCGGCCAGGCCGTTTGGCAGGCCGGGGGCTGCGGCCAGTTTTCCCCTGCGCTGAATGCACCCGGTGTCAACTTCGGTGAACGTGCCCCGGATTTCCAAGGTCGACTCGAATTGGTGCTCCTTCGCCAGTACCCCCAGGGCGGCTTCGGCTTGTTCGGCAAGCCAGTTGAAGGCTCGCCGATTAATTTTCTTCACGCGGAACAGGACATACAAATGCCAGCCCCGGCGGCTCGGTTCGAGATATGCCGTCGGGAAGTATCTGGCTTGAATCCACGAAGCCAGTTTAAACGCGTCGTCCTGACCGGCGTGGGCGTCGACATCGATCATGATAAACGCAAATCCCGAGGCCCGGTGTGAAGTGTAGTGAAGGCGCTCGGAAC
The DNA here is from genome assembly GCF_015169395.1 of Humisphaera borealis. Taxonomy (GTDB): domain Bacteria; phylum Planctomycetota; class Phycisphaerae; order Tepidisphaerales; family Tepidisphaeraceae; genus Humisphaera; species Humisphaera borealis. The sequence continues at coordinate 1,262,689 of NZ_CP063458.1, forward strand.
CGGTGAGGTGACGCTGAACGAACGTTCTTGTCAGCCGCTGAGGATAGACTCCGGGCAGCTTCTGGAAGAACGACTCGAGCCGGCCGTTGTCCGTCACGAAACTCGGCGGTTGACCGGGCTTGTTGTAGCCCCAGTCGTATCGGTCAACGGAACTGAAGAGGTATTCGGCCAAACCGTTAGTGAGCCGATCGTACTTGGGTCGAACGCGGGGAGACCGTGGTCGGGCGGCCGCGCTGGAAGACACCGTGGTGAGTCGGGGTGCCGTAGGCTGTGCTGTCACAGCGGTCGATGAAGTTGGGGGCTGCATGCCCGAATAGACGGGGATCGCTCGCTGCCCTCTTTATTGTCGACCGTCGAACGCCAGCACTTCTCTGGGCAACCTGCAGCAGGCAATGGAACGATCCGGCAAGGAGCCGCATTCGAGACCGATCTGGAAATCTCGAGTTGCGGACTTTCAACTGCGACTCCCGTCTAGCGTGATAACATGAGACACGCAAAGGTAAGACAACGTCGACAGCGACCAAGCGAAAACAGACGGCAGCCGGCTCCATTCGGGCTTCGATTCTGGAGGGAAAAGGACCGAAAAGGCCGGGTCGTCAAGTTTGAACATGACGGTTTCAGGGCGAAAATTTTCTTCGGCAGATTGTTCCCCAAGGCCGGTTTTTGCGGCCTGCGAGGCGTGATAGTGGATTTTCTTAAGGGGGCGCAATGGGCTAATAGCGCCCCTCCTTCGGTTTCTTGTCTTTGCGAGCCGCTACTTTGGCATGCCAATTCAGACGGACAGATACCAGCGCGGGAAACGGTGTGCCGGCAGTGGGGTTGGGGACTCGTGGACGACTTGGTTTGGCGTCGGCCAGGGTATCCGGGATCATGGCCGAATCGGCTCAAGAATGATTGGGAAGGCGTGTACCACTTCGCGAAAACCTCGAAGCTCGCGGCGTTCAATCCGACGAGTGCCGGTAGGCCGAGCGATCGCTGCATCAACAAAACCGGCGCCAAACGCTCCAATCACACCGGCAACAACTTCGGTGGCCATGACGAACGGAAGCAAGGCGTTGCGTTGCCGTCGAACGTGATTGTGACCCAGGTCAGCGGAGAAAGTATCCACGAAGCGGCATTCCCGAAGGATTTGGCAGACTTCTTCGTCAAAGTCTACAGCAATGACGGGGACGCCGTATTCGACCCATTCTGTGGTTCGGGAACGACCCTCGTGTCTTGCCAGGACAACGGCCGACTTGGCTATGGAGTCGAGATATCCCCAAAGTACGCCGACGTCACACTGTCTCGGCTTGAGGAATGCTTTGGTCTGCAGGCTGAGAGGTTGTGAGGTTTGGCTTCTTCATCCATCCACGGAAATGTGACAGTGGATGATTGCCGAACTCTCCGCACTGCACGACGCCTCCGGAAAGCTCTCCAATCCACCAGTTGCCGTTTTTGGTTCGAACGAACCACATTGGCAACTTCGGCACACATCACGAAGCGATGTTCGACGTTGCTGCTCCATGCCACAACAAACAAACTGAAATGAGGCGAGAACTCATGGCATCGAGATCTCGACCAAGGACGATTAGGCCTCCTGATTCAGCTTTTCTCCGCCCATCCAAAATAAGAAATGGAAGTCCGAAACGCTATTGGCTTTGACGCCGGTATCGACCTTTGTGGTCTCAATAAAAAGTCGCTGGGTGGTGGTGGTCAAGCCGCCGATTCGGCTGTTCATGTAGTGCAATAATAGCGCTACCAGCTAAGGCTTCAGGCGCATCCAGAGTCTGGCACGGATTTTGATTTGGCGAACGGGTGTCGGAGCAAGTTGAATCGACCCCTACGGCGGTCGAATCCAATCTGTCAACGAAGCCCTCACCCGGCTTAGCCAGTTTGACCCGTCGATCGAGACGCCACACAACACCTCTTCTTCCGCCGTTTGCACCAGCCGGTCGAAAGTAGAGATCAGCTCGTCACGAGTTGGACTTCGCAACCAAGCTCACGTTCTCCACAAAGGTGGATTCAGGCACGTGGTTGACGAGCGGGAACCACCGGCAAGCCCTCGCGGTAGAATGAAAGGTTGCTTTAACAAGCGGTTCAACGAGTTCTGTTGTTAAAGAAAATGCCCGCTTTCCTTTAACATGGGCGTGAAATCCGGGTAGAGTGAAAGTCTGCTATAATACCGCGTTCGGCTTGGGACGATTCCGAATATGCTCAATGATTTGGATGTAAAACACTTGCCCATGGGAGTTTACGTGACGCAGCCTGCCGGCTACCGCGCGTTTATCCCAGCCGAGTTACCTCCGAAGCCGCCTCTGCAGTTGGAAGGCGATCTGCTCATGCTCCACTCGGCCGCCGACCGGGCTATCGGCCGACTTGACGCTGCAACCCAGCTCCTGCCCAACCCCGAGCTGTTCGTTGCCATGTACGTTCGTCGGGAAGCTGTTTATTCGTCCCAAATTGAAGGTACACAGGCCTCGCTCACTGATCTCCTTGAATACGAAGCCGACGCTGCCGCGAAGGGCACATCCGGCGACGTGAAGGACGTTGTCAACTACGTCGCCGCACTCGACTATGGCTTGGAGCGTCTTAAGACGCTCCCCTTGTCCCTGAGACTGGTCAAGGAGATCCACGCGGTCTTGCTCGCCGGGACCGGCGCACACTTGGAGCCTGGCGAGTTCCGCCGCAGCCAGAACTGGATCGGCCCCGGTGGGTGCACGCTTGCCACCGCCAGTTTCGTCCCGCCGCCGCCGCACGAAGTGATGCGGCTGATGGGTAACCTCGAACTCTTTCTGCACGACGATTCCGCGATCCCGCCGCTGCTGCGCTGCGCCATCGCCCACGTCCAGTTTGAGACCATCCACCCATTCCTCGACGGCAACGGCCGCGTAGGACGCCTGCTTATCACCTTTTGGCTTTGCTGGAAGACTATCCTCGCTCGCTGCTGTACCTGTCCGGCTTCTTCAAGCGCAACCGGAGCGAGTATTACGAGCGCCTCCAAGGTGTCCGTGACAAAGGCGACTGGCAAGGGTGGCTGCGGTTCTTCCTTGATGGCGTCCGTACCGTCTCGGCCGAGGCCAGTGACACAGCCCGGAAGATCCAGGAGATGCGCGAGCAACACCGCGCCTTGCTAGCTGACCAGACCGGCGGGCTCGCCGTACTCGACCGCTTGTTCGCCCGGCCAATGATTACCGTCAACCAAGTTCGGGACACGATCGGCATGACTTATCCCGTAGCCGCCGAACTTGTGAGGCTAATGGAAGCTAACGATCTGCTGACAGAAACAACCGGCCGTACGCGCAACCGAGTGTTCGCCTATCGCCCCTACCTCACGCTTCTCGGCGAAAGCTCTTCCGCAAAGCCGATGGATTACTGAGCGCTGGATAAGTTTAGCGCGAGTTCCGCGCCTTCGAAGCACGAGCGGAGCAACGCCTGATTGCCGCCTACGTCGTCCAAGTGTCGCTTGGCCTCGGCGTGAAGTTTCTCCAACTCCCCAATCGTGTGGTTCGCCATCCGGTGGTACTTCGTCAGGCTCCATACGCCTTCCACCGCATTGAGCTGCGGCGCGTAGGTCGGCAGATAGTGCAATCTTAAACGCGGGTACTCCGCCGCCAGTTCCTTCACGATTGGCGACTTGTGTGCCGAGAGGTTGTCCCAGACCACATCGATCGTTTTGTCAGGATACTCGACAAGCACGCGGTGCAGGAACGCCGCCGCCTGCTCGCCGCGGACGTAGCTGTCGGGATGGAAGTCGCACACGAGATCGATCTTCGCCGTGGCGGCGTGCAAGACCACGGCCCCCAGCACGCTGACTTTCTGCTGCCGCCGATTGCGGTAGGCGACGACCGGCGTCTGAGCGATCGGGGACCTCGTCGGCCATCAGAATCACTCCGCCGGACTCGATACTTTTTTTAGAAGTTCCGGCCAGAACTCCGCCCGCCAGGCGGCCACCTTCACCGGGTCGTGCTCGCGTGCCCGACGTTGGGGCTTCTGATGGGAAAAGCCCATGTCTTTCAGCATGACGCCGATGTGGTCGTGGTGGTACTTCACCTGGAACTCACGCTCGATCAGGTCGGCGATCAGCTGTTGGGTCCAGAGATACTTGTCGAATCCGCACTCCCTGGGCGTCTTGAGCAGCAACCCGGCAAGAGTCTTACGCTGGGCCTCATTCAGCCGCGACGGGCGTCCGGGTGGTTTGCGCGACACCAGTGCGTCACGGCCGCCCTTGCGGTATGCCCGCCGCCAGGCTCGGACGGTCTGGTCGTCGACCCCAAGGTCTTTGGCGATTTCGGCCGGCTCGCGATCCTGCTCGAACATGTTGGCCGCGATGCTCCGGACCCGATCCCACTCCTGGCGTGTTCCTTTCTTTCGCATGGCGCGGATTTACCATCGATCCGCAGAGGGCGCAAGGGGTTACGCGCTATGAAAATCTAGCGGTCAGTAGCCGGCTGAGTAGTTAGGATTCCGCAATCCGTAGTTGCCTTGATTCAGGGGCCTCTCCAAACGCGCCCGCCAGCCAAGACTACCCTGCAATCGCACGACGCAAACCCACTGCAATAAGCTCGGCCCGGGTGATTCCCATTTTCTTGGCGAAGCGGTCCGCCTCGGACAGCAGGCCCCGCTCCACCGTGACGTTGATCCGCTCGGCACCCTTCCCGATCTTCGGCCGGCCAGCCTTGCGGCGTATCCGTGCGTGCAGGGCGCGCTGCGAAGCAGTCAACGCTTCGCCTTCGCCGGGTCGTACCTTTTCACAGTCCCGGAACAACTGCTCTTTCTGGGGGTTGGTCATCGCGTCAATATCGACGACGTCGCCGACGGCGGGTTTCAAGTTTCTGACCGTCTTGGGGTTTGCCTGCTTACTCATTTGCTTCTCCTTTGACGGCGTTTCTCTGCCTCGTTGAGCGGCCGGGCATGGATTGGGTAGATGCACTCGGCCGGGCTGATGATGTAGATCGTTCGAATCCACCACCCACCGATGCCTCTGCCCACCACCTCATACTTCCCATCGCCGACAAACCGCGCCCGCCCTCGCCGAATCAACCCCTCGATCTCCGCGACCGAAACGCCATGCCTCGTTGCATGTTCTCGGTTCCATTCATCCCACCGGAAATCACGCGACATCCTATATATCATACACATCGAATCACGCGCATTCCAGTTAGCTTGATTCTTTCGCGCTCGTCAGCCCGACTGGCTTTGACTGCCGGACGTCCGGTTAGGGAGCACGGGCAATCCATCGCTGGTCGCGGGAGACTGGGATCATGCGTCAATCTCCACACGCACGTTGAGCAGCAACTTCCAATCCGAATTCCGCTCGTTAACACAAGCCAATTCTGGAACCAGAGGCTTGGCCGACGGATCAAGCGGTTTGAAGGACTTGGCTTTATCGGCAAAGGGCCGAAGGGCACTGGCCTGCCTAAAATGTCCAAACCGTTCCAGAAGGTAGCCGAGTCGCCGGACTGCCGTGTTCTCGTAAGCGCCGGCCGCTTTGGCTAGGATCCGAGTGTCTGCCTTCTTCCCAAGGTCGTGAACAGCTTGCGCGGCCCCGTTGATTCCCGCTGCTTCGTGGAAGTAGCGACAGATGTCGAGCAAGGCCAATTCCACGCCTGCGACCTTGGCATACCCAGTATCTGTCTTAAGTTGGTCCAGCCACTCGGAGCGATTCGTCATCGCAAAGGCTTCCTTCGACTGGTACAAGAACGCAACTCTTTGCCGCCCCAATTCGATGTCCGGGAATTGGCGGGGTGCGATCACCTGAAAGATCATTGCCGCCTAGTGTGTTGATCCGTGAACGGCGGCCGCTCGAAGCAGTGAGATTCGGTAGTCGACTTTCAGGTACGACATCAGCGGATCGATCCATCGTGCAGGATCGGGTGCGCCCAGCGCCCGGTCTTCGGGCCGGAGGATCAAGAAAAAGCCCCGGCGTGGGGAAACGACGCTTCCCTTTTTCTTCAGACGGGCAATCGCTGCCTGGAACGCCTCTGGAGTTTGTTGGGTTTCAGCCAGACTGTTCGATTTGGTGAAGTACCCTCGTCCCCGGGCAAGCTGCGATTCAACGGATTCCTGAAGGCTGACCATTGCCCAATCATAAGAGAAAATCGACGAATTTCAGCTGTTTTTCAATATGACTGGGGAGTCGGAATCGCGATGCCCATAGGGCACGTCACCAACAATCCTGATGGAGAAGTGCCAGCCACATGAGGAGGTCGCGCAGCGGTGCCGGGTATAGGACATTCGCGTCGTAGATGACCTTGAGGGTAGTCACGGCTAGTAACCCATGTTTAGTTCCTGCGCCTGTATGGCCAACTGTTCGAGAACTTTTGCGCGTTCGGCGTCGATGCGGTTCTTGTATTCCATGAGGTCTTGAAATCGAACTCGACGATGTGTTCCGATTCGGCGGTACGGAAGCAACTTCTCCCGCATCTGCTTGACGAGGAAGGGTCTTGAGACGCGGAGGATGGACGCCGCCTGCTGAGTAGTAAGCTCGGTATGGACTGGTATGAGCGTCACCGCGTTCCCCTCGGACATCTCGGTGAGAATTCGCATGAGCAGCCCGACGACCGAGCTTGGAAGTTCGATCGACTCTGAGTCATCACCTTTCGCGGGCACTTGGACCGTCAGGCGATCCTGATTGACGAAGCGACTCAACCGGCGAATAGACTCTCTGGCCACCTTGGCATCCTGTTCGGATGGGGAAACCATTTCGCCGAGATGGATGCTCATCGCGTGCTCCTGTTGTGCATGTCGTACCCACCCATCCTATTGTCTTCGGAGAATCGAAACAAACGAAACAGGTGAAATAGAAGAAACGGCTGAGAGCGGCTGTCATAGGGGGTCTGCTTTTTTGGGTAGGCAGGATCCAACCCGCTCATCCTCAGCTTGAGCTGGAGCTGGACAAAGCACATATTCCGCCTTGGCGGCAGGAAACAAAGTGACTAAAAATCGGTATCGGACTTGAGGAAACGACTGAGCAATTTTTTGATTCACTCGACCCTGTGCAGCCCAAAAATGTGTGAGATGATCCCGGCATGAGTAATCAAAACCATACCATTCGTCCTATCGAAAAGTTACTATCCAGCCGGGAGGCGGCGGCGTTTCTGGGCGTTTCTGCCCGGACGCTCTGGACCCTCGCCGACCAGAGGCAGCTCCCTGCGGTGCGGATCGGGCGGCTCGTCCGGTTCGACCCGGCCGACCTTCGGGATTTCATCGATCGCGCGAAGGGAGTGAAGACCCCGTCCGCGGCCTGAACCCGCTCCGGAGAACACCAACATGGCAAGCCTAATTTGCGATGGCGACGAGGGTTGGCGGATTCAGTTCACCCGTCCCGGCGACGGCAAGCGACTGACTTTTCGGACGGGTGAGATGGTTCGGCGCGATGCCGAGCGATGCAGGGATCGGATCGAGTCTTTGGTCTCGGCGGCCAAACAGAATCGACCGCCGGATGATGCGACGGCCGCCTGGCTTTCCAAGTTGGAAGGGCCGCTCCTCACGCGACTTGAACGAACGGGCCTCGTCCCAGGCTCGGCGAATCGGAATCAGACACTGGCATTCGCCATCGACAAGTGGCTGGCCGGGATGACCGTAAAGGCAGGGACAAAAGTTGCTTACGAGCAGGTCCGACGCGACCTCATCAAGTATTTCGGTGCCGACAAGCCGGTCAGTTCCATCGGGCCCCTCGAGGCAGAGGAGTGGCGGCAATGGCTGGCGGGTCGGCTGATCGCCAGGACGGGCAGGCCACTTTCGGCGGCCACGGTCAATCGACGGGTCAAAACCTGCCGGCAGCTCTTCAAGCGTCTGCGAAAGTGGAAGCTCGTCACCGAGAACCCCTTCGAAGATGTTCAGTCCGGCTCACAGCGGAACAAAGCTCGCGAGCGGTTCATTACACGCGAGCAGACGCAACGCGTGCTGGACGCGTGCCCCAATATCCAATGGCGCGTCATCGTCGCCCTCAGTCGATTTGGCGGGCTCCGGTGCTCTTCCGAGCATTCAAGATTGAAGTGGGAGCATATCGACTGGGAACGGGGTCGTTTTCTGGTGCACTCACCGAAGACCGAGGGCTACGCCGGCAAAGCCACCCGCTGGGTGCCGTTGTTTCCGGAACTCCGCACGATTTTGTTGGAAGCCTTCGCCGAAGCCGAGGACGGTCAGCAATATGTCGTAAAAAATCTGGATGCTCAGGTGAATCTTCGCACGCCCTTTCTCAGGATCCTCAAGCAAGCCGGGCTGGACCCATGGCCACGACTTTTCCACAATTTGCGGGCGACCCGGCAGACCGAGTTGATGGACGAATTCGCCCCGCACGTGGTCTGCTCATGGCTCGGCAATACGCTCGCCGTTGCGCAAGACCATTATTTGCAAGTAACTGACGCACATTTCGCGAGTGCAGCGGTCGAGAAAAAGCCGTCAGAAAAAGTGGCGCGAATTCCGGCGCAGTACGGCCCGGAATGGGCTCGCAAACAGCTGCAGGAGGCACCCCCGGAAAAAACACAAACCACTGGCATGCCAGTGGTTGCGTATCAGTGCGAGAGTTCGCAATCTGTTAGGATGGGCGCGGAAGGATTCGAACCTTCGAAGGCATAAGCCATCAGATTTACAGTCTGACCCCGTTGGCCACTTGGGTACACGCCCGGCCAGCGTTCATCGGCGAACTTTCGTTCGTTCGACGTGCTTTATTCGTCGCGGAGTATAAGCGCGCAAAGGCGGTTTTCAAGATCGGCCGGCCGCGATCTCGGCTGACCGGGAAAGATTTCTCTGGCAGGCTCGCCCGTGCCGTCCGTCGTGGGCCTGAACTGCAGCCCGCGTCAGTTCACGCGGGGATACGTCAGCTCCATCTGAAACGACTCGGCTTTGGGGCTGGTGCTGTTGGCGGTGGCTTCGCGCATGCCCCTGGCTGGGATGGTCAGCGTCTTGCGGTACTCCTGCGGCAGCGGCATCTTGTTTCGGTCGTAGAAGGTCACCCTGTAATCGACGTAAAGCTGCAGATCGCTGGTGTTGCGGATCGGTACCGAGATGTACAGCAAGCCCGCCTCATCTCGGGTACGAACGGCATCGTTCACCATCGTGTTGGCGCGAAGATCCTGGCTGCCCACCATCAACCACGGGTAGTCATACTTCTCAGCCCGGGCCGCGATCGGCGCGTCGCTTTGACAGCCGGCGAGCATCGCGACGGCAGTTCCCAACAATACGCTGCGGACAGTCTTGAATCGGCTCATGGCGGTCATCCCTCGGGTGATCAGTCTCTTTCGAACTCTGACGAACACTGCGGCCGATGTGCGTGCACCATCGGTGCGATCGCTCATCAGTGGCGCGAGGTACAATTCCCTAAAGTCCTGACGTCTCTCAATCGGCTTGTTCCGCTCGCTAACTGAATCGCACTCCGGACCTTTCGTCAAGAAGTCGCCGATCAGGCAAGACACAGGCTCATTCCGGGTTCCGCCTGGCCGATGCTGGCGGCGGCGGGAAGTCCGCATCGGGCTGCCGGGTCGCCGATGGCGGCTCCGGACGGTCAAGAACAGAAGGCTTCTCTGCCGGCACGCCGCTGGGCGCGGGCTTCGGGTCGCTCGGCACCGCCGGCTTGATGGGCGGTGGATCGATCACCTTGGGTTGAACCGGTTGCTCGGCGGGCGCAACTGGCGGCGCGACGGGTTGCCTTCCGGGACTGATCGGTGTCGGTTCCGGAACCGTCGGCAGTGCCGGGCGGATATCGGTCTGCTGCCGAGCCGGGCCAGGCCCCGACCAGGTCATCGCCATGTCGGCCATCAGCTTTCGCGCGATGAACCGTGTGTACATGTTGATCCGCTCCGTATCCAGCGGCGGTGGGATCAGCACCGTTGCCCGGGCGATCTGCTCGCCATGGGAGATGTTAATCGCCTCCACATTCAGGCGGATCTCCAGGCCGCGTTCGGTCTGGCGCGTCGGCCTTGCCTGGGCATAGATCAGGATGTCGGCGTTCAGTTCCTTCGCGAGTTCGCCCAGCTGCCGGGTGCGCCCCTGCTGCAACTTGCCGATCTCGTCGGCGTTCAGCCGCTCGCGCACCACTGCAGGCGAAGCGATTGTGGTCTGCCCTTCGCACGCCAGCCACTGTGTCATTACGTTTTCGATTGTCGCGTAGTCGATCTGCTTCGCCGACGCCTCGTCGTACTGGCCGCTCCGCAGGTAGGTGATGTCCTGGCCGTGTTCGTCGCGGAAGGGATTGCCCCGGATCGGATCAACGCCGCTCGGCGGCACCCGCTCGGCGACCGGGGCCGCCTCTATTGGCAGTGCATCGCCCAACAACGACCGGTTGACGAATACCGCCAGCTTCGGTCGGCCGACGGCGTTGTAGCCGTCAACGAACATCTTCTGTTCCGGCGGACGCTGGTAGACGAGCGGCACATCAGCAAACGGCGGAGCCGGCGACTCGGCACTATCCGGCCCGGGCAACGGCTTTACCGGGTCCGGGTAGCTTCGGCGTTCCATCTGCCCGACCGGGCCGAGCCGTGGTTGCGACGGCGGCGGCGGCGACGACTGGCAACCCGCCAGCGCAATGAGGCCCAAGGCTGCGACCCCGGCCACACGAATCCGAGGCACGTTTATCAATGCGCGACGTGCGAGACAATCAGTCATGGGCACGATCAGCTCCTTCCAACGCGAGGTGGCGGCGGTCATCCGAGGGCTGCCAATAGTGCGCCAATAAAACATGCCGGACGGCCCACCCGCAACATCATAGACACAGGATCAAAGCAAAGGATGGTTGACCTTCGCCAGGCGCTTATCGGCACTTAATCCATTCGATACCATCGGATTAGAAGTTGAAACGCCGGCCCCCGCCGATGCCGTGGGCCAATTCCTGCCCTTTCATCGCCGGCGGTGTCTGATCCAGGGCCTGATCAGTGGCCATGGATCGCTGTTGTCGGACCGGCGTGTTGCCGATGATGGTGTTCGATGCCCCCCGCCGTCTGGCCGTCGGCGGCTGGGTGGGCTAATGTTGGCCGGTACGACCTCAGGTCATCCATTAACGACATCGATATGCAATCAGCGAAGGAGATCGTCATGAGTCGCTCGTTAAAGAATCGGTTCGGTCTGATTCTGCTGTCCGGCACCCTGCTTGGCGCAGGCGGCCTTGCCTGCCAGCCAACGGACAAGCCGCACGACTACGGTCAGCAGCGGCCCTCGGTGGATGACCTGGACAACCGTGACCGCGGCCTGCAGAGCCGGGACATCAACCAGGCGGCAGACCAGATGGCTGCCGATCTGCTGAGCGACCCCGAACTGAACCGCAGCCGGGAGCAATGGACGATTGTCGTGACGAGCATCGAAGACAAGACCCGCGACAAGTCGTTCGCAACCGACTACGACATCTTCCTCCAGGCGCTCAAGGCGCGCATCGCCAAGCAGGGCCGGGGCCGTGTGACGCTCGTGACCAATCGCGACAAGTTCTACAACCTGCGCGACAAAGAACTTGAAGGCGGGGGCAAGGATCCGTTCGGCCAGGGAGACGGCGGCGGCCGGGCCGCCCCCGCGGCGGTCAGCCCAGACTACGCAATGACGGGCGTCGTCCGCGATCTTCCCCGCCGCGGCACGATCTATTACCAGATGGAGTTCAGCGTCGAAGACCTCAAACGCCGGGTAACGTCCTGGACGGGGTCGTACGAAGTGAAAGTTGCGCGGTGACCGCTTTAGGCTGAAAAGCCGCATCGCTGGTTCCCGAGCAGAAGATTGACCACAAAGGCGCGAAGGTCGCGAAGCGGCACGAAGAAGAGCCCAAAACTGTCATCCTGAGGTACTCCGAAAGTCATTGCCAAATGGGAGCCACGGCTCCAACTCGGCACATCTCTCTTCGGATACAAGCCCGTTCGGATCAGGAAGGGTTTTTCCGTCGCTTCTTCGTGACACTTCGTGCCCTTCGTGCCTTCGTGTTGGGTCTTCGGGCTTCGATCGTCAAACGTCGCTCCACGAGGTCGCCTTTGTTTTCAATTCGACTTGCCGCTTTCGCGATCCTGTTCGCCGCCATGCCACTTATGTCCGGCTGCGCCAGCGCCGTCGCTGTCGGTACCAATACCGCACTCGACAGCCTCGATCTCCAGCAGATGACCGACCAGATGGCTGCCAGCCTGGTCGCCGATCCGGACGTGCAGTCGGCGATCGGGAAGGAAGGGACCTTGAAGGTCGTCGTTCAGCCGGTGGAGAACCGGATGACCGGCGAAATTCTGCCGCGTGGCGAAGCCGAGGCGTTCATCGCCCGCATTCGATTCCTGCTTGCCAAGCAGGCTCCCGACAAGTTCACCTGGGTGATCAACCGCGAGACATTCTATCGCCTGCGGGCGACCGAACTCGAAGCGCAACTGGGCCCGTCGCCGGATGCGGTCAACCCGCGCTACTGCCTTTGGGCACAGTTCTATTCGCTGACCAAAGAGGATTCGAACCGCCGGACAAGTTCTTACCTCTGCGTTTATGAACTCACCGACCTGGATCGCCGAACAACGCTCTGGACGGACAAGTACGAAGTGAAGAAGGTCGCGGTAAAGGGGTTCTTGGATCGATGACTGAGATCGTCCAAATGTTCAGCCCCGGGCACCCGGTACCGAACCGTGTGACAGGGGTGGCATGGGCAGGCGTACTCGCCTGCCCGTGGTGGGCGCGCTGCGGCGTACGTCACACGCAAGCGGATACGCTTGCACCTGCCACCCGGCGTGTAGGCGCCGCCCTGTTCCTTTCGCTCTTGTTCGTGTTTGTCACCGGCTGCGCCACGCAGTCCGATCAGGTCGGGCGGATGGCGTTCACCAGCTACACGCGGGGCGACTACGCCGGGGCGGCAAAGATGCTGGAGCCGCTCGCGGTGAAGACCGACGAGAACTTTGTCCTCAACAACGTCCGCCTCGGGTCGGCGGCACTGGCCGAGTACAACCTCGACCGTGCCGAGTCGGCATTCCTCGCCGCTTACGAAGTGCTCAATAGTGTCGGGGTGAATGACGGCGGACGAACCCTGGGCGCCGTTCTCGTCGACGAAAAGCTCCGTATCTGGCGTGGCGAGCCGTTCGAACGCGCGATGGCCAACTTCTACCTCGGCCTGATCTACTACATGCGCGGCGACTACGGAAACGCCCGCGGCGCGTTCGAGAACAGCCTGTTCAAGCTTCGTGACTACGGCGAAGGCAAAGACGCCGACGACAAGTATCGGGAGATCGAATCGAACTTCGCCCTCGGCTATCTCATGCTGGGCAAAAGCTGGCAGCGGCTCGGCGACGACGCCAAGGCAAAGCAGAACTTTGATCGGGCGGTCTCACTTCGCGGCTACCTGGCTTCGGTGGCGGAGCTGGAACGGAACCGTCGGTCTAACGTGTTGCTGGTTGTCGATTTCGGCTACGGCCCCCGAAAGGTCACGGATTTCGACGGCGCGATCGTCGGGTTCGCGCCGACACCCGCCGACGGCGGACCCATCCCGCCGCCGATGGTATTCGTGGACGGCCGCCGGCTGGACGTATCGTCGTTCGACGGCCCGCCGGTGGATACGCTCGCACTCGCCGCCGACCGCCGGTGGCAGAGCATCGATACGATTCGCACGGTGAAGTCAGCCGTCGGTACGGGGCTGATCGGCGTCGGTGCCTACGAGACGATGCGCAGCAACAACCGCAATAACCAGGCAGCAGGATTGGCGATGATCGGCGCGGGTCTGCTGTTAAAGGCAACCAGCCAGGCCGACATCCGCCAGTGGGAGATGCTGCCGCGGACGACGTTCGTTCTCCCCATCGAACTTCCGCCGGGCAGGCATGACGTTACCGTGCAGTTCCCGGTACCAGGGCTGAGCCAAACCTGGCAGGGCATCGAAGCGCCGGCCAAGGGTGAGGCGACCTATTTCATTCGCATGCAGCGGTACCAGACGCAGCCCCGACAATGGCCGCCTGCACCGCCCGAAACCGCCCCGCCACCGGTGGCAGCGAAGTAGATGTGCCAAGTCGCCCTGTGTCGGCCTGTGACGATCGGTTTGAAGTGATCTCCCCTATCCCTCCAGCAGCACGAGATGCCGCGAAGTCCCTTGGGACCGGGGCGCTGTTTTGTTAGCCAGCAGCAAACGTCTGTCCCCAGCCTCGGTGCTGCGGCTATAACACTCGCTATGCGACTCAACATTCTTACGGCCGTGGGGATTGCACTCCTTTGTCAGGTTCCCGCGTTCGCCTGGAGCAACAAGGAGCACATGCAGTTCGCACGCATCGCCGCCGAACGGCTGATCGCGGATGCCAAAACACCGCCGGCGATGAAGGAGTGGCTGCGCAAGGGGCTCGGCAAGCCGATGGACATCGCCGCCGAAAAGCAGTGGTTCATGAACGAACGAATCGGCCTGTTCGTCCGCACGACCGATCCGCTGCCCTATTGGGCGACGATGCCCGACATGATGGTGATGGGAGACAACCCGTCGAAGAAGGTCGAGCCTTGGGGCGCGCACGAACGGCTCATGCATTTCGTGGACGTCGAGTTCTTCATGGCCGACTCCGCCCGGCGAATCTACAAGCACGACCTGTCGAACAAACCGACAGTTGCCGATTTCCCCGACAACCCCAAGGACTATCGATGGGAGCGGGCCGGCTTCCTCCCGTTTCGCGTTCGGGAGTGTTACCAGAAGCTCGTCGAGTCGATCAAAGCCGGCAAGATGACCGATGCGCCCGGCCAGTACCCCCGGGACGAACATGCGATCAAGTGGGCGGGCTACCTGGCGCATTATGCCGCCGACAACACGCAGCCGCAGCACGCGACCGAGGACTACAAGAGTTCGCGGTACTTCACCGACGGCCGCAAGTCGCCGAATGTTCATGCGGAGATGGAGTATCGCATGTGCGACGACGATCAGGATGACTACGCCGATCTGCGGGCCGAGTTCTGGCCGCTGTTCGAGAAGGCGCTTGCCGAAGGCAAAGACCCGGTCGAAACGAAGGACCTGTTCCGCGCGACGATTGAGGTTTCGCTGATCAGCTACGATGCCCTGCCGATGATCGGCCGTGCTGCTATGGCCGCCGCCAAGCAAGGCGGAACACCCGAGAAGCCTGAAGGCCCCGCCGGCGAGTTCGACACCCGCGTCTTCTTCCGAAGCAAAGGTACGTTTCAGGGACGTGAAATGACGGTGATGGAGATGAAGGCGATCCAGACCGCTTGGGCGGTGAAGCGGATCGAAAGGCTATGGCTGGCAGCCTGGGACGAGGCCCATGCTCGTAAGCCCGATTAGCGGTCGCACCGCAGGTGCACTTCAACGCTCTTGCCAGAACTCATAGGGGGTATCGACGCATATCCTGGTTGGCGGCGCGACGGCACCCTTCCGCCGGCAACGTGAGATCAGTGCACCTGCGGTGCGACCGCTAAACGGGATCGCCTCGCGCGCTGCAGACGTCCGATATTCATCCTCAACAAAAGGAGTTGCGCACGCCGATAGAAGAATCAGTGCGCTCTCTCTTCAGGTCCATCTTTCGCCGGCATCCGCAGTTGGAGCAACCTGGTCCTGCGGTCCGCCCGCTTGACGGTAGAACCGACGCGCTCGCGATACCCACGCCCACCGACCTGCTCGGCCGGCCGGTCGTGAACCTTGATACGCCCGAATTGCAGCGGTTCCTCGCCGGCAAGCGTGTGCTGGTCACCGGGGCCGGTGGGTCTATCGGGTCTGAGATCTGCCGGCAGGCGATGCGGTTCTGCCCGCAGAAGATGTTGCTCGTCGAGCGGTGCGAGAACGCGCTGTTCGAGATCGACCGCGAGCTGCGCGAAACCTGGATCGGGGCGGAGATTATCCCCTTCCTTGCCGATGTGTGCGAGAAGTCGCGGATCGAGCAGATCTTTCGCGACGAACGGCCCCAAGTGGTCTTTCACTGCGCGGCGCACAAGCACGTGCCGATGATGGAAGCCAACCCGTGCGAGGCGATCAAGAACAACGTCTTTGGCACAAAAACCGTCGCCGATGCCGCCGGCGAGTTTGCCGCGCAATCGTTCGTGCTGGTCAGCACCGACAAAGCGGTCAACCCTACGAGTGTGATGGGGGCGACGAAGCGGGTGGCTGAGTTGTATGTGCAATCGAAAAGCAGGCACGAGGGGACAAACAGGCAGGAAGGTACAAGCAGGCACGAAGGCGCGAGGGCACGTAGGCACGAGGGTGAGAGCGACGACACGGCATCCTTTGTGCAGTCCTGCCTTCGTGGCCCCCTGCCTTCTTCTCCCACCCGATTCGCCGCTGTTCGCTTCGGCAATGTCCTGGGGTCTTCCGGCAGTGTCGTGCCGATCTTCCAGCGGCAGATCGCGGCGGGCGGGCCGGTGACGGTCACCCATCCGGAGATGCAACGGTTCTTCATGACGATCCCCGAGGCAAGCCAACTGGTCATGCAGGCCGGGGCGATCGGCAAAGGCGGGGAAGTGTTCGTGCTGGAGATGGGGTCGCAGGTCAAGATCCTGGATCTTGCACGCGAGCTGATCCGCCGACACGGGCTCGAGCCCGATCGCGACATTCAAATCCGATTCAGCGGGATTCGCCCCGGCGAGAAGCTGTACGAAGAACTCGCCCGTGATGACGAGCGCACGGCTCGGACGAGCCACGAGAAGATTCGCGTCTGGCATTTGCCGCCGGCCGATCCGGCCGAGGTGGAGCGCGGGCTGGAGGTCTTGGCGGGGTCGGTCGATTCGCCGGACAAGGCGGTGGCGGCGCTGGCGGCGTGCGTGCCGGAGTACCAGCCGGTCGGCCGAACGGTTTCACGCCCCGCCGCCGAACAGACCCCCGTCCTTCGGTTGGTCGCCTCGACCAACGACGCGAACGAACAGGCCGCAGTAGAAGCGGCGTGACTGGGATGTTGCATTCCGTGACCCAAACTGCCGACCACGGATGCAAAATCGGACATGTAAATTGGAAGTTTGTACCACAAGGGTGCTGCACACCTGGGGCTCTTGCCGACCCGTTTTTGTGTTGCTTATTTGACGTTACCACCCTTGCCTGGGGTCGGTATGATCGCCCCCAATCCCGACGGCCCGCCATCATCGGCGCTCCGGCGGATTGTGCTCGGAGCGGCGTCCCATGATCACTGCCAGTAAGGAATTACGTCAGAAGCAGTTACGACTGTTTGATGCGATTTCCTCGACGACCCCCGACTTCATCTACGTGTTCGATCTTGAGGGCCGCTTCGTCTACGCCAACCGCCGGCTGCTGGAAGTTTGGGGAACCTGCTATGACGATGCGCTGGGAAAATCGTTTATCGAACTGGGATATCCGCAGTGGCATGCCGACATGCACCTGCGCGAGATCAGGCAGGTCATCGACACCAGGCAACAGATCAAGGGAGAGGTTCCGTTTACGGGCGGAAGCGGAATTTCCGGTGTTTACGAGTACATCTTTTCGCCCGTCCTCGGACCGGACGGCGAAGTCGAGCTGATCGCCGGCACCACGCGCGACGTGACGGACCGTCGCCGGCTCGAAATAGACCAGCAACGCCTGTTGCACGAGCTCGGCAACGAGAGATCGCGGCTGGAAGCCGTTATCGATAAGGCGCCAGCGTTCATCTGTGTTCTACGAGGACCGCAGCACGTCTACGAGGTTGCTAACGAGCAGTACTACCGCTTGGTGGGTCGCCGCGGCATCATTGGCAAACCGTTGCACGAAGCGCTTCCTGAACTGGCTGGTCAGGGCATTTGGGAGTTACTCGACGGCGTTTTCGGCAAAGGTGAATCGTTCAGCGCTCAGGAGATGCCCGTACGGTTCGGTCGCGGCAACGACGGGCAGCTCGAAGAGCGGTTCGTAAACTTCGTCTGCCAGCCGCTGCGCGAAGTCCACGGTGAGATTTCGGGGATCTTCGTCCACGGCGTTGACGTCACTGACGCGGTTCGGGCGCGACAGGCTCTCGAGCAGAGCGAGTCGCAGTTTCGCCTGATCGCCGACGCAATTCCGCAAATCGCCTGGGCGGCCAGGCCTGATGGCATCGTGGATTACTACAACCGACGCTGGTTCGAGTACATCGGCATGCCTGAAACAGCCGGCGAAGAAATTCGCTGGGACAGTCACCTTCACCCGGACGAACTTCGTCGCGTATCGGAAACCTGGGCACACTCGATCCAAACCGGAGAGCCGTATTTCACCGAGTTTCGCGTGCGCAATTCCGAGGGACGGTACCGATGGTTCCTCGTTCGAGCATTGCCCGCGAAAGACGCCAGCGGTCGGATCATCAGGTGGCTGGGCACGTGTACGGACGTCGACGATCAGAAGTCCTCGGAAGCGGCGCTGCGGGCAAGCCAGGAGCGGTATCGCTCCCTCTTCAATTCGATCGACCAGGGCTTCTGTGTGGTCGAAATGATCTTCGATGCCGATCGGAAACCGGTCGACTACCGATTCCTCGAGATTAACCCGGCATTCGAATCGCAGACCGGGCTGGTTAACGCCATCGGGCGGACAGCATTGGACATGATTCCCGAGCTTGAGGACCGCTGGCTGAAGGTCTATGGCGGGGTTGTCGTTTCCGGGGAGCCCGTGCGATTCGAGGAATCGTCTGAGGCGATGGGCCGCTGGTTTGATGTGTATGCGTTCAGAGTTGGTGATCGTGCCGGCGGTAAGGTCGCGATCCTGTTCAAGGACATCACCAGCAGTAAGCAGATCGAGTCGGCGTTGCGGGACAGCGAGCGCCGATTCCGAGAGATGGCCGACACCGCGCCAGCCATTCTCTGGGTAACGGAGCCTGATGGCTCCTGCTCGTTTCTCTCGCGCGGCTGGTACGAGATGACCGGCCAGACGCCGGAAGAGGCGCTGGGTCTGGGATGGGTCAATGCAGCCCATCCTGACGACCGCTCTGCGGCAGCCAAAGCGTTTGTCGATGCCAACACGGCGCGGTGTCCCTATGCGGTCGACTTCCGCGTGAGACAAGCCGACGGCGCCTACCGCTGGGTGATCGATGCCGGCCGTCCTAGGTTCAGTCATACCGGCGAGTTCCAGGGATTTGTCGGATCGGTCATCGATATCACCGACCGCCGGCGTATCGAGCAGGAGCGCCAGTTGCTTCTGGAAAGCGAGCAGGCCGCGCGGGCCGAGGCCGAGCGGGCCAGCCGCATGAAGGACGAGTTCCTCGCGACACTCAGCCATGAACTTCGCACGCCGCTCAACGCCATTCTCGGCTGGGCCCAGATTCTCAATTCAGGGCCTGGCAACCCGGCGGACGTCAGGGAAGGCGTTGAGATCATTGAGCGCAACGCGCGTGCGCAGACACAGATCATCGAAGATTTGCTCGACATGAGCCGCATCATCAGCGGCAAGATCCACCTGAACGTTCAGCGTTTCGATCTGATCGAAATCCTTCGAGTCGCTGTGGAGACGGTCCGTCCTGCAGCCAGTGCCAAGGGTGTGCGCTTGCACCATGTGCTGGACGGCGCGCCGGCGCTGGTTCTGGGCGACCCGAACCGGCTTCAGCAGGTCTTCTGGAACCTGCTCACCAATGCGGTCAAGTTCACCCCGCGAGGCGGCCACGTACAGGTGCTCGTCAATTGGACTGACGCGCAAGTAGAAGTCAATGTCATCGATACCGGCGAAGGTATCGACGGTAAGTTCCTGCCTCACGTGTTCGATCGCTTCCGCCAGGCGGATGCCACCACCACGCGCCGTCACGGTGGGCTCGGGCTCGGGCTGGCGATCGTGAAACAGCTGGTCGAATTGCACGGCGGCACCGTTAGCGTGCGGAGCAGCGGTCGCGGATTTGGTTCGTCATTCACGGTCTCGTTGCCGCGTACCGACATTCACCCAGAGCTATCGTCTGCCGATGCAGATGACCCTTCCGTACCAGCTCCGGTGACGGCATCCGCCGACGCGGTCGCCTCTCTGGGAGGTGTCAAGGTACTTGTGGTTGACGACGAGTCCGATGCCCGTGCCCTGGTGAGACGACTGCTGGAAGACTGCGACGCAGTGGTATCGACTGCCGCCTCGGCACAGGAAGCGTGGGAGCGCCTGCAGATCGACCGCCCGGACGTGTTGGTGAGCGACATAGGCATGCCCGGAGAGGACGGCTACTCGCTGATCCGGCGTGTTCGCGACCTGCCCGCCGAACGGGGTGGGCGCACGCCCGCCGTCGCGCTGACCGCTTATGCCCGGGCGGAGGACCGCATGAAAGCAGTCGTCGCCGGCTTCGAAATGCACGTCGTGAAGCCGGTTGAACCGGCCGAACTGATCACGATGGTCGCCACCCTGGCGAAGCGAGCGGAGACTTGAATTCGTCCGTTCGTTGACTCGCTTAGTTCTCGAGATCGTCGGCAGCGATTATTGCGTCACGTAGGCGGAGGCGACTAGGCATGGGACTTCCGGAGTTATACGGATCGTGTTCAACCAGCGCTCAAGGTACGGACAGCCACAGACCGACTTGATGACTTCGGACGTCTCCGGTGTGCCTCGGTTCCTGCGTCCATTAGCTCCTTGTGTTCCTCGTAGATACGGTTGCTCAGGTTGTGGCTCCGCACGAAGTGCCACAGGTTCTTAGTCAGATTAATCCAGTTTCACTTTAATTCCTGCGTGCAGTTCGGCGCTCGTTCGTTAGCGCCCCCGCCTCCCGGGTGGCAAGATGGCACCTCAGACATGGAGGGAGGTGTGTCGTTACGATCAAGCGGAAGGATCCGACTGATGCCCAGACTCTCGCCGCCTTAGTCGGGGCTGAGCAGAACGCCAATCAGCGGGACCGGGCAGGGGTTGGCGGGTCAGGCTGAACTTCAACGCGAGCAGGTCGCTACCGCCGTCGGCCGCTCCCGGCAGTTCTTCGAAGAGTGGATCGGACGCTTCCGCCGTGGTGGGGTGGATCTGCTGCGGCCGCGTAAGCAGCCTCGGCCGACGCCCAAACTCTTGTCGGGGCAGCAGGAAGAGCTTTCTCGAAGCGATATTGAGCGCCGGCCTGGGAGCCTACGAGAGGCTGGCGGCTTACAACGGGCAGATCCTGCGGGAGTAGATCAACGAGTGGTTCGGTAAGCTCAACTTGCTGCCAAGCTTGTACGCGCTGCTGCACTGGCTAGGCTACAAAGACTTGATGCCCCGCACCTCCCACCCCGGCTCCGATCCCGCGGCTCAGGAACGGTTCAAAGAAGTTCCTGCCAGAGTGGCTCTAGGCTCTGTCTAATGGACCCAGAATCCTCAAGTATTTCAGCATGATTCCGAGTTTTACGAAGCCAAGGAAGCTTAGTCCGAGCTTTTCGTACCGTGTGGCCAGTCTCCGGCACTCTTTCAACCAGCCCACGGCCTGCTCGATGCGGGATCGTTTCCGGTAGGTTTTCTTGTCGAAACGTTCGCCTATGGGGCGTTTCTGGTTGCTCTTTCGCGGGATGACCGGCTCGATGCCGCAGTCTTTGAGGAACTCGCGAGTTGATTCGTAGCTGTATCCCTTGTCGCCTGCCAGTTGATCGGGCCAGCCGATCCGACGAGGTCTGCGGACACTGTGGATCAGGTTGTGGAGTTGCGTCGATTCGTGCGTCTGACCGGCCGTGAGGGTGGCTCCGAGGATAAGGCCCTTGCCGTCAGTAACCAGGTGGAGTTTCGATCCCCATCCGCCGCGGCTGCGGCCCAAATGGTGGTCGTCGGGTTCGAGGGTGTCGAGCGGGTGCTTTTTTTTGCGAGCACCGGCCGCGGCCCGGCCGGCGCGGATGTTCGTGCCGTCGACCAGCCACAGGTCCCAGTCGATCTTGCCGGCCTTGTCCAGTCGGATCTGAAGGGCCTTGAGGATCTTGTCGAAGGTGCCGTCGCGACGCCAGCGGTTGAAGCGTTGGTTGACCGTTCCGAACTTGCCGTAGCGTTCGGGCAGGTCACGCCAAGGAGCGCCCGAGCGGAGAATCCAGAGCATGCCGTTGAGGACGGTGCGATGATTGAGCCACTTGCCGCCGCGAGCCTGCCTGGGAAACAGGTCCTTGAGAAGGGCCCATTGATCGTCCGTGATTTCGTAGCGAGCCATCAGAACCTCCGTGTGGAGGCAGCATGGCATGCAATAATAGAAAGCGCAATTCCTAACGAGCGCCGAACTTGGCATCCATTAGACAGAGCCTAGCAGGTAAAGCAGCCGCACCCGGATCAACGCGTGCTGGTCCATTACGAGTATGAGGCTAGATTCAGATCGCACGGCACGATCACCCGCGTGCGGGCCAAATTCGGCTTCCGGCCCTGTTTGATCCGCCAGACCCAGTACGACTCGCTCTACGCCCGGTCAGCCCAGACGATCAATGTGTTCCTGGACCAGTTCTCACGGAAACTTCCGTCGGACGTGCATGCGGTCTTGGTGCTGTACTAGGCCGGCTGTGGTGACTATTGCTAACGCGGTCCTGATCGCTTCGAAAATCCTTCCGTCGCACCGATCGCCATGCGCCTGTGCGCGCCTTTGACCTCCGAGATCGCCATCTCGATCGGGTTGCAGTCCGGTGAGTACGGCGGTAACAGCAGGACCCGCGCTCCGGCCCTTTCGATCTGTTCCTTCACCCGTTCCGTCTTGTGCGCGGGCAGATTGTCCATCACGACAACCTGCCTTGGCCACCGCTTCGGCACGCACCGCGTCGTACGGCCGCGCGTACACGTCGAGCACGTCCATCGAAGCTACGAGCGCCGCGCCGCTCTTGGGTGTGATGACCCACTGCTGCTTGAGCCGGGGCTTGAGGTCGTTTTTTTGAGCGTTCGGCAGACCATGGCCGGATCGATCGAGTCGACGACCTTCATCTCCACTAACCGCTCCGCCAGCAGCGACATCGTCCACTTCGCGCGGCCCTCCGGCGCCTCCTGCTCTCCGTCAATCTTGCGCTACTGACGACCGGTCGACCGCTTGTGATGCAGGGTCGCTTCGAGTCCCTCGTGGACGAACTGCTCGCGCACGCGACGCGCGGTCATGCGCGTGGTGCCGTACGCCTCCGCGCAATCCGCTCGTCGGTCCACGCGTCCGGCCCGTTGGCGTCAGCCTTGACCAAAACGTGAGCCCGGCGAATCAGAGCCGCCGGGCGCTTGCCGGTCCGAATGACCGACTCCAGCGTCTCCCGCTGATCGTCAGTGAGGCGTATGACAACCCTGTCAGCCAGCGACATGACCAGTCCTCCATGGCGGGGTAATGTGGATCTATCGGTCGAACGCACAAATCAGCTGCAATGAAGCACTAGGTCTTGCTTTCAATGAATGAGACGGATCGTGAATAACTGCCGCGCGCAGCCCCTCGCGCTGGCGCTCCAGATCGGAGAGAATCCGGCTCCACGTGGAAGGAGCTGACATGCATGTGAGCGAACGAGATCCGGGCGACATCGCCGAACTGACGCGGCGGGCCAGTGTCGAAACCAAAGCCCTGCAGCGGGATCGCTACCGCGCCGTGCTGCTTGCCCTTGATGGCAAAGAAGCGGTCGAGATTGCCACCGCCGTCGGTCGCTCGCGACGCAGCGTTCAGGACTGGGTCTACTGGTACCGCGACGGCGGCGTCGACAACCTCCTGCCCGGCAAGAGCACCGGCCGTCCGACCAAGTTGCCTCGCGGTCGGGAAGCCGAGTTCATGGCCCGTCTCGACGCCGGTCCGCGGCCGGAAGATGGCGTCTGCACCCTCCGCGGCAAGGACGTGGTGGCGATCCTGGAACGCGAGTTCGGTATCAAGTACAGCCTCGACGGCGCGTACGACCTGTTGGAACGGCTGGGCTATTCCTGCCTGACGCCGCGGCCTCGGCATGAGAACTCCGACCCGCAGGAGATGGAACGGTTCAGGCAGGAAGCCCCCTTTTTGTCCAGACCGTAGCCGACGCCATCAAGCCGCACGGCGGCCGTGTTCGCGTCTGGTTTATGGACGAAGCGCGGTTCGGCCAACAGGGAACACTGACGGACGTCTGGGCCAAGCGCGGTTCGCGTCCGACGGCGGTGCGACAGACGCGGTACGAGTGGTGCTACCTCTACGCGGCGGTGGAGCCGGCGACCGGCGAGTCGGCGGCATTGGTCGCGCCGAACGTCGATACGGGAACGATGAACGCATTCCTGGAAATTCTCGAGGCAGAGCGAAAGCCGGACGAGCACTTCGTGTTGATTATGGACTAGGCGGGCTGGCACAAGAGCAAGCGGCTGAAGTTGCCCGACGGGATCACCGGCCTGCTATTGCCGTCGTACAGCCCGGAACTGAATCCGACAGAGAACCTGTGGCACTACATGCGGAGCCACTACCTGAGCAACCGCAAGTACGAGGATTACGAGGAGCTGATGACCGCCGGAACCGAGGCATACCGGAGACTGACGCCGGAGGTCATCAAGTCGGTCTGTGGCTGTCCGTACCTTGAGCGCGCTGGTTAATCACGATCGGTCTGACTTCAAGGTTCGCGTGATCGCGACGTCGGCGGCGACCCAGAATCCCGATCGCGCCGAAGCCGGCGAGTGAAAGTAAGGCGCCCGGTTCGGGTACCGGCGCGTAGGTCAGTCGCACGTTCCCGCCGGACGAGTTGATGTCGAAGGTTCCGTCGAACGCGTTCTGGAAGGCAGAGGTATCAAGTTCAAACCGCGATGCGTCGACGGGGCCGCCGGCGATAGTGGTTGCCCGGGCTATCGTCCAGACGTAGCCTTGGCTTGGGTTGAAGTTAACGGCTTGTCCCGCGACGCCGGCATTGAGGGTCGTCAGTTTGATCGTGAACTTCGCGCCAGCTGGGGCCACCGTCAGCGTCCCGTTGACTGCCGTACTGTCCCAGTTGATGCCGGCGCCGTTGATCGGATCGCCGGCTGCGTCCTGGATCTCC
Source organism: Humisphaera borealis (assembly GCF_015169395.1). Taxonomy (GTDB): domain Bacteria; phylum Planctomycetota; class Phycisphaerae; order Tepidisphaerales; family Tepidisphaeraceae; genus Humisphaera; species Humisphaera borealis. The sequence continues at coordinate 1,287,346 of NZ_CP063458.1, forward strand.
CAAACGTAAATTCCGCCCGCGTTCCATTGTTGCGCGTTGGTCGTCAGGTTGCCGACGGTCGCGCCTGGTGCGAGCTTGCCGCCCGTGTTGATTGCAACCGGGCCGGCAGTGTTCACAACACGTCCGGTGCCGCTGAGCGTGCCACCGCTATTGACGGCAACCGCGCCCGATCCGGTCGCTGATCCCGTGATGCCGTTATCGGCGCGGAGCACGCCGCCTGTAATGGTGGTACCGCCGGTGTAGGTGTTGGCGTCGCCGAGGATTTGAGTTCCGGAGCCCTGTTTGACCAAGGCGATCGCGCCGGTGATGACGCCGGAATTGGCATTGGTACCGGCACCAAAGGAGTACGTTCCACTGCCGGCGATCGTGAGGGTCGCTGCAGCAGCCGATATGACGGTGTTGTTGCTTGCGGTGGCGTTGACGCCGACGACAGAATTGAGCCCGGCAATTTGCTGGTTCAGGCCGTTGAGGTCGAGGGTACCGAGATGGACGGCAGCGGCGGTTCCGAGGTTGACGACGGTACCGGCAGGCAGGCGGTTTGAATCGCCGGCAAGTTGAATCGTCCCGCGCTGGACATTCGTCGGGCCGTCGTATGTATGGGCACCCGCCAAGACGAGTGTTCCCGAGCCGATTTTCGTCAGCGACCCGCCCGCCGTTCCGGCAACGACATTAGTGAGCGTGATCGTTCCCCCGGAGGTATCGAAGCTACCGCCATTAGCACCGAGCGTCAGGCCTCGGTTGCTGTTGAATTCGATAGGGCTTGTGTTCGCCCAGATGCCGCCGCCATTGAGCGTGATCTGGTCGACGGTGAACGAGGCCGGGTTGGCACCGAACTTTGATTCGCCGGTGGTCGAGATGAGGCCTTCCAAGATCGTCCACTTGCCGGAGATTGTGGAACTGCTTGGAAGTAGATCGACATTGCCGGGGCCGGTCTTCTGCATCGGTCGGGCACCGGACATCACGCCAGTGAATGCGGCCGTATCCTCCGCCGCGGCGAAGAGCGCTACCGTGTTGTTGCTGCCGTCCGTGGCGATGGTGCCTGCGAACGTCGTACTGCCGGCCCCGGGATGGTCTACGCCGATGGTCTGTGTCCCGCCGGAAATGTCTGCAGCAGAAAAGCTGATCGCGCGCGACAACGGTTCGCCGCTACCGCCGGTGATCAAGAACGAAGAACTGAACGACCCCGAAGCAAACTCGAATGAACCACTGTCTGCGGCGTATGCACTAGTCAGGTTGAGTGTGACTCGACCTCGAAGTGAAACAACGCCCATGCCTTCCCATGTGAGTTGGCTGGTGGGGTTGAACGTCACTATCTGCCCTGAGGTTGGATCACCGACAAGATGAATCGGTCGATTCGAGGAGTTCCCCGTCGTACCATCAGTCTTTAGATCCGCTCGAAACTCCCCGTTAACGGTTAGCGGTCCAGGCCCTGCAACTTGGAATGACTGGCTCGAAGTTGCCAAACCCCAGCGCAACCCGGAAAGAGTTAGTCCACCCGAACCGGACAAGTTCAGGGTCGTAACAGCATTGGCCGTGTTTGCGGTGAAATACACATCCAGTTGGCGAATCAATTGGCTGTTCGACGATGCCTGTGTTAGCGCATTGAACGAATCGGAATGCCGCAGTGCAAAGCTCTCGCCGCTCGTGTTCAGACCCGTGAACGTGGTAGCGTTCGACGCGAACGCGATCGACCGCAGAGTTGTCACACCTGCGGGCTGGTCCGGGAAGTTCGTTGGAGTACCAGAAAACAGCACGTCCGATGTCTCCCCCGGGATGCCAGTGGGAGACCAGTTGGTAGCGCTATTCCAGTTTCTTAGGTTATTGGCAGTGCCGCCTATCCAGGTCGACTGTGCCTCTACGCGTGTTGCTTGCGCCCCGGAGTGTGCCGCGACGGCAATCAGCAGGAATTTGAAGACTTTGCCCATAGGATTATTTGTACTGAGCGTAGTTCCGGTACCCACACGGAACTCATCGGAGTCACCCACTCGCTCGTACCCCAAAGCCGACGAAGACCAGTTGGAGGTCTTTGAAAGCACGTGACCGCGTCACACGGGCGCGACGGTGGTATATGCCTAGAGACTATTCCTATCTTAGTGACCTAGGACGCACAAGAGAATTATTCTTGTGTTAATTCGGTTGCGTTTTGTGTAGTTCACGAGGTCTTGGACACTGGATTGGTCAAGTCGCGTTGACCGCTGGCGATCTGTCGGGCTTTACCCCCTGATTTGACCCGAACAATAATAACTCGCTACCCTCGTCGATCTACGTTGTCAGAAACCGCGAGCTTCTCATCGCCGCAAGGAGGGCAAACTCATTGGCCGCCGCATCTTCCGAAAATCGCCCCACCCTAGACGATTTCAAGGGCCGCGTAATGGCGGCGACTGATATCGTTCAGCTCATCGGGCGGACGGTCTCGCTGAAGAAACGGGGACGCGATTTCGTCGGGCTCTGCCCGTTTCACTCTGAAAAGACGCCTTCCTTCCATGTGAATCCCGCCCGGCAGTTCTACTACTGCTACGGCTGTAAGGCCGCCGGCGACGCGATCAACTTCGTCAAGCAGCGCGACCGCGTCGAGTTCATGGACGCCCTCAAGTCCCTCGCCCAAGACGCAGGCATTTCCATTCCGAAGTTCGGCGGTCGCAGGGAAGACGTCAGCGAAACCGCCGTGGTACTGGAGGCCAACTCTTCGGCGACGATGTTCTTCGAGAACCTGCTGCAAGACCCGGCCCGTGGCAAGGCCGCCCGGGAGTACCTGCAGTCCCGAGGCATTACCCCGGAGACGGCCAGGACCTTCCGCATAGGCCTGGCCGTCGAAGGCTGGGACACTCTGCTTCGCGGCCCGCTCGGGCAGAAGTTCAAGCCCGAGCAGCTTCACCTGGCCGGCCTGGTCAAGCAGCGCGACCCTGAAAAGGGGCCGGGTTTCTACGACACGTTCCGCAATCGGCTGATGTTCCCGATTCGCGATCCCAACGGCCGGGTGATCGCGTTCGGCGGGCGCGTCATGCCGGGTTCGCAGGATCCTGCCAAGTATCTCAATAGCCCCGAAACGCCGCTCTTCAGCAAAAGCCGATGCGTCTATGGCCTCGATCTGGCCCGCCAGCGGATTGTCGAGACACAGACGGCGGTCGTCGTCGAAGGCTACACCGACGTCGTGATGGCTCATCAGTTCGGGGCGACCAACGCCGTGTCGATTCTCGGCACGGCGATGACCGAGCAGCACGTCCAACTGCTCCGGCGGTTCGCCCAGCGAATCGTTCTGCTGTTCGATCCCGATACCGCCGGGGAACTGGCGGTCGATCGCGCCGTCAGCCTGTTCCTGACGCAACCGGTCGAGATCGCGATCGCGACCTTCGGCGAAGACCTCGACCCCGACGAATACTTGCTGAAGTACGGGCTGGAGGCGTGGGAAAAGTTAATCGCCTCAGCGCCGGAAGCTTTGACGTACAAGTGGAAACAGTTGGTCAAACAGTTCTCGGCCGACGACGGGAACCTGACCGGGCAGCAAAACGCAATCGCGGCGTACCTCGATCTGATCGGCCAGGCGAAGCTCGCCGGGCCGGTCGATCCGATCCGCTGGGGCCTGGTGTTGTCGCAGGTCGGCAAATTGACCGGGATTCCGACAGAGCAATTGCAGAAGCGGTTGTCGTCTGTGAAGCCTGCAACGAAAAGGCCGGTGGAAGCGTCTGTACCGCAGCCTAACATGCCGGCACCCATGCCGAGCCGCGAACCGCGACGACGCGGGGGCGTATTATCGGCCCGGGATCGGGCCGAATGCTGGATCCTTGGCGTGATACTGCTGGAACCCGGGCGTTGGCAGCGGGTCCAACAGGTGATCGGGCCCGAGGATTTTACAGACGACCGACGCCGTCGACTTGCTGAGGTATACTGGAGTTATCAGCGAGACGAAGGCGAACCGGTATTCCGGGAACTGCTGACGCTGCTGGGTGACGATTCGAACGGCTCACAGGTTGCGAGTGTCCGTTCTCACGACCTTCGGGAACTTGCGATAGAGGTCACCGACGAAGTGGAAGGTTTTGCCGAGCGGCAGACCGATTTCGAATCGACACTCGCCACGGCGATCGACTATCTGCAGCAGAACCGGGAATCGCATGAGAAGCAGAAGCTGATTTCCACGCTCAACCGGAGCACCGAGGAAAACCTCGGAGACGATCAACAGGTCGATATGCTTAGGAAACTACAGGAACAGGCCAAGCAAAGCAGCGCCAAGCGGTCTATGATGTAAGATGGGATGTGAAATGGGACGGAGACCGCGATATCAGGTGGGTTCGGAAGGCCTGAAACGAAGCCGCTTAGACAGATGCGGGGCTATTTGGTAACATATTGGGCTCGAAACGATATACGTTTACGGAAATTTGATGGATTGGCATTGGAGTCCGCATGGTCGCGATGGCGACCATGACGTCATAAACAGGCTCTGCCAATCGACTTTACGATTGTCTCTCACGGTGCCACGGGTGTCCGTTGCAGGGATCGGGAACGAACCCGAGATCCTTGGCCAGCATTCGTGGTAGTCGTCGGTCGGCCGATGAGCGGAAGCGTCCACTTCTGCAGCGGAAAAGGGTTCCCCTCCCGCGTCGGCGACCGAGACGGTTGTTTCGAACTTGCGAAACGATCCTGTTTTGCCGCGAGCGGTTCGCGGTGAAACCCCCGCCATCCGAAAGCGTCGGAAGGGGGTCGAAGCGGTTGTTCGAAGTCCGTACGAATGGCTCGTACGAACATCGAGCAATGACGTTTCCCGAAGGAACCCGGAGATCGGTTCCGCCAGGCAGCGATGTTCCATGAACTACCGTGCGATTATTCCTCCTCCTCCGCGACCGACCCCCGCCAGCACGCCGGCGGGAAAGGCCAGCAGTTCCGTGAAGGAAGCAGCAGCTGCAGCCGCGATCCTGGAAAGCCCCCTCATCGGTTCCGGTTCACTCGAGGAAGCTGACCGGCGCGTGCAAGTACTGCTTGATATGGGCGTCTCCCGGGGGTACCTCACCTACGAAGAGCTGAACGAAAAGCTCCCCGACGAAGTCGTCTCCCCCGATAAGCTCGATTCGCTCCTGATGCGCATCGACGAGATGGGCATCAAGCTCATCGACGAGTTCGATATCGCCGACCACCAGAAGGGTGGCAAGAAGAAGGGCGCTGCCGTCGTCGAGCTGCCCCCCACGCCGGCGCTGCCGGTCGTGCCCGTCGTCACCAAGAAGGGTTCGAGCGTCAAGCCGATCCTTCCCATGAAGGGTGCCGACGACGACAAGGCGATCGATACCGACGACGACGGCGAAGAGATTGACCTGTCGCTCGAAGAGGAACTCGCTGAAGCGTCGACCAAGCGGATCGACGACCCCGTTCGCATGTATCTCACCCAGATGGGCGAGATCCCCCTGCTCACCCGCGAGCAGGAAATCGGGTTGGCCAAGAAAATCGAAATCACCCGCAAGATCTTCCGCTCGAAGGTGCTCGAATCCGACTACTGCCTGCAGTCGGCCGTCGAGATCCTTCAGCAGGTCGAGGAAGGCGATCTTCCCTTCGACCGGACGATGAAGATCAGCACCGACGAAGGGATGGCTGACAAGGGCACCATCTCGCAGCGCATCCCCACGAATTTGAGCAGCGTGCGCATCATGCTGCAGCGCAACCGCGACGAGTGGGAGAAGCTCAAAGACTGCAAGAACAAAAAGGAAGCCGACGAACTCCGCATGGCGGTCCGCCGCCGTCGCCGTCGCGCCACCAAGCTGCTCGAAGAACTCGCGCTGCGCACCAGCAAGGTGACGCCGCTGATGAAGAAGCTCAACTCCATCTCCACCAAGATGGTCGAGCTGGAACAGCGCATCGCCGAGCTTCAGAAGGTGAAGAATCCCGGCGAAGACTTGGAAGTCTGCCAGGAAGAGCTGGCCGGCCTTCAGGACCTGGTGCTGGAAGACGCACAGGATCTGCACCGCCGGGTGACGGCGATTCGCAAGATCTTCTTCAAGTACGAAGACGCCAAGCGGAAGCTGTCGGGCGGTAACCTCCGCCTGGTGGTGTCGATCGCCAAGAAGTACCGCAACCGTGGCCTGTCATTCCTGGACATCATCCAGGAAGGCAACACCGGCCTGATGCGCGCCGTCGACAAGTACGAATACCGCCGCGGCTTCAAGTTCAGCACGTATGCCACCTGGTGGATTCGCCAGGCGATCACGCGAGCCATCGCCGATCATGCCCGCACCATCCGTATTCCGGTGCACATGATCGAAACGATGAGCAAGCTGCGGAACATCAGCAAGGGCCTGATGCAGGAGCTCGGCCGCGAGCCGACCATCGAAGAAATCGCCAAGAAGGCGAAGATGGCCGTCAGCGAAACCCGCCGCGTGCTGAAGATCAGCCGTCACCCGATCTCGCTCGACCGCCCGGTCGGCGAGAGCGAAGACAGCTACTTCGGCGACTTCATTGAAGACGAGAAGGCCGAGAACCCGGTCGAGTCGGCGACGCAGGAAATGCTCAAGGACAAGATCGAGCAGGTCCTTAAGACGCTGACCTATCGCGAGCGCGAGATCATCAAGCTCCGCTACGGCATCGGCGACGGCTACACCTACACGCTCGAAGAAGTGGGCCGGATCTTCAAGGTCACCCGCGAACGCGTGCGTCAGGTCGAAGCCAAGGCGATCCGCAAACTGCAGCATCCGGTCCGGGCAAGGAAGCTGGAAGGTTTCCTACCGGGCGGAGTAACGCAGTAAGTATTTCGAACGTGGTAAACACATTCGGGCGTGGTCACCTCAGGTGGCCACGCCCGTTCTGTTTATGCGTCGCGGGTCCGATTTCCTTGAGGCTTTATGCCTCAGAAGTCTTCCTTCGTCAGCCTTCCGTCCCGATTGCGGTCCAGCCGATCGAACAACGGCGGCGGGCCCTTGAACTCATCTTTTGTGACCTTGCCGTCGCTGTTGGCGTCTTCGCGGGTGCGAATCTGGTCCCAGGAAACGCCGGCGCGGCCTGCGGGCCGTGTCGCCGCCCCGGGCTGACCTCCAATCGCTCCGGGCCGCGCGACCGCCTGACTCTTTGACTCTGTTGCCAGTGGTTCGTCGGTGGCCGGTTGGGTTCCCTTGAGGTGCCGGTCGAAGAAGTCCTGCACGATCGTCTCCAACTCCGGACCGCCAAACCCCGTTCCGTGCCCGGCCCCTTCGATCGTGTGGAATCGCACCCGTACGCCGACCGACTTCAAAGCGCCGTAGAGGAGTTCGCTCTGATGATGCGCGACGGTGGGGTCCTGGTCGCCGTGCACGATCAGGAACGGCGGGTCATCTTTACTGACATAGGTGATTGGATTGGCCTTAGCGACCTTGTCCTTGTTTTCCTGGATCGCCCCGCCGATGAGGCGCGATTCCGGTGAGTCGGCAGCGTTGTGGATTGCCCTTCCCTTGTTGAGCGCGTGTGCGTCCATCTGCAATAGGTCGGTCGGCCCGTAGTAGTCGCAAACTGCCTGCACCCGGCTGGATTGATCGAGATTCGGACCGACATCGAACCCCTTCACATCGCCGCTCGTGCCCAATAGCGCGACAAGGTGGCCGCCGGCCGAGCTTCCCCAGACCGCGAAGCGATTCGCGTCCAGATTGTGTTCTTTGGCATGTGCCCGAAGCCATCGGATGGCCGCTTTGCAGTCTTCGATCTGTGCCGGAAAGATCGCGTCGCCGCTGAGGCGATAGCCGATGCTGGCAACCGCGTAGCCGCGGGCCATGTAATTGTCACGTGCGGGCGGGCACCCGTCCTTGCTGCCGGCGGCCCACCCGCCGCCGTGAACCCAGATGATCACTGGCAGCGGCGCATCGGCCTTCTCGGGGATGTAAAGGTCGAGCTTCTGCCGGGCGTGGCCGTCGGTAACGTAGGGAAGATCGCGAGACACTTTGACGCCCTCAGGCACCCGTGGCGCGGGGACCGGCGGTCGTGCCTGGGTGTTCGGCTGCTGGGCGCTGGCGGACGTCGCCACAACGATGGTCAGGGCAAGTGCTCCGAAGTTGAGAACGTACGACGCGAGAAGGAGGGATCGTGTAGTTTTCACATCCCGTATAACGTGGACTGCGGTCAAACCTTTCAGTTGCCTCTGATCGATTTTGTGAGGGCCATAGCACCGCAGTCGGACGATTCGCCATTTCATGAACAGGCAAGGCCCATAGAACGATCAACTGGTCTGACAGTTGTTTGTTACAGTCGGTCGGCCTTGGGTTATGTCGGAACGCTCTTTCGTACGTCGCTGAGAATTGACTCGGTCTTGTGGATCGCACACCAACGGTGGATGTATTCCCAATCAAGGTTCTCACCTGAAACAGTCAGTACGCTGCGGACGTCGTCAAGATCCTTGGCCCGCTTTCCTTGTCGGGACCAACGTAGCTTCGTTATCACGACGTCTTCGGCAGTCGCGACGAAAACCGGATTACCGTTGTATTTCACTTTGCGCCGTCGCAGGAACCGCTCGCGATCGTGTGGATCCTCGCTAATCAAGAACAATTCGATCTGGAAGGCTGAATCGATGTGTCGAATCTTCCAGCGATAAGTTCCGGTGACCGTTTCGAAAGACATCTGGCTATCAAGCAGATAGCCGGGTCCTAGTTGATCTGCAATGGCCCCAATTGGAACGTCTCGGAGCTCCACAACGAAATCGGCATCCTTCGTCGACCGCGGAATCCCGTAGACGTTGCTGGAGAGGGAACCGACAACCATGTACGGCACCTTTGCACGATCAAGCGCCTGAACAACCTCCCACATAAAGTCTTGGGAAGTCATCGGGAAAGCTCCAGCTTTTCACCTAATGCAATCCGCTTGCGGAGGAGTTCCAGTACCTTGGCGTCGTCGGCATTCGGGTTCATGTCTCGAATACCGGCCTTCGTCCACTCGCAGGCAAAGTCGAAGAGCTCTGGTCCGGCCAGAAATCGTTGCTCCTCCGTCATTGCCTTCGCGGACGTCACTTTGTCCAGAAAGACCTGGTCGATGAGGTGCGGGCTGGGTTCCATTTCAGTCTGTCTCCAATAGGCGATTGTAAGCGCGGTCTTCCGATCGTCCAATGCCGAGTCGCCTTGGGACAAGAACAGTGAATTTCGCGTCGTTCGTTATGCCGTGCACCGACAGTTCCCATTGGTATGATCGGGCGGTATGCGAAGCTTGTTCTTGGTACTGGGATTGGCATTGCTAGGAGTGGTTGCTGCGGCGCAGGCCGCAGATTCCCCACAAACTGGATCCTCTCCCAAGCCCAAACCGCTCATCGCGATCATCGTCGGCCCGACGAATCATCCCCCGGGCACGCACGAAGTGGCCGCCAGCGGGCGGTTGATCGCCCATTGCCTGCAGAACATGTCCAATCTGCCCGGCGTCTCGGCCGAGGTGTTCTACGAGTGGCCGAAGGACGATGTGCTCGACAAGGCGGCCGCACTCGTCTTCACCGGCGACAATTTCCCGGGCGTAACGCTCAACGACAGCAAGTCTGTCCTCGCAAAGATCGACGCAATGGCAAAGCGCGGCTGCGGCATCGTGTGCATTCACTACGCCACCGGCCTGCGAAAGCAGGACGTCCCGCCGGACGGCACACATCCCCTGCTCGCCTGGACCGGCGGGTACTTTGCCACCAAGTGCGATCACCACCAGTCGATCGCCAGGATTTATCCTGCGGCCACCATTACGCCGGGCGGCGGCGACCATCCTGTCCTACGTGGCTGGAAAGAGTTCAGTCTCCGGGACGAACCCTACATCAACAACTACTTCGGCAAGGACGGCAACAAGCCCGCGCCGAACGTGACGGCGATCGCCACATCAATGCTGCCGCCGGAGAGCCCGAAGAAGGAAACTGTCGCCTGGGCGGTGAACCGCGACGACGGCGGCCGCGGAATGGGCATCGTCATGCCCCACTTCTTTGCCAACTGGAAGAACGAGGATCTGCGCAAGTGCATCCTCAACGGCATCGTCTGGGCGGCAAAGCTGGAGGTTCCGGCCGAAGGCGTCAACACGTCGTTGCCGGACCTTGTCACCTTCAAGCCCGAGGCATTGGAGCCCAGGCCCAAGGCGACCCAGCCAGCCGCACCCAAAAAGTAGATTCTGCCGCGAACACGCCTAAAGTGCCGGTTCAATGACCTTCGTTCTCGTCGCCCTTGCCGCCTTCATCGCCGCCGCGATCAATTCCGTCGCCGGCGGCGGCACGTTCCTGACTTTCCCCACGCTGACTGACGGTCTTCGCCTGAGCGAGAAGGTCGCCAACATGACCAGCACCATCGGCTTGTGGCCGGGGTCGGCGTCCGGGATTTACGCCGCCCGCAAAGACATCCGCCGGATCCCCTATTCGATTGTAGTCAGCTATAGCGTAATCAGCCTCGTCGGCGGGATCGCCGGTTCGATCATACTGCGCTACTACACCTCGCCGGCGACCTTCCGGTTGGTCATCCCCTGGTTGCTGCTGTTCGCAACGCTCGTCTTCGCCGCCAGCAAACCGATCGCCCGCTGGGCCGGCGCGAAGCACGGCCATCGCACACTCGGCTGGACGGTAATCGTCGGTGTGATACAGCTCGTCATCTCCCTCTACGGCGGATACTTTGGTGCCGGCATCGGCGTGCTGATGCTGGCGGGGCTCTCATTTGCCGGCCTCGAAGACATCCACCAGATGAACGCCCTAAAGGTGTTGCTGGCGACGCTGATCAATGGTGTGGCGGCGGTCGTCTTTCTCGTCGGCTCGTTCGGGGCCGGGGCCGAGAACGCCGTCAACTGGCAGGTCGCCGGAACGATGGCTGGGGCGTCCATCGTCGGCGGTTTTCTGGGGATGGGCCTGGCCCGCCGAATACCGCCGCTGGTGCTGCGGATCATCATCCTGCTCGTCGGTTTCGGACTGACCGGGATGTACTTCATTCGCGCCTACGGCTGATCGGTCGCCCTGATCTGCCTGCGTCAATCCCATGGCCGCCTGTTGGAATCACGACGGCAGACGCAGCCGGTCGCGGGTCTCCCCTTGACGTCTCGCCGACAACGTCGATGATTCGCGCGATCCATCGGGCGATGGCCCCGGCTTCGCCGGACGCCCCTGGGATTCGAGGAAAACCAACCATGAAAATCCGCGACGCAAAGTCCTGTCGTTTTGACCTTGTCAGCCTCGGCGAATCGATGATCCGCCTGTCCCCGCCGCAGCACGGCCGAATCGAGTTCGCTCCCGTGCTCGAACAGTGGGTCGGCGGCGGTGAGTACAACGTCTCGTACGCCTTGTCTCGCCTCGGTCTTCGCACCAGCTGGATCGGCGGACTGAACTCGTCGCCGATGGGCGCTGTCATTCGCAACCACGCCCGCGCGGTCGGCATGGACGTCAGCTACGTCGTCGAGCGCAAGTATGACGGCGTCGGCAAGAAAGACCGCATCGGCCTGAACTTCACCGAAGTCGGTGTGGCGAAGCGCGGAAGTGTCACCCTTTACGATCGCGGTCACACCGCCACCAGCGGCATGCAGCCCGGCGACGTCAACTGGAAGAAGCTGTTCAACGAAGACGGCGTCCGCTGGCTGCACACCGGCGGCATCTTCGCGTCGCTCTCGGAGTCCACGCGTCTCGTCGCCGCCGAGGCCGTCAAGGCAGCCCACGAAGCCGGCACGATCGTCAGCTACGACCTCAACTTCCGCTCGAAGCTCTGGAGCAGCAAAGACGCGATCGCCACCACCAAGCCGCTCGTGCCCTACATCGACGTGCTGATCGGCAACGAGGAAGACTTCGAACAGGTGCTCGGCTTCGAAGCCGAAGGCGTTGACGTCCACAAGGCTGGCGCATTGGATGTCGGCCCGTTCAAGGCAATGGTCGAGCGCGTGGTCAAGACGTTTCCCAACGTCAAGGTCGTCGGCACCACGCTTCGCGGCGTGAAGACCGCCACCATTAACGACTGGTCGGCGATCATGTGGGCCCGCGACGGCGACAGCGCCACCGGCAAGTTCTATGACGGCCCCAACTTCCCCGACCTCGAAATCGAAGACCGCGTAGGCGGCGGCGACGGCTTCGCCAGCGGCTTCACCTACGGCTTCCTTGCCGGCAAGACCCCGCAGGAATGCGTGAACCTCGGCGTCGCCCACGGGGCGCTGCTCATGAGCACGATGGGCGACACCAGCCAGATCACGCTCGAAGAGCTGCTGCACATCGCCGGCGGCGGTAGCGCGCGGATTAAGCGTTGACTTTATCCCCTCTCCTCCCTCAGAGGAGTAATCGAACGGAGAATGAGGAACGAAAGAACCGGCGAACGCCAAGTCGCTCTCTGTATCCTTCGATTCTTCATTTTCCGTTCTTCATTCTTCATTCTCCATTCGGTCAGCGTCCATGCGAATCCTTCTCTCCACCACCAGTTTCCAGGACACCCCCGGCAAGCACCATGACGTGCTGAACGGCTCCGGCTTTGAGATCGTCCGCGAACGCGGGCCGCTCTCCGAAGCCCGCATGCTCGAACTCGTCACCACCAACGGCGGGTTCGACGGGCTGCTCAACGGCGACGACATCATCTCGGCCAAGGTCATCGACGCCGCCCTGCCGCGGCTGCGCGTGATCGCCAAGTACGGCATCGGCCTCGACTCGATCGACGTCGGCCACGCCACGTCGCGGAAGATCCCCGTGCTGTTCACGCCCGGCGTGAACCACACGACCGTCGCCGAGCACACGTTCGGGCTCATGATCTCCGTCGCCAAGAACTTTTACTTCCACATGACGGCCGTGAAGGCCGGCAAGTGGAGCCGCAAGACCGGGTGTGAACTGGCGGGCAAGACGCTGGGCGTGATCGGCGTCGGCCGGATCGGCAAGGAAGTCATTAAACGCGGCAACGCCTTCGGCATGAGCTGCGTCGGCTGCGACGTCTATTGGGACGAAGAGTTCGCCAAGGCCAACAACGTCAAGCGAGCTGCGACCCCGCAGGATGTGCTGAAGCAGTGCGATGTCATTTCGCTGCACATGAACCTGACGCCGGAGACGCGCGGGTTCATCAACAAGGATACGCTGGCGACCATGAAGGACGGCGCGATCATCGTGAACACGGCTCGCGGCGGCCTGGTCGTCGATGAAGACATCGCCGCCGCCTGCCGCAGCGGGAAGCTCCGCGGGTATGCGGCGGACGTCGTCGAGCCCGAGCCGATGAAGACGCCGCACGTGTTCCAGGAAGTCGAAAACATCATCATCACGCCGCACATCGGCAGCCGGACGAACGAAAGCGTTGAGCGGCAGGGCCTGCGGGCAGCGAACAACCTGGTTAACTATTTGAAGGGCGATCCGGACTTCATCCAGGCGAACAAGTTCTGATTTACCCCCTCTCCCCTGTACTCGGGGGAGAGGGTTAGGGTGAGGGGCCGAACGCAAGGCGTTATGATTCGCCAAAGAGAGCCCAGCGGCTCCGCCGCGCAGTCTTCCGAGCGCTGTAGCGAGATCGGCGAACCCTGACGTTCGGCCCCTCACCCTATCCCTCTCCCCCGAGTATGGGGGAGAGGGGATCATGCGATGCATAACAGAAACATCATGTCCAACCCCACCAACTACGTCATGCCCGCCGAGATCCACAACGCGATCGTCTCGGCCGCTTACCAGCATCGCGGCTTCACGAAGGACGAGGCCGAGGTCGCCGCCAAGTTCAGTGAGACGACCGCCCGCCATGGCATCAAGACGCACAACGCCCTCAAGGCGCTGCATCTGGATGACCACATGGGCTCCAAGGCCGGCGGGTGCAAGCCGGGCGCGACCATCGAGAAGCTGCCTAGCAAGTACAAAGCCGTCGCCCGCTGGAACGCCAACCGCAAGCTCGGCCAGCCGACGGCCGTCGCGGCAATGGACGAGTGCATGCGCCTCGCCGACGAGTTCGGCGTCGGCGTTGTCACCGTCGACAACGCGTTCCACTACCTCTGGGGCGGCGGATACGTCATTGATGCCGCCCGCAAAGGGTACATCGCCTACACCTGCTGTACGGCGGCGCTGGCTGAGGTTGTGCCCTTCGGCGGTAAGTCGCCGACGCTGGGCACCAACCCGCATTCGTGGGGCTTTCCCACGCAGGATGCCATCGGCTTCCCCATCTGCATCGACTGGGCGACCAGCGTTGTCGCGATGGGCCGCGTGCAGCAGTTCGCCCGCGAAGGCAAAGAGCTCAAGCCGGGTTGGGGCGTCGATAAAGACGGCAACCCCAGCACCGACCCCAACAAGGTGACATCCCTCTTCCCCTTCGGCGAGCACAAAGGCTACGGCCTGGCGTTGATCGACGAACTGATGGCCGCCTACACCGGCGGATCTATCCCCACCATCCGAAACCGCTGGACGCAGGGCGCCGCCGATGAAAAGCGCACCTGCGCGTTCTACTTTCAGTGCATCAAGGCGGACGCGCTGGCGGTCGACTTCGCCCAGGGCCGCAGCCAGACGGAAAACGTCAAGGCCGTCCTGGCCGACATCAAGGGTCACGGCAACGACAAGAGCATCTTCCCCGGCGAGATGGAAGCCAATGCCTACGCCGCCAGCGTGAAGGCCGGCGGCCTGATCTTCACGGCAGCGGAGGTTGACGCGTTTGATACGATCGCGAAGGAAGCGGGCATTACGCTCGATCGGTCGAAGCTTCGGCAAATGTAAACTGACGGCGACTTGCTCCCTCTCCCCTGTACTCGGGGAGAGGGTTGGGGTGAGGGGCCGAGCGTCGGGCACCTCTCCCTGATCGAAACTCTGCGAACGAACGCACCTCACGTTCGGCCCCTCACCCCATCCCTCTCCCCCGAGTACAGGGGAGAGGGGGAAGAAACCAAATGCCTGAAAACCTCTTCGATCTCTCTGGTGAAGTAGCCGTCGTCATCGGCGCGACCGGCGTTCTCGGTGGTGCCCTTGCGGAGGGCCTCGCAGCCGCCGGCGCTTCGGTCGCCGTCCTCGGCCGCAGCGCCGAGCGCGGCCAGGCCTGCGTCGATCGCATCACCAAGGCCGGTGGCGAGGCGTCGTTCTACGCGGCCGATGCCGTCAGTGCCGAGAGCCTGGCCGATGCCCACCGTCAGATCGAAGCGACCCTCGGCCCGCCGACGATTCTCGTCAACGCCGCCGGCGGCAACGACCCGAAGGTGACTGTGACTGCCGAGCGCGCGTTCGAGACGATCGCCGCCGCCGACTGGCGGAGCGCGTTCGACCTGAACCTGGTCGGTGGCGCCCTGCTTCCCTGCCAAGAGTTCGGGCCGGCGATGGTGAAGCGCGGTAAGGGGAGCATCATCAACATTGCCAGCGTGTCGGCCCATCTGCCACTCAGCCGGGTCGTCGCCTACTCGTCAGCCAAGGCCGCGGTGCTGAGCCTGACGCAGTTCCTGGCCCGCGAATGGGCAACCAAAGGTGTTCGCGTGAACAGCCTGACGCCCGGCTTCTTCCCCGCCGAGCAGAACCGCGCCCTGCTTTACAATCCCGACGGCAGCCCCACGCCGCGGGCGCAGCAGATCCTCGGCCACACACCAATGGCCCGTTTCGGGACATCGCAGGAACTGATCGGCGCCGCGGTCTTCCTGGCGAGCGCGAAGGCGGCGAGCTTCGTGACGGGGATCGATCTGCGCGTCGATGGTGGCTTCCTGGCGCAGACGATCTAGCCAGAGCCGTTCGCCTGACGTGCAAGTCGCGGTTCACCGCTACCGGATGGCGGAACCTTACGCAGCAGGTGTGGTCCGAACGGCCCTGTTTGCATTCAGCAATTGGCCTTGGGCGCTCCCCGGTCTATGATCGTTCGCGACGCCTGAGCCCGGCTTGGGTTGCCGGTCGGCGTTCGCGATTCGGAGTCATGGATGCAGCAAGCCCAACTATCCGATCCCGATCCGCCACCCTCTCTTGAGACACCACCGTCAGCCGAAACGGCGCTGGTCCTTCGCCTGCAAGCCGGCGACGACTCGGCCTACGCCGAACTGGTGTCCACCTACGGCGGCCGTCTGCTGGCCGTCGCCCGGCGCATCATGAAGACCGAGGCCGACGCCGAGGACGCCCTTCAGGAGGCGTTTCTGTCGGCGTTCAAAGCGATCGATAAATTTGACGGCCGTTCGTCGCTTGGCACCTGGCTTCATCGCATCACGGTGAACGCCGCCCTGATGCGCAAACGCTGGCACAAGGCCCGGCCTGAGACGTCGATCGAGGCTCTGCTGCCGACTTTCAACAACGGTCACCACACCCAGCACCCGCAGGAGTGGACCGCTGTCACAGATGGCGCGTCCAGCCGCATCGAAGACGCCGAGGTGCTTTGGTCGGCGATCGACCGGCTTCCGCCGGAATTTCGCGAAGTGCTCGTGCTTCGGGAGATCGAAGGCATGGATTCCAAGGCGGTCGCGGCGACGCTGGGGATCAGCGATGCGCTGGTCCGTCAGCGGCTGCACCGTAGTCGCCAGGCGCTGGTGAGACTGCTGGAACCGGTCATGGCGCAGGAACAAGGCGCCGCCGCCGGAGGTCACGTATGAGCGACACGCCCAAAACACCTTCGCCGAATCCGACCTGTTCTCAGTCCGGCGGTCCCGTTTCGTGCCGGGATTGCGCCGATTTCCTGATGGACTACCTGGACGGGCTGCTTCCTGAATCCGAGCGGCTGAAGTTCGACGCACACCTGGCCCTCTGTCGGGACTGCAGGGTGTACATGGAGAACTACCGCAAAACGGTGGAAGCGACGTGCCGCTGCCCCGAAGCAAAGGCACACTGTCAAACCCCGGAAATGAACCTTCCCGCCCGCCTGGTTCAGGCGATCCTGGCGGCTCGACGAAGCCAGTAATCAGCGGCGGATCGGAAGACGAATCCGAAGATTGGTAAGAATTGTGACCGGCCGGCGCGGAAGATTCCGTCGCCGGCCTCTTCTTTTGGTGACACCTCGGTGTTGTCCAGTGCCTTCTGGATTGTTGTCACGTTCACCAGTTCGCTCGCATCTCACATGGCGGGCAACGAAGCAGAAATAACCGTTACTCGGACGATTTCGAAACCAGTCACCGCGGGTGTTCCGCTGGCGGCCACGGTGATCGTTCGTCATCTACCGGAGAACTCCCATGTCACGCCTTCCCATTCAGGATTTACAGTCCACCACGGGCCCGAACAAGCAGATCTACGACGCCTTGCAGAAGATGCTGGGCACCGTTCCCAACATGGCCAGGGTGATGGGCAATTCCCCGGCCGTTCTGCAGGCCTGGGCGCAATTCAACGGCACGCTCGGCTCGGCGAAGCTTCCGGCCAAAACCCGCGAGCAGATCGCGCTGTTGACCGCCGAAAACAACGCCTGCGACTATTGCCTATCCGCGCATACGGCGATCGGAAAGCTCGTGGGGCTCAAGCAGGACGAGATCGATGCCGCCCGCGACGGACTCTCCGGCGATGCCAGAACCAGCGCGTCTCTGGCGTTCGCACAGGCGGTGATCGATAGCAAGGGTGGCGTATCGGACGACGACTTTGCCGCTGCAAAGGAAGCCGGATTGTCCGACGCCGAACTCGCCGAAGTCGTCGCGGCAGTGGCACTCAACGTATTCACCAACTATTTCAACCGGGCGTTCGGTGTGGACGTGGACTTCCCAGCAGTGCACGCACGTAAGGCGGCCCTGGCGGTGTAAACCGGCGAAATCTCCGTAATGCCAGGCGCGCCCTGCGACGGGCCGAACGAAGCATGTCACGCCGCGGACGGCAACGGCATCAAAGCTGTAGAAAGGTAATCATCATGAACACTGCAACTACGGACATCGGAACCACGCTTCATCTGACCGAGAGCGACTTTGACACCACCCTGGCATCGACGGATAAGCCGGTGCTGGTGGACTTCTGGGCCGAGTGGTGCCCGCCCTGCCGGGCCCTGGGCCCCACGATCGACCGCGTCGCCCGAGAGCAATCCGGTCAGACAGTCGTCGCCAAAGTGGACATCGACGAGTCGCAGGCGCTAGTGGCGCGGTTCCAGGTCAATTCCATCCCGACGCTGATCGTTTTCAAGAACGGTCAGGTCGTCGATCGGATGGTCGGCCTGCAGCCCCACGGCGAAATCGTGAAGCGGCTCGCCAAGGCCGCGTCGAAGTAATGCCCGATAAATCGCAGTCCCGGCGAGAGCGGCTTCGGCCTGCTTTCGCCGGGATTGTTGTTTACTTGACCCCGGTCGCGCGTTGCCGATAGAGTGCTAACGCGTGATCTATTCGTCGCTCCAACGCCTGCTCGCCGGGACACTCGTGGTCCTGCTGACCGTTGCCTCGGCCGCCCCGGGCGGCAGGTCGCTGGTGCTCTGTGTGGCCGGCGGGGATCACAGCCACGTCTTTATCGCGTCCGAAGCCGCGCAGTCGATTTCCCACGTGCACGATCACGGTGACGACTGCGACCACGCCCTGCCGGTCGGCGATGCTCCGGCCGACGCCTGCTGCGACGGCGTTGCCGACGATTGCCATCGCCACGACTGCATCGATATCGCCCTGCCGGGTGGCGACTTCCAGAGCCAGGCTCGCAAGTCGTCGGCCCAGACGGACGTCGGCCTGCCTGCGTTCATCGCGTCAATCGCGTTTGTCAGTATCCAGCAGCCGCCGCGTCTGCCGGACACGCTCGATCCCGCTTGCATCGGCTCGCCTCCCCACCTTCTTCGCAGCGTTGTTCTCGTCATCTAGAGCGTCATCGCGCCCTTCCGTTCGTTTTTCCATCAAAGCCGTAACGCAATTCTGGTTCTGAACGCGCTCTTGTGTCGTTCGACGCCCTGTCAGGCAGTTCGAAGCGACTGCATCCGCGCACGGACATTTCATGAGATACGTTGCATTTCTGACGGCGGCCTTGCTGGCCGGCTGTCAGTCCTACAGACCCACTCCGCTGGATCTGGCTGCGCACGGCGCGGCGTGGCAATCACGCGACCCTGCGTCGCCGGACGTCGCGGCGTATGCGCGAGAACTCGCCTCCGCGCGCGCCGCCGAACCCGCTTTCGATCCGGCCGACGGGTTTTCTTTGAACGAGGCGCACGTTGTCGCGCTCTACTTCAATCCCGATGTCCGCGCCGCCCGCCTGAAGGCGCGCGTCCCGGCAGCGTCGGCAGCCGAGGCCGGCCGCTGGCAGGACCCGACCCTGCGCATCGACGCCGAACGCATCATCCAGAGCGTGTCGCACCCATGGGTCATCGGCGGCATGCTGGAACTGACGCTGCCCCTGTCGGGAACGCCGGGCTTGGAGCGGGCGAAAAGTCTCGCCCAGGCCGACGCAGCCTGGACCACCGCCCTTCTCGAAGAACAGCGTGTTCTCACCGACCTCGACAAGGCCTGGCTGGAGCTGCACCAACTGCAACGGCGTTCGGAACTCATTGATGGGTTCGTCAAAGACCTCGACGTCTTCGTGAAGCAGGCCGAGCAGTTGCAGAAAGCCGGCGAAATGAGCCCGCTGGAGGCTGGTCTTCTCAAGATCGAGCGCGCTCGCAAGCAGGCTGAACTGCGTTCGCTCGTCGCCCGGCGAACAGAACAGGAGATCGGCGTCAAATCGCTGATGGGATTGACCCCCGAAGCGGCCGTACAGCTCTTGCCCTCGTTGCCCGCCGCATTCGCTGATTCGGGAACGACCGCACAAGAACGGCGTGAACGGCTGGTGGCGTTGCATCCCAAACTCCTGCACGCCCGCCAGCAGTACGCCGTTGCCGAGCGATCACTCGAACTGGAGATCCGCCGGCAGTACCCCGACCTGACGCTCGGCGGCGGGTTCGGCCGCGATGAGGGCACGAGCCGAATCCTGGGCGGGCTGGGGATTCCAATTCCGATCTTCAACGCCAACCGCCAGGCGATCGCCGAGGCGACCGCCGAGCGCAATGCCGCCCGGGCGGCCGCGGAGGCCGAGTACGAAAACCTGATCGCGGCCCTTGCTCGGGCCGAAGCCGCGCTGGCGGCTTCAGACGTTCACCGGCAAGTCCTCGAGCGCGACGTCGCCCCGCTGATCGACCAGCAACTGCAATCGGCCCGCGACCTGGGCCGGCTCGGCAACAT